>NZ_JBITJM010000001.1:0-747368 GCF_044460025.1 Streptomyces sp. NPDC050161 | reverse complement strand
CGATCTACCCAAGGGCACATGCGTCGAGGAGACGACCCGGTGCGGCCCCTCCGACCCACCCCCACCCACCAACACCAAGCACCCACCCCAGCCGGTCCCCGACCACCCCGAAAGGCCGCCCCATGCCCCCGCCCCACCCCGAACTCACCGCCACCCAGGCCGCCCTAGACGCCGAACACGCCGCCGTCTACGGCTACGGCGTAGTCGGCGGCCGTATCACCGAGGCCCGCCGCACAGAGGCCCGCGCCGCCTACGACGCCCACCGCGCCCGCCGCGACGCCCTCCGCCGCACCGTCCGCGACCTGGGCGGCAAACCCCACCCCGCAGCCGCCGCGTACGAGCTGCCCTTCCCCGTGCCGGACGCCGCCGCCGCGACCCGCCTCGCCGCCGATCTGGAGGACCGCGTCGCCGCCGTCTACGCGGACCTCGTGCGCGACGGCGGCAAGGCCGGCCGCGAGGAGGCCGCCGCCGCACTCCGTGAGGCGGCAGTGCGCGCGGTGCGCTGGCGCGGCAGCGGCGTAGCCTTCCCTGGGCTCGCGGAACGGGCCGCGGCCAGCCCCTCTTCGCCGTCCGCGAGCGCATCCGCGAACGCACTCTGACCACCGGGCCGCCCCCGGCCCGACCACCGGACCCCGGCCACCTCCCAGGAAAGGGACAGCGAAGGCATGGCAACCGCACCCGTCGAACCGCCGCAGCGGTTGGTGAACTCCCTGGGCAGCGACCCGGCCGCCCCCGTACGGGATTGGCTGGCCGCGCTGCCGACGGTGGTTCAGCAGCGGCTGGACGCCTGGGAGTTGACGCTGGAGAGGGTGGACACCCCCGGGGGCCGCGGCAGTCTGGTCGCGCTCGTCCGCCTGCCGGACGGGACACCGGCGGCGCTCAAGTTCCCCGTGCCGGGCCGCACGCCCGCGCACGAGGCCGCGGCCCTGCGCCGGTGGGACGGCTGGGGCGCGGTGCGCCTGCTGCGGTCGGCCGACACCGATGGCGCGCTGCTGCTGGAGCGGTTGCAGGGCGCGGTGTCGCTGCGCTCGCTGCCGGAGGCAAAGGCGCTCCTGGAGGCCGCAGGAACGGTACGGCGCCTGTGGGTGCCGCCGGGCGACGGGCACCCCTTCGCGACGCTGTCCGGCCGCACGGACGAGGCGGTCGCGGCGCTGCACGCGGCGGGCACGGTCGTCAGCGCGGCTGCCCCGCTGGTGGAGCAGGCGATCGGCCTCCGCCGCGACCTGCCGTCCGGCGCCACGGAGGAGTTCTTGCTGCACGGCGCCTTCCGGCAGGGCAAGGTGCTGGCCGGGGAGCGGACCCCTTGGCTGGCCATCGGCCCCGCGCCGGTGGTGGGCGAGCGGGCGTACGACCTGGCGGCGCTGGTTCTGGACCGTTTCGAGGATCTGGCGGCCGGGTCGGGGGCCGCCGCGGCGACCCGCCGCCGGGTGGCGAAGCTGGCCGACTCGCTGGAGGTGGACCGCGACCGGCTCCGCGACTGGACGCTGTACCGCGCGGTGGCCGCGGGGGTGCGGGAGGCGGCGACCGGCGACCGGCAGCGCGGGGAGCTGCTGCTGGAGTTCGCGACGTGGCTGTGACGGTGCCACGAGCGGACGCGGCCTGAGCCCACAGCGGGCACCGGACACGCCCGCCCCGCCGGACCACGCAAAACCCGCCCCGCCGGACCACGCAAAAGCGGGGCCGGCCGGGGCATCGCCCCGCCCGGCCCCGCGAGAGCCCGTTACGCGCCGAGCCTGGCGACCGCCTCGTCGACCGTCAGCTCCTCGCGCTCGCCCGTACGCCGGTCCTTGACCTCGACGACGCCCTCGCCCGCACGGCGCCCGGCGACCACGATGGTCGGGATGCCGACCAGCTCCGCGTCGGTGAACTTCACGCCGGGCGAGACACCGGCCCGGTCGTCGACGAGCACCCGCAGGCCGGCCGCGCCGAGCTTCTCGCCGATCTCCAGGGCGAGTTCGGTCTGCTTGGCCTTGCCTGCGGCGACGACGTGCACGTCGGCCGGTGCGACCTCACGGGGCCAGCACAGGCCGGACTCGTCGTGCGTCTGCTCGGCGAGCGCGGCCACCGCGCGGGAGACGCCGATGCCGTACGAGCCCATGGTGACGCGGGCGGGCTTGCCGTTCTGGCCGAGCACGTCGAGCTCGAAGGCGTCCGCGTACTTGCGGCCGAGCTGGAAGATGTGGCCGATCTCGATGGCGCGGTCGATGCGCAGGCCGGCGCCGCACCGGGGGCACGGGTCGCCGGGCTCGACGACGACCACGTCGAGGTGCTCGTCGACCTCGAAGTCACGGCCGGCGACGACGTTCTTCGCGTGCATGCCCTGCTTGTTGGCGCCGGTGACCCAGGCGGTGCCGGGGGCGATGCGCGGGTCGGCGATGAAGCGGAACGCCTTGCCGGCCATGCCCTGCGGGCCGACGTAGCCGCGGACCAGGTCGGGGCGGTCGGTGAAGTCCTCGGCGGTGACCAGTTCGACGGTGGCGGGCGCGAGGTGCTCGCCGAGCTTGCCGAGGTCGACCTCGCGGTCGCCGGGGACGCCGACGGCGACGATCTCGCCGTCGACCTTGACGAGGAGGTTCTTGAGGGTGGCCGATGCCGGGACGCCCAGGTGCGCGGCGAGCGACTCGATGGTCGGGGTGTCGGGGGTGTCCAGCTCCTCGACGGGGCCGTGGTCGGCGCCTTCGACCGGGGTGACCTTGACCGTGACGGCCTCGGTGTTCGCGGCGTAGTCGCAGGAGGGGCAGTCCACGAAGGTGTCCTCGCCGGCCGCGGCGGGGGCCAGGAACTCCTCGGACGCGGAGCCGCCCATGGCGCCGGAGACGGCGGAGACGATGCGGTAGTCCAGGCCGAGCCGCGCGAAGATCTTGGTGTACGCCTCGCGGTGCAGGGCGTAGGACTCGGCCAGGCCCTCGTCGGTGGTGTCGAAGCTGTACGAGTCCTTCATCTGGAACTCGCGGCCACGGAGCACGCCGGAGCGGGGGCGGGCCTCGTCGCGGTACTTGGTCTGGATCTGGTAGAGGATCACCGGCAGGTCCTTGTAGGACGTGCACTGGTCCTTGACCGTGAGGGTGAAGATCTCTTCGTGGGTGGGGCCGAGGAGGTAGTCGGAGCCCTTGCGGTCCTTGAGGCGGAAGAGCAGGTCGCCGTACTCCTCCCAGCGTCCGCTGGTCTCGTACGGCTCCTTGGGGAGCAGCGCGGGCAGCAGGACTTCCTGGCCGCCGATGGCGTCCATCTCTTCCCGGACGATGCGGGAGACGTTCTCCAGGACCTTCTTGCCCAGCGGCAGCCAGGTCCAGATGCCGGCGGAGGTGCGGCGGACGTACCCGGCGCGCACCAGCAGCTTGTGGCTGGCGGTCTCGGCGTCGGCCGGGTCGTCACGCAGCGTCTTGATCATCAATCGGGACATGCGCTGGACGTGAGCGGCGTTGGCCATGGGAATTTCTCCTGCGTAAGAAAGGTGACTCCCTGGAGGTTAGCCGCCTGGGTGTGGCGCAAGGAAATGGGTTGGGCGCCGCGGGGGCCGGCGGGGCGCGTCCGCGGGGGCCGCGCGGGCCGTCAGGGGCGGAGCAGCGGCAGGGGTGCGCCCATGACGGCGTACGGGGTCGGGGCGCTGGGGAAGAGGACGCGGCGGGCGATGTCCCGGTAGCCGAGGGAGCGGTACAGGCTCCTGGCGGGGCTTTCGGTGTCGATGGCGGAGAGGATGCTGCGGGGCTGGCGGGCGGTGTCGGTGAGGCCCGTGATCAGCCGCCGTCCGATGCCGCGGTGCTGGTAGGCGGGGTGGACGTGGAGTTCGGTGATGACGAAGGAGTCGTCCAGCCAGTGGTCGAGGTGTTCGCTGCGCAGGTAGGGCTCGACGACGGTGGACCACCAGTGGGCGCGGTCGTTGGGCATGCCGTAGATGAAGCCGACGAGGCGTCCCGCGGGGGTGGTCGCGCCGAGTGCGCGGGCGCCGGGGCAGTTGAGGTGGCGCAGCACGATCTGGCGGCGGATGGCGACCTCGTCGTCGGACAGGCCGAAGGCACGGGCCTGGACCGCGAGCGCGTCGTCCACGCGGGCGGCGAGATCGAGGGGGCCGACCGCTACGTCATCCATGGTCGGGAGCGTACAAGGCGCGGGGTCAGAACAGCACGCTCATGAAGGCGCCGACCTCCTGGAAGCCGACCCTGCGGTAGGCGGCGCGGGCCGCGTGGTTGAAGTCGTTGACGTAGAGGCTGACGACGGGTGCGACGTCGTTGAGCGCGTACTGCAGGACGGCGGCCATGCCGGTCTCGGAGAGGCCCTCGCCGCGGTGTGCGGGGTCGACCCAGACGCCCTGGATCTGGCAGGCGCGGGTGGTGGCGGCGCCGATCTCGGCCTTGAAGACGACCTTGCCGTCCTCGATGCGGGCGAAGGAGCGGCCGGCGCCGACCAGTTCGGCGATCCGGGCCTGGTAGAGGAGGCCGCCGTCGCCTGCCATCGGGGAGATGCCGACCTCTTCGGTGAACATGGCCACACACGCGGGCATGATCACGTCCATCTCGTTCTTGCGGATCCGCCGTACGTACGGGTCGGGGGCGATGTCGGCGGACGGCGAAGCGGTGACCATGAGGGGCTGCTGTGCGCGGACCTCGCGGGCCGGGCCCCAGGAGGGCTCCAGGAGCGACCACAGTTCGGCGGTGGGGCCCGCGGGGCCGACGATGGAGGAGCAGCGGCGGCCCTGGCGGCGGGCGCGTTCGGCGAAGCCGCGGACGGCTTCGGGGGTGGCGCAGACGGGGACGAGGTTGGCGCCGGCGTAGCAGAGGGATTCCAGCCGGCCGCCGACGTACCAGCCCCACATCTCGCCGCCGAGCCGCCAGGGGTCGAGTCCGGCGACCTGGACGCGGGCGGCAACGAAGGCGTTGGCGACCGGGTCGCGGTCCAGGACCGCGAGGGCGTCGTCGAGCTCCCCGGGCTCCAGAACCTTGATGGTGGTGGTCGTCAGCACGTGTCGGAAAGCCTCACCGGTGCGGGCCTGGGAGGCCAGGCAAGAGCAGGTCTTGGCACTTTACCTCCCGTCGCGGGGAGGTTCCTATGGAGCTGCGCATGAGCCCCGCCACCCCGGTGCGGGGGTGGCGGGGCTCGGGCGCTGCGGCCGTGCGGGTGCGGCGGTTCAGCCGGCGGCGGTGACGACGGGCTCGCCGGACATCACGCCGTCCTTCTCCATCTGCTCGGCGATCTTCAGCGCCTCTTCGATGAGGGTCTCCACGATCTTCGACTCAGGGACGGTCTTGATGACCTCGCCCTTGACGAAGATCTGGCCCTTGCCGTTGCCGGACGCGACGCCGAGGTCGGCCTCGCGGGCCTCGCCCGGACCGTTGACGACGCAGCCCATGACGGCGACGCGCAGCGGCACCTCCATGCCCTCCAGACCCGCGGTGACCTCGTCGGCGAGCTTGTAGACGTCCACCTGGGCACGGCCGCAGGACGGGCAGGAGACGATCTCCAGGCGGCGGGGCTTGAGGTTGAGGGACTCCAGGATCTGGAGGCCGACCTTGACCTCTTCGGCGGGCGGCGCGGAGAGCGAGACGCGGATGGTGTCGCCGATGCCTTCGGAGAGCAGCGCGCCGAAGGCGACCGCGGACTTGATGGTGCCCTGGAAGGCGGGGCCCGCTTCGGTGACGCCGAGGTGCAGCGGGTAGTCGCTCTGCGCGGCGAGCTGGCGGTAGGCGTTGACCATCACGACCGGGTCGTTGTGCTTGACCGAGATCTTGATGTCGCGGAAGCCGTGCTCCTCGAAGAGGGAGGCTTCCCACAGTGCGGACTCGACCAGCGCCTCGGGGGTGGCCTTGCCGTACTTGGCGAGCAGTCGGGCGTCCAGCGAGCCGGCGTTGACGCCGATCCGGATGGGCGTACCGGCCGCGGACGCCGCCTTGGCGATCTCCTTGACCTTGTCGTCGAACTGCTTGATGTTGCCGGGGTTGACGCGTACCGCGGCGCAGCCCGCGTCGATCGCGGCGAAGACGTACTTGGGCTGGAAGTGAATGTCCGCGATCACCGGGATCTGGGACTTCCTGGCGATCACGGGCAGCGCGTCGGCGTCGTCCTGGGTCGGGCAGGCGACGCGGACGATCTGGCAGCCGGAGGCGGTCAGTTCCGCGATCTGCTGCAGCGTCGCGCCGATGTCGGAGGTCCGCGTGGTGGTCATCGACTGCACCGAGACCGGTGCGTCTCCGCCCACGGCGACCGTGCCGACCTGAATCTTGCGGCTGACCCTGCGGTCGGCAAGCTTGGTCGGTACGTCCGGCATTCCCAGTGAAATGGCAGTCATCTGGCGAGCAACCCCAAGGTGTGGATCTAGGTCCCGAATTCGGCGGGCTCCGGCCTCCGAGATTACGGCACCGAGGTTCCCCGAGGCACATCCTGCCCTCCTGCCACGGGGTATGTCGGCGGCCGGATGCCCCGCCTCCGCTTGCGGGGCATCCGGCCGCCACCTGCCCGACCTGCTGCTTTGCGCTACCCGGTGAGGGTGACGGGGTTGACGACGTCGGCGACGAGCACGAGCAGGGTGAAGCAGATGAACACACCTGCGACGACGTAGGCGACCGGCATCAGCTTGGCGACGTCGAACGGTCCGGGGTCCGGCCTGCGGACGACCTTGGCGAAGGCCCGGCGGATCGACTCCCACAGGGCGCCGGCGATGTGCCCGCCGTCCAGGGGGAGCAGCGGGAGCATGTTGAAAAGGAACAGCGAGAGGTTGAAGCCCGCGACCAGGAAGAGCATCGTGGCGACGCGCTGCTCCGGTGGGATGTTGAGGGAGAAGACCTCGCCGCCGACGCGTGCGGCGCCGACGACGCCCATCGGGGAGTCCTGCTTGCGCTCGCCGCCGTTGAAGGCCGCGTTCCACAGGTCCGGGACCTTGGCGGGCAGGTTGACGAGGGATTCGACGCCCTGCTCGACCATGTTGCCCATGCGGTCGACGGACTGTCCGAAGGACTGCGGGACGATGCCGCTGGCCGGGGTGAAGCCGAGGAATCCGGCGGTGACGTACTCGCCGGCGACGTAGCCGCCGCGGCCGTCGGTCTTGGCGACCTTGTTCTCGATGAGGTCGGCGTGCAGGGTGCGGCGGGCGCCGTCCCGCTCGACGACGACGGTGGCGGGTCCGGTGGTGACGCGGATCTGCTGCTGGAGGGTGTCCCAGTCGGGGATGGCGTGGCCGTTGAAGGCGACGATGCGGTCGCCGGCCCGCAGACCGGCGGCCTTGGCCGGGGAGTCCTTGGCCTTGGCTGGGCACTTGTCGGTCTTCGCGGATGCCGCGACGACGCAGTCCTGCACCGTGCCGACCTGGGTGGTCGCGGTGTTGATGCCGAAGCCCATCAGCACGCTCATGAAGATCACGACCGCGAGGATCAGGTTCATGAACGGCCCGGCGAACATCACGATGACGCGCTTCCACGGCTTGCGCGTGTAGAACAGCCGCTTCTCGTCGCCCTCCTGGAGCTCTTCGAAGGCGGCGGACCTGGCGTCCTCGATCATGCCGCGCCACGGGGAGGTGGAGCGGGCCTGGAGCTTTCCGTCGTCGCCCGGCGGGAACATGCCGATCATGCGGATGTAGCCGCCGAGCGGGACGGCCTTGATGCCGTACTCGGTGTCGCCCTTCTTGCGGGAGAAGATCGTCGGCCCGAAGCCCACCATGTACTGCGGCACGCGGATGCCGAACATCTTGGCCGTGGAGAGGTGGCCGAGTTCGTGCCAGGCGATGGAGAACAGCAGGCCGACGACGAAGACGACTATGCCGAGGATGGTCATCCAGGTCGTCATGCGCGAGCCTCCGAAGGGGTACGGGCCGCTCGGGCGGCCAGTTCGCGGGCGCGGGCGCGCGCCCAGGTCTCCGCCTCCAGGACGTCCGCGACCGTGAGAGAAGTTCCCCGCTCGGGCGTCGCGTGTTCGGCGACCACTTCGGCGACCGTATCCACAATCCCTGTGAACGGCAGCCCGCCGTGGAGGAATGCGTCGACGCATTCCTCGTTCGCGGCGTTGAAGACGGCCGGTGCGGTGCCGCCGAGGCCGCCGACGTGGCAGGCCAGCGGGACGGAGGGGAACGCCTTCTCGTCGAGCGGGAAGAACTCCCAGCTCGTGGCCTTCGTCCAGTCCACTCCCGGTGCGGCGTCCGGGACACGGTGCGGCCAGCCCATGCCCAGCGCGATCGGCATCCGCATGTCGGGCGGGCTGGCCTGGGCGAGGGTGGAGCCGTCGGTGAACTCCACCATCGAGTGGATGTAGGACTGCGGATGGACGACGACCTCGATGCGGTCGAACGGCACGTCGAACAGCAGATGGGCCTCGATGACTTCGAGGCCCTTGTTGACGAGGGTCGACGAGTTGATCGTGACGACGGGCCCCATGGACCAGGTGGGGTGGGCCAGGGCCTGCTCGGGGGTGACGTCGGCGAGTTCGCGCCTGGTGCGTCCGCGGAACGGGCCGCCGGACGCGGTGACGACGAGCTTGCGGACCTCCTCGCGTGCGCCGCCGGTCAGCGCCTGGAACAGCGCGGAGTGCTCGGAGTCGACGGGGATGATCTGGCCGGGTGCGGCGGCTGCCTTGACCAGCGGGCCGCCGGCGATCAGCGATTCCTTGTTGGCGAGCGCGAGCACCCGTCCTGCCCGGAGGGCGGCGAGCGTGGGGGCGAGGCCGATGGAGCCGGTGATGCCGTTGAGGACGGTGTGGCAGGCGGAGGCGGCGAGGTCGGTGGCCGCGTCGGGGCCGGCGAGGATCTCGGGCAGCGGCTCCCCCGCGCCGTAGCGCGCCGTGAGCGCCTCGCGCAGCGCGGGCACCGTCTCCTGGCGGGCCACGGCGACGGCGCGTACCCGCAGTTCGTGCGCCTGCTCGGCGAGCGGCTCGACCCGGCCGCCGGCCGCGGAGAGCGCGGTCACCCGGAAGCGGTCGGGGTTGCGCCGCACGATGTCGATCGCCTGGGTGCCGATGGAGCCGGTCGAGCCGAGGATCACGATGTCGCGGGGGCCGTGCTGCGCTCCGGGGTCGGCGGGAGCCGGTGTGAAACGCAGGTGCGGATGGGCGAGGGAGTCCGTCATGCGGTCCATTGTGGCCGGTCGCCGGGGCGGCGTGGGCACCGCGTCGGCGACCGGGTGCGCGCAAGCGGCGCACGGACCGGCGCGCGGCGGCTCCGGGCGCTCCGGGACGGGCTGCGGGCATCCCGTACGGCGGGTGTCCCGGGCGCCCGTACGGGGCGGGATTCCCCGTACGGGCGCGGTGCGGGCTACGTCGTGCCGGGGCGGCGGACGGTGCGGTGGACGTTGTCCTTGGCGCTCGGGCCCGGTGTGGCGTCCGCGATCCACGGGCCTTCGCCGCTGGGGTCGACGATGCCGTCCTCCAGCCACGCGTACCGTCCGGCGAGGACACCGGAGACGACTTTGCGGTCCGGTGCGTCGGTGTTGTTCCAGAGCCGCCCGAACAGTTCGTCGACGCGGATCCTGGCCTGGTGGCAGAAGGTGTCGGCCAGTTGGTGGGCCTCGCGGCCGTGGTCGCCCGACAGGCGCAGGTGCTCGGCGCGTACGCAGGCGGCGCTCATCGCGAAGAGTTCCGCGCCGATGTCGACGACCCGGCCCAGGAAGCCCTGCTTGGTCTCCATCCGGCCCTGCCAGCGCGACATGGCGTAGAAGGTGGCGCGGGCCAGCTTGCGGCAGGACCGCTCGACGTACCGCAGGTGTTCGGCGAGCACGCCGAACTCCTGGTAGCTGCGCGGGAGTTGGCCGGGTCCTGCGACGAGCCTGGGCAGCCAGCCCGCGTAGAAGCGACCCGCGTTCGCGGCGGCCCTGCCCTTGTCGCCGAGACTCTTCTCGGGGTCGATGAGGTCGCCGGCGACGGAGAGGTGGGCGTCGACGGCCTCGCGGGCGATCAGCAGGTGCATGATCTCCGTGGAGCCCTCGAAGATGCGGTTGATGCGCATGTCGCGCAGCAACTGCTCGGCGGGGACGCCGCGTTCGCCGCGGGCGGCCAGCGAGGCGGCGGTCTCGAAGCCGCGTCCGCCGCGGATCTGCACCAGTTCGTCGGCCATCAGCCAGCCCATCTCGGAGCCGTAGAGCTTGGCGAGCGCCGCCTCGATGCGGATGTCGTTGCGGTTCTCGTCGGCCATCTGGGAGGAGAGGTCGACCACCGCTTCGACGGCGAAGGTGGTGGCGGCGATGAAGGAGATCTTGGTGCCGACGGCCTCGTGTTCGGCGATCGGCCTGCCCCACTGCTCGCGGGCCGCCGACCACTCCCTGGCGATCTTCAGGCACCACTTGCCCGAGCCCACGCACATCGCGGGCAGCGAGAGCCGCCCGGTGTTGAGCGTGGTCAGCGCGATCTTGAGGCCGGCACCTTCGGGGCCGATGCGCTGCGCGGCCGGCACCCTGACCCCGTGGAAGCGGGTGACACCGTTCTCCAGGCCGCGCAGTCCCATGAAGGCGTTGCGCTGCTCGACGGTGATGCCGGGCGAGGTGGCCTCGACGACGAAGGCGGTGATGCCGCCCTTGTGTCCCGGGGTCGCCGGCACCCGCGCCATCACCACCAGGAGGTCGGCGATGACGCCGTTGGTGGTCCACAGTTTCACGCCGTCCAGGACGTATCCGTCGCCGTCGGGGACGGCGGTGGTCGCCAGGCGGGCCGGGTCCGAGCCCACGTCCGGCTCGGTGAGCAGGAAGGCGGAGATGTCGGTGCGGGCGCAGCGCGGCAGGAAGGCGTCCTTCTGCTCCTGGGTGCCGAAGATCTTCAGGGGCTGCGGGACGCCGATCGACTGGTGTGCGGAGAGCAGGGCGCCGACGGCGGGGCTGGCGGAGCCGACCAGGGCGAGGGCCTTGTTGTAGTAGACCTGGGTGAGGCCGAGACCGCCGTATTTGGTGTCGATCTTCATGCCGAGCGCGCCGATCTCCTTGAGGCCGTTCACGGTCTCGTCGGGGATCTGCCCCTCGCGCTCGATCCGCGCTCCGTCGATCCGTGTCTCGCAGAACGTGCGCAGGGCGGTCAGGAAGGTCTCGCCGCGGCGTACGTCCTCGGCTGCCGGGCTGGGGTGCGGGTGGATCAGGTCGAGCCGGAAGCGTCCCAGGAACAGTTCCTTGGCGAAGCTGGGCTTGCGCCAGTCCTGTTCGCGGGCCGCCTCGGCGACCTGGCGTGCCTCGCGCTCGGAGACGTTGCGGGTGGTCGGAGCGGTCATCACAAGCTCACCTCGCCGCGGGGTGTCGGCCGTCCCGGCGGGCCGGTCGGCCGCCGGGAAGTGCTACTTGTGAGGGTTACCCCAATTGCGCCGGTTGCACCAGTGGTGGCGGGGCGCCGCGGCCGTTCCGGGAGGGCCGCGGGCCCGGTGCGGCCGGGGTGTGCGGCGATGCGGGTGCGTTGGGCCGGTGAGACGGCGGGCGCCGTCAGGGGGACGCGGCGCGCTCCGGAACGGTGCCGGAGCGCGCCGCGGCCGGGGGCCGGTCCCGGGACGGACCGGCGGGCCTGGAGGTGACGGCCTCGGGGGCGGCCGTTGTGCTGTCCACCGGTCCAGGCCGGTCGGGGGTACGCGCGGACGTACGCGGTGGGCCGGTCTCAGCGGCCCCGGGTGCTCACAGGTCCAGGCCGGTCAGGACCAGGACCCGCTCGTAGGTGTAGTCGTCCATGGCGTAGCGGACACCCTCGCGGCCGACGCCGGAGAGCTTGGCGCCGCCGTACGGCATCTGGTCGGCGCGGTAGGACGGCACGTCACCGATGATCACGCCGCCCACCTCCAGCGCACGGTGCGCCCGGAACGCGGCCTGCACGTCGCGGGTGAACACCCCTGCCTGGAGGCCGTACTTGGAGTCGTTCACGGCGGCGAAAGCGGCCTCCTCGCCGTCCGCCTTGACGATCGAGAGCACCGGGCCGAAGACCTCCTCGCGGGCGAGCGTGGTGTCGGCGGGCAGTTCGGCGAGCACCGTCGGCGTGTACGAGGCGCCGTCGCGCTTGCCGCCGGTCAGCAGCTTGGCGCCGGCCTGCACGGCCTCGTCGACCCAGCTCTCCACGCGCTGCGCGGCGGCCTCGCTGACCAGCGGGCCGACCTCGGTCGCTTCGTCGGACGGGTCGCCGGTGACCTGCGCGTCGACGGCCGCCACGATCTTGGGTACCAGGCGGTCGTAGACGTGCGCGTCGGCGATGACCCGCTGCACCGAGATGCAGGACTGGCCGCCCTGGTAGTTGGAGAAGGTGGCGATGCGCTGCGCCGCCCAGTCCAGGTCGGCTTCGGAGGCGAAGTCCCGCAGGACGACGGCCGCGCCGTTGCCGCCCAGTTCCAGGGTGCAGTGCTTGCGCGGCACCGAGTCCAGGATGTCGTAGCCGACCTTCTCGGATCCGGTGAAGGAGATGACCGGCAGCCGCTCGTCCTGGACCAGCGCCGCCATCCGCTCGTTGGGCACCGGGAGGATCGACCAGGAGCCGGCGGGCAGGTCGGTCTCGGCGAGGAGTTCGCCGATGACGAGGCCGGAGAGCGGGGTGGCGGGGGCCGGCTTGAGGAAGATCGGGACGCCGGCGGCGAGGGCCGGGGCGATCTTGTGGGCGCAGAGGTTCAGCGGGAAGTTGAACGGGGCGATGCCCAGGACCGTGCCGCGCGGGAAGCGGCGGGTCAGGGCGAGGCGTCCGGCGCCGCCCGCGTCGGTGTCCAGGCGCTGCGCCTCGCCGCCGTTGAAGCGGCGGGCCTCCTCGGCCGCGAAGCGGAAGACCGAGACCGCGCGGCCGACCTCGCCGCGGGCCCACTTCATGGGCTTGCCGTTCTCGGCGGAGATCAGCCGGGCGATCTCCTCGGTGCGCTCCACCAGCCGGCGCTCGACGTGCGCGAGCGCGGCGGCGCGGACGTGTGCGGGGGTGGCGGCGAACTCGTCCTGGACGGCGACGGAGGCGGCGACGGCCTCCTCCACCTGGGCCTCGGTGGGAACGCTCACCGTGCCGACGAGACGCCCGTCCCAGGGGGAGGTGACGTCGAAGGTGGTGTCGCCGGTGGCCTGCCGGCCGGCGACCCAAAAGGCGGTGGGGGCTGCAGTGTTCGGCACAGTGGATCCCGGCCCTTCCGAGGTGGTGGGGTGGCGCGCGCGGCTCGTGGAGCGGCTCCGCGTTGTCGACTCCGCCCACCGTAGGGGCGCCGGGCCGCTGTGGCGTTTGTCCGAAGCGGCGTAATCGCCCCGCGTGTCTCTCCGCGGTGGACGGGGCGCGGGATCCCGGGGGCGCGGACGGTGCCGTCGGGGCACCCCGGACCTGCCGCTCGGACTCCGCTCGTCGGACTCCGGCTCGTCGGACTCCACTCGTCGGACTCCGGCTCTCAGTCGCCGGACGGGCCCGCCGTCGCCTTGAGGGCCAGCCACAGTTCCATCCGGACGTCCGCGTCGTCCAGCGAGCGGCCCAGAATCTCCTCCACCCGCCGCATCCGGTAGCGCAGCGT
Organism: Streptomyces sp. NPDC050161; assembly: GCF_044460025.1. NCBI lineage: Bacteria > Bacillati > Actinomycetota > Actinomycetes > Kitasatosporales > Streptomycetaceae > Streptomyces > Streptomyces sp. NPDC050161. Next base: position 733,972 of record NZ_JBITJM010000001.1, on the reverse strand, counting down.
GTGCCGGTGCACGCCGAGGTCGGCGGCTGCCGCGTCCCACTGGCCGTGCCGGGACAGCCAGGCGCGGAGCGAGGCCACCAGGTCGCCGCGGCCGGTCGCGTCGTGCTCGCGCAGGGCGCGCAGCAGCCCGTCGGCGAAGGCGCGCACCGCGTCGTCGGCGAGCAGCGGCAGGACGGACCCGGCGGCCACGTCCTCGTGCTCGATCAGCGCCCGGCCGCGGCGGCGGGCGACGGACTGGGCCTGTTCGGCCTGGCGGTGCGCGGTGGCGGTGGCCGCCGGCCCGGTCGGCGCGGACAGCCCGATGGCGAGACCCTCGCCGCCCTGGGCCGCCCCGCCACGCGCCGTCCGGTCGCCGCGGGTCTTCGGCCGCTGCGCGAGCCGGTCGTCGGTGGCCGCTGCGTAGCGGGCGCAGGCCGCCGCCGCCCCGCCGCCGTCGGCGACCAGGGCCGTCAGCCGCTCGCCCTCGGGGACGGCGAGTACGGCCTCGCCGGTGCGGGCGGCGGCCGAGTCCATGGCGTCGGCGAGCCCTTCCAGGACGGCGGACGGCGCCCGTCCCGGCAGCGCGGGGGCGTCGTCGGTGGCGAAGGACTCGGCGACCACGACCCGGAACGGCGCGTCCAGCAGCCCTCCGTAGAGGCGCCCGGCGACCGCCCGCGCGTGGTCGGGCTCGCCGGCCAGCAGCATCTTGAGCACCGCGGAGCCGAGCCGCGCCTCCGCGTCCTGGAGGGCGCGGGACCGCTCGGTGGTGAGGGTGAGCAGGGCGACGGCGGAGTGCACGGCGTAGCGTTCCGCGGTGCCCAGGGGCGCGCCGGTGCCGACGGCGAGGACGCCGCGGGCCCGCCGTCCGGTGCCCAGCGACTGGAGCTCGACGCGGTCGTCGCCGTCGGCGGCGCTGACCACGGCGCTGGCGGGGGCGGGCCGCTCGCGCAGCCGGGCGACGTCGCCTGCGAGCCGGGCGGCGCGGCGGGCGGCCCAGTCGGGTGCGGCGGCCAGGACGGCGCCCGACGCGTCGTAGAGGGCGGCCCAGCCGTCGAGGTGGGCGGCGAGCCTGGCCAGCAGTTCGGCGGGGCCGTCGGCGCTCAGCGCGGCCCGGGTCAGCTCCCGCTGGGCCTCGAATCCGGCGGTCACCGCGCGGTACTGGTCGGCGGCGACGGCGGCCGACACGGCCTTGCTGATCGCGATGAACGGGGTCCTGCGGGGCACACCGAGCAGCGGCAGTCCCGCCGCGCGCGCCGCCGCCACGAGCGCCGGCGGCACGTCCTCGTAGTTGACGCCGACCGCGAAGCCGAGCCCGATCACCCCGGCCCGCGCGACCCGCCGTACGTAGCTGCGCGCGGTCGCCTCGTCGTCGGCGTCCAGCTTCAGCGCGGTGATCAGCAGCAGTTCGCCGCCCTCCATGTAGGGCACCGGGTCGATCAGTTCGCTGGCGTGCGCCCAGCGCACGGGTACGTCGAGGCGGTCCTCGCCCGCGAGCACGGTCAGCTTGAGCGCGGTGTGGTTGACCAGGGAGGCGAGGGTGTGCGGCATGGGACCTTCGATTGCGGCGTCGGTGCAGGGGTGCGGCGGTCGCCGTCGGGGTGTTGCGCCGTCCCGTATGAACGACTGCTGTCGATTCTGCCTCAGTGGCGGGTTGAGCGGCAGTCTCGGAACCGGCGCCGACGGGCCGGCCCCGGGCCCGCGCCGGGGAACCCACGGCGGAGGCCCGCCGACGGACTGTACCTACTGGTATGTACGATCACGGCACGCGCCCCGGCGCCACACCCCTGATGCCACCACCCCGCAAGGAGGAGCACCGACATGCCCTTCGTCCGTATCGACGCACTCGGATGCGACCGGGACCGCCTCGACGCGCTCAGCCGCGCCGTGCAGCAGGCCCTGACCGAGACCATGAACTTCCCGCCCGACGACCTCTTCCAGGTCCTGACCGGCCACGACGGCACCCGCAGCACCCTGCGCTACGACGACTACCTCGGCATACACCGGGACGACGGCGTGGTGTACATCGCGATCACGATGCGCGCCGGCCGACCGGACGCGCAGAAGCGGGCGCTGTACCGGCGGATCGCCGAACTCGCCCGCACCCACGCGGGAACGGAGCCGCGGAACGTGCTCGTCACCGTGACCGAGAACGCGTCGGCCGACTGGTCGTTCGGCCATGGGGTGGCGCAGTACGCGGCGGCATCCGAGGACGCCGCCGCGGAGCCGGGAGCGCACTGAGGCGACCCGGCGGCGCGGGCCGCCCCGCGCCCGCCGGTCAGCCCCTGAGGTCCACCAGCACCGGCGGCGCGTGCTCCCCCCGCACCGACGTCACCGACAGCACCGCGTGGCCGGGCGGGACCGCGTTGGCGAGGTCGGACGCGGACCAGCGTTCGCGTTCGACGGTGCGGACGGTGATGGCCTTGGCGGTGGCGGCCTTGCCCGTGACCAGCTGCCGGAACATGTGGAACGCCTTGCCCGCGGCGCTGTCCGCGATGATCTGACGGTCGGTCACATCACGGGTCTCCACCCACTCCTTGCCCCACACCTCGGCGAACCTGGCGCCGTCCCAGGTCGTCACGCCGGCGAAGGCCATCCGGCAGCCGACCGCGCCGAGCAGCGCGCTGCGCAGCCCTTCCGGTACGTCGTCCAGCGCGCGCAGGGTCAGCACCACACCGGCGTTGGCCGAACGCAGCCGCTGGAGGCCGCGCAGCGCCTCGGTGGTGAGGGCGGGGGCGGCCTCGTCGAGCACCAGGCAGGCGAAGAGCGAGCGGTCGGTGCGGGCCACCGCGCATGCGGTGAACTGGGCGAGGATCAGCCGGGCGAGGATCCCCGACGCCTCGGCGTGGCCGCGCTCGGGGAGTTCGATCCGGACCCGCAGCGGGTGGTCGACGGCGCGCAGCGACACCTGACGGGTGCGCCCCGTGGGGTCGAAGAACCCGGCGAAGGCGGGCCGGTCCAGCAGCGCGATGCGGTCGGCGAGCAGCATGCCGACGTCGCCCGCCCGCTCCGACTGCCGGGTGCGGGCGTCCAGTTCGCGCAGCAGCGACGCCGCGCCCGCGCTCTCCAGGGCGGCGCGCAGGGCGGCCGTCGGCTCCGGTGCGCCGTCCAGGAGTTCGCGCAGTTCCGGGACCGAGGGGAAGCGGTCGTGGGCGGCGCGGAACGGGCCGAGGAGCTGGCCGAGCGCGGTGGCGCCGCGCCGCTGGTGGTCGGGCAGGTCGCCGACCAGGGCCTCGGCCAGGATGCCGGCCGCCTCGTCGGGGTCGGTGGTGCCGCCGTACAGGTCGAGGTCGCTGTCCTGTCCGGTGCGGCCGATGCGTACCACCACGTCGAAGGCGTCGTCCGGGCCGAGATCGGCGCCGGCCGGGCCGACGGCGACGACGGCGCACTGCCCGGCGAGCGCCTGGAGGCACATCGACTCGACGACGGGCTTGAGCACCCGGCTGGTCTTGCCGCTGCCGGAGGGGCCGACGGCCAGCAGCGAGGTGCCCAACAGGCGGGGTTCCAGGGCGAGTCCTGCGCCGCGGTGCTGCGGCGGGTTGCGCGGGTGGTCGGGCGCGACGCCGATCCGTACCTGGTGGGCGATGAGGTCGTGGTGCGCGGTCCTGCCGGGCAGGTCGCGGCGCCCCGAGGGGTGCGCGCAGGCGGCGGCGCCGTGCCGCAGGACGGTGTCGGTGAAGGAGGCGAGCGAATGGGCGCCGGACCGCACCGAGAGCCAGGCGCGCTCGATCCGGGCGACGTCGACGTCGTTCATCCGGCCCGCGCGGGCCTCGGCCGCCAGTTTGTCGGCGGCGTCCGGGGCGCCCGCGGCCCGCAGTTCGGGCCACTGGGCGCGGTCGGCCGCCGGTTCGGGCACGGTGGCGGGGCGCGCTCGCGCAGGCGGGCGACGAGCGGGCCGCCCAGCCTGCGGGCCAGCTCCCGCCAGCGGCCCAGGCGGCCGAAGACGAACACCATGAGGACCGCGAACAGGCCGTAGTACAGGTAGGTGGCCCAGGCGAACGCGACGGTGTTGCCGCCGGCCGTCCGCCAGGAGTCCGGCGTGAACAGCAGCAGCGGCCACAGCCAGTAGCTGCCGAGGTAGTTGTTCCACAAAAGCGACCAGAGCAGCCAGCCGCACAGGAACGAGATCACCGCGCCGCTGATCAGCTGCCGCAGCGGGGCGCGTTCGGGGTCGACGGCGGCCTTCGGGCGGTGGCCGTACGTCCAGATGCCGGGCGCCGCGGCCGGGCGCGGGGTGCGCAGCCAGCGGAGCACCGGCGGTTCGGCACTCTCGTGCGGCCCGGCCGCGGGTCCTGCGGCCGGCGGTGCCGTGGGTGGCGGGGGGATCGTGGGAGGCGCGGCGGGTGCCGCGGGGCGCGGCACGGTCGGTTCGGCTCGGTGTGCTCCGTGCGGTGACGGCGAAGCGGTGTGCGGTGCGTCGTGCGTGCCCTCGGTGTCCATCCGGTGCCCCTTGTCCCCCTATGTGACCTGCGTCGTTGACGGCGTGTGCCCGCCGGGGTGCGGCACGCCGCCGCTCAATCTACTGGCCGCGCGCCCTCGCTATGTCCGGCGCGGACAACGCAACACGCACACTTCTCCCGAACGGAACATGCCAGACCCGGCCACCCGCCCCTAGCCTGCGAGAACAGACCTTCCGTACGTCGCCTTTCACCCCCAGGAGACTGCTATGACCGAACTGTCCGGAGGCCCCGCCCTCCCCCAGGAGCGTCGCGTCGTCACCGCGATCCCCGGCCCCAAGTCGCAGGAGCTGTGGGCGCGTAAGCAGGCCACCGTGGCGGGTGGCGTCGGTGCGGTGCTGCCCGTCTTCGTCAAGCGCGCCGGCGGCGGTGTCCTGGAGGACGTGGACGGCAACTCCCTCATCGACTTCGGCTCCGGCATCGCGGTGACCTCGGTCGGCAACAGCGCCGAGGCCGTGGTCCGCCGCGCCACCGCGCAGTTGGAAGCGTTCACCCACACCTGTGCCATGGTCGCGCCGTACGAGCCGTACATCGAGGTCTGTGAGCAGCTCGCCGAACTGACGCCCGGCGACCACGCGAAGAAGTCCGCGCTGTTCAACTCCGGTGCGGAGGCGGTGGAGAACGCGGTGAAGATCGCCCGTTCCTACACCAAGCGCCAGGCGGTCGTCGTGTTCGACCACGGCTACCACGGCCGTACGAACCTCACGATGGCGCTGACCTCCAAGAACATGCCGTACAAGCAGGGCTTCGGCCCGTTCGCGCCCGAGGTCTACCGGGTGCCGCTCGCCTACCCCTACCGCTGGCTGACCGGCCCGGAGAACTGCGCGCAGGAGGCCGCCGACCAGGCCATCTCGCAGATCACCAAGCAGATCGGCGCGGAGAACGTCGCGGCGATCATCATCGAGCCGGTGCTCGGCGAGGGCGGCTTCATCGAGCCGGCCAAGGGATTCCTGCCCGCCATCGCGCAGTTCGCGAAGGAGAACGGCATCGTCTTCGTCGCGGACGAGATCCAGTCCGGCTTCTGCCGTACCGGCCAGTGGTTCGCCTGCGAGGACGAGGGCATCGTGCCCGACCTGATCACGACGGCGAAGGGCATCGCGGGCGGCCTGCCGCTGGCCGCGGTCACCGGCCGCGCCGAGATGATGGACGCCGCGCACGCGGGCGGTCTGGGCGGCACCTACGGCGGCAACCCGGTGGCCTGCGCCGCGGCGCTCGGCTCGATCGAGACCATGCGCGAGCAGGACCTGAACGGCAAGGCCCGCCGGATCGGTGAGGTCATGAAGCCGCGCCTGGAGGCGATGGCGGAGAAGTACGACATCATCGGCGAGGTCCGCGGGCGCGGTGCGATGATCGCGATCGAGCTGGTGCAGTCCGGTTCGAAGGAGCCGAACCCGGAGGCCACCGCCGCGCTCGCCAAGGCGTGCCACCAGCAGGGCCTGCTGGTCCTGACGACCGGTACGTACGGCAACGTGGTGCGGTTCCTGCCGCCGCTGGTGATCGGCGAGGCCCTGCTGGGCGAGGGCATGGACATCGTGGAGTCGGCGCTCGCCACGCTCTGACCTGCGAAGGACCCGTGACATACCGGCCCGGGGCGCGGCACTCGCCGCGCTGCGGGCCGCTGCGCGCGGTGCACGCACGGTAGGTGCCGGGTGCCGCGGCGTGAAGAAGATGTGCGGGCCCGATGGCGGCAGGGTGATCCGTCTGTCGGCCGCGGGCCGGGTGCCGTACGGTTTCTGCAGATGAGAGAAACACCCCGCTCGCAGGGGACTGCGGGCGACGCCAGGTCGGCGCTTCCCCGGCTTCGACCAGGCCGTGCCCTCGCGCACGACACCGGATCCCCCGGAAACGGGGACTCCGGGAATCCTCACCGATCGGATGGCCGCCCGCTCCACACCCCCCGGGGCGAGCGGCACCCCGGTCCGCGTGGCCGCCTCGGAATCACCCCCCCCTGTTCCGAGGCGGCCTTTTTCTCTGCCGGGCCACGGCAGGTCCCGCCTCTCCCCCACCGCGGTGGCTCTCGCCTGTGCGGTGGTGTTCGCGCTGCTCACCTGGCAGGTGGCGGCCCACGGCCCGCTGCGCGCCCTCGACGAACGGGCCGGACGCGCGCTCGCCGCGAGTGCGGTACCCGGGCCGCTCGCGGAGTTCTTCGCCGACCTCGGCAACACCGTCGTCGCACTGCCGCTGCTGCTGGTGGCGGCGGGGTGGGCGTACTGGCGCGGCCGGAGGCCGGACGGCGCGGCGGCACCCCGCGGGTGGCTGCCGCCGCTCGCCGCGATGGTCACCCTGGCCGTGCTGCCCGCCCTCGTCGTCCCCCTCAAGCTGTGGCTCGACCGGCCGGGCCCGGCGCGGATGACCGGGGTGCACGACGGCTTCTACCCGTCGGGGCACGCCGCCACGGCCGCGGTCGCCTACGGCCTGACGGCGCTGCTGCTGATCCGCGCGCGGCGGCGGCCGGACACCGCGGCGGGCCCGGCCGTGGCCGGACCCGCCTGGGCCGCCGCGCTGCTGAACCTCTGCGTCGGCGTGGGCCTGGTGCGCCAGGGCTACCACTGGCCGCTCGACGTGCTCGCGAGCTGGTGCCTGTCCGGCGTGCTGCTCGCGCTGTGGTGCGCGGTGTGCGACCGGCGGCCGGCGGCGCGCCTCTGAGACCTGTGCCCGGACGAGCCCTCTACGGAGCGGCCCTGAGCGCCACCGCTTCGTGCAGGGCGAGTTCGAGGAGCGCCGGGTCGGTGAGGGTGCCGGTGCCGTCCGGCGGGACGATCCAGCGGACGCCGCCGGTGGCGCGGCCCGGGTAGGGGGTCACGATCCAGGTTCCGGCGCCCGCGGCGCGTACGCCGGTGCCCAGCCAGCGGCTCGCGGTCCCCGGGGGGACGAAGAAGCCCATCCGGGAGTCGCCGAAGTCGGACAGGACCGGGCCCGTCCTGTCGATCACGCGGGTGAGGACGTCGAGGGTGGGGTAGCCGAGTTCGCCCTCGACGATCAGGACGTCCCAGCGTCTGCCGGCGGGGAGGAGTACGACCCCCAGCGGGTTGCGCTCCCACTCCTCGCGGCAGGCGTCGGGGTCGGGTGCCACCGCTGCCAGCCAGTCCACTGCTTTCTTCGCCCCCGCGGCGTCCATGTCTCTCCTCGTTCTCCCGGCCCGTTCGGGCCTGGTCTGACGGGGAGAGCGCGCGGGGGCGGCATCCTTACACAGGTCGGCGGGTCTTTTTCGGCACCCGGTGTCCGGGCGGCGGCCCGGGGCGCGGCGGGCGGTCAGCTGTCGAAGCCGAGGCCCGCCTTGTCCATCGCCCGCAGCCACAGGTTGCGGTGGCCCGCCTGCCTGTCGGCCCGGGTCATCGACCACTGGGTGATGCCGATGCCGGCCCAGCGCAGCGGCTCCGGCGGGAACGGCAGCGGCTTGCTGCGGACCATCTCCAGCTCGGTGCGTGCGGTGCGCTCGCCGGCCAGCAGGTCGAGCATGACCTCGGCGCCGAAGCGGGTGGCGCCCACGCCGAGACCGGTGTAGCCCGCGGCGTAGGAGACCCGGCCGCCGTGCGCGGTGCCGAAGAAGGCGGAGAAGCGGGCGCAGGTGTCGATGGCGCCGCCCCAGGTGTGGCTGAAGCGCAGGCCCTCCAGCTGCGGGAAGCAGCGGAAGAAGTGCCGGGCGAGCTTCTCGTACGTGGCCGGGTGGTGGTCGTACTCGGCGCGCACCCCGCCGCCGTAGCGGTAGACGATGTCGTAGCCGCCCCACAGGATGCGGTGGTCGGCGGTGATGCGGAAGTAGTGGAAGTGGTTGTTGGAGTCCGAGAGGCCCTGGCGGTTCTTCCAGCCGATGGCGGCGAGTTGGTCGTCGCTCAGCGGCTCGGTCATCAGGGCGTGGTCGTAGACCGGGACGATGTACGGGCGGACGCGCTTGACGAGCGAGGGGAACGCGTTGGTGCCGAGGGCGACATGGCGGGCGAAGACCCGTCCGTAGGGGGTGCGGACGGCCATGCCGGGGCCGTGGGGCGCGAGTGCGGTGCCGCGGGTGCGCTCGTAGATGCGGACGCCGAGGCCGAGGCAGGCCCGCTTCAGGCCCCAGGCGAGGCGGGCCGGGTTGAGCATGGCGACGCCGTCGCGGTCCCACAGTCCGGCGAGGAAGGTCGGCGAGTCGACCTCGGCGCGCAGGGCGTCCCGGTCGAGGAAGGTGTGCCGGTCCAGGCCGAGCGCGGCGGCGTCTTCGGCGGCCTGGGCCAACTCGGCGATCTGGTGCGGCTCGGTGGCGATGTCGATCTCGCCGGTGCGCTCGAAGGCGCAGTCGATGCCGTAGCGGGTGACGGCCTCCTCGATGGCGTCGAGGTTGCGGATGCCGAGTTCTTCGAGGCGCGCGAGTTCGCCGGGCCAGCGGGCCAGGCCGTTGCCGAGGCCGTGGGTGAGGGAGGCGGCGCAGAAGCCGCCGTTGCGCCCGGACGCGGCCCAGCCGATCTCGGCGCCCTCGATGAGGACGACGTCGCGCTGCGGGTCGCGTTCCTTGGCGAGCAGCGCGGTCCACAGGCCGGAGTAGCCGCCGCCGACGACGAGCAGGTCGCACTGTTCGTCGCCGACCAGGGCGGGCAGCGCGGCGGGGCGGTCGGGGTCGTCGAGCCAGAAGGGGGCGGGGGTCGCGTCGGCGAGCGCGCGGACGGGGGTCATGGCAGCTCGTGCCATGGTTCTCAGCTCCTCTTACGGCGGGCACCGGCCAGTTGGCCGGCGACCACGCACAACACGGCGATCAGGAACATCGCCGTTCCGATGACATTGATCTGAACGGGAGTACCCCGCTGTGCCGATCCCCAGACGAACATGGGAAAGGTCACGGTGGAGCCGGCGTTGAAGTTGGTGATGATGAAGTCGTCGAAGGACAGCGCGAAGGACAGCAGCGCGCCGGATGCGATGCCGGGCGCGGCGATCGGCAGGGTGACCCGCAGGAAGGTCTGCGCGGGCGAGGCGTAGAGGTCCTGGGCGGCCTGTTCGAGACGCGGGTCCATGCTCATCACGCGGGCCTTGACGGCGGTGACGACGAAGCTCAGACAGAACATGATGTGCGCGATGAGGATCGTCCAGAAGCCGAACTGGATGCCCATGTTGAGGAAGAGGGTGGCCAGCGAGGCGGCCATCACGACCTCGGGCATCGCCATCGGCAGGAAGATCAGGGTGCTGACGGACGACCGGGCGCGGAAGCGGTAGCGGGCGAGCGCGAAGGCGATCATGGTGCCCAGGACGGTGGCCCCGAGGGTGGCCCAGACGGCGATCTGGAGGCTGAGGCCCAGCGAGCCGCACAGGTCGGCGACGCCGCACGGGTCGCTCCAGGCGTCCAGGGAGAAGCGCTGCCAGCTGTAGTTGAAGCGGCCGTTGGGCTTGTTGAAGGAGAAGACCAGCACGACGACGTTGGGCAGGATCAGGTAGCCGAGCGTGGCGAGTCCTGCGAGCGTGACGAGGTGGCGGCGCAGCCAGCGCAGGCCGCGGTGCGGGGCACCGGCGGCCGGCGGTGCGGTGGTGTCGCGGACGGCCATCAGACCAGGTCCTCCGTCCCTGACTTGCGGATGTAGACGGTGACCATGGTGAGGATCGCCGCCATCAGGATGAAGGAGAGCGCGGCGGCCGTCGGGTAGTCCAGGACCCGCAGGAACTGCGACTGGATGACGTTGCCGATCATCTTCTGGTCGGTGGAGCCGAGCAGTTCGGCGTTGATGTAGTCGCCGGCCGCCGGGATGAAGGTGAGCAGGGTGCCGGCCACCACGCCTGGCATGGACAGCGGGAAGGTCACCCGGCGGAAGGTGGTGGAGGGCCGCGCGTAGAGGTCGCCTGCGGCCTCGTGCAGCCGCGGGTCGATCCGCTCCAGCGAGGTGTAGAGCGGCAGGACCATGAACGGCAGGAAGTTGTACGTCAGTCCGCACACCACGGCGAGCGGGGTGGCGAGCACCCGGTGCCCTTCGGTGAGGCCCAGCCAGGTGGTGACGTCCAGGAAGTGCAGCGCGTCGAGGGCGCCGACGACCGGGCCGCCGTCGGCGAGGATCGTCTTCCAGGCGAGTGTGCGGATCAGGAAGCTGGTGAAGAACGGGGCGATGACGAGGATCATCACGAGGTGCCGCCAGCGGCCCGCCTTGAAGGCGATGAGGTAGGCGAGCGGGTAGCCGAGCAGCAGGCAGAGCACGGTGGCCACGGCGGCGTAGGAGACGGAGCGGACGAACTGCGGCCAGTACGAGCCGAGCGCGTCCCAGTAGGTGGCGAGGTGCCAGGTGACCTTGAAGCCCTCTTCGAGCGAGCCGGTCTGGATCGACGTGGACGCCTGGTAGACGAGCGGGGCGGCGAAGAAGACGAGCAGCCACAGGATGCCGGGCAGCAGCAGCCAGTAGGGCACCAGCCGTCTGCGGGCGGGCGGGGTGCGGACGGCGGGCGGCTCGGCCTCGGGGGCGGGCGCGCCGGGCGGCGCTTCGGTCGCGGTCACGCCGGCACCCCCATACACCCGCGGTGCAGGCGCCGTCCTGCGGTGCGCTGCGCGGTCATGCGGCCTCCTCGTCGAGGTCGGCGCCGGCCCCGATGTCCTGGGCCGCGTCCAGGCCGAAGGTGTGTGCCGGGTTCCAGTGCAGTACGACGTCGGCGCCGGGTATCAGCCGTCCGTCGCGCTCGATGTTCTGCTCGTAGACGGCGAGTTCGCCCACACCAGGCGCGGTGACGACGTACTGCGTGGAGACGCCGATGAACCCGGCGTCCTTGAGGCGCGCGGGCAGCCGGTTGCGGCCTTCGGGGAGCGCTCCGGCGTCGTCGGCGTGCGCCAGGGCCACCTTCTCCGGCCGTACGCCCGCCAGCACCTTCCCGCCGGGGCGGGCCGGGGCGCTGCACCGGCGCGCGGGCAGCCGCAGTTCGGCCCCGCCGGCCGTGAGCCGCAGTTCCTCGCCGTCCGCCGCGACGACCTCGGCCTCGATGAGGTTGGAGGTGCCGAGGAAGTTGGCGACGAAGGTGGTGGCGGGGTTCTCGTAGAGGTCGGCGGGGGCGCCGAGTTGTTCGACCCGGCCGCCGTTCATCACGGCCACGGTGTCGGCCATCGTCATGGCCTCCTCCTGGTCGTGGGTGACGTGCACGAAGGTGATGCCGACCTCGGTCTGGATGCGCTTGAGTTCCCGCTGCATCTGGCGGCGCAGTTTGAGGTCGAGGGCGCCCAACGGCTCGTCGAGCAGCAGCACTTCGGGCTTGTTGATCAGGGCGCGGGCGACCGCGACGCGCTGCTGCTGGCCGCCGGAGAGCTGCTGCGGCCTGCGGCGCGCCATGGGGCCGAGCTGGACGAGGTCGAGCATGTCGTCGACCTGCTTCTTGACGGACTTGATGCCGCGGCGGCGCAGCCCGAAGGCGACGTTCTCGTAGATGTCCAGGTGCGGGAAGAGCGCGTAGTTCTGGAAGACGGTGTTGACCTGCCGTTTGTAGGGCGGCAGGGCGGTGACGTCCTGGCCGGACAGGGTCACGGTCCCGGTGGTCGGGTCCTCAAGGCCCGCGATCATGCGCAGGGTGGTGGTCTTGCCGCAGCCCGACGCGCCCAGCAGGGCGAAGAAGGAGCCCGCGGGGACGGTGAGGTCGAGCGGGTGGACGGCGGTGAAGGAGCCGTAGGTCTTGCTGATGCCCCGGAGGCGGACGTCGCCGCCGCTGCTCCGGGGGTTCGCGGTTGTGGTCATGTCTGCGTCCCGTGTCTCGGAGGCCGGGGCCTGTCGTTGGGGTCGGGTCGGATCAGGGAGCGGGCGAGCCCGACCCGATCCATACGGCAGTCCCTAGCCGCGGTCCCCGAAGACCGTGCGGTGCCAGTCCTTCCTCGCGGTCCCGGTGATGTCGTACATCACGTGCTTGACCTGCGTGTACTCATCGAAGGAGTAGGCGGACATGTCCTTGCCGTAGCCGGATGCCTTGGCGCCGCCGTGCGGCATTTCGCTGATGATCGGGATGTGGTCGTTGACCCAGACGCAGCCGGCCTTGATCTCGCGGGTGGCGCGGCCGGTGCGGTAGACGTCACGGCTCCAGGCGGATGCGGCGAGCCCGTAGGGGGTGTCGTTGGCGAGCGCGATGCCCTCGTCGTCGCTGTCGAAGGGCAGCACGACCAGGACCGGGCCGAAGATCTCGGCCTGCACGATCTCGCTGTCCTGGGCGGCGCCGGCGATGAGCGTGGGCCGGTAGTAGGCGCCCTTGGCCAGTTCGCCCTGCGGGGCCTCGCCGCCGGTGACGACGGTCGCGTAGCCGCGGGCCCGGTCGACGAAACCGGCGACGCGGTCGCGCTGGGCGTGCGAGATCAGCGGGCCGAGGTCCGTCGACGGGTCGAAGGGGTCGCCGAGCCGTACGGTCGCCATCAGGTCGGCGACACCGGCGACGAACGCGTCGTACAGGGGGCGTTGGACGTAGGCGCGGGTGGCGGCGGTGCAGTCCTGGCCGGAGTTGATGAGCGCCCCGGCCACCGCGCCGTGCACGGCGGCTTCCAGGTCGGCGTCGTCGAAGACCACGAAGGGGGCCTTGCCGCCCAGTTCGAGGTGCAGGCGCTTGACGGTGCCGGTGGCGATCTCCGCGACGCGCTTGCCGACGCCGGTCGACCCGGTGAAGGACGTCATCGCGACCCCGGGGTGGCCGACGAGGTGTTCACCGGCGTCCCGGCCGGCGCCCGAGACGATGTTGAGCACGCCGTCGGGCAGTCCGGCGCGGGTCGCGGCCTGCGCGAACATCAGCGAGGTGAACGGGGTGATCTCGGCGGGCTTCAGGACGATGGTGTTGCCGGCGGCGATGGCGGGCAGCACCTTCCACGCGGCCATCTGGAGCGGGTAGTTCCAGGGTGCGATGGAGCCGACGACGCCGATCGGTTCGCGGCGGACGGCCGAGGTGTGGTCCGGGCTGTACTCGCCCGCCGCTTTGCCTTCCAGGTGGCGGGCGGCACCGGCGAAGAAGGCGGCGTTGTCGACCGAACCCGGTACGTCGAACCCGGCGCTGAGTTTGAGCGGCTTTCCGCAGTTGAGCGATTCGGCGTAGGCCAGTTCGCCGGCGTCTTCGGCGAGCGCGGCGGCGAAGCGGTGCAGCGTATCGGAGCGTTCTCCCGGGGTCGCGCCGCCCCACTCGGGAAAGGCCCGCCCGGCGGCCTCGACTGCCGCGTCCACGTCGGCGGGACCGGCGAGTTCGTAGCGGTGGACCTCTTCGCCTGTCGCCGGATCCACCACGCTCTGGGTGCGGCCCGACGTACCACCGCGCAGCCGCCCTGCAAGGAATTGCGCGCCCTCGGCGAATCGCTCGGTCACATCGAAACGCTGTTCCACGGTGGTCTCCTCCGCCTGGCTCGGGTCCGTTCCACGGTACGGCCGGGCGTAGCTATTGCCGGAATTGATGGCCGATCTTGGCAGAGCGATAGGGGGTCAACAAGGGATTCCGTTGTTGCCTTTTGGTTACGCGACGGATTCTGCGATTTCCGTAGTCCGGCCTCCCGACAGAATGTCAGTGCCGGCTGACAGAATCCCGGCATGATGCACGACACCACGGGGATCTCGCACCACAGCACCGCCGGCGGCCCGCGCTCGGTGCCGGAACTGCTCGCCGCCGAGGCCGCGGGCGAGCGCGTCAAGTACGTCCACTTCTGGGGCCATTCCCCGCGCAGGGACGGCGCGTTGGGCCCGAGTTGCTTCAGCCAGTGGTGGCCGTCCGCCTTCACCGTCGACGGCGTCCGCTACGCCACGGCCGAGCACTGGATGATGGCCGCCAAGGCCCGGCTGTTCGGGGACGAGGAGGCGGAGCGGCGTGCCGTGGCCGCGGGCCACCCCCAGCAGGCGAAGGCGGCGGGGCGTACGGTGCGCGGTTTCGACGAGACCGTCTGGCAGGAGCACCGCTTCGGTCTCGTCGTCGAAGGCAGCATGCACAAGTTCGGCGACGACCCCGCGCTGCGCGCCTACCTGCTGGGGACCAACTCCCGGGTCCTGGTGGAGGCCAGCCCGATGGACCGGATCTGGGGCATAGGTCTGGCGGCCGACGACCCGCGCGCGGCGGACCCGGCGCGCTGGCGTGGGCTGAACCTGCTGGGCTTCGCCCTCATGGAAGCCCGCGGGCGGCTCGCGGCGGCGGACTGACGGCGGTGTGGCCGGGCCGCGGGCGGGCCGCGGCCCGCTCCCGGCTCCTCACGCCCTCGCGCCCTCCCGGCCCCTCGCCCGTGCCGGGCCGCCGCATACGATGACCGGAAGTCTGCGCGCTCCCCACCCCCATTGACCAGGAGGAACCGTTGTCCGATCTCGACGCCTTCATCGCGGGCCTGCCCAAGGCGGAGCTGCACGTCCACCATGTCGGATCGGCCTCGCCCCGGATCGTCGCGGAACTGGCCGCCCGGCACCCGGACTCCCCGGTCCCCACCGACCCCGAGGCGCTCGCCGACTTCTTCACCTTCCGCGATTTCGCGCACTTCATCGAGGTCTACCTCTCCGTCGTGGACCTCGTGCGGACCGCCGATGACGTGCGGCTGCTGACGTACGAGGTCGCCAGGGACATGGCACGGCAGAACATCAGGTACGCCGAGCTGACCCTGACCCCCTTCAGCTCCACCAAGCGCGGCATCCCGGACGCGGCGTACGTCGAGGCCATCGAGGACGCGCGCAAGTCCGCGGAGTCCGAGCTGGGTGTGGTGCTGCGCTGGTGCTTCGACATCCCCGGCGAGGCCGGTCTGGAGGCCGCGGACGAGACCGCGCGCATCGCCTGTGAGCTGCAGCCGGAGGGGCTGGTGTCGTTCGGTCTCGGCGGCCCCGAAATCGGCGTACCGCGCCCGCAGTTCAAGCCGTACTTCGACCGCGCCATCGCGGCCGGGCTGCGCTCGGTGCCGCACGCCGGCGAGACGACCGGCCCGGGAACCATCTGGGACGCCCTGACCGAGCTGCGCGCCGACCGCATCGGCCACGGCACCAGCGCCCCGCAGGACCCGGCGCTGCTGGCCCATCTCGCCGAGCGGCGGATCCCGCTGGAGGTCTGCCCCACCTCCAACATCGCGACCCGCGCGGTGCGCAGCCTGGAGGAGCACCCGATCAGGCAGATGGTCGACGCCGGGGTGCTGGTGACGATCAACAGCGACGACCCGCCGATGTTCGGCACCGACCTGAACACCGAATACGGCATCGCCGCCCGGCTGCTGGATCTTGACGCCGCGGGGGTGACGGCGCTCGCCAGGAACGCCGTCGACGCCTCGTTCCTGGACGCACCGGACAAGGCCCGGCTGACCCGCGAGATCGACAGCTACGCGGCGACCTGGCAGGCCTGACCGCCGCCGGGCCCGAACGGGCGGACGGGGAGGGGCAGTTGACACCTGCCGCCGGTGCGCCGAGCACCGGCGGCGGCACGGGTGCCCGCCCCGTCACAGCCCCACGATGCCGTTCCACTCCTTGGCGAGCGCGGGGCGCTCCTTGGAGGTGATGTCGCGGGCGATGGCCAGCCGCTTGCGCATCGCCGCGTCGGGGAAGACCAGCGGGTCTTCGGCGAGGGCGGCGCGTTCCTTGTCCTTGGACGAGGCCAGCACGTCGCGGGCGGCGGGTACGGGGCAGACGTAGTTGACCCAGGCGGCGAGGTCGGCGGCGACCTCCGGCCGGTAGTAGTGGTCGATGAGTTTCTCGGCGTTGCTCTTGTGGTCAGCGAGGTTGGGGATCATCAGGCTCTCCGCCCACAGTTCGGCGCCTTCCTCGGGCACCACGAACGCGATGTCGGGGTTGTCGGCCTGGAGTTGGATCACGTCGCCGGAGTACGCCTGGGCGGCGAGCACATCGCCGGAGTCGAGGTCCTTGATGTAGTCGTTGCCGGTGAAGCGCCGGATGTGGCCGCGGCCGACGAGCCGCCGTATCCGGTCGGCCATCCGGTGGAAGTCGTCGGTCGTCCAGCGGGTGATGTCGACGCCTTCGCCCTGGAGCAGCATCGCGAAGGACTCGTCGAGCCCGGACAGCAGGGTGACCCGGCCGCGCAGGTCGTCCTTCCACAGGTCGGACGTGTGCCGGATCTCCCGGCCGAGCTTCCTGCGGTTGTAGGCGATGCCGGTGATGCCGGACTGCCAGGGCACCGAGTGCTTGCGGCCGGGGTCGAACGGCGGGGAGGCGAGCTGCGGGTCGAGGTTCTTCGCGACGTGCGGCTGGGCCGCCCGGTCCATCTCCTGCACCCAGCCGAGCCGGACGTAGCGGGCGCACATCCAGTCGCTGATGACGATCAGGTCGCGCCCGGTGGGCTGGTGGTTCATCAGGGCGGGGCTGATCTTCCCGAAGAACTCGTCGTTGTCGTTGATCTCCTCGGTGTACGTCACGGAGATCCCGCTGCGGCGCTGGAACGCGTCCAGGGTGGGCCTGCGCTGCTTGTCGTGGTCGTCGGTGTCGATGTAGAGCGGCCAGTTGGCGAACACCAGCCGGTGGTCGCGCGCCGAGCGGTCGGGACTCGTCCGGTCCGCCGCCTTGACGTACGCGGGCGGTACCCCGCATCCGGCCGCGGCGGCGGCCAGCGCCCCGGTCACGCCGACTGTGCCCATGCCCCGAAGCAGCGAACGCCGCGAAAGATCAGCCATGGCGTGCACTCTCACGGGTCGCGGGCGGAGGCGGCAAGAGACAGAGCGTCCATTGCCGGGCCTCCGCCCGCGACGGTGTGTCGAGCGGCCGGCGCCGCGCGACGGTGGACCGGCGGCTCAGCCGTCCAGCGAGGTCATCACGTGCTTGATGCGGGTGTAGTCGTCGAAGCCGTAGGCCGAAAGGTCCTTGCCGTAACCGGACTTCTTGAATCCGCCGTGCGGCATCTCGGCGACCAGCGGGATGTGGGTGTTGATCCACACGCAGCCGAAGTCGAGGTTCTTGGACATCCGCATGGCGCGGGCGTGGTCCTTGGTCCACACCGAGGAGGCCAGGGCGTACTCGACGCCGTTGGCCCACTCCAGCGCCTGCTCCTCGTCACGGAACGACTGGACGGTGATGACCGGGCCGAAGACCTCGTGCTGGATGATCTCGTCGTCCTGCTGGAGCCCTGAGACGACGGTCGGGGCGAAGAAGTAGCCCTTCTCGCCGACCTGTTCGCCGCCCGCCTCGATCTTGGCGTGCGCGGGCAGCCGCTCGATGAAGCCCTTGACCTGCTTGAGCTGATTGGCGTTGTTCAGCGGCCCGTACAGCACATCCTCGTCGTCGACCGCGCCGGTCTTCGTCTCGGATGCGGCCTTGGCGAGCGCGGCGACGAACTCGTCGTGGATGGACTCCTGGACGAGCACGCGGGTGGCGGCCGTACAGTCCTGGCCCGCGTTGAAGTACCCGGCGACGGAGATGTCCTCGACGGCCTTGGCGATGTCGGTGTCGTCGAAGACCACGACCGGCGCCTTGCCGCCCAGTTCCAGGTGGACCCGCTTGAGGTCCTTGGCCGCGGACTCGGCGACCTGCATGCCGGCCCGCACCGAGCCGGTGATCGACGCCATCGCGGGGACCTCGTGCTCGACCATCAGCCGGCCGGTCTCCCGGTCGCCGCAGACGACGTTGAACACGCCGCGGGAGTGGCCGAGTTCGTCCAGCACGCCGCCGATGATCTCGCCGATCAGGACCGTCGACGCCGGGGTGGTGTCGGAGGGCTTGATGACGACGGTGTTGCCGGCGGCGAGCGCCGGGGCGAACTTCCACACGGCCATCATCATCGGGTAGTTCCACGGCGCGACCTGGGCGCAGACGCCGATCGGCTCGCGGCGGATGATGGAGGTGAAGCCGTCCATGTACTCGCCGGACGCGCGGCCCTCCAGCATCCGGGCGGCGCCCGCGAAGAAGCGGATCTGGTCCACCATCGGCGGGATTTCCTCGGAGCGTACGAGCGCGAGGGGCTTGCCGCAGTTCTCGGACTCGGCGGCGATCAGCTCGTCGGCGCGCTCCTCGAAGCGGTCGGCGATCTTGAGCAGGACCTTCTGGCGCTCGGCCGGGATCAGGTCGCGCCAGGCGGGGAAGGCGGCCTGGGCGGCGGCCATGGCCGCGTCCACATCGGCGGCGGCCGACAGCGGGGCGGTGGCGTACGGCTCTCCGGTAGCCGGATCGACCACCTCCGTGGTCCGCCCGTCGGCGGCGTCCCGGAACTCCCCGTCGATGTAGTTGCGCAGACGACGCAGTGCCGTGGTCACTGGGCGCCCCCTTCAATCAGATGTCCGGTGGTTGAGACACCCACCCTAGTCATGAGGTCAACGCTTTCGACACACCCACCACCTTCGAACAACGGAATCAGTTCATTTTCGATCTCCCGACAACTGATTTCATCGGTTTGGGGTTGCGGGACAGACGAGGCTCGTGCACAGTGAGGGATGTGGCCACTCGTGACAGAACCGGCACCCCGTCGATCGACTCCGTCTCCCTGGCGATCATCGAGCAGCTCCAGGAGGACGGGCGCCGTCCGTACGCCGCGATCGGCAAGGCCGTCGGCCTGTCCGAAGCGGCGGTACGCCAACGCGTACAGAAACTGCTCGACCAAGGCGTGATGCAGATCGTCGCGGTCACCGACCCCCTCACGGTCGGTTTCCGGCGGCAGGCAATGGTCGGCATCAACGTCGAGGGCGACCTCGACCCCGTGGCCGATGCCCTGACAGCCATGGAAGAGGTCGAGTACGTCGTCATGACGGCGGGCTCCTTCGACCTGCTGATCGAAATCGTCTGCGAGGACGACGATCACCTGCTGGAAATGATCAACAAGCGAATCCGCACGCTGCCCGGCGTCCGGACGACCGAGAGCTTCGTGTACCTCAAGCTCCGGAAGCAGACCTACACCTGGGGAACGAGATAGCAATGAGCGCCGACCTCTCCAAGACGGCGTACGACCACCTGTGGATGCACTTCACCCGCATGTCGTCGTACGAGAACGCCCCCGTGCCGACGATCGTGCGCGGCGAGGGCACCTACATCTACGACGACAAGGGCAAGCGCTACATCGACGGCCTGGCCGGCCTCTTCGTGGTCAACGCGGGCCACGGCCGGGTCGAGCTGGCCGAGACCGCCTACAAGCAGGCCCAGGAGCTGGCCTTCTTCCCGGTGTGGTCCTACGCCCACCCCAAGGCCGTCGAACTGGCCGAGCGGCTGGCCGACTACGCGCCCGGCGACCTCAACAAGGTCTTCTTCACCACCGGCGGCGGCGAGGCGGTCGAGACCGCCTGGAAGCTGGCCAAGCAGTACTTCAAGCTCGTCGGCAAGCCGATGAAGCACAAGGTGATCTCCCGCGCGGTGGCCTACCACGGCACCCCGCAGGGCGCCCTGTCCATCACCGGACTCCCGGGCCTGAAGGCCCCGTTCGAGCCGCTGGTGCCCGGCGCGCACAAGGTGCCGAACACCAACATCTACCGCGCCCCGATCCACGGCGACGACCCCGAGGCGTTCGGCCGCTGGGCCGCCGACCAGATCGAGCAGCAGATCCTCTTCGAGGGCCCCGAGACGGTCGCCGCGGTCTTCCTGGAGCCGGTGCAGAACGCCGGTGGCTGCTTCCCGCCGCCGGCCGGCTACTTCCAGCGGGTCCGCGAGATCTGCGACCAGTACGACGTGCTGCTCGTCTCCGACGAGGTCATCTGCGCCTTCGGCCGGCTCGGCACGATGTTCGGCTGCGACAAGTTCGGCTACGTCCCGGACATGATCACCTGCGCCAAGGGCATGACGTCGGGCTACTCCCCGATAGGCGCCTGCATCATCTCCGACCGCCTCGCCGAGCCGTTCTACCAGGGCGACAACACCTTCCTGCACGGCTACACCTTCGGCGGCCACCCGGTCTCCGCCGCCGTCGGCATAGCCAACCTCGACATCTTCGAGCGCGAGGGCCTCAACAAGCACGTCCTGGCGAACGAGGTCAACTTCCTCGGCACCCTCCAGAAGCTGCACGACCTGCCGATCGTCGGCGACGTCCGAGGCAACGGCTTCTTCTACGGCATCGAGCTGGTCAAGGACAAGGTCACCAAGGAGTCCTTCAACGACGAGGAGACCGAGCGCGTCCTGTACGGCTTCCTCTCCAAGGCGCTGTACGACAACGGCCTCTACTGCCGCGCCGACGACCGTGGCGACCCGGTGATCCAGCTCGCCCCGCCGCTGATCGCCGACCAGAAGCTCTTCGACGAGATCGAGCAGATCCTGCGCAGCGTCCTGACCGAGGCGTGGGCCAAGCTCTGACCGCCGCGTCCGGCACCCTCACCGGCCGGCCGGGGCACCCCGCCCCGCTGACGCACCCTCAGCACAATTGAAGATCTCACGGCCCGGATTCACTCTTTTAAAGCCATAAGAGTGAATCTGGGCCGTTGTGCATGCCGAGCGACGATTGCCAGGGGTCCGCAGTCCTTACCGTTCCAGTGACCGATACCCTCCATGGTCGTTCACCCGGCCGGGGGAACGAGCGGACGCGACGAGCAAGAGGTGCGCAGATGGTGGCCCCGCCTGACAACGACGTTCTCTGGGCCCGCGGCCTGCACCACAGCTATGGCGGCAGCCCGGCCCTGGCCGGTATCTCCCTGGGCGTCAGGGAAGGCGAGATCCTCGCCGTCACCGGCCCGCGCGGCAGCGGCAAGACCACACTCCTGCGCTGCCTCTCCGCCCAACTCGCCCCGTCCGAGGGCGAGGTGTGGTTCAACAGCTCCCCCGTCCACACCCTCTCCGCCCGGGGCCGGGAGCGGCTGCGCCTGGACCGCTTCGGGTGGATCGACACCCAGCCGCAGCTCGTCGCCGAGCTGACCGCCTGGGAAAATGCCGCGCTCCCGCTCCTGCTGCGCGGCGAGGGCCACCGCACCGCCCGGCACACCGCGGCCGAGTGGCTGGACCGCCTCGACGTGGGCGGCTGCGCCCGCCGCCGCCCCGACCGGCTCGACCAGTCGCAGCGTCAGCGCGTCGCCGTCGCCCGCGCCCTCGCGTCCGCCCCGCACGTGCTGTTCGCGGACGAGCCGACCGCGCCGCTGCACCGCACCGACGGCACGCAGGTGCTGCGCACCCTCACCGCCGCCGCCCGCTCCCACCAGGTCACCGTCGTGCTGGCCACCCACGACCCGGACGTGGCGACGCTCGCCGACCGCACCTTCGCCCTCGTCGACGGCCGCAGAGCCGGGGCGGCGTCCGCGGCCACCGACGCTCCCGACGCGGAAAGCAGGGCAGCGTGCTCGCTCTCCGTCTAGCCCGCGGCACGCATCCCCTCGTCCTGGTACGCCGGCTCTTCGTGGCCGCGGCGGCAGCGGGCACCGGCTTCCTCCTGCTGGCCACGCTCGGCCACGCCGTCGGCCACCCCAAGGCCGTCGGCGACTCCCTGGTCCGCCTCCTGTGGTGCGTCGCGCCGCTCGCGGCCACCGCCCAGTTCGCGGTGTCGGTGGCGCGTACGGATCCCGCGGCCCGCTTCCCGAGCGGCATGGCCGCGGCCGGTCTGGGGCCCGTCCGGCTCACCCTGCTCGCCGCCGCCTCCACGGCGCTGTCCTGCGTGCTCGGCGCGGCCCTCGCCCTCCTGGCGTTCTTCCGTCTCCGCGGTGATCTCGGCACGTCGCCCTCCCGCGGGCTCGGCACGGATCTGCTCGGCGCCGGCCACCCGGTTCCGCTCGTCGGCGCCCTGCTCCTGCTGTCGACGGTGCCGCTGACCGCCGCAGCGGCGACCGCCGTCGCGCTGCGCCCGCGCGAGCAGCGGCCCGCGCCCGCACCGTCCGACGCCGATGACGCTCCGCCGCGTACCGCACCGGCCACGCCGTCCGGGCTGCCCTGGGGCATCACCCTGGCGGCGGCCGGCCTGGCCGTCGAGAGCTACGCCGCCCAGGGTGTGGCGGCGGGCGACGGCCTGCTGCCGCTGCCTGGCCGGCTGATCGGGAGCCCGCCGGGTGTCCTGGCCGGCTGGGCGCTGTCGGCCATCGGCCTGGTACTCGCCGGTCCCGGTCTTGTGCATCTGTGCGGGCGGCTGCTGTGTGCGAGCCGTCCCGGCGCGCTCCGGCTGCTGGCCGGGCGGGTGCTCCAGGAGGAGGCGCGCCGCATGGGCCGCCCGGTCGGCGTGCTGTGCGCGGTGGTGTCCGGCGTCTACGCGGCGGTGAAGGTGTTCCACGCCGCGCCGCTCCAGCCGTTCGGGCCGCTGACCGCCGTCGGCGCCGCCGTCGTGCTGGTCTGCGTCACGGCGAGCTTCCTGACCGCGGCCGTGGAATCCCGCGCGGCCCGTGCCGACACGACGGCCGCGCTGCGCCGGCTCGGCGCCCCCGCCTCCCTGCTGCGCCGCGCGGCGACGCTGCGCGCCCTGACCCTGGTGGTCGTGCTGGCCCCGGTGACCTGGTCCGTCGCGGAGCTGGCGGCTCTTCCCCTGGTGCGCTGAGCGGCCCGTGGGGGCGGTGCGCGGCTCCCGACCTTCCCACCGCGAGCGGGAATCCACGCCCGGCCGCAGGCCCTCGGCTCCGCCAGGCAACCCGCGGCCCGAAATGCACGTCTGCCTGGCCGGGTAACGCAGTGGTGAGAGGCATACCCGCCAGCCGGGAAGACGCGGCGCGGCGGCGGTGCGTGAACGGAGCTCTTGGTGATCATCGGCCTTCTGACGGCCGTGGCGGCATCGGTCTGCTACGGCACGGGTTCCGTTCTCCAGGCGGTGGGATCGCGGAAATCCGCCCGCCGGGAGGCGGCAGGCGCCGCCACCGGTGTCACCCAGCACGGCGGCCCCAGCCTGGCGTCGACCGCGAAGGCCGCGGTGACCTGGGAGTTCATGGTCGGTTCCGGGCTGGATTTCGTGGGCTTCGGGCTGGGCGCGCTGGCCGCCAGGCTACTGCCGCTGTTCCTTTCGCAGACGGTGATCAGCGCCAATCTCGTGATCACCGCGCTGCTGAGCATCAAGCTGCTCGGGATACGTCTCAGCAGGCCCGAGTGGACGTCGATCGCCGTGGTCTGCGGGGCGCTGGTGCTGCTGGCCACCGCCGCGGGGCACGAAGGGAGCGGCCACACTCCGGCCGCCGGCCACTGGTGGCTGCTGATCGCGTCCGTCCTCCTGATCGCCGTCGGCACCCTGGTCGTCCGGCTGCTGGGTGCGCGGGCCGCGATCCTCGCCGGGCTTCTCTCCGGTCTCGGCTTCGGCGCGCTCGGTGTGGGTGTCAGGATGCTGGACGGCGTGGCGCCGTTCAGCCTGTCCGTCCTCCTCGCCGACCCGGCGCTCTACGCGATCCTGGTGGCGGGGATCGGCGGCATGTACCTGCACACCGTGGCGCTGCAGATCGGTTCGGTGAACGGTGCCACCGCGGCGCTGGTGGTGGGTGAGACGGTGGTGCCCGGCATTCTGGGGGTGCTGTGGCTCGGTGACGCGTCCCGGCCGGGCTTCGCCTGGGTCGCGGTGCTCGGCTTCGTGGTGGCGGTCGCCGGTGCCGTCGCCGTCGCCTGGTTCGGCTCGGAGGAGGGCGATCCGGCGGGTGCGGCGGACCGCGGCGACATCGGCGGAGCGGATCTCGCGCGGTCCCAGGATCCGGCCGTGGGACGCGCGCGGGACGTGGAACACGTCCCGACCGGCGCAGACGCACCGGGCGCGGGACACGGCTGGGACGCAGAGCGCCGCCGGTAGCCGTCCCGGCGTTCTCAGCCTGACCGTTTCGGAGCGCTACCCGTCCCCGTCCGCCAGCACCACGACGTCATCGGCGGCGAAGCGGACGCCGACCCGCTCTCCCGTTTCCGGTGCGTCCCGCAGTGCGCAGGCCGCCTCCAGTTGGGGGCCTTCGGCCGGCTGGAGCAGCAGGGCGACGTGGGTGCCGCGGAAGGTCCGGGCGGCGACCGTGCACGGCAGGCCGTCGGACACGGGCGTCAGCCGCACGCCGGCCGGCCGGACGAGCAGCCGGCACCGTCCGTCGGGCGACGCTTCGGGGACCGGCACCTTGCCCCAGGGCGTCACGGCGGCGCCGCCCTGCACCGTCGCCGCGACGACGTTGTCGAAGCCGAGGAAGCGGGCGACGAATTCGGTGGCGGGCCGCTGCCAGACCTCCAGCGGGGTGCCGGTCTGCGCGATCCGCCCGTCCTGCATCACCACGACCCGGTCGGCCAGGGCGAACGCCTCGCCCTGGTCGTGTGTGACGGCGAGCACCGTCGTCCCCAACTCGCCGAAGAGCCGCCGCAGTTCGACGACGAGGCGTTCGCGCAGTCCGCGGTCGAGCTGTCCGAGCGGTTCGTCGAGCATCAGCAGCCGGGGGCTCGGCGCGAGGGCGCGGGCCAGCGCGACCCGCTGCTGCTCGCCGCCGGAGAGGGAGGCGACGGCGCGGCGCCCGGCGCCCGGAAGGCCGACGAGGCCGAGCAGTTCGGCGACGGTGCGCTGCTGTGCGGCGCGGTCCGTCCGGCGCATCCGCAGGCCGAAGGCGACGTTGCCTGCGACGTCCTTTTGCGGGAAGAGCTGGTGGTCCTGGAACATCAGGCCGACGCCCCGCCGGTGGGTGGGCACCCGCGCCTGGTCGCGTCCCTCCAGAAGCACCTGCCCGGCATCGGCCGGTTGCAGCCCGGCCACCACCCGCAGCAGCGTCGACTTGCCGCTGCCGCTGGGCCCGAGCACGCACACGATCTCGTGGGCGGCGACGTCCAGGTCGACCGCGTCGAGCGCGGCGGGCGCGCCGGCCGGTCCGAAGCGTACGGTCACGCCGTTCAGCCGCAGCAGCTGCTGCCCTTCGGTGTCTGCGGCCCGAGCCGTAGCCGTCATCTAGAACTCCCCGGACTGGTCGGTGCGGAGGCGCTCCAGGACCAGCAGGGCCCCGGCGCACACCACCATCAAGATGGTCGAAAGGGCCATCGCCTGGCCGTAGTTGAGCTCCCCGGCGCGGCCGAGCAGCCGGGCGACGGCCACCGGGAGGGTCGGCTGGTCGGGCCGTGCGATGAAGACCGTCGCGCCGAATTCGCCGAGCGACACGGCGAACGCGAATCCGGCGGCGATGAGCAGGGCGCGGCGCACCATCGGCAGGTCCACCTCGCGCCACACGCGCCACGGCGAGGCGCCCAGCACGGCCGCCGCCTCCCGCAGCCGCCCGTCGACGGCACGCAGGACGGGCAGCATGATCCGCACCACGAACGGCACCCCGACCAGCGCCTGGGCCAGCGGCACCAGCCACCACGAGGAGCGCAGGTCGAGCGGCGGCCGGTCGAGGGTGATCAGGAATCCGAAGCCGACGGTGACCGCGGACACGCCGAGCGGCAGCATCAGCAGCGCGTCGAAGCCGCGGACGAGCCGCCCGCCGCGCCGGGTCAGGGCGGCGGCTGCCAGACCGCCCACCACCAGGGCGATCGCGGTGGCGGCCAACCCGTAGGCGAGCGAGTTCCACAGCGCTTCCAGGGGGGCGACGGCGAAGGTGCTGTCGGCGGACGCGGCGGAGCCCAGCGTTTCGTAGAAGACCGTGCCGTAGCCGTCGGGCCCGGCGAAGGACCGCTCGACGAGCACGAGGAGCGGCACGACGACGAGGACGGCGATGATCGCGAGGGTGCCCCACAGCAGCGCCCACTGTCCGGGGCCGCGGGGCCGCCGCGCGGTCCGCGCGGCGTCGACGAGCCGGAGGGCCGTCTCGCGGCGGCGTACCGTCCAGGCGTGCAGGGCCAGCAGGGCGAGGACCGCCGCGAACTGGATCAGGGTGAGGACGGCGGCGGTCGGCAGGTCGAGGAAGTCGGCGGTCTGCCGGTAGATCTCCACCTCCAGGGTGGAGAAGGTGGGCCCGCCGAGGATCTGCACCACTCCGAAGGAGGTGAAGGTGAACAGGAAGACCATCAGCGCGGCGGCGGCGACGGCGGGGCCGAGCGCGGGCAGCGTCACCCGGCGCCAGGCCGCGAGACGGCCGGCGCCGAGCACCCGCGCCGCTTCCTCCTGCCGCGGGTCGAGCTGTCCCCACAGCCCGCCGACGGTCCGCACGACCACGGCGTAGTTGAAGAAGACGTGGGCGAGCAGGATCGCCCAGACCGAGGTGTCGAGACGCACACCCCACAGGTCGTCGAGCAGTCCGCCGCGGCCGGTCAGGGCCAGGAAGGCGGAGCCGACGACGACGGTCGGCAGCACGAACGGCACCGCGACCACCGCCCGCAGCAGCTGCTTGCCGGGGAACTCGAACCGGGCGAAGACGTACGCGCCGGGCAGTGCGATCAGCAAGGTGAGGCCGGTCGACGCGGCGGCCTGCCAGACGGTGAACCACAGGACGTGCAGCACGTCCCCGTCGCCGAGCACGTCGGCGATCCGGCCGAGCTGCCACCGCCCGCCGTCCTTCAGTCCGCGTCCGACGATCGCAGTGACCGGGTAGGCGAAGAACAGCGCGAAGAAGGCGACCGGCAGCGCCATCAGGGCCGCCCGCACCGCCGTGGCGCGCCGGCTACGGCCGCGCCTGGCCCCGTCTACTTCAGAACGAGCGAGGACCACTGCTTGACCCACTGTTCGCGGTGCTCGGTGATCGTCTCCGGGGCGAGGGTCGCCGGCTTGTCGATCGTCGCGCCGTACTTGGTGAACAGGTCCGGCACCGTGGCGTCCTTGCGCGCCGGGTTGACGAACATCTGGAGCGGCATGTCCTCCTGGAACTTCCGGCTGAGCAGGAAGTCCAGCAGTTCCTTGCCGCCCTTCTCGTTCGTGGCGCCCTTGAGGAGACCACCGAACTCGATCTGCCGGAAGCAGGTCCCGGTGGCGACGCCGGTCGGTGCCTGCTTCGGCGCGGGCTTCTTGCCGAGCACCTCGACGGGCGGGCTGGAGGCGTACGAGACGACCAGCGGCTTGTCGCCCTTGCCCCGGCCGGCCGCGGATCCGGAGAAGCGCTCGTTGTACGCCTGCTCCCAGCCGTCGACCACCTCGACACCGTTGGCCTTGAGCTTTTTCCAGTAGTCCTGCCAGCCCTGCTCGCCGTGGGTGGCGATGGTGCCCAGCTGGAAGGCGAGCCCCGGCGACGAGGTGGCGGAGTTCTCCGTGACGAGCAGGTCCTTGTACTGCGGCTTGAGCAGGTCGTCGAAGGTCTTCGGCGGCGCGAGGTGGTGCCGGTCGAAGTAGTCGCGGTCGTAGTTGACGCAGGTGTCGCCGTAGTCGAGGGGCGTGACGCGGTGGCCTGCCTTGTCCAGTTGCAGGGCGGCGGGGACGGCGTCGAGGCCCTTGGCCCGGTACGGCGTGAAGAGGCCGGCCTTCAGGCCACGGGACAGCAGGGTGTTGTCGATGCCGAAGAAGACGTCGCCCTGCGGGTTGTCCTTGGAGAGGATCGCCTGGTTGACGGCCTTGCCCGCGTCGCCGCCCTTGAGCACCCGGACCTTGTAGCCGCTCTGCTTCTCGAACGCGGCGAGCACCGACTTCGAGGCGTTGAAGGAGTCGTGGGTGACGAGTGTGACGGTCTTGGCGTCCGCCGCGCTGCCGCCTTCCGTGCTGCCGCAGGCGGCGAGCGCGGTCATGCCGGCCGCTGCGGCGGCGACCGCCGCCACGGCTCTGCGGGCGGTGGTGGTGCGGTTGGTGCTCACTGATTCCTCCTGGCTGGCCAGGAAGAGACGCGGCCCCGCGCCGCGCCGCCCGGTGGAGCCGGGCGGCGCAGGGCGGGGCGCAACAGCATGAGTGACGACCGAACTTCCTACCCGGAATGACCCGGGCGAGGTTCAAGGGTCTGCGGGCGCCGTATCCCTACGACGTCTCCGCACTCTCAGCGCTGTGGCGCTCCCCTGTCGGAATGTGCATTTGTTCGATCACACGCTACCAGCGGGCGGTCAGCGTTCCGAGGCCGCGAGCTGCCCGCAGGCGCCGTCGATCTCCTGGCCGCGGGTGTCGCGGACGGTCACCGGCACGCCGTGCGCCTCGATGGCCCGGACGAACGCCCGCTCGTCCTCGGGGCGCGACGCGGTCCACTTCGAGCCGGGTGTCGGGTTCAGCGGAATGAGGTTGACGTGCACGCGCTTGCCCTTGAGCAGCCGTCCCAGCAGGTCACCGCGCCATGCCTGGTCGTTGATGTCGCGGATCAGGGCGTACTCGATGGAGATCCGGCGGCCGGACTTCTCGGCGTACTCCCAGGCCGCGTCCAGGACCTCGCGCACCTTCCAGCGGGTGTTGACCGGGACGAGGGTGTCGCGCAGCTCGTCGTCCGGGGCGTGCAGCGAGACCGCGAGCCGGCACTTGAAGCCCTCGTCGGCGAACCGCAGCATGGCGGGCACCAGTCCGACGGTGGAGACGGTGATGCCGCGCTGCGACAGGCCGAGGCCGTCCGGCTCGGGGTCGGTGAGCCGCCGGATGGCGCCGACCACCCGCTTGTAGTTGGCGAGCGGCTCGCCCATGCCCATGAACACGATGTTCGACAGCCGCGCCGGGCCGCCGGGCACCTCGCCGTCGCGCAGGGCGCGCATGCCGTCGACGATCTGGTGCACGATCTCGGCGGTCGAGAGGTTGCGGTCCAGACCCGCCTGGCCGGTGGCGCAGAACGGGCAGTTCATCCCGCAGCCGGCCTGTGAGGAGATGCACATCGTGACCCGGTCCGGGTAGCGCATCAGCACGGATTCGACGAGCGTGCCGTCGTGCAGCTTCCACAGGGTCTTGCGGGTGGTGTCGTCGTCGCACGAGATGTGCCGCACCACGCTCATCAGCTCGGGCAGCAGCTCCGCCGCGAGCTTCTCCCGGGCCGCGGCGGGAATGTCGGTCCACTGCGCCGGCTCGTGCGCGTAGCGGGCGAAGTAGTGCTGCGACAGCTGCTTGGCGCGGAACGGCTTCTCCCCGATCGCGGCCACGGCTTCGCGGCGCTCGGCGGGGCTGAGGTCTGCGAGGTGCCGCGGGGGCTTCTTGGCCCCGCGGGGGGCGACGAATGTCAGCACACCGGGCTCGGGCGGTGCCATGGGCGGAACTCCTCAATGCGACGGTGCCGGACGATCTCCACGGTGCGGAGCCAACGGCGGGACGGTGCCGGAACCCGGGGGACTCACGGGAACTGTCCCCGCGGTCGCGAGGACGGAAAAAGGCCCGCTGTCGGACAGCGGGCCTTTCCAGACTACCTGGGCGCTTCAGCCGCTGCCAACGAAGATCACGAAGAGCAGCCAGATGACCGGGGCGGTCGGCAGCAGGGAGTCGAGCCGGTCCATGATGCCGCCGTGGCCGGGCAGCAGGGTGCCCATGTCCTTGATGCCGAGGTCCCGCTTGATCATGGATTCGCCGAGGTCGCCGAGGGTGGCGCTGGCGGCGACGGTCAGGCCGAGCAGCAGCCCCTGCCACCAGGCACCGTCCGTGATCAGGAACTCCATGCACAGCGCGCCGGCGGCCATCGCGAACAGCACGGCGCCGACCAGGCCCTCACGGGTCTTGCCGGGGCTGATGCGGGGCGCGAGCTTGTGCGTGCCGAAGCGCCAGCCGACGGCGTACGCCCCGGTGTCGCTGACGACCGTCAGCAGCAGGAAGGTCAGTACCCGCTGCGGCCCGTCGTCGGCGGCGAGCATCAGGGCGACGAACGTCGCGAGGAACGGCACGTAGAACGCCGCGAAGACCCCTGCGGTGACGTCCCGCAGGTAGTTCTCGGGTCTGCCCGTCATGCGCCAGACCAGGACGGCGAGGGTGGTGAGTGCCATCGCCACCCAGGCGCCCTCGGCTCCGCGCACATAGCCGGCGATCACCATGGCGGTGCCGCCGACGGCGAGCGGGACCAGCGGCGCCCTGACGTCCTTGCGCTCGGTGAGCCGCGAGGTCAGCTCCCACAGGCCCACGACGACGGCGACCGCTATCACGCCGATGAAGACGTGCTTGTAGATGAAGAGGGAGGCGACGATGACCGCACCGAGGCCGACGCCGACCCCTATCGCGGCGGGCAGATTCCGTCCCGCGCTCTTCTTCTTCGGCTTCTCTGGGTCCTGCGAGCCCGTGGGCCCGGGGGAACCGGGGAAAGGAGTGGCCATGGGCTCCTGCGGCTTTTCGTCGCGGAACAGGGGGCCGCTCAGCCGAGTGGCCCCCCGGTCGTCGTCCCGGATGTCCCGGTGGTCCCGGCTGTCGTCCTGGTGTCCGCCGGCGTCGGGCACGACGGGCAGCGGCCGGGTCTGCCCCACCGCTCCCCCGTCGTACGCGTACTCCGCCACAGCGGGTGGCGCCGCCCCGCTCGGCGCGGAGGCCGGTCCGTGGTCGGGCGGTCCCCAGTGACCTGCGCCGGGCGGGGCCCCCCAGGATGACTCGTTCATCAGACCTCGAGGAGCTCGGATTCCTTGTGCTTGAGGAGCTCGTCCACCTGCGCGACGTACTTCGCGGTGGTGTCGTCGAGCTCCTTCTCCGCGCGCCTGACCTCGTCCTCGCCGGACTCCTTGTCCTTGACGAGCTTGTCGAGGTTTTCCTTCGCCTTGCGGCGGACGCTGCGAATGGAGATCTTCGCGTCCTCGCCCTTGGTCTTGGCGACCTTGATGTAGTCCTTGCGGCGCTCCTCGGTCAGCTCCGGGAACGTCACTCGGATGATGTTGCCGTCGTTGCTCGGGTTGACACCGAGGTCGGAGTCGCGGATCGCCTGCTCGATGTTGCGCATCGCGCTCTTGTCGAACGGGGTCACCACGGCCATCCGCGGTTCCGGAACCGAGAACGACGCCAGCTGGTTGATCGGCGTCAAGGCACCGTAGTAGTCCGCCACGATCTTGTTGAACATCGCCGGGTGCGCACGCCCGGTGCGGATCGCGGCGAAGTCCTCCTTGGCGACCACGACGGCCTTCTCCATCTTCTCCTCGGCCTCGAGGAGGATCTCTTCGATCACCACTTGCTCCTGGTCTCTTCGGTAAGAAGCAGAGCCTCGCCCCTGCCGCGCGTCTACTCCTGCACGGTGTCCGACCGGCAGGCGGTTGTCCATCCCCGTGCCGGAGCCCTGCCCCGGCACGGGAGTTGCCGCGGGTACCGGCCGATGCCCGTACGCCGTCGCGGCAGTTGGGGCCGTCAGGCCCGGGTGCCCTGATCGCTGACGAGCGTGCCGATCTTCTCACCCTTCACCGCACGCGCGATGTTGCCCTCGGCGAGCAGTTCGAAGACGAGGATCGGAAGCTTGTTGTCGCGGCACAGCGTGATGGCGGTGGCATCGGCGACCTTCAGGTCGCGGGTGATGACCTCGCCGTATTCGAGCGCGTCGAACTTCACCGCGTCGGGGTTCTTCTTGGGGTCGGCGTCGTAGACACCGTCCACGCCGTTCTTGCCCATCAGCATGGCCTCGGCGTCGATCTCCAGGGCGCGCTGTGCGGCGGTGGTGTCCGTGGAGAAGTACGGCATGCCCATACCGGCGCCGAAGATGACGACCCGGCCCTTCTCCAGGTGGCGCACCGCGCGCAGCGGAATGTACGGCTCCGCGACCTGGCCCATGGTGATGGCGGTCTGCACGCGGGTCTCGATGCCTTCCTTCTCCAGGAAGTCCTGGAGGGCGAGGCAGTTCATGACCGTGCCGAGCATGCCCATGTAGTCGGAACGGGCCCGGTCCATGCCGCGCTGCTGGAGTTCGGCGCCGCGGAAGAAGTTGCCGCCGCCGATCACGATGGCGATCTCGTAGCCGTCGCGTACCACGGCGGCGATCTCACGTGCCACGGCGTGCACGACGTCGGGGTCGACACCCAGGCCGCCGCCGCCGGCGAACGCTTCGCCTGACAGCTTCAGCAGGAAGCGTCCCTTCCCACCGCTGTCGGGATTGTCGGCCTTGTCCGAGCCGTCGGCACCGTGATTCATTGAGCTCTCCTCGTACACATACGAAGAAGGCCATTGCCGTGGGTCCGGTTCAGATCCCCGTACGGCAATGGCCTCCTCGTCACATCTGCGGCCGGCCACCGAGCGGCCGACTGCGTACGACCCTAGCGGGGTCGTAGGTCATTCGCTGCCTTCGCGGCAGGCTCAGGCGCCGACGCGGATGCGCGCGAAGCGCTTCAGCGAGACACCGGCCTCGTCCACGACCTTCTGGACGGACTTCTTGTTGTCCTTGGCGAACGCCTGGTCCAGCAGCGCGTTCTCCTTGAAGAAGCCGTTGACGCGACCCTCGACGATCTTCGGAAGGGCGGCCTCGGGCTTGCCCTCCTCCTTCGCGGTGGCCTCGGCGACGCGACGCTCGTTCTCGACGACGTCGGCCGGGATGTCCTCACGGGAGAGGAACTTCGGCGCGAACGCGGCGACGTGCTGCGCGACGTCCTTCGCGACCTCGGCGTTCTCCTTGTCCAGCTCGACCAGGACGCCGACCTGCGGCGGGAGGTCGGGCATGGTGCGGTGCATGTAAGCGGCCACGTAGCCACCGGAGAACTGCGCGAAGCGGTCCAGGACGATCTTCTCGCCCAGGGTGGCGTTGGCCTCGTCGACGTACGCCTGGACGGTCTTGCCGGCCTCGATCTCGGAGGCGAGCAGCGCCTCGATGTCGGCCGGGGAGGTCTTGGCGACGTGCGCGGCGAGCGCGTTGGCGACGGCCAGGAACTTCTCGCCCTTGGCGACGAAGTCGGTCTCGCACTTCAGCTCGAGCAGCACGCCGGAGGTCTTGTCGTCGGCGATGAGGGAGACGACTGCGCCGTTCTCGGCGGAGCGGCCCTCGCGCTTGGCGACGCCCTTCTGGCCCTTGACGCGCAGGATCTCGACGGCCTTGTCGACGCTGCCGTCGCCCTCGTCCAGCGCCTTCTTGCAGTCCATCATGCCGGCGCCGGTGAGCTCACGGAGCTTCTTGACGTCAGCGGCGGTGTAGTTCGCCATGATCTGTGAATCTCTTCTCGAAAGTCGAAAGATCTACGGGTGGACGGCGGGGGCGGCGCTTGTGGCACCGGCCCCCGCCGTCATCAACCGGTTCTGAGGTCAGGCCTGCTCGGCGTCCGTGGCCGGCTTCTCGGCCTCGGCGGCCGGAGCCTCGGCCGGCTTGTCCTCGGCGGGCTTGTCCTCGGCCGCGGGGGCCTCGTCGGCCTTCTTCTCGCCCTCGAGCAGGTCGCGCTCCCACTCGGCCAGCGGCTCGGCGGCAGCCTTCTCGCCGGGCTTCTGGTCGCCGGTGGCGACGCCGGAACGGGCGATGAGGCCCTCGGCGACGGCGTCGGCGATCACGCGGGTGAGCAGGGTGACGGAGCGGATCGCGTCGTCGTTGCCCGGGATCTTGTAGTCGACCTCGTCGGGGTCGCAGTTGGTGTCGAGGATCGCGACGACCGGAATGTTGAGCTTCCGGGCCTCACCAACCGCGATGTGCTCCTTCTTGGTGTCCACGATCCAGACGGCGCTGGGCACCTTCTGCATCTCGCGGATACCGCCGAGGGTCTTCTCCAGCTTGGCCTTCTCGCGGGAGAGGACGAGCAGCTCCTTCTTGGTGAGGCCGGACGCGGCCACATCCTCGAAGTCGATCTGCTCAAGCTCCTTCAGGCGCTGCAGGCGCTTGTAGACGGTCGAGAAGTTGGTCAGCATGCCGCCGAGCCAGCGCTGGTTCACGTAGGGCATGCCCACGCGGGTCGCCTGCTCGGCAATGGCCTCCTGGGCCTGCTTCTTCGTGCCGACGAACATGACCGAGCCACCGTGGGCGACGGTCTCCTTGACGAACTCGTAGGCGCGGTCGATGTACGACAGCGACTGGAGCAGGTCGATGATGTAGATGCCGTTGCGCTCCGTGAAGATGAAACGCTTCATCTTCGGGTTCCAGCGGCGGGTCTGGTGCCCGAAGTGGACGCCGCTCTCCAGCAGCTCCCGCATCGTGACGACGGCCATGGCCGTACTCCTTGTTGTTCTCGGTTCCACTGCGGCCGGTCGGCCGCGGTGCCTGACGCCCCGACGCGCCTGCCGAGGACGGAACCGTCCGAGGACCGAGGAGCGCGGCCACCGTGCTGCCCCGAAGGGGACTGGTGCACTGATGGCGGGGCGTGCGAAGTCGACCCGGTGACCCGGATCGCCACCAGAAGTGTACGGGACGGTCGATGCCCCGGGCGACACGCTCCATGAGCCACCCCCGCAGGCCACCACCCGACGACACCCACCCCCGCACCACCACCCACCGACCACGGCGGAACCCCCTCTCCCCGCCCTCCACTCACCGGATCGGGTGACGCAGATATCCCCAGCCGACCGGTTACCCACAGCCACGGACCAAGATCCCCCCGCAATCGCCGATTACGTCACCGTCGACCCGTACGACGTTCCGGAAGCGGGAGATCGATCGGGGGGCGATGGCCGATGAGGGTGCGGGCTGTTGGGGAGTGGGGGTCGGCGTGGGAGTGGCCCGGGTGTGGGTGGCGTGGGCGGTGCGGGTGGCGGTCCGCCCGGGACCGGTTGGCCCGGGATACGCCTCGGGATACACCTCGGGATACGCCTTGGGGACGGCGGCCCGTACCGGAGTGCGCTCCGGCGCGCGAGGAGGCCGGGCAGGGGCGGAGCCGACGCGAGCCTGATGGACGTAGAGGGAATCGACGCACGGCGAGCGGGCACGGCCAAGGGCCCCACCCGCTCGCCACCCCGCCCCCTCAGCGCGCGAGGCCCGCACGCACCAGGAACTGCGCCTTCCCCCGCACCACCGCCACGACCCCCTGGACCGTCGCGCTGACCGCCCTCCTCTGCCTCCTCCCGGCCACGAACGCGATGGCCGGGCCTCCCCCGCCACCCGCAGCGTCAGCCACAGAAGCAGGAGCAGCGACAGAAACGGAAGGGAATGGAACTGGAACTGGAACCCAACATGCTCGCCCCCGTCCACCGACTCCGGGCGATCATTCCTGGCCGGTGGATGGTCAACACGGCCTGCATCCAACGGTGTTACGCGGCTGGGAGCCACCGCCA
This sequence comes from Streptomyces sp. NPDC050161, assembly GCF_044460025.1. Classification (NCBI taxonomy): domain Bacteria; kingdom Bacillati; phylum Actinomycetota; class Actinomycetes; order Kitasatosporales; family Streptomycetaceae; genus Streptomyces; species Streptomyces sp. NPDC050161. Next base: position 698,942 of record NZ_JBITJM010000001.1, on the reverse strand, counting down.
TCCCCCTGGTCCGCGGGACATCGGGGCGTCGATCTGGCAGCACCGACCGGCGCCACGGTGCAGGCCGCCGCCGCGGGCCGAGTGACCTTCGCCGGACAGGTCGCCGGCCGGGGCGTGCTGACAATCGAGCTGTCCCACTCGGGACGACCACCGCTACGCACCACCTACGAACCGGTACGCGCCACGGCACGGAAAGGCGACAAGGTAACCGCGGGCCATCCGGTCGCCGTCCTCCAGCCCGGCCCGTTCCACTGCCGCGAGCCCTGCCTGCACTGGGGCCTGCTCAGGGGAAAGACATACCTCGATCCCCTGTCGCTGCTCCCCCCTTCGATGCTGCACGGCGGCCCGTCACGCCTCCTGCCGGTCTTCGGCATCCCGCTTCCACCGCCGTCACACAGCGCCGCCGTCGCCCCCTCCCCATCACCCCACACAAGCCGCACGGCCTACTCCGCACCCACCACGACGGGACTGCCCTTAGCCGTGACTCTCACCGTCGCCACCCTGTGGGCAATCAGCCGCATGCCACACAGCCGACGAACTCCCAAACGCCACGACCGCCCCAGCTCACCCGCCGCCCCACGGCACCGAAGGGCCTCGCGCCGGTACGTACCGAGCCTCCCGCGCACAGCTCCCGCAGGCCGAGCGCCGGCCACCGCACCGCGAGTGACGGGTGAGCGCCCATCGCTCCTCAGGGACGAGATACCCACGGCGACGGCAGGAGGAGACACCCGTAGGCCGCACCGGGGAGCCTGAGCTGCCGGATCCCGAAACCGGCGAGGCGGACGAGCGGGTACGAGAGGGGGCGGTCACCAGCGGGGTGGTGTGCCATCGGCGGGGCGACGCCAGCACACGGCTTGTGGTGCGGCGTGCGGCGTGCGGCGTGCGGCGTGCGGCGTGCGGCGTGCGGCGTGCGGCACACCAAACACCACAACCGGCAACGGTTGAGGGACGGGGTGGAGGCGGGGGGAGGGGCGGGGGGCGGGGGAAGACGAAAAGCTTGAGTCGCGCCGCCGCCCAGCCCCTCCACCCCTCCCCCTCAGGTCAGCCCCGGACGCCCCGGAGGGCCATGGAGACTGCTGCCTCGGTGATGTCGTCCGGGTTTTCGGCGGCGCCGAGTTCGATGCGGCGGACGGCCGCGTCCACGACTCCCTGGAGGAGCATGGCGGCGAGGCGCGGCTGTTCGTGGCCGAGTCCGGCGAGCGCCTCCACGATCATGGCGATGAGGCCGCCGTGCGCGGCGCGGATCTTTTCGCGTGCGCCGGCATCCAGTTCACCGGCGGAGATGGCGACCACCGCACGGTGCCGGCGGTCGCCGACGAGTGCGAGCTGCCGGCGTACGTACGCCTCGATCTTCGCCTCGTCGGTGTCGGCGCGCTCCATGGCCGCTTCGACCTCTGCGGCCCAGACGGGGAAGTCGACGGCGCACAGCTCTTCGACGACGGCCGCCCGGGAGCGGAAATACTCGTATACGGAGGAGCGCGCGAGTCCCGTGCGCTCGGCGAGGGCGGGGAAGGTCAGCGCTTCCGTTCCGCCTTCGGACAGCAGGGTGCGGGCGGCGTCCAAGAGGGCGCCGCGCTGCATCGTCCGGTGCTCGGCCACTGAGGCCGCTCGAATCCTGGGCACCTGACCACTCTACGGATGACGGGCCCGGAGCGGCACTCCGCCTGGCACCGGTCGGCGGACGCGCCGGATGCCGACCGGGGTGTTCAGCGGCCGACGTCGGCGAGTTTGGCCCTGAGTTGCAGCACGGATTTGGTGTGGATCTGGCTCACCCGGCTCTCGGTGACGCCGATGACATTGCCGATCTCGGCGAGCGTGAGGCCCTCGTAGTAGTAGAGGGTGACGACCGTTTTCTCCCGGTCGGGGAGGGTGTTGATGGCGCGGGCGAGCAGTCGGCGCAGTTCGCGGTCCTCCGCGATCTCGACGGGGTTGTCGGCGGCCGTGTCCTCCAGGGTGTCCATCAGGCTCAGTCGCTCGCCGCCTTCGCCGCCGGCGTGCAGGAGTTCTTCGAGGGCGACGACGTTGGCGAGGGAGAGCTGGCTGAAGACGCCGTGGAGTTCTTCCAGGGCGATGCCCATTTCGTGGGCGACCTCGCTCTCCGACGGGGTGCGGCGGAGTTGCGCTTCCAGGGTCGCGTAGGCGCGTTCGACGGCGCGGGCCTTTTGCCGTACGGAGCGGGGGATCCAGTCCAGCGCGCGCAGTTCGTCGATCATGGCGCCGCGGATGCGGGTGATCGCGTAGGTCTCGAACTTGATGGAGCGTTCCGGCTCGAATTTTTCGATGGCGTCGATCAGTCCGAAGACTCCGGAGGAGACGAAGTCGGCTTGTTCGACGTTGGACGGCAGGCCGACGCTGACCCGGCCGGCGACGTATTTGACCAGTGGGGAGTAGTGCAGGATCAGCTGTTCGCGCAGTCGCCCGTCGCCCGTCGCCTTGTAGGAGCGCCACAGCTCGTCGACCGAACTGGGCGCGGCGGGGCGCACGCTGCCGCGCGCGGCGGGTGGTACTGCCGCGCGGTCAGACCCGGAGGTGTGCTGGGGCATTCGTCGCCTTGAGCCGTTCTGCCGAGACACGGGTGGGGGGATGTATGACAATTGAACCGATTGTGAGCGTAGCGTGACTGTGCTGTCGCGGTGCGCAAGGGAGGGTGGGCAGATACGTTCCGCTGCCCGCACCTCAGGGTTACCCGGCGCGGCGGATCGACGGCCGGGCGGGGCGGCGGGCGCAGCACCTCGGGGGTTCGTGCGGCCGGCCGCGACGACGCGACGGACGGTATCCCGCGTGCCCCTCACGCCACATCGGCCTCTCCCAACGGGTCGACTCCGCATACCGAAGCAAGGCAAACCTGGATTCTGCGGTCATTCCCCTCACCCTTTCACCCGTTCGCCCCAGGTCAAGTACCGCCTCGCCGGGAACCTTCGGAGGTCTCCGTTCGTCGCGCCAACTCCCAGCGGTCGCCGCACCTTTGAACGAACCCGAGGGATTGCAGTTCCAGCAGCCTGCCGTGCGCGACGTCCCGAGGTGTGCCCGATTCGCGGGCGACCTGGGTGGTGTCCACGCCGCCACGGGCCGGGAGGGCCTCCAGAACCCGGGCGGCGACGGGTTCCAGGAGGTCGCGGGCACGGACCGGTCCGCGGATGTCGGGGGCCAGGTCGCCGATACTGCCGACGAGTTCGACGATCTCGTCGGCGTTGGTGACCACTGTGGCCTCGCCGCGCAGGAGTTGGTGCACACCGGCGGACAGCGCGCTGGTGACGGGGCCCGGTACGCCCATCGTGAAGCGCCCCATTGCCTGCGCCCGCCGGGCGGTGACCAGGGAGCCGCTGCGGTGTTCGGCTTCCACGACGACGGTGCCCCGGGTGAGGGCGGCGATGACGCGGTTGCGTTGGATGAAGCGGCTGCGGGTGGGGTGATCGCCTGGCGGTAACTCGGCTATGGCCAGGCCCTGTTGGGCGATGCGTCCGATCAACTCGGCGTGTCCGCTGGGGTAGGCGCGGTCGACGCCGGAGGCGAGGACGGCGATGGTTGCGCCGTCCCCTGCCATCGCGCCGCGGTGGGCTGCCCCGTCGACGCCGTACGCGGCCCCGGAGACGACCGTCCAGCCGCGGTCGGCCAGGCCGGCACCGAGGGTGGCGGCGAGGTGGGCGCCGTATTCGGTGCAGGCGCGGGCGCCGACGAGGGCGACGGAGCGCAGTGCCCACAGGCGGAGGTTGGCCGTGCCGCGTACCCAGAGGCCGGTGGGGCGTGCGTCGCCCAGGTCGTTGAGCTGGCCGGGCCATTCCTCGTCGTCCGGGCAGACGAACCGGCCGCCGAGTGCGTGGATGGTGGCGAGGTCGGCTGCGGGGTCGGCCCGCGCGGCTCGGAGTCGCAGGCCGGCGAGTTTGGTCTTGCTCGCGCGTTGCGGTGGTGGTCCGTCACCGGACAGTGCGCGCCACAGGGCTACGGGGCCGAGTTCCCGCAGCCAGCCTCCTGCCGTCTCGTCACCCGGTTCGATGATGCGGGTGAGGGCGGCGCGGGCGAGGCGTTGGGGTTCGTGGTTGGCGTCCGCGGCGTGCTGCGCCGGGTGGTCATTCGCCGTGGGCGGTGCGGGGTGGGCCCCGTATGGCTCGTGGTGGGCAGGAGGTTGTGCCTCGGGTGGTCGGTGGGTGTGCCCTCGCTCGTCCGCGGTGGTCATCGCGTCCCCCTTCGTCGCTCGCTTCTCCTGGCGGTGCGTCGTCCGCCGCCGCGGGGCAGTCGTTCCTGATCGCGCGGCGACGGGGCAGGAGCGAGGCCGTGGCGGCGTGCTCGGTTCATGTCGTCGCCTTGGCCGCCGGTACGCCCCGCCGTACGCCGGTGCGGAGTTCCAGGGCCCAGTTGACGTCCTCCGCCGTGGGGCGGTCGTGGCCGGCGAGGTCGGCGGCCGTCCAGGCGACGCGGAGGACGCGGTCGAGGCCGCGGGCGGTGAGCAGGCCGCATTCCAGGTCGCGTTCCGCTTGGGCCAGGGCGCCGGGGGTCACGTGCCATCGGGTCCGCAGTTCGTGACCGGGGACATCGCTGTTGGTGTGCCAGGGGGTGCCGGTGAACCGGTCGGCGGCGCGTTCGCGGGCGGCACGGACGCGCTCGGCCACTGCGGCGCTGGGTTCGGCGCCGCGGCCCAGCGCCACCAGCTCGGAGCGGGCGACGGGCTCCACGGTGATCCGCAGGTCGACGCGGTCCATGAGGGGACCTGAGAGGCGGGCGCGATAGCGCCTGATGGAGGACGGGCGGCATTCGCAGCCGCCGCCGGTGCTGCCGTGCCGCCCGCAGGGGCAGGGGTTCGCGGCGAGGGCGAGCAGAAAGTGCGCGGGCATCCGCATCATGCCGGAGGCGCGGGCGACGACGACATGGCCGGCCTCCAGGGGCTGGCGCAGTGCGTCCAGGACGCGGGCGCTGCATTCGGCGGCTTCGTCCAGGAACAGCACGCCACGATGGGCGAGGGACACGGCCCCGGGGCGGGGCAGTCCGGTGCCGCCGCCGACGAGGGAGGCCATGGTCGCGGAGTGGTGGGGTGCGCAGTAGGGCGGGCGGTCGACGAGTGGCTGGCCCGGTGGGAGGGTGCCGGCGACCGAGTGGACTGCCGTGACTTCCAGCGACTCCTTGGGCGACAGGGGTGGCAGCAGTCCCGGGAGGCGTTCGGCGAGCATGGTTTTGCCTGCTCCGGGTGGCCCTTTCAGGAAAATGTGGTGGCGTCCTGCGGCGGCCACTTCCAGGGCGCGACGTGCGGTGTGCTGCCCGGCGACGTCCGCGAGGTCGGGTGTGTGGTCGCCGGACGGCAGCCCGGCTCCGACGCCGGTACCGGGGACGATGAGGCCGGCCAGCAGGGGGTCGGGGCGGCCTTCCTGGGGCATCGCGTCCTCGTCGGGTACGGGTTCGTCGGCGAGGACGGCGATGAGTTGGCGCAGGCTGCGGACGCCGAGTACGGAGACGCCCGGGACGAGCGAGGCTTCGGCGGCGGTGCGTTCCGGTACGACGACTTGGCGGTATCCGGCGTCAGCGGCTGCCAGGACGGCGGGCAGTACGCCGCGTACGGGCCGGACGCGGCCGTCGAGTCCCAGTTCGCCGATCATCATCAGGTCGGTGAGTTCGCGGGGGTCGAGGCGTTCTGCGGCGCCGAGGACGGCGCAGGCGACGGCCAGGTCGAAGCCGCTGCCTCCCTTGGGTACGGAGGCGGGGCTGAGGCCGACGGTGAGCTTCTTCTGGGGCCACTCGGCCCCGGAGTTGGCCACGGCGGCACGCACCCGGTCCTTGGATTCGACGAGGCTCTTGTCCGGCAGGCCGACGAGGGTGAACGCCGCGACACCTGGTTCCAGGTCCGCCTGGACCTCGACGACCACGCCTTCGACGCCGACCAGGGCGACCGAGCAGGTGCGGGCGAAGGCCATCACGCCACCCCTCGGACGTGTTGGACGACCGGTGCGCCACGGGCCGGCAGGAGGACGCCGATCACGTCGATGCGGACGCCTCCCGGTGGGGGTCCGCCGTGCCGTTCGAGCCAGCGTTCCGCCAGGAGTCGCAGCCGCTGGGTCTTGGCGGCGCGTACCGCGGCCATGGGGTGTTCGTAGGCGGCGGCGCGGCGGGTTTTCACCTCGCAGACGACCAGGGCGTCGCCGTCCGCCGCCACGATGTCGATCTCCCCCTCGCGGCAGCGCCAGTTGCGGCTCAGGATGCGCATGCCGCTTTCGGTGAGGCGGCGGGCGGCCAGGTCCTCTCCGTAGCGTCCGAGTGCGCGCCGGGGGTCGGTGGTGGTGGGGGTGACGGTGTCGGGCGTGCCCGTGGTGTGCGGGCTTCGGCTCCGGGTGGTTCCCGTCGTGCGGGTTGCGCGTCGGTGGGCTGCCGGCGGGGCGGTGGCCGGTGGGCCCGGCCTTCTCCCGGTCGGCGCCGTGCGCCTGCGCCTGGCCCCGCCGGGGGAGGGAGCGGGTCCTGCGGTCTTCGGGTCTGCGGTCGGCTTGCCGGGCTGCATGGCGTTCATGCGGTACCACCTCCGGCACCGACTGTGACGCTTCCGCCCGGATCCATTGGATCTTGGTGGATAACTGCCCGGCTGTGGATAACTCGCTCACCCGAACGGGCAGCGATCACGGGCGTCAGCGGTCGGTAGAGCCGCCCCGCTCCCCCGGTGTCAGCTCCCCGGAAGGTCCAGATCGCTCTTGTTGAGCTCTTCGATGTTCACGTCCTTGAAGGTCAGGACGCGGACCTGCTTGACGAAGCGGGCGGGCCGGTACATGTCCCAGACCCAGGCGTCCGCCATCGACACCTCGAAGAAGACCTCACCCTGGACGGAGTGGACCTGCATCTCGTAGTCGTTGGTGAGGTAGAAACGCCGCTCCGTCTCGATCACGTACTTGAACAGCCCGACGACGTCGCGGTACTCCCGGTAGAGCTTCAGCTCCATCTCGGTCTCGTACTTCTCGAGGTCCTCGGCGCTCATGGCAGATCCCCTTCAGCCGTGCGTCCCCCCATTGTGCGTCAGGCTCGCTCCGTCTCCAGGGCCAGCGGCGCACTGGGGGGCCCTTCGTCGAGCAGCGTGCGCAGCAGCCCGGCGAGTCTGGTCGGGTACACCGTCTCATGGGACGCCGACAGTTCCTCCACGGTCCACCACCACAGCCCCGAGAGGCTGCGTCGTTCCAGGTCGGTGTGGCCGCGGGTGTCGGTCGCGGTGCGGTCGGTGCGTCCCAGGTAGTACCACTCGTCCTGCACCCAGCGGCGGCCGTCGAACGGGAACGAGCAGCGGCGTTTCCACAGGACGGGGCCGAGGTCCGCGTCGGTGATGCCGGTTTCCTCGGCCAGTTCGCGGCGGGCGGCCTCCTCGTGGGTCTCGGTGCCTTCCAGGCCGCCGCCCGGTGTGAACCACCAGGTCTCGGTGGGGTGCGCGGGTTCGAAGCCGTGCAGCAGGAGGATCCGGTCGTCGGGGTCGAGCAGGATGACCCGGGACACCTGGCGCACCTCGGTGGCGGCCCCGCCGTCGGCCGGCCGCTGTTCCTGGTCAGCCATGGGCACGGCCCTCGCTCACCGGACGTTCCGCGCCGTCACCGGCACCCCCGTCACGCCCCGCACCCGTGCGCCCCTTGCGTCCCGCCCGGCGCACGAGGGGTCCGTACGCGGCGCCGCCCAGGATGAGCACCGCGCCGGCGACGACCGCGTACGTCAGGGGCTGCAGCGGGCCGGGCTCCGACGTGCCTCCGGGGAGGCCGTCGAAGGCCGTGGGCCGGTCCAGCATGCCGATGCTGTCCAGCGGCCAGGCGAGGCCGTCCACGCGGGCCTGTACGGCGCTGCGCGGGACGGATCCGTGGTCGCCGTCGGTGACGTGGGAGCGGGAGTCGAGGGAGTCGTTGCGGTGGTCGCCCAGGAGGAAGAGCTGTCCGTCGGGGACCTTGGCGGTGAAGCCGGTGGGCGAGGCCAGGTGCGCGTTCTGCAGGTACGGTTCCTCGATCGGCGTGCCGTTGACCGTCAGCCGGCCCTTGGTGCAGCAGGAGACCTTGTCGCCGCTCACGCCGACCACCCGCTTGACCATCGGCAGGTCGCCCCACACCGCGTCCTTGAAGACGACGACGTCGCCGCGGCGGATCTGTGCGCCGTCGACCTTCTCGGCCAGGACGCGGGCGCCCGGCGCGATCGTCGGGGCCATCGAATCGGTCGGCACCGTATAGGGGCGGTAGAGCACGGCCGCCCAGAGGAAGCCGCCCAGGAACAGCACACAGCCGACGGCCACGGCCAGACCGGACAGCACGCTGCCCTTGGTCCGGCCGTGGCCGTCGGTCCCATCTTCCGTACCGCTGACCATCCCAGCTCCCACCCCGCGGGCGCGGCCCGCGTCGAAGATCTGGGACGGCACCCTACCTGGGGGTACGTTCCTTGGTCAGCCTCTTGCGACGCCACAGAACGAGCGGGACGGCGCCGACGAGGCCCAGCGCGGCCGGTGTTGCGGCCATCGCCTTGTTCAGTCCTGCCTGGTCGAAGGTGTCCGGCACGGGCAGCGTCGACCAGCGGTTGATCGGCCAGGCGACGGTGAAGGCGCGGCCGACGACCTCGTCGACCGAAACCGTGCCGTTGCCCTTGAGGTTCTGGTGGTAGCGCGAGTCGAGGGAGTCGTCACGGTGGTCGCCCATGACCCAGATCCGGTCCTTGGGGACGTGGATCGGGCCGAACGCCCGGTCGCCGCAAGGGGTGTTGCCCGGGAAGATGAACGAATCCTCCTTGAGCGCCTTGCCGTTGACCTTGACCGGCCCCGTGCCCTGGCATTCGACGGTGTCACCGCCGACCGCGATGACCCGCTTGATGAGGTCCTTCTCCTCGGCCGACGGCATCAGGCCGATGAAGCTGAGGACCTTTTGGACGGGGTTGGGCTCGGGGGTGGGCGTTTCGTTGAGCCAGCCGCCCGGGTCGTGGAAGACGACGACCTCGCCGCGCTCCGGCTTGGACCCGAACCACGGGGTGAGCTTGTCGACCAGCACCCGGTCGCCCCGCTGGAGGGTGTCCTGCATGGAGTCGGACGGGATGGAGAACGCCTGCACCAGGAACGTTTTGATCAACAGGGCGAGGATCAGCGCGATGCCGACCAGGATCGGCAGCTCTTTCCAGAAGGCACGCGGCTTCTTGGCGCTCTTCGTACCCTTCCCGCCACTCACGCCGTTGCTCTCCTCATCCACCGGGCGGCGGTCCGCTGCCGGTCCTTGCGCTGCCTGCTGTGACTGTCCCTCGGGATGCGACGGATGCACGGAACTCGCTGCCGTCTGCGCGGACTCACCGCTTCCCGCCGGCTCTTCGGGCCCTTCGGTTCCGGACCGCGCGCCGACCGCCAAGTCCCCCACATCCACTCCTCACTCCACGCTCTCGCCCACCCGTCAACCGGTGCAGGCCCACCACTCCCATAACGAGCGGGAGTTCCGCAGGGGTCGGGAGTTCGGTCAAAGACTCGGGCAACACCCTATGCGGGTCCGCCGCGGCCGATGCCCCCGCACCCGGCGCGTCGTGCACGTTCGCGAAGGTGTCGGGCTCTTCGAGTTCACGCCAGTGCTTGAACGGCCAGGCGATCACCACGGCTCGTCCGACGACGTTGTCCTCGGAGACCGTTCCGTGGTCGGGCTCGTCCAGGTGGTAGCGGGAATCCGCCGAGTTGGAGCGGTGGTCGCCCATGACGAAGACCCGCCCGGTGGGGACGTTCACCGTGAATTTCAGCTGGGAGGGCGGGTTTCCGGGGTTCACGTACGGCTCGGTGAGCGGAGTTCCGTTGACCGTAAGTTTGCCTTGTTTGTCACAGCACTTGACGGTATCGCCACCCACACCGACCACACGCTTGATCAGATCTTGTTCATCGGCCGACGGCAACAGGCCGATGAAGGTCATGAATTCCTTGAGCTGCTTGACCCCCGCCGGGTCCGGGGCGGCCTTCTTCAGCCCGTCCTTCTTGAGCCAGCCACCGGGATCCTTGAAGACGACGACGTCGCCGCGCTCCGGCTTGGACCCGAACCACGGGGTGAGCTTGTCGACCAGCACCCGGTCGCCGATGCGGATCGTCTGCTCCATGGAGCCCGACGGGATCACGAACGCCTGGACGAGGAAGGTCTTCAGAACCAGGGCGATGGCCAGGGCCACCCCGATGAGGATGGGGATTTCCTTGAGGTACGAGCGCCGTCTGCGGCGTTTGATGCGCCGCGCCTGCCGCCGCCGCTCGGCACGTCCGCCGGTGGGCCGTCCGCCCGCCCTGTGCCCGTCTCCCCCGCCCTCGCGGCCGTCCACGTCCGGCTCGCCGTCGGCGGCCTCCTGGAGCCCGTGCCGCGGACGCCCGCGGCTACCCATGCGGGCCTGCCGGAGCCGGTACGGCGTCGAAGGCGGGCGGACGGTCGATGCCGGTCCAGCGGCTGAACGGCCAGCTGATCCAGTCCGCCCTGCCGATCACCTTGTCGACGGGTACGGTGCCGCCGCCCGCTTCGCCCAGGTGATCGCGGGAGTCCCGGGACCGTGCCCGGTGGTCCCCCATGACCCACAGCTTTCCCTGTGGCACCACGATGTCGAAGGGCACCGAGGACGGCGCGTTCCCCGGATACACATAGCCCTCCATGACGGGCTTGCCGTTCACTTCGATCCGCCCCCGTTTGTCGCAGCAGGTCACCCGGTCCCCTCCGATGCCGATCACGCGCTTGACGTAGTCGGTATCGGCAGGCCGGGCCAGTCCCAGCGCCGCGCCGGCTCCGCGCAGCAGCCCCGCGACGGGATTCTCCTCCGACTCCCTGTGAACGAAAGACCCCGTGCCGTCGAAAACGATCACATCGCCCCGGCGCGGCTCACCGCCGAAGCGGTACGCCAGCTTGTTGACCAGCACCCTGTCCCCGATCTTCAGGGTGTTCTCCATGGAGGAGCTGGGGATCAAAAAAGGCTGGACGACGAAGGCGCTCAGCAGGAGCAGGAACGCCAGACAGATCGCGAAAAGGGTGACGGGCCGGAAGCGGAGCCCGGCCAGGGCGGCGAGAAAACGCGCGGAGCGCGACCGGTGCTCCGGCCCCTGGTCGGGGGCGGGAGAGCGGTCGCGCTCCGAGAGCTGTGCGTCGGTGTCCATCGGGCCCTGAGCCTATCCGGCCGGGTCCGGGCGCCGTACGTGAGCCTGGTGAGGCGTTGCCGGGGCGCGGAAGGACGCGGCCCCGGCGGCACGACTCAGTTGTCGCGCTTCTCCTTGATCTTCGCGGCCTTGCCGCGCAGCTCACGGAGGTAGTACAGCTTGGCGCGACGGACGTCACCGCGGGTCACGAGCTCGATCTTCTCGACGATCGGGGTGTGCACGGGGAAGGTGCGCTCGACGCCGACGGAGAAGCTGACCTTGCGGACCGTGAAGGTCTCGCGCACGCCGGCGCCCTGACGGCGGATGACAACGCCCTTGAACTGCTGCACACGGGAGCGGTTGCCCTCGATGACGCGGACGTGGACGTTGACGGTGTCACCCGGGCGGAAGGCCGGGATGTCGCTGCGCAGCGACGCGGAGTCGACGGAGTCGAGAAGGTGCATGACCTACTGCTTTCTTCGTTGATGCCACAGGTCATCAACGGGATATCGAAGATGATGTTCGGATGCCGTTCCGTCGGGCGGACGTCGTTCCCCCTGTGGCAGGGGCGCGCGCCGGACGCACACAGCAGCGGCCTATTCTTCCACGGCCCCGTCCGTCCGCCCAAATCGGCCGTCCTCGCCCGGCGCCCAGCCCAGTGCGGCGAGGATGGCGCGGTCCTTCTTGTCGAAGGCGGCGGGATCGGCGCGCTCGATCAGGTCGGGACGGTTGCGGTCGGTGCGGCGGAACGCCTCGTCGCGGCGCCAGCGCGCGATCTTGCCGTGGTGACCGCTGATCAGCACCTCGGGGATGCCGCGCCCGCGCCACTCCGGGGGCTTGGTGTAGACGGGCCCCTCCAGGAGGTCGGCCATCGCACCGGGGGCGAACGAGTCGTCCTGGTGGGACGCGGCGTTCCCGAGCACTCCGGGGAGCAGCCGGGCCACGGCCTCGACCATGACGAGGACGGGGGCCTCACCGCCGGCCAGGACGTAGTCGCCGATGGACACCTCGCGGACGTCGACGCGGTCGCCGTACTCCTCGATGACGCGGCGGTCGATGCCTTCGTAGCGGGCCGGGGTGAACACCAGCCAGGGCTTGGCGGAGAGTTCGACGGCGAGCTGCTGGGTGAAGGGTTCGCCGCTCGGGGTGGGGACGACGATCACCGGCTCGCCGTCGCCGGACGCGAGGACCTCGTCCAGCGCCTCACCCCAGGGCTCCGGCTTCATGACCATGCCGGGCCCGCCGCCGTAGGGGGTGTCGTCGACGGTGTTGTGCTTGTCGTGCGCCCAGTCCCGCAGGTCGTGGATGCGGACGTCGAGCTGCCCGCGGGCGCGGGCCTTGCCGACGAGTGAGACGTTCAGCGGTTCGAGGTACTCGGGGAAGATCGTGACGACGTCGAGCCGCATCAGCTGTCCTCGCGGGTCGACGCGATCTCGGCCTGGCTGTCGTCCAGGAGGCCGGGCGGCGGGTCGATGACCGCGCGCTGCTCCTCCAAGTCGATCTCCGGCACGATCTCGGCGACGAAGGGCACCATGACCTCGCTGCCGTCGGGCCGCTTGACGATCAGCAGGTCCTGGTAGGGCAGGTGGGAGACCTCGGTGATCCGGCCGACGGCGGTGCCGTCGCGGGTGACGACGTCGAGGTCCATCAGCTGGTGGTCGTAGAACTCCTCCGGGTCGTCCGGGACCTCGTCGGGGTCGACCTCCGCGATGAGCAGGATGTTGCGCAGCGCCTCGGCGGCCGTGCGGTCGCGTACGCCCTCGAAGCGCAGCAGCAGCCGGCCGCTGTGCACCCGGCCGGTCTCGATGGTCAGCGGCCCGGCGGAGGCCGGTTCGGTGGCCAGGACGGCTCCAGGACCGAGCCGCAGCTCCGGCTCGTCGGTGCGTACCTCGACGGTGACCTCGCCCTTGATGCCGTGGGCGCGGCCGATCCGCGCGACTACCAGCTGCACGCTGCTCCCTCTTTGCGGCTGAGCCGCCGCCGCTCTCGCGGATGCGGCCGAGGAACGTGTGGGTTCCTCGATGTAATGGTGACGGAGATGGGGTGATGTTGTCGGACGGCGGCGGCCGGCGGGGCGCACCGCGCGTACGGCAGGGCCGCCCGTCGTCCCGGCGGGCGCGGGCGGCACCCGGCGGACGACAAAGGCCGGGGACGGCTCGAAAGCCTTCCCCGGCCCGAGCCGGTGCTCAACTTCTTCAGCGGACCTGGTCCACGTCGACGAGGTCGACGCGGATGCCCTTTCCGCCGATGGCGCCCACGACGGTCCGCAGCGCGCGGGCGGTACGGCCGTTGCGGCCGATCACCTTGCCGAGGTCGTCGGGGTGGACCCGGACCTCCAGCACGCGCCCGCGGCGCAGGGTGCGCGAGGCTACCTGCACGTCATCGGGGTTGTCGACGATGCCCTTGACGAGGTGCTCGAGGGCCTCCTCGAGCATGCTCAGGCCTCGGTCGACTCGGAGGTGGACTCGGCCGCAGCCTCGTCCGCCTTCTTGTCAGCCTTCTTCGCCTTCGGGGTGATGGCCTCACCCTTGGGCTCGTTGCCGGAGTCCTTGGCAGCGGCCTCGAAGAGGGCGCGCTTGTCGGCCTTCGGCTCGGCGACCTTCATCGGCGCCGGGGCCGGCAGGCCCTTGAACTTCTGCCAGTCGCCGGTGACCTTGAGGATGGCCATGACGGGCTCGGTCGGCTGCGCGCCGACACCCAGCCAGTACTGGACACGCTCGGAGTCGACCTCGATGCGCGAGGGGTTCTGCACCGGGTGGTACAGGCCGATCTCCTCGATGGCCCGGCCGTCACGGCGGGTGCGGGAGTCGGCGATGATGATGCGGTAGTGAGGCGCGCGGATCTTGCCCAGACGCTTCAGCTTGATCTTGACTGCCACGGGAGTGGTGTCTCCTGGTCTTGACGTGGTGGGGCACAACGGGATGCCACGTGGGGTTGCGGTACTCGGTATGCCCGATGGACGCGTCAGCCGGAGGAGAGAGGGGTCCTGTGCGACTGTCGAGTACAGCTGTCCATTGTGCCACACGCCGTCGGGTCAGCCGACCGCGGCCACCTCGGGGATCCGGAAGGGCTTGCCGCAGCCACCGCAGACGATGGGCGCCTGGGCCAGCACGGACGGCACGACCCGGACGTTGCGTCCGCAGTCGCAGACGGCCTTGACGCGTACGCCGCCTCCGGAGGAACCGTGGCGCGCGGCCGGGCCGCGGAAACTGCGGGCGCTGTCCGTGGCGGTCGCCATGGTGTGCGCCTTGAGGGCTCTGCCGAGCCGCTCGATGGTGGGCCGGTAGCGGCGCCTGGCTTCGGGGTTGAGCGTGACCAGGGAGAAACCGCTGCTGGGATGCGGTTCGTCGACGTGGTCCAGACCCAGCTCCTCGGCGATCGTCAGGAACCGGCGGTTGTGGTAGCGGCCTGCACGGGAGGTGTCGCGGATGCCGCGGGCTGCGGCGATGCCGTGGACTGCCTCGTGGAGCAGCCGTTCGAAGGAGAGTTCGGCGCCACAGGCGGACGAGGACTCTCCGATCAGGGACTCGGGCGCGGCCAGGTCCGGCAGCTCGGGGTGGTGCCGTTGAATATCGGCCCAGGCGAGTGCCAGCTCGGCGGCGAGAACAGGCGGTGTCGTGCTCACGTCGTGACAACGAGCCGGGGTCGCCCAGTGTTCCGATTCCGGGCCATCCCAAATAATTTGCACGTACCAGTCAGTTTCTGGTGAAGGGGCGCGCCGGGGGCGGGTGCCGCGATCTGTACGCAAGACGTGCACGGCGCATCAAGCCGGTACGTAACCCCGCGTACACCACGCGCCGCATCCGGGGCACACGCCGGTCGCGCGGCGTGGTCGCCACCGTCCCGTACACACCGTAGGGCCCGCGTGAACGGCGGGTGGGACCGGGTGGTGACGGGCGGGCGGCGAGGCCGGCAGCGGGCGGGTGCCGTCAACGGGCGAGCCCCCGGCCGGGGGTCCGGCAGGGGGCTCGCGTGGGGCGTTCCGTGCGGCTGCGTTCCTGCCGTCGGCCGGTGGTGGCGGTGTGACGGCAGGGGCCGGGGTGCGGCTCAGCCCATGAACTTCTTGAACTCCTCCGGGAGTTCGAAGTTCTGCGGGTCCTGGCCGTCCTGCGGCAGGCCCAGCGGGTTGCCGGCCTGGGCGGCCTCGCGGCGGGCCGCAGCCGCCGCCTCGTCGGCCTTGCGCTTCATCGGGTTACCGCTCTTGCGCTTGCCCTTGGCCTGCTTGACCTGCTTCTTCTTCTTGGCGCCGCCGCCACCCATGCCCGGCATCCCCGGCATGCCCGGCATGCCGCCGCCCTGGGCCATCTTCGACATCATCTTGCGGGCGTCGAAGAACCGCTCGACGAGGTTCTTGACGGCGCTGACGTCGACGCCTGATCCCTTGGCGATGCGGGCGCGGCGGGAGCCGTTGATGATCGTCGGTTCCTGGCGCTCGGCCGGGGTCATCGACTTGATGATGGCGGCCGTGCGGTCGACCTCGCGCTCGTCGAGGTTGTTGATCTGGTCCTTCATCTGGCCCATGCCGGGCAGCATGCCGAGCAGCTTCGAGATGGAGCCCATCTTGCGGACCTGTTCCATCTGGGCCAGGAAGTCGTCGAGCGTGAACTCCTTCGGCCCCTTCTGGAGCTTGGCCGCCATCTTCTCGGCCTCGGCCTGGCTGAAGGTCTGCTCGGCCTTCTCGATGAGCGAGAGCATGTCGCCCATGCCGAGGATGCGGGACGCCATGCGGTCCGGGTGGAACGCGTCGAAGTCGTCCAGCTTCTCGCCGTTGGAGGCGAACATGATCTGCTTGCCGGTGACGTGCGCGATCGAGAGCGCGGCACCACCGCGGGCGTCGCCGTCGAGCTTGGAGAGGACGACGCCGTCGAAGCCGACGCCGTCGCGGAACGCCTCGGCGGTGTTGACCGCGTCCTGGCCGATCATCGCGTCGACGACGAAGAGGATCTCGTCCGGGCTGACCGCGTCGCGGATGTCCGCGGCCTGCTGCATCAGTTCCTGGTCGATACCGAGGCGGCCCGCGGTGTCGACGATGACGATGTCGTGGACCTTGGTCTTGGCGAACTCGATCGAGTCCTTGGCGACCTGGACCGGGTCGCCGACGCCGTTGCCCGGCTCGGGCGCGTAGATCGCGATGCCGGCGCGCTCGGCGACGACGGAGAGCTGGTTGACGGCGTTGGGGCGCTGAAGGTCGCAGGCGACCAGCAGCGGGCTGTGGCCCTGGCCCTTGAGCCAGTGGCCGAGCTTGCCGGCGAGGGTGGTCTTACCCGCGCCCTGGAGGCCGGCCAGCATGATGACGGTCGGCGCGGTCTTGGCGAAGCGCAGCCGGCGGGTCTCGCCACCGAGGATGCCGACGAGCTCCTCGTTGACGATCTTGACGATCTGCTGGGCCGGGTTGAGGGCCCGTGAGACCTCGGAGCCGCTGGCGCGCTCCTTGACCTGCTTGATGAAGGCGCGGACGACGGGCAGCGCGACGTCGGCCTCAAGGAGGGCGATACGGATCTCGCGCGCCGTGGCGTCGATGTCCGCCTCGGAGAGGCGGCCCTTGCCCCGAAGGTTTTTGAAGGTACTCGCCAAGCGGTCGGAAAGCGTATCGAACACGGCGGTCGTCGATCCTCGGGGTCGGGGGCGGAGACAATCGCCTCCTAGGGTATCCGGCCCGGCAAGCGTGCCACCCTGGCCGGTCGGATTCGCCCGGACGGCCCCGTCAGCGCAGGGCCCTCTCCACCGAATCGGCCAGCGCCGCCGCTTCCGTCTCCGTCAGCGGCGAGCCGTCCTCGTGTGTGACGTAGACGGTGTCGACCGCGTCCGCGCCCAGGGTGCTCACGTGCGCGCTGCGCACCCGTACCCCGGCCGCGTCCAGGGCGCATCCGATGCGGTGCAGCAGGCCGTGGGTGTCGTGCGCGCGGACCTCGATGACGGTGGCGGTGCGGGAGCTGCCGGGGACGGCGGTGACCCGGGGCGGCGGGGCGAGGAGTGCGCGGGAGCGGCGTGCGTAGGCGCGTTCGCGTTCGGCGAGGCGGGCGGGGATGTCGAGGGAGCCGTCGAGGGCCCGTACGAGGTCGGCGCGGAGCCGGGCGGCCTGGGGAAGTGAGCCGTATGCGGCGGCCACCCGCCAGCTGAGGAGGAGGACGTGGCCTTCGCCGACGGGGTCGATGGCGCGCAGGTCGGCGGCGCGGACGGTGAGGCGGTGCAGGGCCAGGACGCCGGTGGCGGCGGCGAGCACACCGGGCCTGTCGGGGACGGCGATGAGCAGTTCGACGCCGACGGGCTCGGGTGCGGCGGTCGCGTCCTGCGGTGTCGCGGCGGGCGGGTCGGCGCGGGGGTGCAGGGCGAGGACGGGTTCGCCGGTGCGGGCGGCTTCGACGGCCAGCCGTTCCTGTTCGGCCGTCGGCGCGTCCGTGCCGCTCTCCGCCGCGGGTTCGCCCGCGAGCTGTGCCGCGACGCGGCGGACGAGGTCGGCGACGAGGCCGCCGCGCCAGGCGCTCCAGGCGGCGGGCCCGGTGGCGAGCGCGTCGGCCTCGGTGAGGGCGTGCAGCAGTTCCAGGGTGCCGGTGCTGCCGACGGCGGTGGCGACGGCGGTGAGGGTGTCGGGGTCGTCGAGGTCGCGCCGGGTGGCGGTCTCGATGAGCAGCAGGTGGTGGCGTACGAGGGTGGCGATGACGGCGGTGTCGTGGCTGTCGAAGCCGAGCCGGGTGGCCGTGTCGCGGGCGATGGTCTCGCCCGCGACGCTGTGGTCGCCGGGCCAGCCCTTGCCGATGTCGTGCAGCAGGGCGGCGACGAGCAGCAGGTCGGGGCGGTGCACGCGGCGGGTGAGTGCGGCGGCCCGGACGGCGGTTTCGACGAGATGGCGGTCGACGGTCCAGGTGTGGACGGCGTTGCGCTGCGGGCGGCAGCGGACCCGTTCCCAGTCGGGCAGCAGCCGCGTGACGATGCCCTCGGCCTCCAGGGATTCCCACACGGGCACGGTGGGGGCGCCCGCGCCGAGCAGGGTCACCAGCTGTTCGCGTGCCTCGGCCGGCCACGGTACGGGCAGGGCCGCCCCGGCGGCGGCGCAGCGGCGGACGGCGTGCAGCGAGAGCGGCAGCCCGGCCTGGGCCGCGGCGGCTGCGGCGCGCAGGATCAGGGCCGGGTCGCGTTCGGGCCGTGCGGTGCGGGCCAGTACGGCTTCGCCGTCGAGTTCGACGACGCCGTCGGCGAGCGGGGAGCGCTCTCCCCTGCCCGCGGTGCGGCTGCCGCTGAGCAGGCCGCGCAGCAGCGGACGGACGGACCGGGCGCGCAGTACCCGGCCGGCCTCGCGCCAGGTGACGTCGGTGGCGTAGGAGATCGTGCGGGCGGCTTCGTAGGTCTGCCGCAGCAGGGTGTCGGCGTCGAGCACGCCGAGGGCGGCGGCGACCTGGTCCTGTTCCTGGAGGGCGAGCCGGTCGGTGGCCCGGCCGGTCACCAGGTGGAGCGCGTCGCGGGTGTCGAGGAGGCGGGTGCGGGCGGCTTCGAGGCCGTCGCGGGGGGCGTCGGCGAGCCAGGAGGCGGCGACGGCGCGGAGTGCGGTGGCGTCGCGCAGTCCGCCGCGGGCGTCCTTGAGGTCGGGTTCGACGAGGTATTGGAGTTCGCCCTGCCGGTCGGCGCGTTCGCGCCACAGGTCGTGGAGTTCGGGCAGCCGCTTGGGTGCGCTCTCGCGCCAGTCGGCGTAGGCGGTGGTGCGCAGTGCGGCGGTGAGTGCGGGGTCTCCTGCGATGTGCCGGGCGTCGAGCAGGCCGAGCTGCACCTTCAGGTCGTCGCGTGCCGCCTTGCGGGCCTGGGCGGGGGTGCGGACGGAGTGGTCGAGGTCGATGCCGAGGTCCCAGACGGGGTACCAGAGGTGGTCGGCGAGTGCGGCCACGGCGGCGGGTCCTGCCCGGCCGTCGTGGAGCAGGAGGAGGTCGAGGTCGCTGCGCGGGGAGAGTTCGCCGCGGCCGTAGCCGCCGACCGCGACGAGGGCGGCGCCCGGCACGCCGGATGCCGCCGACGCCGCGGTCAGCAGGGCGGCCAGCCAGTCGTCGGTGAGCCGGGCCAGTGCGGCGCGGCGGTCGGGGCCGCGCGATGCGGGGTCCTGGAGGAGTCGCAGCCGGGCGCCCGGGTAGCCGCCGTCCTGGGAGGCAGGGTGCGGTGCGGGTGCGGCGGTGTCCTCGGCGCTGTCGGTCAACTCGGGTGCTCCTCGGTCGTGGTCCCCCGCGTGTTTCCGGCCCCCGGTGTGTCCTTGTCCGCCGTCGTCACAGGGCGTCGGGGCCGCGCTCGCCGGTGCGTACCCGGACCGCGTCGTCGACGGGGACGCTCCACACCTTCCCGTCGCCGATCTTGCCGGTGCGGGCGGCCTCGACGACGACGTCCACCAGCTGTTCGGCGTCGGCGTCCGTCACGAGGACCTCGATGCGGATCTTCGGCACCAGGTCGACGGTGTACTCGGCGCCGCGGTAGACCTCGGTGTGGCCGTGCTGCCTGCCGTAGCCGCTGGCCTCGGTGACGGTCAGGCCGTGCACGCCGAACGACTGGAGTGCCTCCTTCACCTCGTCGAGGCGGTGCGGCTTGATGACTGCCGTGATGAGCTTCATGCGTCCACCTTCTTCGCCGTGTCCGGGCCCGTGCCCCGGTCCGTGCTCTGCGTGTGTGCCGGGGCCGGGACGGCCTTGCGGGCCAGCACGCCGCCGCCCGCGCCGGTGAAGTCGTACGCCGTCTCGGCGTGCGCGGCCTGGTCGACGCCGGTGATCTCCTCGTCCTCGGCGATCCGGAAGCCCATCACCCGGTCGACGGCCTTGGCAAGGAGGTAGCTGACGACCAGGGAGTAGAGCAGGACGCCGAACACGCCGACGGCCTGCTTGCCGAGCTGTTCGAGGCCGCCGCCGTAGAAGAGGCCCTTGGCCTTGCTCTGTACGCCGCCGGTCGCGAACAGGCCCACCAGCAGCGATCCCGCGATGCCGCCGACGAGGTGGACGCCGATGACGTCGAGGGAGTCGTCGTAGCCGAACCGGTACTTCAGGCCGACCGCCATCGCGCACAGCACGCCGGCGATGGCGCCGACGGCGAGGGCACCGAGCGGGCTGACCGCGCCGCAGGCCGGGGTGATCGCGACGAGTCCGGCGACCGCGCCGGATGCGGCGCCCAGGGTGGTGAAGGCGCCGTGCCGCAGCTTTTCGTAGGCGAGCCAGCCGAGCATCGCGGCGGCGGTGGCGACCTGGGTGTTGACGAAGGCGACGGCGCCGACGCCGTCGTCGTTGCCGAGCCAGGAACCGGCGTTGAAGCCGAACCAGCCGAACCAGAGCAGGCCGGCGCCGAGCATCACCAGGGGCAGGCTGTGCGGTCGCATCGGGTCCTTCTTGAAGCCGATGCGCTTGCCGACGACCAGGAGGACGCCGAGCGCCGCGGCGCCCGCGTTGATGTGCACGGCGGTGCCGCCGGCGAAGTCGATGACACCCAGCTTGAAGAGCCAGCCGCCCTCGCCCCACACCCAGTGGGCGACGGGGAAGTAGACGACGGTGACCCACAGGGCGGTGAACAGCGTCCAGGCGGTGAACTTGACGCGGTCGGCGAGCGCCCCGCTGATCAGCGCGGGGGTGATCACCGCGAACATCAGCTGGAAGACGGCGAAGACGTAGACGGGGACGGTGGTGGAGCCCCACAGTTCGGTCAGGCCGATGCCGCTGAGCCCGGCGAAGTCGCCGTCCCAGCCGATGACGCCGCCGCGGTCGGAGCCGAAGGCGAGGCCGAATCCGTACAGGACCCAGAGGACCGTGACGATGCCCAGGCTGATGAAGCTCATCATCAGCATGTTGAGCACGCTCTTGACCCGGACCATGCCGCCGTAGAAGAAGGCGAGGCCGGGCGTCATGACCATCACGAGTGCGGAACAGATCAGCAGGAACCCGGTGTTGGCCGGGCTCAGTGTGACCTTGTCGGCCGCGAGGCCGTCTGCGAGCGTCAGGATGCCTGGGGGCATCGGCGTCTCCTCGTCGTCGATGCGGCCCGTGCGGGGTGCCGTGCCAGGGCGGGCCGTCGTTCGTCACGAGGCTGTCGCAGCGCGGTTTCGGCCACCACCCGCCGGTGTTTCGCCACCGTGACGAAGGCCGCGCCGGTGTTACGCGCGGGTGAATTCCCGGTCCCGCCGGGCGGCTGCCCGTACGGCTCGCCGCCCCCGCCGTGGCACCGGGCGGCGCCCGCGCGGACACTGCCGCTCGTGCCGCTGGACGTGGCCCGGCCGCGGTCGCCACCCGTGTGACCTGGCGTGGGGAAGCCGAGTCGGGCTGTACGGGGTGGTGGCCGCGGCCGGGGGCTGGGGGGCGGGTGCCGTCAGACGGCCTCCGATTCGGGGAGCTGCCTGGCCAGTTCGTCGCTGAGCCGGATCACCTCGGCGACGCCGTCGTAGTCCCGTACGGCGCTGTCCACGGTCTTCCGCAGCCGGGTGTTGACCCGTTCCGAGCGGACCTGCTGGGCGAACGGGATCGCCTGCTGCGCGAGCTCGGCGCACCGCTCGGGCTCCCGCTGGAGCAGGTGCACGGAGGCCATCCCGATGAGGTTGAGTGCATACGACCGCTGGTGCTCGGGGTCCTTGCCGAAGAGTTCGACCGCGCGCTCCATGATCGGCTCGGCGAGCGAGGCGTAGGTGGGGCTGCGGCCCGCCACGTAGGCGAGGTCGCGGTAGGAGTGGGCGTTCTCGGCGTTCAGTTCGGCCTCGGAGAAGAAGCGGATCCAGTCCGGCTCGGGCTCGCCCGGCACGGTGTCGGAGAAGGTGTCCTCGGCCATCCGCACGGCCCGCTTGACCTTGCTGGGCTGGCCCATCCCCGCGTACGCGCGCGCCTCCATCGCGTACAGCATGGCCTGGGTGCGCGCGGTGGCCGTCTCGCGGCTGCCGTACTGGGCGAGGTGGATCAGCTCCAGCGCGTCGTCAGGGCGGCCGAGGTGGATCATCTGCCGGCTCATGCTGGAGAGGATGTACGAGCCGAGCGGCCGGTCGCCGGCTTCCTTGGCGGCGTGCAGGGCGAGCACGAAGTACTTCTGGGCGGTGGGCTGGAGCCCGATGTCGTAGCTCATCCAGCCGGCCAGTTCGGCCAGTTCGGCGGCGACGTTGAACAGCCGCCTGGCGATGTGCTCGGGCTGCGGTTCCTGGAGGAGGTCGGTGACCTCGTGCAGCTGGCCGACGACGGCCTTGCGCCGCAGCCCGCCGCCGCACTGCGCGTCCCACTGCCGGAACATCGCGGTGGTCTGCTCCAGCAGGTCGAGTTCCGGTTCCGACAGCCGCGCCGGGCGCCTGCCGCGCTCCTGGCCCGTGTCGGCTCCGTGCGCGCCCGGCGTGGCGGGGACCGGCACCAGCCAGCGCTGCATCGGCTCGATGAGGGTGGGCCCGGCGGCCAGCGCGAGGGAGGTGCCGAGGAATCCGCGACGCGCCAGCATCAGGTCACTGCGGGAGAACTCGCTGATCAGGGTGACGGTCTGCGGCCCGGCCCAGGGCAGGTCGACGCCGGAGACGGACGGGGACTGGCGTGCGGAGCGCAGGCCGAGTTCCTCGATGCCGACGACGCAGCCGAAGCGTTCGGAGAACAGCTCGGACAGGATCCGTGGGATGGGCTCGCGCGGCTGTTCACCGTCCAGCCAGCGGCGGACGCGTGAGGTGTCGGTACTGATGTGGTGTGCGCCCATCTGCCGGGCTCTGCGGTTGACCTGCCGCGCCAGTTCGCCCTTGGACCAGCCGCTGCGCACAAACCATGATCCCAACTGCGCGTTGGGACGCTTTTCGGCAGTGCCGCTGCCGTTGCCGCCCACTGGAACGCCCCCAAACGTTGTCGCCCGCCGCGAACTCTCCACAGGAGGCCGCCTGTTGCCGCATCTTCCCCGGGCACCTCCACCCGACCACTGAATCCGGCCACCTCGTCCGGCCGGATGCGGCGCGGTCCTTGCCACCGGCATACCCGTGCGAACGATGCCACTTCCGGGTTCGTGTACTGAACGTAATCCGACGATCACGCTCCTCGCGAGGTCGATCGCAGAAACGCCACCATTCGCCACCCCTTCGAATGAACTCCCGGCCTGCTCCGCACGATTGACTTGACACCGGTCGAGCACGATCGGACGGATCGGGGTCCGCAGCGGTGCCCGCGCCCCGGCGCACCACCCCTGGAGCGGCGCCCCTCTCGGGGGCCCCGCGGGCCCGGCGGCCCGCCAACGGAACGTCACTGCACGGCACTTGACTCCGCCCGTCGGCTCGCCACCACCGGCACACACGCACCACCCGTAGGAGAGGGCATGGACTTCACCATCGGCGGCATCCGGGAGATCCGGTCCGGCTCACGGCGCCGCGCCCGCTCACCCGAGAGCACGGCGGTGGCGGAGTACACCGGCCTGTGGGGCTGGGACGTCGTCCCCGGCGCCCGCGCGGCACGCACCGGCAGCGGCCGTACGGACTGCTCGTGCGGCGACGCCGACTGCCCGGCCCCCGGCGCGCATCCGCTGTCCTTCGGCCGTGAGGTCCCCGCCGGGGCCACCCTGGAGAGCGCGGTCGACGCCTGGTCGCGGACCCCGGGGGCGGCGGTGCTCCTCCCGGTGGGGCGGTCGTTCGACGTGCTCGACGTCCCCGCGGACGCGGGCCGGTGCGCCCTGGCGCGCCTGGAACGGATGGGGCTGCCGCGCGGCCCGGTGGCGCTGGCCCCCACGGGGCGCGCGTGGTTCTTCGTCGCCCCCGGTGCCGCCGCCGGACTACCCGATCTGCTCTACCGGACGGGCTGGGACGACGCGGCGCTCGACCTGCGCCCGCTGGGGGACGGCGACCACCTCACCGCTCCCCCGTCCGACCTCGGCGCGCTCGGCCCGGTGCGCTGGCTGCGCCCGCCCACCCTGGACACCGCGGGCCGCCCGCCGCAGGCCCGGTTGCTGCTGGGCACGCTCGCGTATGCCTGCCAGCGGTCGGTGCGCCGTCCGGTGCGCTGAGACACCGGGTACGACGGGCCGTCCGGCAGCCGGGCGGGACGACGGACACCGCGGGCCGGGAACCGGGAGCCGGAGCGCACGCCGGTGGCGGGGGCGCACGCCGGGCGTGGAGCACTGCGCCGGACAGGGTGATCGCGCGCCGGGCGCGGCGGCCGTACCGCCGCGTCCGCGGTGGCCGGCGACCCCGGATTTCCCCTCACATATGACCGAAACCGTGTTCCGCGCCACTGCGTTCGCCGCCCGCCCGGCCCCGCCGGACCGCCGCCCGCCCGCACAACGGCACCGGCCTCCGCCGCCCGCTCCTGGCGGGTGACGGAGGCCGGTGCGTTCCGGGCTCCGGGGAGCGGTCGTGCGCTCCTGGTCCGGGGATTCAGTCGCCGATCAGCGCGTCGACGAACGCCTCGGGCTCGAACGGCGCCAGGTCGTCGGCGCCCTCGCCGAGACCGATGAGCTTGACCGGCACCCCCAGCTCCCGCTGGACCGCGACGATGATGCCGCCCTTGGCGGTGCCGTCGAGCTTGGTCAGCACCACACCGGTGATGTCCACGACCTCGGCGAAGACCCGCGCCTGCACCAGGCCGTTCTGCCCGGTGGTGGCGTCCAGGACGAGCAGCACCTCGCCGACCGGGCCGTGCTTCTCCACGACCCGCTTGACCTTGCCCAGCTCGTCCATCAGACCGGTCTTGGTGTGCAGCCGGCCTGCGGTGTCGATGAGGACGACGTCGGCGCTCTCCGCGATGCCCTCCTTCACCGCGTCGAAGGCGATGGACGCCGGGTCGCCGCCCTCGGGGCCGCGGACCGTACGGGCGCCGACCCGCTCGCCCCAGGTCTGGAGCTGGTCGGCGGCGGCGGCACGGAAGGTGTCGGCCGCGCCCAGGACGACGGACTTGCCGTCGGCGACCAGGACCCGGGCGAGCTTGCCCGTGGTGGTGGTCTTGCCGGTGCCGTTGACGCCGACGACCATGACGACACCGGGGATCTCGCCGCCGCCGTTGCCGATGCCGTTGCCGGTGTGCACGGAGCGGTCGGCCTCGGTGCCGATGAGGGTGAGCAGCTCCTCGCGCAGCAGCTCGCGCAGCCCCTCGGGGGTGCGGGTGCCGAGGACCTTGACCCGCTCGCGCAGCCGGTCGACCAGTTCCTGGGTGGGGGCGACGCCGACGTCCGCGGTGAGGAGGGTGTCCTCGATCTCCTCCCAGGTGTCCTCGTCGAGGTGTTCCCGGGAGAGCAGCGTCAGCAGGCCCTTGCCCAGGGTGTTCTGCGAACGCGAGAGCCGGGCGCGCAGCCGCACCAGGCGGCCCGCGGTCGGCTCGGGGATCTCGATCTCCGGGGCGGCGGGCGCCTCGGGCTCGGCGACCGGCGCCTCGGCCACGGGGGCCTCGGCGGTCGGCAGGCCGACTTCTTCGATGGTGCGACGGGGTTCGTCGCGTGGGGTCTCGGCTTCCTCACCGACCTGCGGCTCTGCAGGCGGCGCGGTGACGGATGGCGTAGGGGAGGCGGCCGGCGGGGACGGCGGCAGCTGCTTCTTCTTGCGGCTGCTGACGACGAGCCCGCTGATCGCGCCGAGCGCGACCACGGCGATGACTACAGCAAGGATGACGATTTCCATAACCCCCCCAGTATCAGCCACGCACCGCCGCCCGTGGCCGCACGCGCCGATCCCGTGGGCGCCGCGTCCCGATCCGGTCCTGCGGCCGGGTCAGGGGTGCGCACGGGGCCGACGAGACCCCGGACACTGTCCGAAAAGTGCTGGTCAGAGCGGTACGGGCGGTCCGGTTCGGGCTTTCGTCGGAAGTGGTCGGGGCGCCTGCTCGTCGGTGGATCCAAGTGGACGTACGGCGCGAAGTTGGACCAAAGTACGATGGTGGACGGCTGCGCAACGCGCGTAGAGTCCTGCCAACCGAAGCTGGCCGGGCACCACAGCCGCTGCCTTGGCGCCTCTCTTCCGGGGGTGCCTCCCAGATCCCGCGCACGGAGACACCTGCACCATGGGCACCACGTCCACTCCCGAAACCGACGGCGCCGTCGAGACACGAGGCATCGAGCCCGTACCCGACAGCGAACGCCACGGCCGCGTCCGCGAGCTCTTCCCCACGTGGGTCGCGGCCAACATCAGCGTGCTGCTGCTCACCATGGGGGCCTCCCTGGTGGTCACCAACGGGCTGAACTTCTGGCAGGTCGTCCTGGTGGCCGCCATCGCCGTGTCGATCGCGTTCGGCATGGTCGGCGTGCTCTCGGTGTCCGGGAAGTGGGGCGGTGCGCCCGGCGCGATGCTCTCCCGGGCCACCTTCGGCGTCCGCGGCAACTACTTCCCCGGGGCGATCCTGTGGGTGGCCCGCTTCGGCTGGGAGACCATCAACGCGGTCACCGGCGCGTACGCGGTGCTGACGGTGCTGAACCTGCTGTTCGGCGTCCGGAGCAACAACGCCCTGATCGTCATCACCCTGCTCGCCTTCGTGGCCTGCACGTTCCTGGTCAGCGGGATGGGCCGCAAGGCGCTGAACATCTGCAACCGGTACTCGACGTATCTGTTCGGCCTGTTCACGGTGATGGTGCTGGTCTACCTGATCGCCACGATGGACTGGCACGCGATCTTCACGAAGAAGGCGGGCACCACCGCGATGGTGATCGCCGGCATCGGCACCATCGCGGCGGGCGGCATCAGCTGGGTGCCCACCGGCCCCGACTTCGCGCGCTACCTGCCGCACTCCGCGTCCGGCCGCAAGATCGTCGGCACCACCGTCTCCGGCGCGGCCCTGGTGCTGCTCCCGATGGTGCTGATGGGCGGTGTGATGGCGGTGTCCAACCCGAAGCTGGCCGGTCAGAACACCGACCCGATGTCGTTCCTCGGCACGATCCTGCCGACCTGGCTCGCGGTCCCCTACCTGGTCACCGCGCTGGTCGGGATGGTGCTGATCAACAGCCTGTCGATGTACTCCGCCGGCTTCACGGCGCAGACCATGGGCGTCAAGCTGCCGCGGGCCCTGGCGGTGAGCATCAACGCCGTCATCAGCCTCGTCGGCGGCCTGTTCATGATGCTGGTGGCCAAGGACTTCATCGGGCAGTTCATCACCTTCCTGACGCTCCTCGCGGTCTCCTTCTCGGCCTGGATCGGCGTCTACGGCGTGGACATGGCCCGCCGCCGCGCCCTGGCGGTCCGCTACGACGCGGAGAGCCTGATGAACACCGGCCGCGGCAGCCGCTACTGGTACGCAGGCGGCTTCTGCTGGCAGGCCATGACGGCCTGGGCGGTGGCGCTCGCCGCGGGCATCTGCTTCACCAAGGTCCAGTGGTTCACCGGCCCGCTGGCCACCACCTGGATCGGCGCGAACGGCCTGGGCTGGGCGGCCACGATCCTGATCGCGGCGGCGCTCTTCGCCCTGCTGCCCCGGCCGAAGGAGACCGTCCGGGCCGACGGCCCGCGCACCTCCGGCGCCCCCGAGGAGCAGCACCCGGCCGAGGTCGGCTGACCACGACCGCACGGCAGCCGCAGCCCCGGGGAACCGCACCGTTCCCCGGGGCTGCGGCCAACCCACGCCCCGGCGGCCGTGGTTGACTCCCACTCCCACCCCCTAGAAATCTGACGTCGCGTCAGTTAGCGTCCCCTGCGCCACCCACCCGGCGAAGGGGACGCTGCCATGCCCGTCACGGTCCTGCGCTTCAATCTCGTCGACCCCTCCCCCACCGCCGACACCCTCGGCGCCCGCTACCGCGCCGCGCTGGAGATGGCCGCGTTCGCCGACGACCGCGGCCTGACCACCGTGCAGACCGAGGAACACCACGCCACCACCAACGGCTGGATGCCCGCACCGCTCGCCTTCGCCGGCGCGGTCTTCGGCGCCACCCGCCGGATCAACGTCACCGTCTCCGCGCTGATCACGCCGCTGCACGACCCGCTGCGGCTGGCCGAGGACATCGCCGTGCTCGACCTGCTCAGCGGCGGCCGGCTGGTCACCGTCGCCGGAATCGGCTACCGGCCGCAGGAGTACGCGGCGCACGGCAAGGACTGGAAGGGCCGCGGCGCGCTCCAGGACGAGGTGCTCGCGACGCTGCTCGCCGCCTGGACCGGCGAGCCGTTCCGCTACCGGGACCGCACCGTGCAGGTCACCCCGCGCCCGTACACCCGGCCGCATCCGCTGCTGCTGATCGGCGGCAGTTCCCGGGCCGCGGCCCGCCGCGCCGCCCGTCTTGGCCTCCCCCTCTTCCCCAGCGCGCACCTGCCCGAGCTGGAGGCGTACTACCACGAGCGGTGCGCCGCGTACGGCACCGAGGGCTGGGTGCTCCAACCGGCCGCCCGCACCTGCCTGTTGCACGTGTCGGACGACCCGGACCGCACCTGGGCGACGTACGGGGCCCACCTGCTGCACGAGGCCCGCACCTACGCGTCCTGGCAGTCCGACGACATCCGCTCGGCCGTACGCTCCGGCGCGCGGGATGTGGCGGAGCTGCGCGCGGAAGGCATCTACCGCGTGGTCACCCCCGACGCGTGTGTGCGGATGGCCGAAGAGGCGGGCCCGCAGGGCTCGTTGGTCCTGCACCCGCTGTGCGGCGGGATGCCGGTGGACGAGGGCTGGCGGTCGTTGCACCTGTTCGCCGAGCAGGTGCTGCCGCGGATCGGGGCGGGGGCCGGCGGCGGGGGCTGAGGCGGCGGCCGGCCCGGGGACCGGCCGCCGCCCGGAGTTCAGCCCTCCGGGTAGAAAACGAACAGGGTGCAGCCCTTGGCGGACTGCGGAATGTGCCAGGATCCGGCCGGCGCGTGGATGAACGTGCCCGCGGGGTGCGCGCAGTCCCCGTCGTGGAACACCCCGTCGACCACGAAGACTTCCTCAGGTCCCGGCTCGTGCAGATCGACGCCTTCCCAGCAGCTCCCCGGATCCAGCTCCACGACCATGGCGCTGGCACCGTTCTCGCCGGTCCACAGCGGCCGGCAGCGGATCCCGGGGAACACCTCCTGCACGGGGGCGTCGGCCACCGTACGGTGCAGGTATCCGGCCGTGCCGCCGACCGCACCGCCCTGCGCCGGCAGCGGCACGCCGCCGTCCACGACCGTTGCCGTCGTGCCGGTCTCCGCGGCCCCACGCGTATCCGTATCCATGTCCCTGTCCATATCCCTGTTCATACCCATCGTCTTCTCGATATCCGCCCCCGTAGCGCTGATCCTGTCGGGTATCGCGGGGGATATCCACGGCTCCGGCATCCGGGCGTGGCGATCGGTACGGGAGTTGACGCCGCCATTACGCGGCGCTGCCCCGGCTCTCCGAATGAGCCGGGGCAGCGTCCACGTGCGAGGAGAAGGACTGGCGGGGTGGTTAGCCCATCTCCTCCAACGCCTTGCCCTTGGTCTCCTTCACGAACTTCAGCACGAAGGGGATCGAGAGCAGGGCGAAGAACATGTAGATCACGTAGGTGCCGGAGAGGTTCCAGTCCGACAGGCTCGGGAAGCTCGCCGTGATGGCCCAGTTGGCGATCCACTGCGCGGATGCGGCGACGCCCAGCGCGGCGGCGCGGATGCGGTTGGGGAACATCTCGCCGAGGAAGACCCAGACCACGACGCCCCAGGAGAGGGCGAAGAAGAGCACGAACCCGTGGGCGGCGATCAGGGCGACGGCGCCCTCGGTGCCGGGCAGCGTGCCGGCCGCGGTCTTGGCCGAGAAGGCCCAGGCTTCCAGGGCGAGCGCGACGGCCATACCGGCCGAGCCGATGAGCGCCAGCGGGCGGCGGCCGATCCGGTCGACGAAGATCATCGCGATCACGGTGCCGATGATGTTGATGATCGACGTCGTGAAGCTGTAGAAGAACGAGCTGCTCGGGTTGATGCCGACGGACTGCCACAGCGTCGACGAGTAGTAGAACGCGACGTTGATGCCGACCAGTTGCTGGAACACCGACAGGCCGATGCCGACCCAGACGATCGGCAGGAAGCCCTTCTTGCCGCCGAGCAGGTCGGTGAACTTCGACTTGTGCTCGCGGTGCATCGCCTCCTCGATCTCGACCACCCGCGCGTCGAGATCGACCGTCGTGCCCTCGACGTCGGCCAGCACCTTCTTGGCCTTGTCGACCTTGCCGACGGAGATCAGGAAGCGCGGCGACTCGGGAATGACGAAGGAGAGCAGGCCGTAGACGAGCGCCGGGACGACCATCACGCCGAGCATCCACTGCCACGCCTCGAAGCCGGCGAGCTTGCCGCGCTGGTTGCCGTCGGCGAGGTTGAGGATGCCCCAGTTGACGAGCTGGGAGACGGCGATGCCGATGACGATCGCGGCCTGCTGGAAGGAGCCGAGCCGGCCGCGGTAGGCGGGCGGCGACACCTCGGCGATGTAGGCGGGGCCGATGACCGAGGCCATGCCGATCGCGATCCCGCCGAACACCCGCCACATGGCCAGGTCCCAGAGGGCGAACGGCAGGGCCGAGCCGATCGCGCTGATGATGAACAGCACCGCGGCGATCTGCATCACGCGGATGCGGCCGATGCGGTCCGCGATCCGGCCGGCCGTGGCAGCGCCGATGGCGCAGCCGATCAGCGCGATGGCGATCACCTGGGCCAGGATGGCCGACCCGACGTCGTAGCGCCCGCGGATCGCCTCGACGGCACCGTTGATCACGGAGCTGTCATAGCCGAAGAGGAAGCCGCCCATCGCGGCAGCCGCGGTGATGAAGATGACATGGCCGAGGTGTTCCGGCTGGGCCTTGCGGCCTTCCGGGACCGCCGGCTGCGCGGTGCTGGTCAACGTGTACTCCAGTGGCCCGGCTGCGCTGCCGGGCGTAGGGGGCTGGCCCTCCCAGTGGCGCATACGTTGGGGACACCCACCACTTGAAGGTAAAAACAACGTTGCCGAGACTATGCCTTCAAGTTTCTAAGTCAATAGGGCGTGATGGATTTGTTTCACGGCACCACAGAGCCCACTTCATTCAAGTTCTGAAGAGAGGCTGGCTGACCTCAGCAAAGGCCCCCGCGGCCTCAGTGCAGCCGCTGGCTGATGACCTTGGACACCCCGTCGCCCTGCATCGAAACGCCGTACAGGGCGTCGGCGACCTCCATCGTCCGCTTCTGGTGCGTGATCACGATCAGCTGGGAGCTCTCCTGAAGCTCCTCCATGATCCCGATCAGCCGCTGGAGGTTGGTGTCGTCGAGCGCCGCCTCCACCTCGTCCATCACGTAGAACGGGCTGGGCCGCGCCTTGAAGATCGACACCAGCAGCGCCACGGCCGTCAGCGACCGCTCGCCGCCGGACAGCAGCGAGAGCCGCTTGACCTTCTTCCCCGGCGGGCGCGCCTCCACGTCCACACCGGTGGTCAGCATGTTGCCGGGGTCGGTCAGCACCAACCGGCCCTCGCCGCCCGGGAAGAGCCGCGCGAAGACCCCCTCGAACTCCCGCGCGGTGTCCTCGTACGCCTCGGTGAAGACCTGCTCGACCCGCTCGTCGACCTCCTTGACCACCTGCATCAGGTCGGCCCTGGTCTTCTTCAAGTCTTCAAGCTGTTCACTGAGGAAGCGGTGCCGCTCCTCCAACGCCGCGAACTCCTCAAGCGCCAGCGGGTTCACCTTCCCGAGCTGCTGGTACGCCCGCTCGGCCGCCTTCAGCCGCTTCTCCTGCTCGGCCCGTACGTACGCCACCGGCAGGTTCCGCGGATGCTCCGGGTCATCGGGCAGCTGCTCGCCGTCGGCGGCGGGCGACGGCGGCACCGGCTGGTCGGGGCCGTACTCCGCGACCAGACCGGCAGGCTCCACCCCCAGCTCCTCCAGCGCCTTGGTCTCCAACTGCTCGATCCGCATGCGCTTCTCGGCGCCCAGCACCTCGCCGCGGTGCACCGAGTCCGTCAGCTTGTCCAGCTCGGACGCCAGCTCCCGGCTCCGGCCGCGCTCCGCCACCAGGGACTGCTCGCGCTCCCCCTTCGCCCGCTCCGCCGCCGCCCGCTCCTCCTCGGCCCGGACGACCGACACCTCGACGTGCGCCAGCAGCTGCCGCGCGCCGGAGGCGACCGCGGCGGCCACCTCCGCCTCGTGCCGCAGCCGGGCGCGCCGCTGCTCGGCCCGCGCCCGCGCCTCACGCTCCGCCCGCGCCCCGCGGTCCAGCGCGTCCGCGCGCCCGGCGAGCGCCTTCACCCGCTCCTCGTGCGTACGCGCCTGGAGCCGCGCCTCCATCTCCGTCTGCCGCGCGTTCGCGCCGTCCGCCGCCAGCCGGTCCCGTACCGAGGTGTCCGGCTCCTCATCGGCCGGCTCCTCCTCGGCGACGGCCAGCCGTTCGGCCAGCTCCTCGGCCTCCTCGGTGGCCCGCAGCAGCGCCTCATCGGCCTTCGCCGCCGCGGCGGCGGACCGCTCCGCCTCGCCCGCGGCGGCCCTGGCCTGCCCGCCGAGCCGCCCCAGGTCCCCGGCGATCCGCGACTTCTCCCGGTCGGCCGCCCGCCGCCCGGCATCGGCCTCCTCGACCTGCGCGGCGGCGACGGTGCGCCGCTCGGCCGCCGCCCGCTGCTCCTGCGCCAGCGCCGTGCAGCGGGTGGCCAGTTCCGCCAGTTCGGCCGCCGCCTCGTCGACGGCCGCCTGCACCTCCAGCAGGCTCGGCGCACCGGCCGACCCGCCGTGCGCGAAGTGCGCGCCGAGCACGTCGCCCTCGCCGGTGACCGCCGTCAGCTCCGGCCGCGCGGCGACCAGATGCTCGGCGTCCTCCAGCGTCCCGACGACCACCACGTCCCGCAGCAGCCGGTGCGCCGCGTCCGCCAACTCCGTCGGCCCGCCGACGAGTTCGGCGGCCCGCACCGGCGCGCCACGGGGCCCGGGAACCCGGTGCGCCGCGTCCTGCCCCGCGCCGGACGGCCGGGCCGGCCCCGGCACCCGCGGGGATTCCTGCGGCCCCGCACCCCCGTCCGTACGGGCCGACGCGGTCTCCTGCCCGGACGCCGCACCCGCGGGCACGGACTGCCGTGCCTCGTCCCCGACGGCGGCGCCGAGCAGCATCGCCGCCCGGCCCGCGTCCTGCTCCCGCAGCAGACGGATGGCACCCGCAGCGGCGGTGGGCCCGGTGAGCGCGACGGCATCGGCGGCGACCCCCAGCGCGGCGGCGACCGGGATCTCGAAGCCGGGCGCGATGGTGAGCAGTTCGGCCGCGGGCCCGAGCAGGCCGGTCAAGGATCCGGCGGCGGCGAGCAGGGCGCCGCTGCCGTCCTTGCGGCGCAGGCCGAGCGCCAGCGCGTCGTGCCGGGCCGATGTCGCGGCCCGCTGCCGCTCGGCCGAGGTCAGCGCCTCACGGGCGGCGCTCAGCGCCTCCTCCGCACCGGCCAGCTCCCGCCGGGCCGCCGCGTACCGCTCGGCGGGCTCCGCCTCCCCCGCGCCGGTCCCGTCCACCTCGGCCTGCAGCTGCTCGTACTCCTCCTGGGCCGCCGCCGCACGCCGCCCGGCGTCGTCCCTGGCCTCGACGAGCCGGCCGATCTCCGCCTGCGCCGAAGCGGCCCGCCCGCGCGCCGCGCTGACCTGCCCGCTGAGCCTGGCCAGTCCCTCGCGCCGGTCGGCGATGGCACGGGCCGCGTCCCGCAGCCGCCGCTCCTCGTCCGCCAACTGCCGCTCAAGACCGGCACGGTGCTCGACGGTGTCCTCCAGCGCCCGGCTCGCCGCGTCCAGCGCGGCCGTCAACTCCGCCTCCTGCTCCCGGATCCGGGCCGCCTCGCGCTCCATGTCCTCCGGGTCGCGCCCGCGCCGCTCGTCCGGCGGCGCCGCCGAAGCGCTGGCGACCCTGGCCTCGGCCAGCGAGACCGTGCCGCGCACCCGCTCCGCGAACCGCGACAGCTCGTACCAGGTCTGCTGGGCCCCCTGCACCCGCGGCGCCAGCGTACGGACCTCGTCCTCCAGCACCGCCTCGCGCCGCTGCGCGACACGCAACCGGGCCTCCGCCTCTTCCTTGCGCTGCTTGAGCGCCGCCTCATCGGCGATCTCGGCGTGCAGCGCGCGGCGCAGCGTGACGAGGTCGTCGGCGAGCAGCCGCAGCCGGGTGTCGCGCAGATCGGCCTGGATCACGGCGGCCCGCCGGGCGACCGCGGCCTGCCTGCCGAGCGGCTTGAGCTGACGGCGCAGCTCATCGGTCAGGTCCTGCACCCGGGCCAGGTTGGCCTGCATCGCCTCCAGCTTCCGCAGCGCCTTCTCCTTGCGCTTACGGTGCTTGAGTACACCGGCCGCCTCCTCGATGAACGCCCTGCGCCCCATCGGGTCGGCGTGCAGCACGCCGTCCAGCTGGCCCTGGCCGACGATCACGTGCATCTCCCGGCCGATGCCGGAGTCGCTGAGCAGTTCCTGGATGTCCAGCAGCCGGCAGGTGTCACCGTTGATCTGGTATTCGCTGCCGCCGTTGCGGAACATGATCCGGGTGAGGGTGACTTCGGCGTACTCGATGGGCAGCGCCCCGTCGGAGTTGTCGATGGTCAGCGAGACCTCGGCGCGGCCCAGCGGCAGCCGCCCGGTGGTGCCGGCGAAGATGACGTCTTCCATCTTGCCGCCGCGCAGCGATTTGGCGCCCTGCTCGCCCATGACCCAGGACAGCGCGTCCACGACATTGGACTTGCCGGAGCCGTTGGGGCCCACGACGCAGGTGATGCCCGGTTCGAACCGGAGTGTCGTGGCGGAGGCGAAGGATTTGAATCCCCGCAGGGTCAGACTCTTGAGATGCACGCCGTTGGACTCTACCGGCCGCCTCCGGGCGGGCCGTCCCAACATTCCGCCCCCGGCGACCGCCGCGTACCGGGCCGCCGTTTCCTTTCGGTTTCACCGAGTGTGGCGCAGGGCACATCATGCGGTAAGGGAGGGCCGGAACGGGAACGAGGAGCGGAAACGACGAAGGGACGCCGAAGCGTCCCTTGCAGATCCTGCTGAGTGATGCCTCAGGCGGCTGGTGCGGCTCGCCGGCCCTGAGGACGGGGTCAGGTGAGCGCGGGCTCCGCCTGGGGTACGTCGATGCCGTCGAGCATCGAGTCGTCGTGACGTGCGGCAGCGGACAGCATGTCGTTTTCGGCCTGCATCCGGATCAGTTCGGATTCCAGGTCTTGAACGCGCTGCTGAAGCCGTCGCATCTCGGAGAGGACTCGGGGGTCGGAGCCGCCGACGTAACCGAGAAGCGCCTTTGCCATGATGGATGGTCCTCCACAATGAGTGACCGACCGAAGCGGTTGGGTCGTGAGGGATTCGCACCCGCGGTGCTTGTCATTTATGGGGTTCTGAATGCCAAACAGCTAAGGTGCGCGGGGATTCCAGAGTCTCACCAAAAGTTTTGACGGTCAACACGATCACACCGCGTATCCACGGGCGCCCGAGAGTGCGCCGCCTCGAAGGCATGGCGCCGACTCCCCAGAAAGGCCCCGCCGGGTGTGGAGATCATCCGTACAGCGGCAGCCTTGCACGGGTCGGCCGAGTTGGCAACCACCAGCCGAAATATCCCGTGAGCGGGCACCAGGAACGGGCCACGAAGATCATTTTTTGCGCGGCACGGAGGGATTTCCCGGGATCGCTCAGCGGATCGCGAAGCCGTCGTAACCCCCGCGCGGGGTGTCCCATATCTCAGTGACGCCGTCGACCCGGCCGGGCGTGTCTCCGGTGCGCAGCCATTCCAGCAACTGCTCGCAATGGTCCTTGGGGCCTTCGGCGACGACCTGGACCCGGCCGTCCCCGAGATTCAGCGCGAATCCGGCGAGGCTCCCGATGCGCAGCGCGTTGGCGCGGGTGAACCAGCGGAACCCGACGCCTTGTACCTGGCCGCGCACCCAGGCGGTCAGACGGACATCTTCGTTCATGTGTGCACGGTAACCGGCCAATTGCCCACCGAGCACATCGCCCCCGTAGCCCATGGCGTACAGTCGCCCGGCAATCGCGTTCACCCGTATGGGTGAAGCATGTTGACGCTGAGGACGGAAGGAAGTCAGCGGATGGGCCGCCATCGACGCTCTGCTCCCCACGCCCCGGAACCCGTGGGAGCGCCGCCTGTTGGCGCACCGCACCCGGCCGGGCCCGTGACGTCCGCGCGCGGACGCCGTGCGGCGCGCGGGCGCCGCTCCGCGCCGGTACGCACCGGGCTGCTCGGCGCATCCGCCGCGGTCGCCATGGGCACCGTGGCGGTCGCCTCCGGGCTGCTCCCCGGGGGCGGGCCGTTCGAGGTGGGCGGCGGTGACCGCAGCGAGCGGGTGCGCGCCGACGCACTGCCTGACACCGGGCCGCAGGGCACCGAATCGGCGGCGCCCAGCGAGCGCGCCACGCACCCCGCGAGCCGCGGCGGTACCCGGTCGGCGGCGCCCGGCACCGACCGCCCGGCCTCCGCCGCCGCACCGTCCGCCACCCCGTCCCCCGGGCGGTCCACCGCCTCCGCACCGGCCCGTGACGGTTCGCCGCACGCCGGGCGGCACGGTGCGAGCTCCCCCGGCACCGCGTCCGCGACGCCGGGGACCACCGCGTCCGCGAGCCCGAAGAAGGCCCCGGCCGCCGGGTCTTCCGCGCAGGCGCAGGTGCTGTCCCTGGTCAATCAGGAGCGGGCACAGGCGGGCTGCTCGCCGGTCCGCGCGGACGGTGAACTGGCCTCCCTGGCGCAGGCGTTCAGCGACGACATGGCCGCGCGCGACTTCTTCGACCACACCGACCCGGACGGCGCGAGCCCCTGGGACCGCGCCCGCAAGGCCGGCGTCTCCGACCTCGGCGGCGAGAACATCGCCCGCGGCCAGCCCGACGCCCGCGCGGTCATGGAGTCCTGGATGAACAGCCCGGGACACCGCGCCAACATCCTCAACTGCGACTACCGGACCCTCGGCGTCGGCATCCACACCGGCCCCGGCGGCCCCTGGTGGACGCAGGACTTCGGGTTCTGACCGGGCGGGCCGGTATCCCGGCCCGCCTCCTTGTGCCGCGTCGGGCGGGGCCCGGCGCGGCACAGGTCACGGCCGCGGCGGTCGCTGGCAGCGCGGGCAGAAGTAGCTGGAGCGGTTCATCCAGGGACGGCGGCGGATCGGGGTGCCGCACCGGCGGCAGGGTTCGTCCTCGCGGCCGTACGCGTCCAGCGAGCGCTCGAAGTAGCCCGATTCGCCGTTGACGTTGACGTAGAGGCTGTCGAAGCTCGTGCCGCCGACGTCGAGGGCGGCGGTCATCACCTCCCGTACGTGGCCGAGGAGTTCGGCGGTGCGGGGGCGGGTGAAGGGGGCGGTCGGCCGCTCGTAGTGGAGGCGCGAGCGCCACAGCGCCTCGTCGGCGTAGATGTTGCCCACGCCGCTGATCAGCGACTGGTCGAGCAGGGCGCGCTTGATGGTGGTGCGCTTGCGGCGCAGCGCGTCGTGGAAGGCGTCGTCGTCGAAGGCCGGGTCGAGCGGGTCGCGGGCGATGTGCGCGATGGCGTCCGGGAGCTGGTCGGCGTCGCCGGGGACGGTGTCGTGCAGCGAGAGGCCGCCGAAGGTGCGCTGGTCGACGAAGCGGAGTTCGGTGCCGGCCGCCTCGTCGGGCACCGGGGTGTCCGTGTCGTCGAAGCGGATCCTGATGCGCAGGTGCTTCTCGTCGGGGGCGTCCTGCGGCTGGACCAGCAGCTGGCCGCTCATGCCGAGGTGGGCGAGGACGGCGAGGCCGTGGGTGACGGAGGTGGTGACCGTCGGCGCGATGCCTTCGGCTGCGGTCTGCGCGGCGGGGCCGCCGCCGGTCACCGGCAGCCAGAGGTACTTGCCGCGGCGACGTGCGACGCCGATCCGCAGCCCCTTCAGCCGGGCTGCGAAGTCGGCCGCGCCCGCGGTGTGCCGGCGGATGGCGCGCGGATGCAGCACCTCGACGGTGTCGACGGTGCGTCCGCTGACCCAGCGCTCCAGTCCGCGGCGTACGACCTCGACCTCGGGCAGCTCGGGCACGGGGGCTCCTCACGTCTCGGGAAAGACTTCTGACCCCGTCCGGAGCGGCGGCACCGCTCCGGACGGGGTCAGAAAGGGGTTGTTCAGCCTGCCGACGACGCGGAGTCGCCGGAAGCCGGGGCCTCGTCGGCGGCGGCCGGCGACGTCTCGCCAGCGGGAGCCGCTTCCTCGGCCTTGGCCGCTTCCTCCGCCTTGGCGTGAATGGCACGCCACGCGGACTCCGCCGCCTGCTGTTCGGCTTCCTTCTTGCTGCGGCCGGTGCCGGTGCCGTACGAGACACCACCGACGCGGGCAGCAGCAGTGAACGTCTTCTCGTGGTCGGGGCCGGTCTCACTGACCAGGTACTCCGGGACGCCGAGACCTTCGGTCGCGGTGAGTTCCTGGAGGCTCGTCTTCCAGTCGAGGCCGGCGCCCAGGCTGGAGGACTTCTCGATGAGCGGGTCGAAGAGCCGGTGCACCAGCTCGCCTGCCGCGTCGAGTCCCTGATCGAGATAGACCGCGCCGATCACCGCTTCGAGGGTGTCGGCGAGGATCGATGCCTTGTCCCTGCCGCCCGTGCCCTCTTCGCCCCGTCCGAGGCGGATGAAGGCGCCGAGGTCGAGGCCGCGGCCCACCTCGGCGAGCGCACGCGAGTTGACCACCGCGGCCCGGAGCTTGGCCAACTGGCCTTCCGGGAGATCGGGGTGGATGCGGTACAGCGTGTCCGTGACCACCAGGCCGAGCACCGAATCCCCGAGGAATTCGAGCCGCTCGTTGGTGGGCAGACCGCCGTTCTCGTATGCGTACGAGCGGTGCGTCAGCGCACGCACCAGAAGGGCGGACTCGAGGTGGTACCCGAGCCGCCCTTCCAGAAGCGTGTGGGACGAGGCCGTGTCCGCCGGAGTCGGTTCATCCCGCTTACGGGACGACGAATGGGCGTCTTCCGCCTTTTTGGGGCTAGACACAGTGCCTGTCACCAGCCGCTCAGACCTCGAGGACCTGGCGCTTGTTGTAGGTGCCGCAGCTCGGGCACGCGATGTGCTGCTGCTTCGGCTCGTGGCAGCGCTCGCACGCCACCAGGGTGGGGACCGCAGCCTTCCACTGCGACCGGCGGTGGCGCGTGTTGCTGCGCGACATCTTCCGCTTCGGAACAGCCACGGCTACTTCTCCTGAGGTTCATCCCCGCCGACGCGGGGGTCATTGTCGATCTCGCCGTCCTGGTCGGACCCGACGAGTCCCTGCAATGCCGCCCAACGGATGTCGACGGCTTCATGGTGGTGGTCCGGGTCGTCCGCGAGCCGCACTCCGCATTCGGAGCACAGACCCGGGCAGTCTTCCCGGCACACCGGCTGCAACGGCAGTGCGAGCACCACCGCGTCCCGCAGCACGGGTTCGAGGTCGAACATGTCGTCCTCGAGGGAGAGGGTGTCCTCCTCGTCCTCGGCGTCGTCGCCGGATTCCGCGGGGCGGGTCCGGGCGTCGGCGTCGGGGTAGGCGAACATCTCCTGGAAGTCCGCTTCGAGCTCTCGCTCCAGCGGCTCCAGACACCTTACGCACTCCCCCTTCACGGTTGCACGGCCGGTGCCTGTGACAAGCACCCCGTCCATGACCGATTCCTGGCGGAGTTCGATGGCGATCGGGGCGCCCTCGGGCACACCGATGACCTCGTTGCCGAGGTCCCTGGGGGCCTCGGCGGTGCGGGAGAGCCGCTTGAGCGCGCCGGGACGACGGCCCAGCTCGCGTGTGTCGAACACAAGCGGGGAACGGTGGTCGAGGCGGGCGTTGATGGCTTCCTGCTTTCTGTACTGCGGAGGAGCCGCCCGTCACCGGATCGGCGAGTGGGCAGCAGCGATCGCGGATGTACACGCGACCGAACAGCCAGGATACTGGACGGGCCCCGATAGGCCCAATCCGCTCCCCTTCGGCCGTCGGACCCGCTACTGGCGGCCCTCTTCGTACTGCCGCAGCTGGTCGAGGTTGATCATGCTGGTGTCGAACAGGCTGGTCTCGTCCAGGGCGCCGGCCTGCGGGGGGTGCCCCTGCGCGGCGTGGTCCTGCGGGGCCTGCTGGGGCTGCGGCGGTGCCTGCTGCGGGACGTAGCCGGCCTGGGGGTCGTAGCCCTGCTGCTGGGGCTGCTGCCAGCCGTAGCCGTACGGGTCCTGCTGCTGGGCGTACTGCGCCTGCTGGTAGGCGTACGCCTCCTGCTGCTGGGTGTAGCCCTGGTCCTGGTAGTAGCCCTGCTGCGGCTGGAGCTGGGACGGGTAGGGCTGCTGTTCCTGCTGCGGCACCTGGGGCTGGGCGGGGGCCTGCTGCGGGGGCTGTGCGGGGGCGATGTCGGCGAGCCCGGCGAGGTAGTCCGCGTCGGCCTGGTGGCCAGCGGTCTGCGCGTCGTCCTGGGCCGCGAGGTGGGCGCCGAGTTCGTCGATCGCCCGCGCGCCCTGGAGCTTGTCGCGGCCCCGGCCGACCGCTTCGAGCGTCTTGGTCAGCACGGCCTGGAAGGCGCCGAACTTGGCGTCCACATAGGCGTCGGCGCGCTGGGTGAGGGTCGCCGGGTCGGTGCTGCGCTCGGGCGCCTCGGTGTCCGCGTAGCCCTGCTCGTCGAGCCCCGGGCCCCGGCCGAGCAGCTTCTCGCGACCGCGGTCGACGGATCCGATGGTCTTGGTGAGGACGACCTCGAAGTTGGCGAGCTTGCTGTCGACGTAGTCGTCGGCCTCGGCGCGGATCTCCTCGGCCTCCCTGCGGGCCTCGGACAGGATGCGGTCGGCCTCGTCCTGGGACTGCCTGGCGACCTCGGTGTCGGAGATCAGCGAGCCGCGGTGGGCGTGCGCGGACTCGATGATCCGCTCCGCCTCGGCGCGCGCCTCCTCGACCATCTGCTCCCGCCCGCCGAGCAACTCCTGGGCCTGCGCGAGCGATCCGGGCAGCGCGCCGCGCACCTCTTCCAGCAGGGCGAGCAACTCGGCGCGGTTGACGACGCAGGACGCCGACATGGGCACGGAACGGGCGCTGCCGATGGCCTCGACGATCTCGTCGAGCTTCTTCTGCACGTCCACCTTGGACTCGCCACTCTCTGAAGGGATGGAACGAGGGACGGGACGACTGTACGGCCACGGACCGCCGGTCCGACACCTACTGACGCCCCGTCAGCCCTTCGTCACGGGCCTGCGTGGCCCGCGCGGCGGTCTCACTGCTGCCGGAGCCGCTCGGTCAGCGCTTCGAGGACGAACCCCGGGACGAGGTGGGCGACGTCGCCGCCCCAGGCCGCAACCTCCTTGACGAGGCTGGAGGAGAGGAAGCTGTAGGTGGGGTTGGTGGGGACGAACAGGGTCTCCACTCCGGAGAGCCCGTTGTTCATCTGGGCCATCTGCAGCTCGTAGTCGAAGTCGCTGACCGCGCGCAGGCCCTTGACGATCGCGGGGATGTCGCGCTGCTTGCAGAAGTCCACGAGCAGTCCGTGGAAGGACTCGACCTCAACGTTGCCGTACTCGGCGGTGGCCCGGCGGATCAGCTCGATCCGCTCGTCGACCGTGAACAGGCCCTGCTTGGACTGGTTGATCATCACGGCGACGTGGACGACGTCGTACAGCTTGGAGGCACGGGCGATGATGTCCAGGTGACCATTGGTGATGGGGTCGAAGGACCCCGGACAGACGGCGCGGCGCAACTCTGGTTCCTCGCTCTCCGATGCGTTCATGACACGCGTTCCGCCGTCTCGTCAGCGGACGCCGGAGCGGCGCGACCGTACCAAAGCGTCCCCTCGCCGTAGCGACGGGCCTTGATCGCTTCGAAACCGTCCGGCCAGGGAAACGCGCCGCCTCTGGTGCTCCGTTCCACGGTGACGAGTGCGTCGTCCACAAACCAGCCCTGACCACGGAGTGTGAGCAGGATCTCGCACAGCTCGGCGTCGGTGACGGCGTACGGCGGGTCGAGGAAGGCGATGTCGTACGGGTCGCCGGGCGGCGGGGCGGCGGCGGTCTGTTCGGCCTTGCCGGAACGGACTTCGGCGCCCGGCAGGCCGACCGTGCGGACGTTCTCGCGGAGGGTGCGGACGGCGCGCGGGTCGGCCTCGACGAGCAGGACGTGCGCGGCGCCGCGGGACAGCGCCTCCAGGCCGACGGCGCCGGAACCGCCGTAGAGGTCGAGCACCCGGGCGCCGGTCAGCGGTCCGTCCAGTGATTCCCAGGTGGAGAAGAGGCCCTCGCGCGCGCGGTCGGATGTCGGGCGGGTGCCGTTTCCTGGTGGCACGGCCAGGCGGCGTCCGCCGGCCGTGCCGGCGATCACGCGGGTCATGGGGCCTGTCCTTACGTGGTGCGGGTCGGTGGTGGGGCGGCGGCCAGGGTACGGCGCCGCTCCCCCACGATATTCCCGCCGAGGCCGGCGGGCGCCGCGGCCCTCGCCCGCGGCCCCGCTCCGCCGGCCGCCGGACACCGCGTCCCGGCCCTTCCCGTCTCAGCCCTTGTCGAGGTACTCCTCCCGCTCGGCGTCCAGCAGCGCGGACAGCGCCGTTCGCAGTTCCGGATGGCCGTCCAGCGCGGGATCGGCGGTGACGACGGCGGTGGCCTCCTCGCGGGCGGCGGCGATGACTTCCTCGTCGTCGATGACCGAGAGCATCCGCAGCGAGGACCTGACGCCGGACTGGGCCTGCCCCAGGACGTCGCCCTCGCGGCGCTGTTCGAGGTCGATGCGGGAGAGTTCGAAGCCGTCGAGGGTGCCGGCGACGGCGGCGAGCCGGGCGCGCGCCGGACTGGCCTCGGGCATCTCGCTCACCAGCAGGCACAGTCCCGGCGCCGCGCCACGGCCGACCCGGCCGCGCAGCTGGTGCAGCTGGGAGACGCCGAAGCGGTCGGCGTCCATGATCACCATGGCGGTGGCGTTCGGGACGTTGACGCCGACCTCGATGACGGTGGTGGCGACCAGGACGTCCAGCTCGCCGGCGGCGAACCTGCGCATCACGTCGTCCTTGTCGTCGGGCGCCATCCGGCCGTGCAGCGCGGCCACCCGCAGTCCGGCCAGCGGTCCCGCGGTGAGCTGGGCCGCGATGTCGAGCACCGCGAGCGGGGGGCGCTTCTCCTCGCCGTCCGGCGGC
Source organism: Streptomyces sp. NPDC050161 (assembly GCF_044460025.1). Taxonomy (NCBI): domain Bacteria; kingdom Bacillati; phylum Actinomycetota; class Actinomycetes; order Kitasatosporales; family Streptomycetaceae; genus Streptomyces; species Streptomyces sp. NPDC050161. The sequence continues at coordinate 656,034 of NZ_JBITJM010000001.1, read as the reverse complement.
GGTTCCTCCTTGCCCGCCGCGCTCTTCTTCCCGCTCCCCTTGGCCGGTTCTTCCTCGTCGCCGATGCGCGGGCACACGACGTAGCCCTGGTGCCCCGCCGCCACCTCTTCACGGACCCGCTCCCAGGCCCGTGCGAGGAAGTGCGGCTTGTCCTTGGCAGGCACGACGTGGCTGGCGATCGGCGAGCGTCCGGCGGGGAGTTGGTCCAGGACGGAGGTCTCCAGATCGCCGAAGACGGTCATGGCGACCGTGCGCGGGATGGGGGTCGCGGTCATCACCAGGAGGTGCGGCATGCGCTTCTCCCCCTGGGAGTGGCCCTTGCCGCGCAGGGCGTCGCGCTGCTCGACGCCGAAGCGGTGCTGTTCGTCGACGACCACCAGGCCGAGGTCGTGGAACTGCACCTTGTCCTCGATCAGGGCGTGCGTCCCGATGACGATGCCGGCCTCGCCGGTGACGAGGTCGAGCAGCGCCTGGCGGCGGGCGGCCGTCCCCATGGAGCCGGTGAGCAGCACCACTTTGGTGCCGTGCTCGGCGCCGCCCAGCATGCCTCCTTCGGCCAGCTCCCCCATCATCTCGGTGATCGAGCGGTGGTGCTGCTGGGCGAGCACCTCGGTCGGCGCGAGCATCGCGGCCTGCCCGCCGCTGTCGACCACGCCGAGCATCGCGCGCAGCGCCACCATGGTCTTGCCCGAACCCACCTCGCCCTGGAGGAGGCGGTGCATCGGGTGGTCGGTCGCCAGGTCGTCGAAGATCTCCCGGCTGACCTTCTGCTGGCCTTCGGTGAGGGTGAAAGGCAGCTCGGCGTCGAACGCGTCGAGGATGCCGTCCTTGCTCAACGGGCGGGGCACCGCGGGGAGTTGGGTCTCGGCGATGCGGCGTCTGGCCAGCGCGACCTGGAGGACGAACGCCTCGTCCCACTTCAGCCTGGCGCGCGCGTCCGCGATGTCGGCCTTGGTGCCCGGCCGGTGGATCTTGAGCAGCGCCTCGGGGAGCGGCACCAGGGCCCGGCCCTCGCGCAGCGCGTCGGGGAGCGGGTCGACGGCCTCCTGCGCGCTGGGCAGCACCGCGTCGACGGCCTTGGCGAGCTTCCAGGACGCCATCTGCTGGCAGGCGGGGTAGATCGGGATGAGCTGCCCGGCGAAGGCGTCGACGGCCTCGCTGTCCGCCTCCTGGTCGAGGAGTGCGTATTCGGGGTGGGCGAGCTGGAGTTTGCGGTTGAAGACCGAGACCTTGCCCGCGAACATCGCGCGGCGTCCTGGCAGGAGTTCCTTGTGCGGTTTGTGGACGCCCTTTCCGAAGAAGACCAGTTGGAGCCGTCCGCTGCCGTCGGTGAGCGTGACTTCGAGACGCTTGCCCCGGCCGCCGTTGAACGTCAGCACGCGGGCGTCGGACACCTGGGCGACGACCGTGACGTGTTCGTCCAGCGGGAGGTCGGCGAGGCGGGTCAGCTCGCCGCGTTCGGCATAGCGGCGGGGGTAGTGGTGCAGGAGATCGCCGACGGTGTGCAGGCCGAGGTGCTCGGCGAGCACCTTCGCGGTGGTGCCACCGAGGGTTTTCTTCAGGGATTCTTCGAGCGCGGCCACGGGATCCATTGCACACCATGCCTCTGACAACGGACCACCTCGCCGCCGCACCGCACGCCGCGGAATGCGGGGGAATACCGGTGGAATGCGCGCGGAATGCGTGCGGCGCGGAATGCCGGGGGCGGTGCGCGCGGTTCTCGCCGCCGCTGTTCGGCGCCGCCTTTCCGGCCGCTATTCGACGCCGATGAGCAGCGGCGGCGCGTACCGGCCGCCCTCGTAGACGACGGTGTCCACGGCGAGAAAACGCTCGCGTACGTGGCGCTCCAGGTCTTCGGCGAGCCCTTCGGGAGCGTGCGCGCCGAGTACCAGGGTGACCATTTCGCCGCCCGCCGACAGCATCCGGTCGAGCACCGTCAGCGCGGTCCGGGTCAGGTCGCCGCCGATCACCGCGACGTCGCCGTCGATCAGGCCGAGTACGTCGCCCGCCTGGCAGACGCCGGCCATCGTCCATGCCTGCCGCTCGGCGACGGCGAGTTCGGCGTAGCGGGTGGCACCGGCGGCCGAGGTCATCGCCACGGCGTCCTCGTCGAAGCTGCGGTCCGGCTCGTGCACGGCGAGCGCCGCGATGCCCTGGACCGCGGAGCGGGTGGGGATGAGCGCGACCCGTACGCCCTCGGTGCGGGCCGCTTCCGCGGCGGCGGCAGCGGTGTGCCGCAGTTCGGGGTCGTTGGGCAGCAGCATCACCTCGCGGGCGTGCGCCTGGCGGATGGCCTGCACCAGTTCGCCCGACGCGGGCGGCTCCCCCGGGCGCACGGAGACGGCCCGCGCCCCGGCCTCCTCGCACAGCACGGCGAGCCCCTCGCCCGACACCACGACGACCACCGCGCGGGCCAGCATCGCGGGCGCGGCCTCCCGGGCGTCCCCGGCGCCGTCGAAGTGGGTGATGCGGATCCGGTACGGGCGGCCCGCCTCGATGCCGGCTTCGACGGCGGCGCCCGCGTCGTCGACGTGGACATGGACGTGCCACAGGCCGTCCCCGCCGACCACCACCAGGGAGTCGCCGAGACCGTCGAGCCTGGCGCGCAGCCTGGCCACCTCGGCGTCGCCCGCCTCCAGGAGGTAGATCACTTCGAAGGCGGGCCCCGGTGCGTGCGCGTGCTCGGTCGCGGAGCAGCCATCGGCCACCGCGGCGGCGCCCGCCGCCTCGGGGAGCGGCGCGTCGGCCCGTACGGTCACCGGCGCCGCGGTCACCTCCCCGGACAGGGCGTCGGCGAGCGCGCCCAGGAGCGCGACCAGGCCGCAGCCGCCCGCGTCCACGACACCGGCCCTGCCCAGCACGGCGAGCTGCCCGGGGGTGGCCCGCAGCGCGGTGCGGGCGCCGTCGTGGGCGGCCCGCGCCACCGTGGCGGCGTCGGGGGCGGTGCCCGCGTCCCGCTCGGCGGCGTCGGCGGCGGCGGTCGCGACGGTCAGTACGGTGCCCTCGACGGGGTGGGCGACGGCTTCGTACGTGGCGGCGGCGGCCCGGCGCAGCGCCCGGCTCAGGGTGGCGGGCGGGCAGCCGGGGCCCGGCTCGTCGGCGGCCAGCACCTCCGTCATGCCGCGCAGCAGCTGCGCGAGGATCGTGCCGGAGTTGCCGTGGGCCCCTATCAGGGCGCCGTGCGCCATGGCGCCGATGGCGTCGGCGAGGCAGGGGGTGGTGTCCGCCGAAGCGTGCCCTTCGAAGGCGGCCTCCACGGCTCGGGCCGCGGATTCGACGGTCAGATAGAGGTTGGTGCCGGTGTCGCCGTCCGCCACGGGGTACACGTTGATCGCGTCGATCCGTGCGCGCTCCCGGCCGAGCGCCTCCAGGGCCAGCCCGCACCAGGCGCGGACCGCGGCGGCGTCGAGCGGGTGCGGCACGGTGTCCTCCTGGGGCTTGGGGTGCCCCGCACAGTAGCCGCGGTCACACCGGGAGGCCGGGGCGGGGGCCGGGGCGACCGTGGTAGTTTCGTTCTACGGGAGCGGCCGTTGTATGCTGCTCCGGTTGCCCGATGAGAATCGGGCCATTCCTCTCCTGGCGGCGCCGGTCGGTCAATGCACTCGGCTCGTCGGGATTTACCGTAAGTGCATCTGAAGTCTTTGGAGTGACCCGTGGCTGCCAACTGCGACGTCTGTGGCAAGGGGCCGGGCTTCGGCAAGAGTGTCTCGCACTCGCATCGCCGTACCAACCGTCGTTGGAACCCCAACATCCAGACGGTGCGTGCAGTGATCGGGCGCACGCCGAAGCGGCTGAACGCCTGCACCTCGTGCATCAAGGCCGGCAAGGTCTCGCGCTGACGTCTTAGCCGTAGCGCAGCCAAGCCGGTTGCTTGACGGAAGCCGGTCCACCGAAAGGTGGGCCGGCTTCCGTCTTTTCCGCGTTCCCTGGGACGCGGAAACGGGGCGGCTGCTTCCGGTGAGGTGAACGGCGTCGCCGCCCCGGGAGTCCGCCCCGTGCCGCCGCGTCCTCAGCCGTCGCCGCGCAGCCGCCAGCCGTGGTCCACGGGTCCGATGCCGGTGCCGAGCCGGAAGCCGGCCGCGAGGGCGCCGGTGACGTAGTCCTTGGCGGCGGCGACCGCCTGCGGGACGGTGTCGCCGTGGGCGAGGCGGGCGGCGACGGCGCTGGCGAGGGTGCAGCCGGTGCCGTGCGTGTGCCGGTTGTCGTGCCGCGGGGCGCGCAGCCAGTGTTCCTCGCTGCCGTCGGTGAGCAGGTCGACGGCGCTGCCGGCCGCGTGGCCGGGGCCGGTCGGCAGGTGGCCGCCCTTGATGAGGGCCCAGCGCGGCCCGAAGGCGAGGATCGCGTCGGCCGCCCGCCGCATGCCGGATTCCTCCTGGACGCGGACGCCGGTGAGCTGGGCCACTTCGTCGAGGTTGGGGGTGGCGACGGTCGCGGTCGGCAGCAGCTTGGTGCGGACCGCGTCCAGGGCGGTGGCGGCGAGCAGCGCGTCGCCGTGCTTGGAGACGCCGACCGGGTCGATGACGACGGGCACGTCGAGTTCCGCGAGCAGCCCGGCGACGGTCTCCACCAGTTCGGGCGAGGAGAGCATCCCGGTCTTCACTGCCTGTGTCCCGATGTCGTCGACGACGCTGCGGAACTGGGCCCGTACGGCCTCGGCCGGCAGGTCCCACGCGCCCTGCACACCGAGCGAGTTCTGCGCGGTGACGGCGGTGAGCACGCTCATGCCGTGCGTGCCCAGCGCGAGCATCGTCTTCAGGTCGGCCTGGATGCCCGCGCCGCCCCCGGAGTCGGAGCCGGCGATGGTCAACACGCGGGGTGGGGTCTGCATGCCGCCGAATCTACAAGCCCGTCGTGTGCGGGACGGGCCCGGCCCCCGCGGCCTATTCGGCGTCGCCGTTGTCCCCGAAGTGGTCCCAGCCGGCCTTCGCCCAGGGGGCGCCGTCCACCGTCACCTGCGGCAGCGCGGACGGATGGAGCACCTCGCCGATGACCTTCCACCGGGCGGGCAGCTTCACGTCGGCGGGGAAGGTCGCGACGATCGCGTGGTCCTCGCCGCCGTTGAGCACCCACTGCATGGGGTCGACGCCGACGGCCGTGCCGATGTCGGACATCTGCGTGGGGATGTCGATCTTCGCGGAGCGCAGGTCGATGCGGACCTTGCTGGCCTCGGCGATGTGCCCGAGGTCGGCGACGAGACCGTCGCTGACGTCGGTCATGGCGGTGGCGCCGAGCCCGGCCGCCGCGGGGCCCGCGTGGTACGGCGGCTCCGGGCGGCGGTGCGCCTCGACGAAGGCGCGCGGGGAGCGGAAGCCGCGGGAGAGCACCGCGAATCCGGCGGCTGACCAGCCGAGCCAGCCGGTCACCGCGACCACGTCGCCGGGCTGGGCGCCCGCCCGGGTCACCGGTTCGGCGTTGCGCAGGTCCCCGAGCGCGGTGACCGAGACCGTGATGGTGTCACCGCGTACGACGTCGCCGCCGACCACCGCCGCACCCGCGACCTGGCACTCGTCGCGCAGCCCGTCCATCAGCTCGGTGACCCAGGTGGCGGGGAGTTCGGCGGGGACGACGAGACCCAGCAGGATCGCGGTGGGCACCGCGCCCATGGCCGCGATGTCGGCGAGGTTCTGGGCGGCGGCCTTGCGGCCGACGTCGTATGCGGTGGACCAGTCGCGGCGGAAGTGCCGGCCCTCCAGCAGGATGTCGGTGCTGGCCACGACCCTGCGGTCGGGTGCGGTGACCACGGCGGCGTCGTCGCCAGGACCGATCCGTACCGCCGGGGTGGAGGTGAGCCGGGAGGTCAGCTCCCTGATCAGCCCGAATTCCCCCAGCTCGCCCACGGTGCCCTTCATGCTGTTGCCCTTCTCATGCGTACGGACGGCCCGTACTCCGCTGACGACTGCGCCGCACCTGCCGCGTTCACCGCGCGGGTCTCCCCGCTCCGCCCGGTGACGCGGTACCGTGGCGTCTCTTCTCTTCCCACATGATCCTCGAAGCCGCCCTGGAGGTGCCGTGGTACAGGCGTACATCCTGATCCAGACCGAGGTCGGCAGAGCTTCGGCGGTCGCCGAGGTGATCGCGAAGATCCCTGGAGTGATCCAGGCCGAGGACGTGACCGGCCCCTACGACGTCATCGTGCGCGCACAGGCCGACACCGTCGATGAGCTGGGCCGCATGGTGGTGGCCAACGTGCAGCGGGTGGACGGCATCACGCGCACCCTGACCTGCCCGGTCGTCCATATCTAGCTCCCGTATGCTCGGCCGGGTGATCTCTTCGCGCCGCTGGTCCCTGGTACTGCCCTCGCTCACCGTGCTGTGCTGCGCGGTGGGCTGTTCCGCTGCGGCCGAGGTCACACCTCCCACGCCCGAAGGCGCGTCCGTCCGGCACTGCCGGGCCCTCCACAAGGAGTTGCCGCAGACCGTCGACGGGCTGAAGCGGACGAGCGCGGAGCCCGCGTCGGACTTCACTGCCGTATGGGGCGATCCTGCCGTGCAGCTGCGCTGTGGAGTACCGAAGCCCGCCGACCTGACGCCCGGGAGTGAACATTACAACCCCGACTCCACTGCCGCGGAAGTCAACGGCGTCAAATGGTTTTTCGAGAAGCAGGACGACGGGTACCGCTTCACGACGGTGTTGCGGAAGACGTACGTCGAGGTGAACGTCCCCGGGAAGTACGCACCTGAGGTCAATACGCTCACCGATCTCGCCGCCGCGGTGAAGAAGACCGTCCCCGAAGGGGTCTGAGCCGGGCCCCTCCGTCGGGGCCCGGCGCCGGACGTGCGGTGTCAGCGCAGGCCGGTGGAGCGGCGCAGCGCCGCCTGGAGCAGCCGGTCGATCAGCTCGGCGTAGTCCACTCCGCTCTTCTGCCACATCAGCGGGTACATCGAGATGGGCGTGAAGCCGGGCAGCGTGTTGATCTCGTTGATCACGAACTCGCCGTTGTCCTGAAGGAAGAAGTCCGCCCGGACCAGCCCCTCGCAGGACGCCGCCTCGAAGGCCGCGACGGCCAGTTCCTGGACCTCGGCGGTCTCGTCGGCGGTCAGCGGTGCGGGCACCAGACCGGCGGCCGAGTCGATGTACTTCGCCTCGAAGTCGTAGAAGTCGTGCGCGGTGACCGGCGGGATCTCGGCCGGCACGCTGGCCCGCGGCCCGTCGTCGAACTCCAGGACCCCGCACTCGATCTCGCGGCCGCTCAGCAGCGACTCGACCAGGATCTTGGGGTCGTGGCGGCGTGCCTCCTCGACCGCGTCGTCCAGTCCTGCGAGGTCGTCGACCTTGGTGATGCCCATCGACGAGCCGGCGCGGGCGGGCTTCACGAACAGCGGCCAGCCGTGCTCGGCGGCGAAGTCCACGATCTTCTTGCGGGCCGCCGCGGGATCCAGCTCCCACTCGCGCGGGCGGATGACCTCGTACGGGCCGACCGGCAGCCCGAAGGAGGTGAACACCCGCTTCATGTAGTCCTTGTCCTGGCCGACGGCCGAGGCGAGCACGCCCGAGCCGACGTAGGGGATGCCGGACAGTTCCAGCAGTCCCTGGAGGGTGCCGTCCTCGCCGTACGGGCCGTGCAGGACGGGGAAGACGACGTCGACCTCGCCGAGCGCCTTGGGGACCGAGCCCGGTTCGCTGTAGACGACTTCGCGGTTGGTCGGGTCGACCGGCAGCAGGACGCCGCCGTCGGTGGACTCGGCGAGTTCGGCGACGCTCGGCAGCTTCCGGTCCGCGATGGCCATCCGCTCGGGGTCGTCGGCGGTCAGCGCCCAACGGCCGTCGACGGTGATGCCGATGGGCAGCACGTCGTACTTCTCACGGTCGATGGCGCGCAGGACGGCTCCCGCGGTGACCACGGAGATCGCGTGCTCGGAGCTGCGGCCACCGAACACGACGGCGACACGGGGCTTGTGGGGAGGTGTCTGGCTGCTCATATCGGGTTGAGGGTACCTGCTGTCGGACAGGGAGTCGGTGCGGCTGCGGCCGTTGGCGGCGCTGTGTCCGCGCGCGGCCCGGGACGCGGTGTCCGAGCCGCCCGCCGGGCCCGGCGGGCGGAAGGTGGCGTCAGTGCCGCTCGGGCTTGGCGCTGCGCGACATCAGGTCCTTGAGGGCGACCAGCGGCGGCTTGCCCGCGTGCACGATGTCGACGACCGTGTCGGTGAGCGGCATCTCGACGCCGTGCCTGCGGGCCAGATCCTGCACGGATTCACAGGACTTGACGCCCTCGGCGGTCTGCTTGGTGACCGCGATGGTCTCCGCCAGCGACATGCCGCGGCCGAGGTTGCGGCCGAAGGTGTTGTTGCGCGACAGCGGCGACGAGCAGGTGGCGACGAGGTCGCCCATGCCGGCGAGGCCGGCGAAGGTGTGCTCGTCGGCGCCCATGGCGAGGCCGAGCCGGGTGGTCTCCGCGAGGCCGCGGGTGATCAGCGACGCCTTGGCGTTGTCGCCGAGCCCCATGCCTGCCGCGATGCCGACGGCCAGCGCGATGACGTTCTTGACCGCGCCGCCCAGTTCACAGCCGATCACGTCGGTGTTGGTGTACGGGCGGAAGTACGGGGTGTGGCAGGCGGTCTGGAGCCGGCGGGCGACCGCTTCGTCGGCGCAGGCGACGACGGCGGCGGCGGGCTGCCGGGCGGCGATCTCCTTGGCGAGGTTGGGTCCGGTGAGCACCGCGACGCGCTCCGCCGGGGCCTTGGCGACCTCCTCGATGACCTCGCTCATCCGCTTGGCCGTGCCCAGTTCGACGCCCTTCATCAGGGAGACCAGGACCGTGTCGGAGGGCAGCAGCGGCGCCCAGTCGGCGAGGTTGGCGCGCAGCGTCTGGGAGGGTACGGCGAGGACGGTGAAGTCCGCGCCGTCGGCCGCCTCCGCCGGGTCGGTGGTGGCCCGTACCGATGCGGGCAGCTCGACCCCCGGCAGGTAGTCGGGGTTCGTCCGGCCGTTGTTGACGGCGTCGACGAGGCCCGAGCGGCGTCCCCACAGGGTCACCTCGCAGCCCGCGTCGGCGAGCACCATCGCGAATGCGGTGCCCCAGGACCCCGTGCCGTAGACGGCGCAGCGCGTCACTTGCCTTCATCCTCCTGTGCCTGCTGGGTGCTTCGGGCCTGCTGCGGTGCGGCGGCCGGCGTCGCGGCCTTCGCCGCCTCGCGGGCGGCGCGGCGCTCGCGGGCGATGGTCTTGCGGTGGTCGTACGGCTCGGCGGGGGCGTCCTCGCCGCGAACCTCCGCCAGTTGCACGGTGATCGCGGCCATGATGACGTCGGTGACCTCGCGCAGCACCTCGGCCGTGGGCTCCTTGCCGTAGTACGCGCTGAGGTCGACCGGCGGCCCCGCCTGCACCCGCAGCGTCTTGCGCGGCAGGAGGCGGAGCTTCTTCTCCTTGGCGTACGGCGGCATCACGTCGTTGGCGCCCCACTGTGCGACCGGAATCACCGGCGCCTTGGTGAGCAACGCCACTCGCGCGGCACCGGTCTTGCCCTGCATCGGCCACATCGCGGGGTCGCGGGTCAGGGTGCCCTCGGGATAGAAGGCGACGCATTCGCCCTTCTCGATGGCGGCGACCGCGGCGCGGAAGGCCGTGGCGGCGTCGGTGGTTTCGCGGTAGACGGGGATCTGTCCGGTGCCGCGCATCATCAGGCCGACAAAGCCGCTCCGAAAGAGCCCGGCCTTGGCCAGGAATCGGGGAACCCGGCCGGTGTTGTACTGATAGTGCGCATACGACAGCGGATCGAGATACGAGTTGTGGTTGACCGCGGTGATAAATCCGCCGTCGGCCGGAATGTTCTCCATTCCGTGCCAGTCCCGCTTGAACAGAACCAAGAGCGGCGGTTTGCAGATGACCGCGGCCAAGCGGTACCAGAAGCCGATTCTGCGGCGGGACACTGGGACACCCTCCTTGTGGGGACCTGCTGAGCTGCTGCGAGCCGGCAGCCGCACAAGTGTCGCCCCAGGTACCCGCTATGTCGAGAACACCGTAACCCCGCGGCTCCCGGAGAGCTGCGGCAGCAGGGGAAAATGAAGCCGATGCGAAGAGACGGAGCGGATGTGGTCTGGAGCCTGGTCGTACCACTGAAACCGCTGGTGCGGGCCAAGAGCAGGCTTTCCCGGGCCGCCGGTGAGGAGTTCCGGCCCCGGTTGGCGCTCGCTTTCGCACTGGACACCGTGACCGCCGCGCTGGCCTGCGCCGACGTCGCGGATGTGGCGGTTGTCACGGACGATCCGCTGGCCGGTGAGCGGCTCGCGGCGCTCGGGGCGCGCATCGTGCCTGACACACCGGCCCGCGGACTCAACGCCGCGCTCGCCCATGGCGCGAGTGCGATACGGGCCCGCCGCCCGGACGCCGCGGTCGCCGCCCTGAACGCGGATCTCCCCGCGCTGCGGACCGCGGAACTGGCGCGGGTACTCCATTGCGCCGCGCTATTTCCCCGCGCATTTCTCGCCGATGCCGCGGATATCGGCACCACACTTCTCACCGCGAGTTCCGGCGTGGAATTGGCACCGGCATTCGGCGGCTGCTCACGGGCACGCCACCTCGCGTCGGGTGCGCGCGAGATCACCGCGGCGGACACCGCTTCGGTCCGCAGGGACGTGGACACCGGCGAGGACCTGCGGGCCGCGCTCGCGCTCGGCGTGGGGGCGCACACCGCGCTGCTGGCCGGTGCGGCGGACGGCGCCGGGGATGCGGGCCGGAGCGGGCTGTGCGTCCGTCTCAGAGCGTCTGAAGGGTGACGAGCGTGATCCGGCGGGCCTCGCCCTCGCCGGTGACCTCGATCCGTACCCGCTGCCCCGGCCGCAGCAGGCGCAGTCCGCCCGCGTCGAAGGCGGCGGCGTCGAAGGGCACCGGGGTGCCGTCGTCCAGCAGGACGCTGCCGGAGCGGGAGTCGGAGTCGTAGGTGTACGCGGTGGCCTGCATGGGACAGAGCCTAAGGCAGCGCGTCCGGGGGCGGACCGGCCGCCCGTGCGGTCCGCGCTGAACCGCCCCTGAACGCGCCGCGGGCCGGGCTCCCCGAAGGGAGACCGGCCCGACGCGTGGCGTCGCCGCTGCTGGAATTACCGCTTGCGGGCGGTGGTCTTCTTGGCGGTGGTCTTGCGCGCTGTGGCCTTCTTGGCCGGTGCCTTCTTCGCCGTCGCCTTCTTGGCGGGGGCGGTCTTCTTGGCAGTGGTCTTCTTGGCGGTGGCCGTGGCCTTCTTCGCCGGTGCCGCCTTCTTGGCGGTGGTCTTCTTCGCCGCGGCCTTCTTGGCGGTCGCGGTGGCGGTCGCCTTCTTCGCCGGTGCCGCCTTCTTGGCGGTGGTGGTCTTCTTCGCCGTCGCCTTCTTGGCGGTGGCCGTGGTCTTCTTCGCCGCGGCCTTCTTGGCGGTGGTGGCCTTCTTCGCGGCGGCCTTCTTGACCGTCGTACGGGTGGAAGTACCGCCCGAAAGGCTGCCCTTGGGGGCCTTCTTGACGGCCACATCGTTCTTCGGGAGCTTCTTCGAGCCGCTCACCAGGTCCTTGAAGCCCTGGCCCGCGCGGAATCGCGGCACGGAGGTCTTCTTGACCCGCACCCGCTCACCCGTCTGCGGGTTACGGGCGTAGCGGGCCGGGCGGTCGACCTTTTCGAACGACCCGAATCCGGTGACCGAAACGCGGTCGCCGGAGACAACTGCACGGACGACTGCGTCCAGTACGGCGTCCACCGCGTCCGCGGCGTTCTGACGGCCGCCGAGCTTGTCGGCAATGGCTTCTACGAGCTGCGCCTTGTTCACGTCTTCCCCTTCGGAGACATTGCTGGAACGAAAGATTCCAAGCTTTTTCGCACGTTAGGCAGATATATACCGCAAATCAAACACGAAACGGGCTAATCACCCTTGTGCCGCAACGAACTCGAACCTCACGTACTTCCGTCGGTGTGCACGTCTTCGGGATAACGACCTTCATCGAGGTCGGCCATGAACCACTCCAGACGCCTTGCCGCGTCCGCAAGATCGTGTTTTGCCGCGGCCGTGATGACGAGCAGCTTCCGGGTCAGCGCCATCCGTACGCCCTCCGGGACTTGCAGTGTCCGCACTCTTGCGTGTGCGTCCTTGAGCCGGTCGGCGACGTGGCCGTAGAGCTTGAGTTGGCCGTCGCGTTCCATGCGCTAATTGTGCCATCTGCGGCGAGTTGTCGCTTCACGGGGCCTCAACAGCTGCCTCGACAAGCTGATGCGCCCCCTGCCAACTTCACAGGGGGCGCATCGTACGCAATATGTCTTTGAGCCAAAAGCCCGAGGTCAGACCTCCACTGTACGCGGTTTGAACGACGGCCTGTTCGCCTCGTACTCCACGATGGAGGACTCCTCCCGAAGAGTGAGGCTGATGTCGTCCAGCCCTTCCAGCAGCCGCCAGCGGGCGTTCTCGTCCAACTCGAAGTCCGCGCTGATGCCCTCGGCCCGTACCTGCCGGCCCACCAGGTCGACCGTCACCTCAGTGGTGGGGTCGGTCTCGGCGAGCTTCTGCAGCCGGTCGACGGTCTCCTGCGGCAGGACCACCGTCAGCAGCCCGTTCTTGAGGGAGTTGCCACGGAAGATGTCCGCGAACCGCGAGGAGATGACGGCCTTGAAGCCGTAGTTCTGCAGCGCCCAGACGGCGTGCTCACGCGAGGAGCCGGTGCCGAAGTCGGGGCCCGCCACCAGGACCGTGGCGCCCTTGTGCGCCTCCTGGTTGAGGACGAAGGCGGGGTCCTTGCGCCACGCTTCGAACAATCCGTCCTCGAAGCCGTCGCGGGTGACCTTCTTCAGCCAGTGCGCCGGGATGATCTGGTCGGTGTCGACGTTGCTGCGGCGCAGCGGGACGGCCCGGCCGGTGTGGGTGGTGAAAGCTTCCATGGTTATCGGACTCCCGCGGGCGTACGAACGTCGGTGTCGGACAGGTCGGCCGGTGAGGCCAGATGGCCGAGAACCGCTGTTGCGGCGGCAACCTCGGGCGAGACCAGGTGCGTACGGCCTCCCTTGCCCTGCCGGCCCTCGAAGTTGCGGTTGGAGGTGGACGCGGAGCGCTCGCCCGGTGCCAGCTGGTCGGGGTTCATGCCCAGACACATCGAGCAGCCCGCGTGCCGCCACTCGGCGCCGGCCGCGGTGAAGACCTTGTCCAGGCCCTCGGCCACGGCTTCCAGCGACACCCGGACCGAGCCGGGAACGACCAGCATCCGTACACCGTCGGCGACCTTGCGGCCCTCCAGGACCGAGGCCGCGGAGCGCAGGTCCTCGATGCGGCCGTTGGTGCACGAACCTACGAAGACGGTGTCGACGGCGATCTCGCGCAGCGGCTGACCCGCCGTCAACCCCATGTATTCCAGGGCCTTTTCGGCGGCGAAACGCTCCGAGGCGTCCTCGTACGAAGCGGGGTCGGGGACGTCCGCGGAAAGCGGTGCGCCCTGACCGGGGTTGGTGCCCCAGGTGACGAACGGCGCCAGCTCGGACGCGTCGATGACGACCTCGGCGTCGAAGACCGCGTCGTCGTCGGTGCGCAGCGTCTTCCAGTACGCGACGGCCGCGTCCCAGTCCGCGCCGTCGGCCGGGGCGTGGTCGCGCCCGCGCAGGTAGTCGAAGGTGGTCGCGTCGGGGGCGATCATGCCCGCCCGCGCACCGGCCTCGATCGACATGTTGCAGATGGTCATCCGGGCTTCCATCGACAGCTTCTCGATGGCGGAGCCGCGGTACTCCAGGACGTAGCCCTGGCCGCCGCCGGTGCCGATCCTGGCGATGATCGCCAGGATCAGGTCCTTGGCGGTCACACCGTCGGGCAGCTCGCCCTCGACGGTGATCGCCATCGTCCTGAACGGGGCCAGCGGCAGCGTCTGGGTGGCCAGGACGTGCTCGACCTGGCTGGTGCCGATGCCGAACGCCAGGGCGCCGAAGGCTCCGTGGGTGGAGGTGTGGCTGTCACCGCAGACCACGGTGGTGCCGGGCTGGGTCAGTCCCAACTGCGGTCCCACGACGTGGACAACGCCCTGCTCGACGTCGCCCAGCGGGTGCAGCCTGACGCCGAACTCCGCGCAGTTCTTGCGCAGCGTCTCCAGCTGGGTGCGCGAGACCGGGTCGGCGATCGGCTTGTCGATGTCGAGGGTCGGGGTGTTGTGGTCCTCGGTGGCGATGGTCAGGTCCGTGCGGCGCACCTGGCGCCCGGCCTTGCGCAGGCCGTCGAACGCCTGCGGGCTGGTGACCTCGTGCAGCAGGTGCAGATCGATGAAGAGGAGGTCGGGCTCGCCTTCCGCGCGCCGGACGACGTGGTCGTCCCAGACCTTCTCCGCGAGTGTCCGTCCCATCGCTTTCCCTCCGGCCGGCCGCATTGCCGGCCCAACTCGAACTGGTGCGAGACCCCGCCCCCCCCGTGCCGGGCCGCTCGCCGGACCCTGGTCGAGGGCCGCGTCTACAGATTGACGACTTCGCGGGAAAATTGAACTTGCGTTTCACACTGTGAGACGCGAGTATCGTTGCATGGACAACTCTAGCGGCGTCGGCGTTCTCGACAAGGCGGCTCTCGTATTGAGCGCTCTGGAGTCCGGTCCGGCCACCCTCGCCGGGCTGGTCGCGGCGACAGGGCTTGCACGACCCACGGCACACCGGCTCGCCGTGGCTCTGGAGCACCACCGGATGGTGGCGCGGGACATGCAGGGCCGGTTCATTCTCGGCCCGCGGCTGTCCGAACTGGCCGCGGCGGCCGGCGAGGACCGCCTCCTGGCGACGGCCGGACCGGTGCTCACGCACCTGCGCGACGTGACGGGCGAGAGCGCCCAGCTCTACCGGCGGCAGGGCGAGATGCGGATCTGTGTGGCGGCGGCGGAACGGCTGTCCGGACTGCGGGACACCGTCCCGGTCGGCTCCACGCTCCCCATGAAGGCCGGTTCCGCGGCCCAGATCCTGATGGCCTGGGAGGAGCCGGAGCGGCTGCACCGCGGCCTCCAGGGGGCCCGCTTCACCGCCACCGCGCTCTCCGGCGTACGGCGCCGTGGCTGGGCCCAGTCGATCGGCGAGCGGGAACCGGGGGTGGCGTCCGTCTCCGCGCCCGTACGAGGCCCTTCCAACCGCGTGGTGGCCTCCGTGTCCGTCTCCGGTCCGATCGAGCGGCTGACCCGCCACCCGGGCCGGATGCACGCCCAGGCGGTCATCGACGCCGCCGCCCGCCTCTCCGAGGGCCTGCGCCGCACCGGCTGAGCCCCCGCACACCTCACCAACGGGCCGTGGCCCGCGGACCCGCAGTGGAGGGCGGATCCGCGGGCCACGGCCCGTTGGCGCTCCCCCACCCCGGATCCCGCCGCGTCCCGGCCCGGATACGCGACGGAACGCGCGGCGGCGCAGGCGGCCCTCGTGGCCGAACTCACGCCGTACGCACGGGAGATGGGGATGGTGGTCACACGTTTTCCGGATACGACAAAGGCCCTTGCCGAAGCAAGGGCCTTTCTCTTTTCTGTACCCCCGACCGGATTCGAACCGGCGCTACCGCCTTGAGAGGGCGGCGTGCTAGGCCGCTACACAACGGGGGCCTGTTTTCTTGCAGTTGAGCTGCGCAATACAACACTCTGCGCTGGGCTACCAGGACTCGAACCTAGACTAACGGAACCAGAAACCGTCGTGCTGCCAATTACACCATAGCCCATGGTGGTTTAGACCAGTACCCCCGACCGGATTCGAACCGGCGCTACCGCCTTGAGAGGGCGGCGTGCTAGGCCGCTACACAACGGGGGCCCTAGCGATCCTCGCATCGGCACATCCGGGAGCGACCCGAAGGTGACGGAAAGAAAGGATCTGTACCCCCGACCGGATTCGAACCGGCGCTACCGCCTTGAGAGGGCGGCGTGCTAGGCCGCTACACAACGGGGGCCTGATGCTGCTATTTCAAGAGACCTTCAGATCCTCGAATTGAGGAAGATCTCTTGCTGGGCTACCAGGACTCGAACCTAGACTAACGGAACCAGAAACCGTCGTGCTGCCAATTACACCATAGCCCACCAAAACACAACCCCCCGGGGGGAGTTTGTTCGGCTTGCGCTTTCCTGCCGGGCCTCTCGGCCCTCTCGGGCGGCGCAGGAAGAACATTACCTGAAGGTGGACGGGGCTCCAAAACCGATATGCCCGCCCAGCAGGCAGGGCGGCCGGCCGGGCTCGTGAGGCGCTCCGTACCGGCCTGACGTGGCGCGCACCGGCTCAGCGGCCCACTCGCCCCTCCTCGCCCCTCCTCGTGCCCGTGCGGACCCCAGGGCCCCGCAGAGGGCGTGTGCGGCGGATATGGCGAGGGCCCGGAAGCCGTGGTGGCTTCCGGGCCCTCGTACGCGGGCGGGCAGGCTCAGCCGGCGAGCTTGGCCAGGGCCGCGTCGATGCGCTGGACGGTGCGCTCCTTGCCGAGGATCTCCAGGGACTCGAAGAGCGGCAGGCCGACCGTGCGGCCGGTGACGGCCACCCGGACCGGGGCCTGGGCCTTGCCGAGCTTGAGGCCGTGCTCCTCGCCCGCGGCGAGCACCGCGTTCTTGAGGGACTCGGGGCTGGTCCAGTCGGCGTCCAGCAGCTTGGCGCGGGCGGTGCCGAGCAGGGCCGCCGGGTCGCCCTTCATCGCCTTCGTCCAGGACGCCTCGTCCTCGACCGGCTCCTTGCGGAAGAGGAAGTCGACGTTGGCGGTGATGTCCGAGAGGACCGTCACACGGGTCTGGGCGTGCGGGGCGATGGCCTGCCAGGCGGCCTCGTCGAAGTCCTCGGGGGCCCAGTTGGCGTGCGGGGCGCGCAGCCACGGCTCGCAGGCGGCGATGAAGGACTTGATGTCCAGCTGCCGGATGTGGTCGGCGTTGATCGCCTCGGCCTTCTTGAGGTCGAAGCGGGCGGGGTTGGCGTTGACGTCCGCGATGTCGAACTTCTCGACGAGTTCGGCGACCGAGAAGATGTCCTGGTCGGCCGAGAACGACCAGCCGAGCAGCGCCAGGTAGTTGAGCAGGCCCTCGGGGAGGAAGCCGCGCTCGCGGTAGAGGTTGAGGGACGCCTGCGGGTCACGCTTGGAGAGCTTCTTGTTGCCCTCGCCCATGACGTACGGGAGGTGCCCGAAGGCGGGGATCTCCTTGGCGAAGCCCAGCTCGATCAGCGCCTTGTAGAGGGCGATCTGGCGGGGGGTGGAGGAGAGCAGGTCCTCGCCGCGCAGGACGTGGGTGATCTCCATCAGGGCGTCGTCGACGGGGTTGACGAGCGTGTAGAGGGGCGCGCCGTTGGCCCGGACGATGCCGTAGTCCGGGACGTTCTCCGGGGTGAAGGTCAGTTCGCCGCGGACGAGGTCGGTGAAGGTGATCGTCTCGTCGGGCATCCGGAAGCGGACGATGGAGCTGCGGCCCTCGGCCTCGTAGGCGGCCTTCTGCTCGTCGGTCAGGGTGCGGCAGGTGCCGTCGTAACCGGAGGGCTTGCCGGCCTTGCGGGCGGCGTCGCGGCGCGCGTCCAGCTCTTCGGTGGTGCAGTAGCAGTGGTACGCGTGGCCGGCGGCGAGCAGCTTCTCGGCGACGTCCTTGTAGAGGTCCATCCGCTGGGACTGGCGGTACGGCGCGTGCGGGCCGCCGACCTCCGGGCCTTCGTCCCAGTCGAAGCCCAGCCAGCGCATGGAGTCCAGCAGCTGGTTGTAGGACTCCTCGGAGTCACGGGCCGCGTCGGTGTCCTCGATACGGAAGACCAGAGTGCCCTGGTGGTGCCGGGCGAACGCCCAGTTGAACAGGGCGGTGCGGACCAGGCCCACGTGGGGATTGCCGGTCGGGGAGGGACAGAAACGGACGCGGACGGGGGTCGCGTTAGCCACGCTTGATCACCTTGTTGGTGAGAGTGCCGATGCCTTCGATGGTGACGGCGACCTCGTCGCCGACGTTGAGCGGGCCGACTCCGGCCGGGGTGCCCGTGAGGATGACGTCGCCGGGGAGCAGGGTCATCGCCTCGGTGATGTGGACGATCAGGTCCTCGATCGGGCGGATCAGGTCGCTGGTGCGGCCGAGCTGACGCTGTTCACCGTTGACCGTGCACTGGACGGTGAGTCCTGCGGCGATGTCGCCGGGGGTCAGGTCGGTCTCGATCCAGGGGCCGAGCGGGCAGGAGCTGTCGAAGCCCTTGGCGCGCGTCCACTGCTTCTCGCGCCGCTGGATGTCCCGTGCGGTGACGTCGTTGGCGCAGGTGTAGCCGAGGATGACGTCCTTGACGCGCTCCCTGGGCACCTCGCGGCACATCCGGCCGATGACGACGGCCAGTTCCGCTTCGTGGTGCACCTCCTGCGAGAAGGAGGGGTACGCGATGGGGTCGCCGGGGCCGGTCACGGAGGTGGAGGGCTTGAGGAAGACGACCGGGGTCTCGGGGACCTCGTTGCCCAGCTCCGCGGCGTGCTCGGCGTAGTTGCGGCCGATCGCCAGGACCTTGTTGGGGAGCACCGGGGGCAGCAGACGGACCTTGTCGAGCGGGACCTTCTGGCCGGAGCGCTCGAATTCCGCGAACGGATGGCCCTTGATGACGTCGAGTTCGTCGCCCTCTAGGACGCCGAAGCCGACGTTGCCGTCGATGGAGAATCTGGCGATGCGCACGGGTGCCGCTGCCCCTCATTGATCACTGGCCGGAGTTGACACTCCAGGCTAACGCGGGGCGGCGGCCGTTCCGCTGCGGATCTACGCCGTGACGTCCTGCTGGGGCGCGTCCATGAGGACGGTGCGGCGGGGGTTGGCGGTCTGCGTCGGCAGTTCGACGGTGTGCTCCGGGGCCTCGGCCGCCGCGGTGTGCAGCTCGTCGGCGTCCTTGAGGTGCGCCAGCGTGGTGCGCCGCGGGTTGGCTATGTTGCGGAACATCATCGTGGTCTTCACTGCTTCACGCCTCGCGTATGTCGGGGATGGAAAAGGGGAACTCGCGGGGAGTCGCCCTTGTCATTGTGGGCACCTGTGTAAAGCGTCAGGCTAAGCGGGCTATTCCCTGCGATGCCGTGGGAAAGTCAACGATCTTCCTGTGAGTTTCCTCACTGAGGGTGTGACAAAAGCCGCATTTCCCATGATCAACATCCGTGGGTAAATGAGACGTAAGGCGATTAAAGGCGTCATTCCGCCCCTGATCACCGCACCTGGGACAGCTGAGCCGGGCCAGCGATTCGAGGGCATAAGTCCGTTATCAGCGGCAGAACCCTCTACGTGTCGTGACATGGTCCGCACATTGCGTCACCCATGTCACAGGGCACGGCTCCGCTCTTGTTGGAGATCCGGCACTGTGCTGGAATTCCACGGACCGCCGCACGTTTCAGCCGGCGCGCAGGGCGCGATGTAGCGCAGCGCGGTGGTGTTGCTCTCTCGGCCAGAGAGGGAAGCCCGCCGGTCACTCACGACCGCCACGGGGGACTTGCGGTCCCCCACGACTCGACACCGTCCCGCCGTTCACGCGGAGGGACGCCTGGTCCAGAGGTTGCGACGCTAGTGCAGGGACGTTTCAAGAGGGATGGCATGGAGCCTCCCCAGGCCCGCAAGGGGCGCGGGGAAGCTGCTGCGGAGCCGGAGCTGCGCGGCGGGACCGACCGCGCCTCCTCTCCCCAGCGTGCCCAGGGCAACGGTCCGGCGGGCGGCACGACGCCGTCCGACCGGGGCGGCCAGGCTGCCGAATCCGCCGAGCGCAGCACGCCCAAGGAACCGAAGGGCCCCAGTGGCCCCGGCTCCCGCATGGCGCTGCGCAACTGGCGCATCAGCACCCGCCTGATCTCCCTGCTCGCGCTTCCCGTGGTCGCCGCGACCTCGCTGGGCGCCATCCGTATCCAGGACTCGATGGAGAACATCGACCAGCTGGACAAGATGGAGATGCTCACCGAGATGACGCGGCAGGCGACCGAACTCGCCGACGCGCTGCAGACGGAGCGGGACAAGTCAGCGGGCCCGCTGACCGGTTCGGGCAACACCAAGGACGACACGAACGTCGTCGCGCCGCGGGAGACCACCGACCGCGCCCGCACCTCCTTCGACCAGGCCACCGGCGACATCCAGGGCGATGACGCCACGATGACCGGTGTGCGGGCCACCATCGTGGAGATCGGGCGCCAGCTCAACACCCTCAACGAGATCCGCGGCAACGCCTACAAGGACGACGACAACGCCGCGCGGACGATCACCAGTTACAACCAGCTGATCGACTCGCTGCTCTCGCTCTCCCAGGACATGGCGCAGGCGACCAGCAACCCGGAGATGATCCGCAGCACCCGTGCCCTGGCGGCGTTCTCGTCCGCCAAGGAGTACGCGTCGATGCAGCGTGCCCTGGTCAGCGCCGGTCTCGCGCACAAGGGCGGCCCCGAACTCTCCGCCAACGACCGGCTCGCGGGCCGTACCGCGGAGGACAACGAGAAGGCCGCCAGGGACCGCTTCTCGCAGATCTACGCGAACAACGCCGGTGCGCTGACCCGCGGTCTGGACGGCAACAACGACGAGATCAAGGCCGCGGTCGCCTTCGCGCACCGCGCCTTCGGGACCGGCAGCGGCATCCGCAGCCAGGAGTACAAGTACCTCGACTGGTACGACTCCGACACCGTCAAGATCGACGAGATGTCCCGCGTCGAGACCTCGCTGCTCACCGAGATGGAGCAGAACTCCCGCGAGCTGCGCAACAGCGCCACCCGGGACGCGATCATCAACGGTGCGCTGATCCTGCTGGTGCTCGGCGTCTCGCTGGTCGGCGCCTTCGTCGTGGCCCGGTCCATGGTCCGCTCGCTGCGCCGCCTCCAGGACACCGCGCAGAAGGTCGCCCAGGACCGGCTGCCCGAGCTGGTCAAGCAGCTGTCGGACACCGACCCGCAGGACGTGGACACCTCCGTCGAGTCGGTCGGTGTGCACAGCAAGGACGAGATCGGCCGGGTGGCCGCGGCCTTCGACGACGTGCACCGCGAGGCCGTCCGGCTGGCGTCCGAGCAGGCGCTGCTGCGGGGCAACGTCAACGCGATGTTCACCAACCTCTCGCGCCGCAGCCAGGGCCTCATCCAGCGCCAGCTGTCGCTGATCTCCGAACTGGAGTCCCGCGAGGCCGACCCGGACCAGCTGTCCTCGCTCTTCAAGCTCGACCACCTCGCGACCCGCATGCGCCGTAACGGCGAGAACCTCCTCGTCCTCGCGGGCGAGGAGCCGGGCCGCCGCTGGACCCGTCCGGTGCCGCTGGTCGACGTCCTGCGCGCGGCGGCATCCGAGGTGGAGCAGTACGAGCGGATCGAGCTGAACGCCGTTCCGCAGACCGAGGTCGCGGGGCGGGTCGTCAACGACCTCGTGCACCTGCTCGCCGAGCTGCTGGAGAACGCCACGTCGTTCTCGTCGCCGCAGACCAAGGTCAAGGTCACCGGCCACGCACTGCCCGACGGCCGGGTGCTGGTCGAGATCCACGACACCGGTATCGGCCTGTCGCCCGAGGACCTGTCGGCGATCAACGAGCGGCTGGCGAGCCCGCCGACCGTGGACGTCTCGGTCTCCCGCCGGATGGGCCTGTTCGTGGTCGGCCGGCTGTCGCTGCGGCACGGCATCCGCATCCAGCTGCGTCCGTCCGACTCGGGTGGCACCACCGCCCTGGTCATGCTGCCCGTCGACGTCGCGCAGGGCGGCAAGAAGCCGACGCCGAGCACCGCCAAGAGCGCGGGCGGTTCGGACGTCGGCGGCCCCTCGTCCTCCAGCAGGCTCGCCGGGCTCCAGCCGCGCGGCCAGGTCGGCTCGGGTCCTGGCGCGAACGGGCGGCCCGCGCTGCCAGGACGCGGCGGACCCGGCAGCGGCCAGAACGCGTTCGGGGCACCGGCCCCCGCGGGCGGCCGTCCGCAGGCTCCCGGCGCGCCCGCCGCACCGGCCAGGGGCGAGTCCCGTCCGGCGGCTGCGCCGTCCGGCGGCGGCCGTCCCGCGCTGCCCACCCGTGACGTCGGCGCACGCGGCGAGAACACCCGTGACGCGTCCGGCCGGACGCCGACCGTGGCACCGCCCACCGGCGCGCCCCAGGACGAGCGTCCGCAGCTGCCGCCCCGGAACTCCCCGGCGGAGCTGCCCGGCTCGGGTGCGCCCGCCGACGGCCGTGGCGGCCAGCCGGCCGGCACCACCAGCTGGGGCGTCCGCCGCGAGCGCGGCGCGTCCGACGACTGGCCGCTGGCACCGCGCGACACCCAGGACGTGCCGCGCGGCCACGACGAGCCGGAGACCACCGGCAGCTTCGAGCGCCCGGCGCCCGGCGGCGGTCCCGGTGACACCACGGCCTTCGCCCGCCCCGACTTCAACGGCCCGCCGCCCGGCTCGGGCACTCCCGAGGCGAACCGCGGTCCGGCCGCCGCCGACGGGTCCGCCCCGCAGGCCGGCGCCCAGGCGCCGGGCGACACCGGACAGTTCGCGCTGCCGGCGCCGGGACGCGACGGCGGCCCCGCCGAGCCCGGTCTGTTCGCCCGACCCGAATCCGGGTCCGGGCAGTTCGAGCGGCCCGCGTCCGAGACCGGCGAGTTCGAGCAACCCGCCTCCCGCACCGGCGAGTTCGAGCGGCCCGCGTCCGGGACCGGGCAGTTCGAGCAACCGGCTTCCGGTACCGGCGAGTTCGAGCAACCCGCTTCGCGTACCGGGCAGTTCGCGCGTCCCGAGGGCGAGGCCGACCTGTTCGGCGGGCGTCCCGCGCAGCCGCAGGACACCGGGCAGTTCCCGGTGCAGCAGGCGCGGGACGGCGCGGCCGGCCCGTCGTCGGACTGGCTCGGCGAGACGCCTGCCGGTCCCGGTGACGGCCGCACCCCGATCTTCGACACCATCGAGTCGAACTGGTTCCACACGCCGGAGGCCGCCGCAGCGGGTGTCCCGCAGCAGCCGGCCGACGACGTCGACGTGCCGCTGCCGGGCCGCGTTCCGGCCGCCGACGGCCAGGAGAACGCGCCGGTCAACGGCGCGTCCGCCGAGAACCCTGGCGGCTCGCAGTGGCGCAGCTCGCCCAATGACGAGCGCTGGCGGCAGGCGGAGCAGATCCGTCAGCCCGCCGCCGGCGGCATCACCACCTCAGGGCTGCCCCGCCGTGTCCCGCGTGCGAATCTCGTCGCGGGTACCGCACAGCAGCAGTCCGCCCAGAGCGGTCCGCAGGTCTCGCGTGCGCCCAGTGACGTACGCGGCCGGCTGACCAATCTCCGTCGGGGTATCCAGCAGGGCCGCCAGGCCGGTGGCACGGACACCGGCAACCACGGCATTGTTGACCCCACTCACCAGCAGGAGCGTTAGTTGAGTCCGATGAGCCAGGCGGCGCAGAACCTGAACTGGTTGATCACCAACTTCGTGGACAACACCCCGGGGGTGTCCCACACAGTGGTGGTCTCCGCGGACGGGCTGCTCCTCGCGATGTCCGAAGGTTTTCCGCGTGACCGCGCGGACCAGTTGGCGGCGGTGGCCTCCGGCCTGACCTCGCTGACCTCCGGCGCCTCCCGCATCTTCGAAGGCGGGAGCGTCAACCAGACCGTGGTGGAGATGGAGCGCGGCTTCCTCTTCATCATGTCCGTCTCCGACGGATCGTCGCTGGCCGTACTGGCGCACCCCGAGTGCGACATCGGCCTCGTCGGTTACGAGATGGCCCTGCTCGTCGACCGCGCAGGCAGCGTCCTCACGCCGGACCTGCGCGCCGAACTCCAGGGCAGCCTGTTGCACTGAGATACGCCGCAGCACTTCCCCCGTACACCGAACGAGCTGCCCACCGTCCATCGTGCCGCACCCCCCACCGGCCCAACCCGACGACTGTCAGTTGTCCCGCCCGGAGGACTCATGACCCCGCCACCCACGTCAGGACCGTACGACTCCTATAGCCAGGCGTCGTACGGCGGCGAAGGCGACCAGCCGCTGGTCCGCCCGTACGCCATGACGGGCGGCCGTACCAGGCCGCGTTACCAGCTCGCCATCGAGGCGCTGGTCAGCACCACGGCCGACCCCTCCCAGCTGCCAGGACTGCTGCCGGAGCACCAGCGGATCTGCCACCTGTGCCGGGAGGTCAAGTCGGTCGCCGAGGTCTCCGCGCTGCTGCACATACCGCTGGGCGTGGCACGGATTCTGGTCGCCGACCTGGCCGAGGCCGGCATGGTGGCGATCCATCAGCCCGGCGGCAGCGGCGAGGCCGGCGGCACGCCCGACGTGACGCTGCTGGAGAGGGTGCTCAGTGGACTTCGCAAGCTCTGACGGCGGCTCGGGCGAGGGCGAGGCCCGCTCGACCACGTCCGCCAAGATCGTGGTGGCGGGCGGGTTCGGCGTGGGCAAGACCACGTTCGTGGGCGCCGTCTCGGAGATCAACCCGCTGCGCACGGAGGCCGTGATGACCTCCGCTTCGGCCGGTATCGACGACCTGAGCCACGTCCAGGACAAGACGACCACGACCGTGGCGATGGACTTCGGCCGGATCACCCTGGACCAGGACCTGATCCTGTACCTCTTCGGTACGCCGGGGCAGGACCGTTTCTGGTTCATGTGGGACGACCTCGTACGCGGTGCGATCGGTGCCGTCGTGCTGGTCGACACCCGGCGGCTGGCGGACTGCTTCCCGGCCGTCGACTACTTCGAGAACAGCGGCCTGCCGTTCGTCATCGCCCTCAACGGTTTCGAGGGCCACCAGCCCTACACGCCGGACGAGGTGCGCGAGGCGCTGCAGATCGGCCCCGGTACGCCGATCATCACCACCGACGCCCGGCACCGCAGCGAGGCCAAGAGCGCGCTCATCACGCTCGTCGAGCACGCCCTGATGGCACGGCTGCGGTAGCCGTCCGCGCCGCGTGCTCAACGGGCGGGCCGGTTCACGGTTCCCCAGTGGATCTGTGTCCTTGGACACGCTGTCGATGGCGTTCATAACGTTTCGACAGTGAATCGGCCCGCCGTCAACACCCCTTGCGCACGTCCGGTTTCGCTGCGCTCACATTCACCCCGCCTTTTGCCGCGGCTCGCCCTTAACGCCCCTTTTATGTGACGCCTCTCAGGTCTTGCTCAGGTTTTGCTCAGTGTTTGGAACGCACCACCCTGACGTGCTGAAATTCGCTGAACTCCGGAGTAGTGACGCCAAGAAGAAACGGCACAGCAGACCGTGCCGCGCCGAGAGGTTGTTGGTCGAGTGAGGCGAAGCACGTCGAGCCCCGAGCCGCAGGAACCGCGGCGGGGCAACTTCACCCCGCCGTCGCGAAGTACGGCGCCCGCTTCCGGCGCGCCCGCACACCCGGTCGTCACTCCGGACACCGGCGGCGGACGGTTCACGCCGCGCAACTGGCGGGTGGCCACCCGCCTGAACGCCATCCTGCTGATCCCCGTACTGGCCGCCCTGGTCTTCGGCGGGCTGCGGGTCAACAGCTCGTTCGCGACCTGGCAGGACGCCCAGGACGCCGAGAAGACCGCGAAGCTCGTGCGCGCGGCCCTTTCCTACAGCAACGCCCTGATCGACGAACGCGACCGCACCGCGGAACTGCTCCTGAACGGCAAGAAGGACGACCCGGTCGTCGAGGAGGCGCGCTCGGCGACCGACTCCGCGGCGGACACCTTCCACGACGCCGTGAAGTCCATGCCGGCCAAGGAGGGCCTGCAACGCCGCCTCGCCGCCTTCCGGAAGGCGGAGCCCGGCCTCGGCGAGCTGCGGGAGTCCGCCTACACCCCGAAGCTGCACGGCGTGCGGACCGAAGAGGGCTACGTCGAGATCCAGCATCCGCTGATGGAGTTCGCCAACGAACTCGGCCTGGGCACCGGCAACATCACCTCCTACGGCCGTACCGTCTACGCCGTCTCGCTGGCCAAGGCCGCCGAGTCGCTGGAGCGCTCGATCGGCACCCACCTGCTGGTCGACCCGGCGTCCCCGCAGGGCGGCAAGGAGCACAAGCTCCAGCTGACCGCTTTCGCCTCGTACAAGTACCTCGAAGGCATCGCCATCGGTGAGTACACATCCGGCGGCACCCCCGAGGACGTGCAGCGGCTGAAGCAGGACGCCGCGAAGCTGGAGAAGACCGCGAAGGCGAAGTCCGAGCGGGCCGGGCAGGAAGCGGCGGCGGCGGGACGGAAGTTCCGTGCCCCGCCCTCCATGGACGCCATGGCCACCGAGATCGGTTCCGGCGCCACACCGGCGCAGCTGGCCGCCAAGGGCATCACACCCGATGTCTGGTTCGCCGCCGCTACCGGCAAATTCGACATGTACCGGTCCATCGAGAAGGACCTGTCCGACAAGGCCGTGAACGAAGCGGCGCAGATCTCCGCCGACGCCAAGCGGTCCACCTTCATCGACTCCGCGATCGTGCTCGCGGCCCTGATCGTCGCCTTCCTCGTCGCCGGTCTGATGGCCCGCCGGATGAGCCGCAACATGCGCACGCTGCGCACCGCGGCCTTCGGCATCGCCGAGCAGCGGCTGCCGATGCTGGTCGACCAGCTCTCGCGCGCCGAGCCCGGCCGGGTCGACACCCGGGTGCAGCCGATCCCGATCGCCACCACGGACGAGATCGGCGAGGTCGCCCGCGCCTTCGACCAGGTGCACCGCGAGGCCGTCCGGCTCGCCGCCGAGCAGGCCCTGCTGCGGGGCAACGTCAACGCGATCTTCACCAACCTCTCGCGCCGCAACCAGGGCCTGATCGAGCGGCAGTTGACGCTCATCACCGACCTGGAGAACAACGAGGCGGACCCGGACCAGCTGGAGAACCTCTTCCGGATGGACCACCTCGCCACGCGCATGCGGCGCAACGGCGAGAACCTCCTCATCCTCGCGGGCGAGGAGCCGGGCCGCCGCTGGACCCAGCCGGTGCCGCTGATCGACGTGCTGCGCGCGGCCACGTCCGAGGTGGAGTCCTACGAGCGCATCGAGCTGACCGGCGTCCCCGAGAGCGAGATCCACGGCACCGCCGTGACCGACCTCGTGCACCTGCTCTCCGAACTGCTGGAGAACGCCACGACGTTCTCCTCGCCGCAGACCAAGGTGCGGGTGTCCGCGACCCGGCTGCCCGACGGCCGCGTCATGATCGAGATCCACGACAAGGGCATCGGGCTCACCCCCGAGGACTTCGCGGACATCAACCACAAGCTGGCGAACCCGCCGAGCGTGGACGCCGCGGTCTCCCAGCGCATGGGCCTGTTCGTGGTCGGCCGCCTCTCCGACCGGCACGGCATCCGCGTCCAGCTGCGCCCGTCGGGCGAGCAGGCGGGCACCACGTCGCTGGTCATGCTGCCCGAGGCGATCACCCACGGCGGTGGCGGCGAGGAGCAGTTCCAGGACGCTTTCACGGTGTCGCGGATCGTTCCCGAGCACGAGCAGGCGGCGTACGAGACCGGCCACCGCAGCGCGGCCGAGCTGGGCTTCGACGAGTTCCGGCACGGCCAGGCCGCCGATGCCGCCGGCGGCGGCCCGCTGCCGCGCGGCGAGCACCGTGCGGCGCCCGACGACCGGTCGGGCGGCGGGCAGCCGGACGAGCGCCCCTTGTTCCGCGACGAGTTGACGCCCGGTGACGGATTTGCCGGCCACTCCGCGCCGACGGCATATGCGGAAGCCGATCAACCGCTGTACGACGACCGCTCGTTCGGTACCGATGCTTTCCAGCCGCCGACCGGTCCGGAGGCCACCGGCCAGCAGCCGTACGCCGCCTTCGATCCGGCTGCGCACGGCGACGGGTACGAACCCACCGCGTACGATGGGCACTTCGGCACCGAAGCGGAATCTGACCGGAATACACCTGCCGCTCCCGCCGATGCGTCCGAGCGCGTAACATTCGACCATCCGGGCCCCTCCCCGAGCGACATCCACTCGCTGACCGACGCCGGCCTTCCGCGCCGCGGAGGCCGCACCGAGCAGGCACAGCAGGCTCATCAGCAGTGGGCGCAGCCCGAGGAGCCGGTGGCGCCTCCGCAGCAGCGGAGCACATCGGAATCGGGCCAGGACGGCTCCGAATGGCGCAGCTCCAACGACGAGCGCTGGGAGCGGGCGGAAGCACTGCGCGAGCCGAAGGCTGGCGGGGTCACCCCGTCCGGTCTCCCGCGACGGGTGCCCAAGGCCAATTTGGTCGAGGGCACGGCGGAGCAGACCTCGCAGGGCGGCCCCCAGGTCTCCCGGGCTCCGGAGGACGTCCGCGGCAGGTTGAGCAATCTGCGCCGTGGTGTCCAGCAGGGCCGCAACGCGGGGACGGACCGCTCGGAGGTCCCCCACAATGACCAACAGGGCTTCGGCCCCGGCAGCACCTACGATCAGGAGCGTTAGTGTGAGCCCGATGAGCCAGGCGGCGCAGAACCTGAACTGGTTGATCACCAACTTCGTGGACAACACCCCTGGTGTCTCCCACACGGTCGTGGTCTCCGCGGACGGTCTTCTCCTCGCCATGTCCGAGGGCTTCCCTCGGGACAGAGCCGATCAGTTGGCGGCGGTGGCCTCCGGCCTGACCTCGCTGACCTCCGGCGCCTCCCGCATCTTCGAAGGCGGGAGCGTCAACCAGACCGTGGTGGAGATGGAGCGCGGCTTCCTCTTCATCATGTCCGTCTCCGACGGATCGTCGCTGGCCGTTCTCGCGCACCCCGAGTGCGACATCGGCCTCGTCGGTTACGAGATGGCCCTGCTCGTCGACCGCGCAGGCAGCGTCCTCACGCCGGACCTGCGCGCCGAACTCCAGGGCAGCCTTCTCAACTAGCAGACAAGCAGTGCGTTTCCCGCCGCCCGCCCATTAGGGTTCGGTGGCGCGACCGGCGTCAGACAGGCAAGTTGGAGGAGGAGACGTGGCTACGCCCCCTAGCGGATACCCGTACGGTTCCGGACAGCAGTCCGGGCCACAGGGCGAGACCCATCACAACCGCTTCAACTTCCCGTCCGCGCCGAGCCGTCGGCCGCAGCGGCCCCAGCCGCCGCAGCAGCAGCGTCCCGAACAGCCCCAGCACCGCTCGTACGACTCCCAGCCGTACGAGCCGTCGGTGTACGAACAGCCGCAGGCGCCGCGCATCCAGCCGGTGCAGCCGCAGCGGCAGGCACCCGAGCCGTCGCCCGTGGGCGGCGCGCACAACCCGCTGGTGCGCCCGTACGCCATGACCGGAGGCCGGACCAGGCCGCGCTACCAGCTCGCCATCGAGGCGCTGGTCAGCACGACCGCCGACCCCTCCCGGCTACAGGGCCAGCTGCCGGAGCACCAGCGCATCTGCCACCTCTGCCGCGAGATCAAGTCAGTTGCCGAGATCTCCGCGCTTCTCTCCATCCCCCTCGGCGTCGCCCGGATCCTCGTCGCCGACCTGGCAGAGGCCGGGCTCGTCGCCATCCATCAGCCCGGCGGGGACGACACCGCCGGCGGACAGCCAGATGTGACACTGCTCGAAAGGGTGCTCAGTGGACTTCGCAAGCTCTAGCGGTGCAGCCCGCTCCACCACCTCCGCGAAAATCGTGGTGGCGGGCGGCTTCGGCGTGGGCAAGACCACGTTCGTCGGGGCCGTCTCAGAGATCAACCCGCTGCGCACCGAAGCCGTCATGACGTCAGCGTCGGCGGGCATCGACGATCTCACGCATGCTCCGGACAAGACGACCACGACCGTGGCGATGGACTTCGGCCGGATCACCCTGGACCAGGACCTGATCCTGTACCTCTTCGGTACGCCGGGGCAGGACCGGTTCTGGTTCATGTGGGACGACCTCGTACGCGGCGCGATCGGCGCCGTCGTCCTGGTCGACACCCGGAGACTCGCCGACTGCTTCCCGGCCGTCGACTACTTCGAGAACAGCGGCCTGCCGTTCGTCATCGCCCTCAACGGCTTCGACGGACACCAGCCCTACACGCCGGACGAGGTGCGCGAGGCCCTGCAGATCGGCCCCGACGCACCGATCATCACCACCGACGCCCGGCACCGCAGCGAGGCCAAGAGCGCGCTCATCACGCTCGTCGAGCACGCCCTGATGGCACGGCTGCGCTGACCCGGCCGGGACGCGCCTCGCGTCCGCGCCATACCGAAAGGCCCCCGCACACCTGCCAGGTGCGGGGGCCTTCGGTGTGCGCGGGGAGGCGCCGGGTCAGTCGCCCAGGGTGTCGCCGACCGCGGTCAGGATGAGGGCGAGGGAGACGGCGCCGGCGTCGGGGTGGCCGTAGCCGAGCGCGCCCATCCGGGCCGCGCGGCCCCGGGCCGGGGTGAGTTCGGCGGTGTCGGCGGCGGCGCGGGTCGCGGCCTCGGCCGCCGCCCGCCACGCCTTGCCGAGCCCTTCGCCCGCGCGTGCCCGCAGCTCGCGGCGGAACGGGTCGAGCGAGTCGAGCATGGTCTTCTCCCCCACCTCGGCGCCGCCCAGTTGGGCGACGGCCCGC
This sequence comes from Streptomyces sp. NPDC050161, assembly GCF_044460025.1. Lineage (NCBI taxonomy): Bacteria > Bacillati > Actinomycetota > Actinomycetes > Kitasatosporales > Streptomycetaceae > Streptomyces > Streptomyces sp. NPDC050161. The sequence continues at coordinate 625,827 of NZ_JBITJM010000001.1, read as the reverse complement.
TGGGCGGCGTCCGCGGCGTCGGCGAACAGCGCGGTGTCACAAGGCCGTTCGGCGTACGCGCCGCCCGGCCTGGCCGCGGCCTTGCACAGGACGGCGCCGGTCTCGGTGAGCAGCGCGCCGTACAGGGCGCCCGACGCGCCGCCTGACGCGTCGGCGAGGGCGAGGCCCGCGGTCATCAGGGCGCCGCCCGCCGCACGCGGGTCGCCCGGCGCTCCCGCCTCGGTCGCGCGGGCCGCGGCGACGGCGGCGCGCAGCCCGCGGACGATGCCGATGCCGTGGTCGCCGTCGCCCGCCACCGCGTCCAGCCTGCCCAGCTCGTCCTCGTTGGCGGCGACGAGGTCGAACGCGGCCTGGAGCGCGGCGGTCGCCGGCAGGTCGCTGTCACCGGCCGCTGTTTCCTGCGCCTCGGCCACGACGGCGGTGTCCGTGCGGTCGTCGTCGGCGGTCACGTGGGTGCCCGGCAGGCTGCGGAAGGCGGGGGTGTCGCAGGGGGCGTCGTACAGCTCGGTCAGTTCCTCGTCGAGGACCATCACCGACAGCGAGACGCCTGCCATGTCGAAGGAGGTGACGAACTCACCCACCTCGGGGCGGTGCGGCTGGAGTCCGGCGGCCCGCAGGCGCCGGTTGACCTGCCGGTAGACGACGAACATCTCCTCGTACTTGGTGCGGCCCAGGCCGTTGAGCAGGACGGCGACGCGGCCGGTGCCGCCTACGGGCCTGGGCAGTTCGTCGAGGAGGTTGTCGACCAGTTCGTCGGCGAGTTCGGCGGCGGTCAGGCTGCGGGTGGTGCGCAGGCCGGGCTCGCCGTGGATGCCCATGCCCAGTTCGGTGGTGCCGGCGTTGACGGTGAACAGCGGCTCCGCGGCGCCGGGGAGTGTGCAGCCGGCGAAGGCGGCGCCGAAGGTGCGGGTCATGGCGTTGGCGTGGGCGGCGGCCCGTGCGACGCCTTCGAGGTCGTCGCCGCGCTCGGCAGCCGCGCCCGCCACCTTGAAGACGAAGAAGTCGCCCGCCACCCCGCGGCGGTCACGGGACGGGTCGATCTCCTGGCCGTCGACCGGCGGCGGTCCGCTGGCGACGTCGTCGGTGACCAGCACCGTGCGGGTGTCGATGCCCTCGGCCGCGAGACGGCGGGCGGCGAGGCCGAAGTGCATGACGTCGCCCGCGTAGTTGCCGTAGCTGAGCAGCACACCGGCGCCGCTGTCGGCGGCCCGCGCGGTGCGGTAGACCTGTTCGGCGCTGGGGCTGGCGAAGACGTCGCCTATGGCCGCGGCGTCGGCGAGGCCGGGGCCGACCAGTCCGGCGAAAGCGGGGTAATGACCGGAACCGCCGCCGATGACGACGGCGACCTTACCTGTGCGGGGTGCGTGGCGCCCGACGACGCCGAAGGCGCCCGGCACCCGGCGGACCGTGCGCGCGTAGGCGTCGGCCAGTCCTTCCAGCCAGTCCTCACGGAAGGTCTCGGGGTGGTGTCCGAGGCCGGCGGGGGTGGTGGTCATCAGGGCACACTCCTTTTGTTTCGTGCCTGTTTGATTTAACACGCACATCACAGATTCGTCACCCCTTGCGGCGTAAATCTCACCACTGCTTGGGAGAATGGCCCGCAAAAATCCCTGGCATCACATCTTGCATGTGAAGTTCTCAGGATTCATGATGCTCGCATCACCCTTGTTCACGCCCGCGATACCGGAGCGTCACCGCACCCCCGCCTACCGCATCACAGCCCCCCGTCCCGACACCACCCCCTCCCCGACCCGCCGTCGGCCCCTGGCGACGGCACCTGCCCCACGGAGGCGCGACATGGCCCCACCACCCTTCCTCGACCGGATCGGCATCCCCAAGCCGCTGGTCTTCGGCTACATCGGCGTACTGCTGTTCATGGTGGGCGACGGCGTCGAGTCCGGCTTCATCGCGCCGTACATGGCCGATCACGGCGCGGGCACCGAGGTGCACGCCTCGTACGTGATCACCGCGTACGGCGTGACCGTGATGCTCGCGTCCTGGCTGTCCGGCGCGCTCTCCGACCTGTGGGGCCCGCGGCGGGTCATGCAACTCGGCCTGGCCGTCTGGGTCGTCTTCGACATCCTCTTCCTGACCCTGGCGCTCGGCCCGCAGAACTACACGCTGATGCTGGTCTTCTACGGTCTGCGCGGCTTCGGCTATCCGTTGTTCGCCTTCGGCTTCCTGGTCTGGATCACCGCCACCGCGCCGAAGGCCCGTATGGGCACCGCCGTCGGCTGGTTCTACGTCGCCTTCACCGGCGGTCTGCCCACCCTGGGCTCGCTCGTCGCCGGCGTCACCAACCCGATGTTCGGCCGCTTCGGCACGCTGTGGGTCGCGCTCGGCATCATCGCCATCGGCGGTGCGTTCTGCATGCTGGGCGTCCGTGAGCGCACCGGCTACTCGCGGCTGGCCCCGGCCGAGGTCCGGCCCGTGCAGTCGCTGCTCTCCAGCCTCTCGATCGCCTGGACGCACCCGAAGGTCGCCGTCGGCTGCGTCGTACGGATCATCAACACCGCGCCGGAGTTCGGGTTCCTGGTCTTTCTCCCCACCTTCTTCTCCAAGGAGTTGGGCTTCGGGGAGGGCCGCTGGCTGACCCTGCTCGCCGTCATCTACGGCACCAACGTCTTCTGCAACCTGCTCTTCGGCGTGATCGGCGACAAGATCGGCTGGCGTAAGACGATCGCGACCTTCGGCGGCGTCGGCTGTGCGGTCACGACGTTGACCCTGTACTTCGTGCCGAAGGCGGTCGGCAGCCACTACTGGGTCGCCATCGTCGTCGGCATGCTCTACGGCGTGACGCTGGCCGGGTTCGTGTCCATCTCCGCCCTCATCCCGGCGCTCGCCCCCGAGAACAAGGGCGGGGCGATGGCGCTGCTGAATCTGGGGGCGGGTGGGGCGGCCTTTGTCGGACCTGCCATCGTCAGCATTTTCCTGGGGCCGCTCGGGCCGTCCGGTGTCGTGATCATCTTCGCGGCGTTGTATGTCGTTGCTGCGCTGCTGACGCTGTATCTCAAGATTCCCGATGAGGGGGAAGGGGGCGCTGCGGAGCCGGGGCCGGGGGTGGCTGCGGAACCGGTGCGTGCCTGACGGGTCCTGGTCGGCCGGGGGGCGTGTGTACGGAGGTCCATCTGCCTTGTGCGGGTGGGCCTTCGGTGTGTGCGGGCGGTTGGTGGGGGTGGGGTGGGTCGGAGGGGCCGCACCGGGTCGTCTCCTCGACGCATGTGCCCTCGGCTACGTGTCAAGAATCCTGCCGGTGTTGGCACCTGTCGCTGCGGGGAGCGACCCGGTACGGCCCCTCCGACCCACCCGGGCCTCGTACGCGACTGACCGCCGGTGGACGGCCCCTGCGCCTCGCCCTTCGGGCCTCGTTGGCGGGTGCGGGTGGGAGGGAAGGACGAAGGCCCCGCGTCCTCAGGGGGTGCGGGGCCTTCGTGCGGGTGTGTGGGTCAGCGCTGCCAGCTGGTGGCGCCGTGGAAGCCGTACTGGCGCTCCAGGCGGCGCCAGCGGGCGGCGGTGGCGCGGGGGCCGGTCGGGGTGGTGGCCGGCTGGTGGGCGGCGCGGGCCAGGAGTACGGCGGTCAGGGCGGCGAGTTCTTCCTCGCTGGCCTGGCCCTTCTCCACGCGGATCGGGTCGTTCCTGAGAGTGTCGGCAGGGTTCACGTTCGTGTGTCTCCGTGGTCGCGGTGGGCGCAGTGCGGGTGCGGTGGCTACTGCGGCGGGTTGCCGTGCTTGCGGGCGGGCAGGTCCGCGTGCTTGGTGCGCAGCATGTCCAGGGAGCGGATGAGGGTGTGGCGGGTCTCGGCGGGGTCGATGACGTCGTCGACCAGGCCGCGCTCGGCCGCGTAGTACGGGTGCATCAGCTCGGACTTGTATTCCTTGACCATGCGCAACCGCATCGCCTCGGAGTCGTCGGCCTCGGCGATCTGCTTGCGGAAGATGACGTTGGCCGCGCCCTCCGCGCCCATCACCGCGATCTCGTTGGTGGGCCAGGCGTAGGTGAGGTCGGCGCCGATGGACTGCGAGTCCATGACGATGTAGGCGCCGCCGTACGCCTTGCGCAGCACGATGGAGATGCGCGGGACGGTGGCGTTGCAGTAGGCGTAGAGCAGCTTGGCGCCGTGCCGGATGATGCCGCCGTGCTCCTGGGAGACGCCGGGCAGGAAGCCGGGGACGTCCAGGAGGGTGATGATCGGGATGTTGAAGGCGTCGCAGAGCTGGACGAAGCGGGCCGACTTCTCGGACGCCTCGATGTCCAGGACGCCGGCCAGCGACTGCGGCTGGTTGGCGACGATGCCGACGACGCGGCCGTCCAGGCGGGCCAGCGAGCAGATGATGTTGGTCGCCCAGCGCTCGTGGACTTCGAGGTATTCGCCGTCGTCGACGATCTCCTCGATGACCTTGCGCATGTCGTAGGGGCGGTTGCCGTCGGCCGGGACGAGGTCCAGGAGGGCGTCGCCGCTGCGGTCGACGGGGTCCTCGCAGACGACCGACGGCGGGTTCTCGCGGTTGTTGGACGGCAGGAGGGAGAGGAGGTAGCGGACCTCTTCGAGGCAGGTCACCTCGTCGTCGTAGGCGAAGTGCGCGACACCGGAGGTCTCGGCGTGCACGTCGGCGCCGCCCAGGCCGTTCTGGGTGATCTCCTCGCCGGTGACGGCGCGGACGACGTCGGGTCCGGTGATGAACATCTGCGAGGTCTCGCGGACCATGAAGACGAAGTCCGTCAGCGCGGGGCTGTAGGCGGCGCCGCCCGCGCAGGGGCCGAGCATGACGGAGATCTGCGGGATGACGCCGGACGCCTTGGTGTTGCGCTGGAAGATGCCGCCGTAGCCGGCCAGGGCCGAGACGCCTTCCTGGATGCGGGCGCCGGCGCCGTCGTTCAGCGAGACCAGGGGCGCGCCGGCCTGGATGGCCATGTCCATGATCTTGTGGATCTTGGTGGCGTGGGCCTCGCCGAGCGCGCCGCCGAAGATGCGGAAGTCGTGGGCGTAGGTGAAGACCGTCCGCCCGTGGACGGTGCCCCAGCCGGTGATGACACCGTCGGTGTACGGCTTCTTGGACTCCAGCCCGAAGCCGGTCGCACGGTGCCGCCGCAGCGGCTCGACCTCGTTGAACGAACCCTCGTCCAGGAGCAGCTCGATCCGCTCCCGGGCGGTCAGCTTGCCCTTCGCACGCTGAGCTTCGGTGGCACGCTCGCTGGGGCCTCGCCGAACCTGCTCACGGATGGCGTGCAGCTCGGCGACGCGCCCGCGGGCGTCGGTCGCGCCGGCGGGCACATCTTCGACAGTGGTCATGTATCGACGGTACGTGGCTGAGGGCCCGGGGACCGATGTCGGTTTCTCACAACGTCGGGTGCGATTTGGTGGGCAGGCAGCACAGAAGTGGGAGGGAAGCGTCCTGTACGTGGGGGCGGGCACTCGTCCGATCGGGTGTGCCGGGGGCGTGTGGTCTGTATGGGGCCGACAAATCCGGGGATGGAGATGTGGTGGTCTCGCGGGTTGTGCGGGCGCCGTCGCCGGGTGGCCGGGGCGGTCAGGGCAGGGTGACGGTGCAGCTGTGGGTCGCGCAGGCGGTGCCGGGGGTGACCCGTAGCCGCAGGGTGCGGCCGGTGGCCAGTACCTCGACGGCCGGGTCGTGGGCGGGCACCGCGCGCACCGGGTGGTGCCAGGTGATCTCCAGCGGTGCGCCGGAACGGTCCGGGGCGGCGAGGTACAGGCGGGCGGAGCGGGCGTCGCCGCGGCGGGTTCCGCGCAGCAGGATGCTTGCCGGGCCGTCGGTGGTGAGCGGGCCCGCGTGGCCCGGCTGCCAGAAGTTGGCGGCGGTCAGGCCGAGGGTGGGGACGTGAATGGCCTGCTGGGCCCGTGAGTTGGCGAGGACGGTGAGCCAGTGGCGGTCGGCGGCGCGGGCTGCGGTGGCGTGCGGGGTGGCGCCGGGCATGAGGAGGTACGCGTAGCTCGCGTCGGCGGGGTCGGTGCCGTGGTCGTGCCAGAGGGTGAGGTAGCGGCGGGTGAGGGGGGCGGTGGACGAGCCGGTGTTGATGTCGTGCCAGGAACCGGTGCGGTCCTCGCGGAGGGTGTGCAGCGGGGCGCCGTCGGGGAAGACGTAGCCGCCGTGGCCGGCGAGGTGGGCCCAGCGGGCGGCGGGGAAGGTGACGGTGCGGCCGGTGCGGGGCGGCTGCACGCGGCCGTCGACGGTGAGGGTGGCCTGGGGGTCGGCGCCCAGTGCGCGGTTGTCGACGACGGTCTCGGCCGGGACGCCGTCCTGTGCGGTGATGCCGGCGCCGAGGCAGACGACGGTGTCGGCGAGGAAGAACCAGGATTTCCTGGCGGTGAGGGTGGAGGCGAGGCCGCGCAGGTGCTGTCCGACGGCCGCGTAGGTGCCGTCGGTGGTGCCGCCGACCCAGCGCACGTCCGGTTTCGGCTCGCCCCAGCCGCCGCCCTCGTCGTCGGCGAGGCGCTTGGTGGAGACGGTGGTGCCGGGCAGCCGGTAGGGGTCGACGGTGGGCCAGTACGCGTCGGTGTACTGGCCGCCGCCGAAGTCCGCGCCCCACCAGGAGAGCATTCCGGCGCCGGTGTGCCAGCCGCGGCGGTTCTCTCCGTTGCCGTTCTCGTAGTACGTGATGCGGTCGGACGCCATGGCCAGGCCGGCGGCCCAGCCGGGGCGGCGGTGGACGGCGCGGTCCATGGCGGGGAAGAGGCGGTGGCCGACGGGTTCGGGGGCGGCGGGGGCCGGGTCGTCGAGGGCGGCGGCGACGCGGGCGAGGTCGGCTACGGGGTACTGCGGGTCGCCGCGGACCGGCAGGGTGTGGTCCCGCTCGGCCCAGCCCTTGATCATGGCGTGCCAGCGGGTGCGCTCGGCGCGGCTCGCGGCCCGTCCGAGCAGCGCGATCGCAGCGATGAGGGCGTGCCCGTGGTAGTGGTCGCTGCGCGGTGTCCCGTGTGCGTCGCCGCGCGGGGCGCCGCGGCTGATGGCCCGGCCGTTGACCATGTCCATCATCAGGCCGTTGTACAGCAGCGGCGCGTACGCGTGCTCGACGCTGTCGATGACGAGTTGCCCTGCCGGGTCGGTGACCGCCCAGGGTGACCCGTCGAGCAGCGTGAACAGGCGGCCGATGCCGTCCAGCAGGACGTAGCCGTAGGTGCCGGAGTAGGCGACCCAGCTGTGCTGGATGAAGGAGCCGTCGGCGTAGAGGCCGTCGCCCTTGGTGACGTGGGGGAAGACCGGCGAGAGCGCGTCGCGGGCGAGGGCGAGCCGGTCGGGGTCGCGGCCGATGATGCCGCGGAGTGCGACGACGCGGCACAGGTCGACGCGGTTGGCGCCGGTGCTGGTGCCGGTGTAGTCGCCGAGCGCGGAGTCCGGGACGAAGTGGTGGACGGCGGCGAGGTAGCGGGCGCGGCGCCGGTCGGTGAGCGGGCTGCCCGCCGGGTGGTCGTCGAGGACGGCGACGGTGTCCAGGAGGAGCTTCGGGCTGCCGATCTGCCAGTCCCACCAGTTGCCGTAGGGGGTGGTGGCGGGGTGGTAGACGGTGGCGTCGATGTGGTCGAGTCCGGTGACGACGGCGGCGGCGAGACCGGCGTCGCCGGTGAGTCCCGTGCCGGGCTGGGCGTACGCCTGGGCCATGGTGTGCAGGCGGTCGTAGCTCGTGGTGATGCCGCTCGACGGGTCGAAGGGCAGGCCGGGCCAGAGCGTGGTGGCGGTGGGCCGCATCGTGGCGCGGAATCCGGCGGCGCGGGTGCCGGTCTCCTTCAGGGCCGTGGCGTACGGCTCGGCGGCGGGATCGAAGCCGGTGCCGAGGATGAGGCCGGTCCACCGGGCGCGCAGGGCGGCGAAGGGGTCGGCGGGTCCGGTGGATGCCGGGGTACGGGACGGGGCGCCGCCGGTGAGGCGCAGCGTGCCGCCGGTGGTGACGGCGAGGAATCCCCTGCGGGACCAGGTGGGCGGCTGGGGCACGGCCGGTCCTCTCGATGGCGTCAACTGTCCTGTGGCGCTGAGCACTTGAGAGTGTTGTGACGGTTTAGCACGGCATGTGGGGTGGGGACAACGGGCGCGCGGGGAGTGGCATCGACCAGAGAGGTTGAATGTTGAACTACATGGCGCTCAGGTGAATCTCGTTGAAGGTTAAACAAACTGTCTTTGAGGAGGAGCCATGGCTCTGTTCCACCGCAAGCGCCCCGAAGCCCCCGCCGCCGCAGGCACCGCAGCCCTCGTCGAGGCGGACCCCGCGCTCGCCGCGCTGACCGGCGACTACACCGTCGACCCCGCGCACAGCAGCATCGGCTTCACGGTCCGGCACGCCATGGTCACCAACGTCCGCGGCTCCTTCGGCGAGCACGAGGGCACGCTCCGCCTCGACGGCAGCGACCCGTCCCGCTCCACCGCGTCCCTGGACGTCAGGACCGCCGGCGTGGACACCGGCATCGCCGACCGCTACGCACACCTGCGCGGCGCCGACTTCTTCGACTCCGAGACCTTCCCGCTGATGACCTTCCGCTCCACGGCGGCCGAGCAGGTGGCGGGCGACCGCTTCCGGATCACCGGCGACCTGACCATCAAGGACGTCACCAGGCCGCTCACCATCGACCTGGAGTTCCACGGCGCGGCCACCGACGTCTACGGCGCCGAGCGGGTCGGCTTCGAGGGCCGCGCCGAGATCCTGCGCTCCGACTGGGGCCTGACCTGGAACGCCGCGCTGGAGACCGGCGGCGTGATGGTCAGCGACAAGGTCAAGCTCACCTTCGACATCTCCGCGGTCAAGGCGGCCCCCCAGGGCTGACCGGTCGCGGCACCGGACACCGCGGCCCCGCGCCGGCCCCTCCCCCGGGGGCCGTGGCGCGGGGCCGCGGTCGTGCCGTGTGGGTCGTTACTCCTGCGGCTGCACACCGGCCCGCAGCAGGCCGTAGGCGTAGGCGTCGTCGAGTGCCTGCCATGAAGCGGCGATGACGTTCTCCGCGACGCCGACGGTGGACCACTCGCCGTTGCCGTCGGTGGTGGAGATCAGGACGCGGGTGATCGATCCGGTGCCCTGACGGCCCTCCAGGATGCGGACCTTGTAGTCGACCAGCTCGATCCTGGCGAGCTGCGGGTAGATCCGCTCCAGGCCGACGCGCAGCGCCCGGTCCAGGGCGTTGACCGGGCCGTTGCCCTCGGCCGTCGCGACGATCCGCTCGCCCTTGGCCCACAGCTTCACGGTCGCCTCGTTGGCGTGGGTGCCGTCGGGGCGGTCCTCGACGATCGCCCGCCAGGACTCCACCCGGAAGAACTTCGCGGCCCGGCCCAGCGCGCCGTCCCGCTCCAGCTCGTCACGGAGCAGCAGCTCGAAGGAGGCGTCGGCGGCCTCGTAGGTGTAGCCCTGCGACTCGCGTTCCTTGACCCGCTCGACGACCCGGCCGACCAGCTCGCGGTCGCCGCCCAGGTCGATGCCCAGCTCCTTGCCCTTCAGCTCGATCGAGGCGCGGCCCGCCATGTCGGAGACCAGCATCCGCATGGTGTTGCCGACCAGCGCCGGGTCGATGTGCTGGTAGAGGTCCGGGTCGACCTTGATCGCCGAGGCGTGCAGACCGGCCTTGTGCGCGAAGGCGGAGACGCCGACGTAGGGCTGGTGGGTGGAGGGCGTGAGGTTGACGACCTCGGCGATGGCGTGCGAGATCCGGGTGGTCTCGGCGAGCTTGCCGGGCGGCAGGACGGCGCGGCCGTACTTCAGCTCCAGGGCGGCGACGACCGGGAAGAGGTTGGAGTTGCCGACCCGCTCGCCGTAGCCGTTGGCGGTGCACTGCACGTGGGTGGCGCCCGCGTCGACCGCGGCCAGGGTGTTGGCGACCGCGCAGCCGGTGTCGTCCTGGGCGTGGATGCCGAGGCGCGCACCGGTGTCCGCGAGGACGGTCCGCACCACCGCGGCGACCTGGGCGGGCAGCATGCCGCCGTTGGTGTCGCAGAGCACGACGACGTCGGCGCCCGCCTCGCTCGCGGTGCGCACGACCTGCTTGGCGTAGGCCGGGTCCAGCGCGTAGCCGTCGAAGAAGTGCTCGCAGTCGAGGAAGACCCGGCGGCCCTGGGCACGGAGATGGGCGACGGTGTCCGCGATCATCGCGAGGTTCTCGTCCGGCGTGGTGCGCAGCGCCAACTCCACGTGCCGCACATGGGACTTGGCGACCAGCGTGATGACCGGTGCCTGCGACTCCAGGAGGGCGGCGACCTGCGCGTCGTCCTCGACCCGCACACCGGCCTTGCGGGTGGCGCCGAAGGCGACGAGCTGCGCGTGCCGGAAGTCGATCTCCGTGCGGGCGCGCTGGAAGAACTCGGTGTCGCGGGGGTTGGCGCCGGGCCAGCCGCCCTCGATGAAGCCGACGCCGAAGTCGTCCAGGTGCCGGGCGATGGTGAGCTTGTCGGCGACGGTCAGGTTGATGCCCTCGCGCTGGGCACCGTCGCGCAGCGTCGTGTCGAACACATGGAAGTCGTCGGACGGCAGGCCGTTGGCCTCGGTGTCCTGGGACGATTCGGGTTCGGGTGCGTCCGTCATGCTGGTCTGAACTCCTGTCGGGATCTCGGTCTACCGGAATGACCGGCTCCACCGTCCCTCCATGTTCCCTCGCGCTCCCCTTCCGGCGGCAGGTGGGCCGGAAACGAAAAAACCTCTCGCGGGTGCGAGAGGTCTGCGCGCGGGTCTGGGACGACGGTGGCCGCGTCGTACTCGGTTCGTACGAGCGGTCACTGCGGACCGGCGCGCCTGCTGCCAATAATCATGGCCAACGAGAGCACGGCCGCAGTCTGGCACGGCCGGGGCTGCGCGGGGTAGCCGGTCTCACGATGCGGGCGGGCGGTGCCCCGGGCCGGCTGCGGGGGCGCCGGCCCGGGGCGTGAGGGAGAAGGTCAGCCGGCCGCCACCGCGCCCGTCTCCGTGCCGCCCGGTGCGCCGGCCCCTTCCTTGCCGTCGCCGTCCTTGCCGACCCGGTGCAGGTCGATGGTGCGGGTCTCGCGCATGCTGAGGTAGACGACCAGCGAGACGGCGGCGCAGCCGGCGACGTACCAGTAGTAGCCGGACTCGATGCCGCCCTTCTTGAACCACAGCGCGACGTATTCCGCGGTGCCGCCGAAGAGGGCGTTGGCGATGGCGTACGGCAGGGCGACGCCGAGCGCGCGGATGCCGGTGGGGAACAGTTCGGCCTTCACGCAGGCGTTGATCGAGGTGTAGCCGGTGACGACGACCAGCGCCAGCAGGGACAGGCCGAGGGCCGGCCAGAACGTCCCGGCGTGCCGCAGCAGAGTCATGATCGGCACGGTCAGGAAGGTCGAGCCGACGGCGAAGGTGATCAGCAGCGGACGCCGGCCGATCCGGTCGGACAGCTTGCCCGCCAGCGGCTGGAGGCACATGAAGACGAACAGCGCGCAGAAGCTGACCAGCGAGGCGGTCGACTTGTCCATCCCGGCGCTGTTGGACAGGTACTTGGTGAGGTAGGTCGTGTACGTGTAGTACGCGACGGTGCCGCCCATGGTGAGCGCGATGACGAGGAACGCCTCGCGCTTGTGGGCCAGCAGCGCCTTGAGGGTGCCGCGGTCGGGGTCGGCCGCCGTCTGGTCGTCCGCGGCGTAGACCTCGGTCTCCAGCATGGTGCGGCGCAGGTAGAAGACGATGGCGGCGCCCAGCGCTCCGATGATGAAGGGGATGCGCCAGGCCCAGCTGTGCAGCGCGTCGTCGGACAGGGTGCGCTGGAGCACGATCTGGAGGCCGAGGCCGAGCAGTTGGCCCGCGGTCATCGACACGTACTGGAAGCTGGAGGCGAAGCCGCGGCGGCCGGGCGCGGACGCCTCGGTGAGGTAGGTGGCGCTGGCCGCGTACTCGCCGCCCACCGACAGGCCCTGGAGCATCCTGGCGATGAGCAGGACCGCGACGCCGCCGTAGCCCGCGGTGCCGTACGTGGGGGCGATGGCGATCAGGATCGCGGATGCGGACATCAGGGTGACGGTCAGCGTGAGCGCCGCCTTGCGGCCCTTGCGGTCGCCGACCCGGCCCAGCACCCAGCCGCCGACCGGGCGCAGGAAGAAGCCGACGGCGAAGATCCCCATGGTGTTCATGAGGTTGGCGGTGTCATTTCCCTTCGGGAAGAACGCGTCCGCGAAGTACACCGCGAAGCTGGCGTAGACGAACCAGTCGAACCACTCGACCATGTTGCCGGCCGAGCCGACCCAGATCTTCTTCCATTGCTCTCGTCCCATAGCCGCTCACGGTCGCGGACGCGGGGGCCTTCGGCAAGAGCCGCCACCGCAACGATCACGCGTACTTGTGTGCTTTGAGGTCACGGGCCGCGGCCGTCGCCGGTGGTCAGCCCGTCGGCAGGGCCAGCGATTCGTCCAGGAAGTCCCTTACGTGGGCCTGCACTTGCTCCCGGTCGGTGCCGGGCAGGCCGACCACGAGGTGGGTGCCGAAGCCGTCGAGGAGGGCGCGGGTGCGGGTGGCGAAGCGTTCGGCGTCGACGGGCCTGAACGCGCCCTGCGAGATGCCTTCGACGACGAGGGCGGCCAGGTCGCGGTGCCAGGCGAGTTCGAGGTCGAGCTGGCGCTGGCGTGCCGCGTCGTCGGCGTTCCTGGAGCGGTTCCAGACCTCGAGCCACAGGGTCCAGCGCGGGTCGAGGTGACCGTCGGGGAGGTAGAGGTCGATCAGCGCGTCCAGCCGCTCGCGGGGCGGGACGCGGCGGGAGAGTGCGGCCCTGCGCTCCGCCCCGAGCTGCTCCTCGCTCCACTGGAGGGTCTGGAGCAGCAGCTCGTCCTTGGTGCCGAAGTAGTACAGGATGTGGCCGCTGCTCATGCCGACCTCCCGGCCCAGGCCCGCCATCGTCAGCCCGTCGAGCCCTTCCGCCGCGATGGTGGCCATCGCGGCGGCGAGCACCTGTTCGCGGGGCTGGCTGAGCCGCCGCCTCGGGCGGCGCGCGGGAGAGGGCACGGGGGCCTCCGGGGTCGGCTGGTGGTGCGGGCCTGGCTCTCAGACCTCGGGCTGTTGCTGGGTGATGCAGTGGATGCCGCCACCCGACGCAAAGATCGTACGGGCGTCGACCAGGGTCACGGTGCGGTCGGGGAAGAGCCCGCGGAAGATCGCGGCGGCCTGCTCGTCGCGCGGGTCGTCGAAGGCGCAGAGGACCACGCCGTCGTTGCAGAGGTAGTGGTTGATGTACGAGTGGTCGACGAAGGCGCCGTCCTCCTCGATGCCGGTGGGCGCGGGCACCTCGACGACCTCCAGGCGGCGGCCACGGGCGTCCGTCGCCTCCCGCAGCAGGGCGGCGATGTCCTGGCAGATGGCGTGGTCGGGGTGGCGGGGGTCGGGCTGGGTGTGCACGAGGACGGTGCCGGGGCGGGCGAAGGCGGCGACGATGTCGACGTGGCCGCGGGTGCCGAACCGCCCGTAGTCGGCGGCGAGTCCGCGCGGCAGCCAGATCGCCTTGGTGGTGCCCAGGTGCGCGTGGATCCCGGCCTCGACCGCCGCCTTGTCGTGGCCGGGGTTGCGGCCCGGGTCGAGCTGCACGGTCTCGGTGAGCAGCACGGTGCCCTCGCCGTCGACGTGCAGGCCGCCGCCCTCGTTGACCAGCGGTGAGCGGTACGTGCGGGCGCCGGCCAGGCCCGCGACGTACGAACCGATCTCCGCGTCGTGCTCCCAGCGGGCCCAGTCCTGGGCGCCCCAGCCGTTGAAGACCCAGTCGGTGGCGGCGAGCCTGCCGTTGCCGTCGGTGAGGAAGGTGGGGCCGATGTCGCGCATCCAGGCGTCGTCCAGGGGCTGTTCGACGACCTCGATGTCCGGGCCGAGCAGCGTGCGGGCGTGCGCGGCCCGGCCGGGGCCCGCGACGACGGTGACCGGCTCGAAGCGGCGTACGGCGCGGGCGACCGCGGCCCACGCCCGGCGGGCGTCGGCGAGCGCCCCGGCGCCCTCGTCGCCGAACGTGAAGTTGGCGCCCGGCCAGGCCATCCAGGTGCGCTCGTGCCTGGCCCACTCCGGGGGCATGCGGAAGCCGTCGGCGGCGGGGGTGTTCATGCGGGGGTCCTCACGGGTTCACGGTGACGGGGGTGGGGCGCGGGTCCTGCGGGTTACAGGAAGTACAGGCGGGAGAGCGACACGCTGTCGGCGGGCGCCGAGCGCATCGGGTCGCCGTCGAGGGTGACCAGACCGCTGCGGGCGTCCACCTGGACGTCGCCGACCCGGGAGTTGTGGACGAGGTCGCCGGGGCCGATGCCGCGGGTGCCGCGGACCGCGACCCGGCGGCGGCGGGTGGGCAGGCCGTCACCGCCCCCTTCGGCGGCGGCGCGGGAGACGAACGCGACGGAGATCTCCGCGGGGGTGGCGCCGTGCGCGCCGAACTGCGGGCCGAGCACCAGGGGTTCGCAGGTGTCGGTGGCGGCGTTGGGGTCGCCGGTGACGCCGTACGCGGGAAAGCCGGACTTCAGGACGAGCTGCGGCTTGGCGCCGAAGAACTGCGGCAGCCACAGCACGATGTCGGCCATCTTGCCGACCTCGATCGATCCGATCTCGTGCGAAAGGCCGTGGGCGATGGCGGGGTTGACGGTCAGCTTGGCGACGTAGCGCAGCACCCGGGCGTTGTCGTCGTGCGCGCCGTCCCCTGCCATCGGCCCCAGCTCGGCCTTCATCTTCCCGGCCATCGCGAAGGTGCGGCGTACGGTCTCCCCGGCCCGGCCCATGCCCTGGGCGTCGGACGAGGTGATGCCGATCGCGCCGAGGTCGTGCAGCACGTCCTCGGCGCCCATCGTGCCGGCGCGGATGCGGTCGCGGGCCATGGCGGCGTCGCCCGGCAGGTCGGTCTTGAGGTCGTGGACCGAGACGATCATGCCGTAGTGCTCGGCGACGGCGTCCCTGCCGAAGGGGAGGGTGGGGTTGGTGGAGGAACCGATGACGTTGGGGACGCCGGCCATCTTCAGGACGTTGGGGACGTGCCCGCCGCCGCAGCCCTCGATGTGGAAGGCGTGGATGGTGCGGCCTTCGAGCACCGCGAGGGTGTCCTCGACGGAGAGGCATTCGTTGAGGCCGTCGCTGTGCAGCGCCACCTGCACGTCGTGTTCCTCGGCGACCCGCAGGGCGGTGTCCAGCGCGCGGGTGTGCGCGCCCATGTCCTCGTGCACCTTGAAGCCGCAGGCGCCGCCCTCGGCCAGCGCCTCGACCAGCGGCGCCGCGCCGGATGACGAACCGCGGCCCAGGAAGCCGATGTTGACCGGCCAGGCGTCGAACGCGCCGAACGCGTGGCCCAGCGCCCAGGGTGAGTTGACGCCGACGCCCCAGACGGGCCCGAACTCCTGGCCGATGATCGTGGTGACGCCGGAGGCCAGGGAGGCTTCCATCACCCGCGGCGAGAGCAGGTGGACGTGGGTGTCGACGGCGCCCGCGGTGGCGATCATGCCCTCGCCTGAGACGATGGACGTGCCGGTGCCGACGACGACGTCCACGCCGTCGAGGGTGTCGGGGTTGCCGGCCCGCCCGATCGCGCTGATCCGGCCCTCGCGGATGCCGATGGACACCTTGCGGATGCCCTGTACCGCGTCGATGACCAGGACGTTGCTGATCACCACGTCGCAGGTCTCGCGGACGGCTGCGGCCTTGAGGTGCAGCCCGTCCCGCGCGGTCTTGCCGAAACCGGCCAGGAACTCGTCGCCCGGCTTCTGGGAGTCCGACTCGACGCGGACGACCAGGCCCGAGTCGCCGAGCACGACGCGGTCGCCGGCCCGCGGGCCGTGCACCGACGCGTACTCGTGGGGGTCGACGCCGCCGCTGACGGTCTTGGTGTGCGCGCAGTGCTCGCTCATGCCTGCTCCTCCGCTCCCAGGTAGCCGCAGGCGGCGGCCCGCCGCAGCGCTTCGGCCCTGGCGCCCGGCGCATCCAGCGGCCCGTCGACGAGACCGGCGAAGCCGATCGCGATCCGGTCGCCGCCGATGGGCACCAGGCCGACATCCGACGCGCCGCCGGGGTCGAACCGCACGGACGAGCCGGCCGGTACGCACAGCCGCATGCCGTAGGCGGCGGCGCGGTCGAACTCCAGCCGCGGGTTGGCCTCGAAGAAGTGGAAGTGCGAGGTGACGCTGACCGGCACGGTGGCGGTGTTGCGCACCGCGAGCCGCAGGGCCGGTTCGGGTTCGGGTCCTGCGGGCCCGGGGAGCACCGCGCCGGGCGCCCGCTCCCCCGCCCCGCCGCCGGGTATCGGGTCGGTGACCACCGCGAGCCGGGAGCCGTCGTCGAAGACCGCTTCCACATGCACCTCGGTGACCACATCGGCCACCCCCGGCAGGACGTCGTCGGGGCCGAGCACGCCGCGCGCGGCCTCGATGGCCTGCGCGAGGCGGCGCCCGTCCCGCGCCGCCTCGCAGACCGTGTCCGCGATCAGCGCGGTCGCCTCGGGCACGTTCAGCCGCAGCCCCCTGGAGCGGCGGGCCCGCGCCAGTTCGGCCGCGCCGAACAGCAGCAGCCGGTCGCGTTCCGTCGGGGTCAGCCGCATCCTTCGCACCTCCAGCTCGTTTAGAGCAGCACTCTAACGGGCGCAGGGCAATGCGGGAAGGTGTCGACCAGAGATACTCCATAGGTCACATTGAGCGTTGCTCTAATTCGTGGGCGGTCGGTTGCCGCCTCTCCCCACCACCCGCACGAGCGCACCGGATCCCGTCCACGAGACGACCGGCGAACAGCAGGACGCGGGGCCGCCACCGGTCGGTCGGTGGCGGCCCCGCGTCCTGTCGTCGGGTGTCCCGGCTCAGCCGAGGGGGTGCATCCAGCCGTGCGGGTCGGCGGCGGCGCCGGTCTGGATGTCGAGCAGCGCCCTGCGGAGCTTCATGGTGACCTCGCCGGGCTCACCGTCGGCCACGTCCCAGGAGGCGCGGGCGGACTTCACCGAGCCGACGGGGGTGATGACGGCGGCGGTGCCGCAGGCGAACACCTCGGTCAGCGAGCCGTCAGCGGCTGCCGCCTTCCAGTCGTCGACCGAGATCCGGCCCTCGGCGACCTCGTAGCCCAGGTCGGCGGCGATGGTCAGCAGCGAGGCGCGGGTGATGCCGGGCAGCAGCGAACCGGTCAGCTCCGGGGTGACGATGCGGTTCCCGTACACGAAGTACAGGTTCATCCCGCCCATCTCCTCGATCCAGCGGCGCTCCAGCGCGTCCAGCCAGACCACCTGGTCACAGCCCTGCTCGGCGGCCTGCGCCTGGGCGACCAGGGACGCGGCGTAGTTGCCGCCGGTCTTGGCGGCGCCGGTGCCGCCCGGGACGGCGCGGACGTACTCCTCGGAGAGCCACACCGAGACCGGCTTGACGCCACCGGAGAAGTACGCGCCGGCCGGCGAGGCGATGACGAGGAAGAGGTATTCGTTGGCCGGCTTGACGCCCAGGCCCACCTCGGTGGCGATCATGAAGGGCCGCAGGTAGAGGGACTCCTCGCCGCTGGCCGGCACCCACGCCTTGTCCTGGGTGACCAGCGCGTCGCAGGCCGCGACGAAGGTGTCGACGGGCAGCTCGGGCATGCCCAGGCGGCGTGCGGAGTCCTGGAAACGGCGGGCGTTGGCGTCCGGCCTGAAGGTGGCGACGGAACCGTCGGGCTGGCGGTACGCCTTGAGACCCTCGAAGATCGTCTGCGCGTAGTGCAGGGTCATGTTCGCCGGGTCGATGGAGAGCGGCGCGTACGGCACCAGCTGGGCGTCGTGCCAGCCGCGGCCCTCCGTCCACTTGATCGTCACCATGTGGTCGGTGAAGTGCCGGCCGAACCCGGGGGCCTTCAGGAGCTGTTCCCGCTCGGTGTCGGACAGCGGGTTCGATGAGGGCTTGAGCTCGATCGTGGGCGTCGTCATGAATGCATGTCCTTCACTGCGTGTTCCGATACCGCGGGCCACCGTCCGGCCCTCCATGAGGAGGCCGACGGCCCGAGGGGTGCCCCGGAGTTGCGGCACCGGTGCGGTTGATGCGCCGCGCGCATACGGGAACCCGGGGCCGCCCCGCGTCACCGGGACATCCAGGGTTCTCCGTGGGCGGCGGCCCACGTCCGATTATCGCTCGCGAGTATCCGCGGACGGAATCGTGCGTGCGGTCCGGTTCCGATGGTCCCACCGAAACCGGAAGGGGTACATGTGTGCCCAAACACACGCAGCGCCGGGCCTCGGCGGCCCGGCGCTGTGCGTACTGCTGGTCAGATACGGCGCGGGGGTCAGCCCGCTACGCGTGCGGCGAGCGCGTCACCGATCTCGTCGGTGCTGCGCGCGTCCCCGTCGCGGGCCTCCAGGTCGGCGGCGACGGCCTCCTCGATGCGGGCGGCCTGCGCGTCGAAGCCGAGGTGGCGCAGCAGCAGGGAGACGGAGAGGATCGTCGCCGTCGGGTCGGCCTTGCCGGTGCCCGCGATGTCCGGCGCGGAGCCGTGCACCGGCTCGAACATCGAGGGGAACTCGCCGGTCGGGTTGATGTTCCCGGAGGCGGCGAGGCCGATGCCGCCGGTGACGGCCGCGGCGAGGTCGGTGAGGATGTCGCCGAAGAGGTTGTCGGTGACGATGACGTCGAACCGCTCGGGCTGCGTGACGAAGAAGATCGTCGCGGCGTCGACGTGCAGGTAGTCGGTGGTGACCTCGGGGTACTCCTGGCCGACCTTGTCGAAGATGTTCTTCCACATGTGCCCTGCGTAGACCAGGACGTTGTTCTTGTGGACCAGCGTCAGCTTCTTGCGGGGACGGGAGTCGGCCCGCTCGTACGCGTCCCGCACCACCCGCTCGACGCCGTAGGCGGTGTTGAGGCTGACCTCGGTGGCGACCTCGGCCGGGGTGCCGGTGCGCAGGCTGCCGCCGTTGCCGGTGTACGGGCCTTCGGTGCCCTCGCGGACCACGACGAAGTCGATGTCGGGGCGGCCGGCCAGCGGCGTCGCGGTGTTGGGGAAGAGCTTCGACGGACGCAGGTTCACGAAGTGGTCGAAGGCGAAGCGGAGCTTGAGCAGCAGTCCGCGCTCCAGCACGCCGGAGGGTACGGACGGGTCGCCGATCGCGCCGAGGAGGATCGCGTCGTGCTGCTTGAGCGCGTCCAGTTCCTCGTCGGGGAGGGTGTCGCCGGTCGCGTGCCATCGCTTGGCACCAAGGTCGTACTCCTTGGTTTCCAGCTTGACGTCCTGCGGGAGGACCGCGGTCAGGACCTTGAGGCCCTGGGCCACGACTTCCTGGCCGATACCGTCACCGGGGATCACTGCGAGGCGAATGCTGCGAGACATGCCTGGACCCTACTCTCCGTCCCATCCGTTGACACGTGGCGTCCGGCATACGGACACATGGGGATCCGGTCAACCGCCGTTCACCCCCAGGACCCGCTCCGGACGGCCGGCGCTGGGACCTTTTCGCCATGACTGGAGACCACCGGGCAGCCCCCCTGCCCTCGCACACCCCCCGCGTCGGCATACCCGAGCAGCTCGCGGCCCGGATGAGCATGCCGGAACAGCACGCATACCTCCGCACCAAGCTCACCCGCCGCGGGCTGCTGCGCAGTTCGGCGGCGACCGCGGGGGTCGTCGCCGGTTCCGGGCTGCTGGCGGGATCCGCCCAGGCCGCGCCCTCCCCCACCCTGCTGACCTCGCACGCCGCGAGCCACGTCGACGGTTCGCTGGTCGCGCCGTTCGGCCGGCACCTGGCGTTCGGGGCCGACCCCACGACGCAGATGCGGGTGGGCTGGCAGGTGCCGTTCGCGGTCCGCCGCCCGTACCTGCGGGTCGGCCACAAGCCCTGGGACCTGGGGCGCAAGATCCAGGCCGAGGTGCGCGACCTGCACACCCCGTCGCTGTCGGCGAAGCTGCCCGCCGTCCAGCAGTACTACCTGCACGCGGCGCTCGACGGCCTGCGCCCGGGGACGACGTACTACTACGGCGTCGGCCACGACGGCTTCGACCCGGCCGACCCGCGGCACTTCTCCACCGTCGGCACCTTCCGCACCGCCCCGGCCCGCGCCGAGACCTTCGTCTTCACCGCCTTCGGCGACCAGGGCGTCAGCTACCACGCGCTCGCCAACGACCAGTTGATCCTGGGCCAGAACCCGGCGTTCCACCTGCACGCGGGCGACATCTGCTACGCCGACCCGGACGGCCAGGGCTCCGAGCACGACACCTACGACGCGCGGGTGTGGGACCAGTTCCTGGCGCAGACCGAGTCGGTCGCCAAGTCCGTGCCGTGGATGGTGACGACCGGCAACCACGACATGGAAGCCTGGTACTCACCCCACGGCTACGGCGGCCAGAACGCCCGCTGGACCCTGCCTGGCAACGGCCCCGACGCCCAACACGCGCCCGGCGTCTACTCGTTCACCTACGGCAACACCGCGGTCGTCGCGCTGGACGCCAACGACGTCTCGTACGAGATCCCCGCCAACCAGGGCTACACCGACGGCAAGCAGACCCGCTGGCTGGACCGCCGCCTCGGCGAACTGCGCGCCGCCGACGGCATCGACTTCATCGTCGTCTTCTTCCACCACTGCGCCTTCTCCACCACCAACTCGCACGCGTCGGACGGCGGGGTGCGCGACGCCTGGCTGCCGCTCTTCGAGAAGCACCAGGTGGACCTCGTCGTCAACGGCCACAACCACGTCTACGAGCGGACCGACGCCCTCAAGGGCGGCCGGGTGTCCAAGCGGGTACCGGTCGGCGAGCGGGTCGACGCCACCCGCGACGGCATCGTCTACGTCACCGCGGGCGGCGCGGGCCGTGCGCTCTACGACTTCCCGGTGCCCGACAGCTACGAGGGCCACGTGAAGGACCTCGACTCGGTGGACACCTACCACTGGACGAAGGACCGGGCGAAGGCCAAGGACACCGTGGAGTGGTCGCGGGTGCGCTACACCGGCTTCTCCTTCATCGCCGTCGAGGTCTCACCCGGCCACCGTCCGACGATGAAGGTCACCGCGCTCGCCGAAACCGGCGAGCGCATCGACCACTTCGAGGTGACCCGGTAGCGCGCGGGCCTCAGCTCCAGGGGAGGATCACGGCCCGGCCGTTGATCTCCCCCGCGTGCAGCCGCTCGTAGGCCAGCGGCGCCTCGTCGATGCCGTACGTCTCGACGTGCACATCGACCGCACCGGCCCGCGCCAGGGCCAGCACCTCGCCCAGCTCGGTGCGGCTGCCCCAGTACGGCGAGCAGACCGCGACCTCGTGCGCCAGGGCGCCGAAGCCCACCGGCAGGGCGCCGCCGCCGAGCCCGACGATGGTCACGTCCGCCTCGGCGGCGGCCATCGCCCCGGCGGCGGCGACCGTCGGCGGGGCACCCACGCAGTCCAGGACCAGCTGCGCGCCGAGGCCGCCGGTCAGTTCACGGACCGCCGCCGCGGCGCCCGCGTCGGAGAGCACCGCGTCGTGCGCGCCCACCTCGCGGGCCAGCGCCAGCTTCTCCTCGGTGACGTCCAGCGCGATGACCCGGACCGCGGTCATGGCCCGCAGCAGCTGGATCGCGACGTGGCCGAGCCCGCCGGTGCCGATGACGACGGCCGTGGCGCCCGGCACCAGCTTCGGCAGCGAGCGCTTGATGGCGTGATACGGCGTCAGACCGGCGTCGGTCAGCGGCACCGCGGCCACCGGGTCGAGCCCGCCGAGCGGCACCAGATGCCGCGGGTCGTCGACGACCATGTACTGCGCCATCGCGCCGGGCGCGCCCAGTCCCGGCGGGAAGATGCCCAGGTCGGCGGCGCGCCGGCAGTAGTTCTCCTTGCCCTCGGCGCAGGCCGGGCAGGTGCCGCAGCCCCACGGCCCGTAGACCGCGACCGCGTCGCCGACGGCCAGCCCCGTGACCCCCGCGCCGAGCGCCGCGACCGTGCCCACGCCTTCGTGGCCGAGGGTCAGCGGCAGCGGGAAGCGCAGCGCGTCGGCCGGCATGCTCATCACGGCGATGTCGGAGTGGCACACCCCGGCCGCCGTCATCCGGAGCAGCACCTGACCGGGACCGGCTTCGGGCTCGGGGACGGTGACGACCTGCGGGGTGGCGCCGATCTCGCGGTACTGGACTGCCTTCATGGGTGTGCTCTTTTCTCGATGCCCCGAGTGGTGGTGTGGCGGCGGGTCAGCGGGCGGCGTAGCCACCATCGACGAGGTGATAGCTGCCGTTGATGAACGACGCGCGGTCGGACAGCAGGAACGCGGTCAGCTCGGCGACCTCGTCGGCCGTGCCGAGCCGGCCCGCCGGGTGCAGCGCGACGAGCTGCGCACGGTGCTCGGGATCGGCGTCGCGCAGCAGCGGGGTGTCGATGAAGCCGGGCCCCGCCGCGTTGATCCGGATGCCCTGGCCTGCGTATTCCAGTGCGGCCGTCTTGGTCAGGCCGACCACCCCGTGCTTCGCGGCGACGTACGCGGGCGACCCGGCGAAGCCGTTGGTGCCCAGGATCGACGCCATGTTGACGATGGCGCCGCCGCCCGCGGCGGCCATCACCGGCAGTTCGTGGCGCAGCGAGTGGAAGACGCCGTTGAGGTTGGTGTCGATGACGCGGCGGAAGGCGTCCGGGTCGTACGCACCGGTGGCTGCCACCGGGCCGCTGATCCCCGCGTTGTTGACGGCCAGATCGAGGCTGCCGTAGGTGTCGGTGGTGAAGCGGACGGCGCGGGCGACGGACTCCGCGTCGGTGACGTCCACCGCGACGGCCGCGGCGCGGGCGCCGTCGGCGGCCAGTTCACCGGCGGCGGCGCGGGCGCCTGCTTCGTTGAAGTCCGCCAGGACGACGGCGGCACCGCCGCGCACCAGCCGGCGGGCGACGGCCAGGCCAATGCCGGAGGCACCGCCGGTGACCAGTGCGACCCGTCCGGCGAACTCGTCCGCGACGACGGCGGGGGCGGGGGTGGAGCTGTGGTCGTGCGACATACGTACTCAGATCCCTTGAGGCGATACGGGAGCCTGATCGGGCGGCTCCCCGGGGTGCGCCGCGGGTGCGGCGGACGGTGACGCGTCGGCCAGCGCGGCGAAGGCGCGCTCGACGAGGCCGGGCAGGGCGGCGAGTTGACCGCCCCTGACCCAGGCGTGCTGCGCGGCGACGAGGGCACCGGCACCGGCTCCGACGAGCACGGCGGGGCGCAGGTCCACCACGGGATCCACGCCCAGCCGGCCTGCCAGGATGCGGACCGATTCCTCCTGCGCGGCGACGCGGGTGTGCTGGAGCGCGGCGTACAGCGTCGGCTCGCGCTCGGCGAGCGTCAGCAGGTCGAAGACGTGCGGCCGGCGGTGCCAGGCGGGCTCGTCCTCGTCGGTGAGCCAGTCCAGTACGGCGGCGCGGTAGGCGACCAGCGGCGGCTCGGCGGCCGGGCGGGCGCGCAGCGCGTCGTTGATCCGCTCGGCGTCGGCGCGGATGCAGTCGGCGACGGCCTCTTCCTTGCCGGTGAAATACCGGCTGAAGGTCCGCCGCGCGACATCGGCGCGCTCAGCGATGTCCTCGACGCTCACCTCGCGCAGCCCGCGGTCGAGCACCAGCTCAAGGGCGGCCCGCGCGAGGGTGTCGCGGGTACGGCGTGACCTGCGGGCCCGACGGTCGGGCCGCGCTTCGGTCCCGGTGCGTTCCGCGCTCATACCTGCACGGTACACCCACCATGTCCCAATGGGACACATGTCCCGATGGGACACCCCTCACACAAGACCGCCCTCGGCACACCCCGCCCCACGGACTCCGCCGCCGCTGCGCGCACACGGCGGCAGCGGCGGCGGTACGGGCGGCAACGGCCCGCTCGAATCAGTGCTCAGGGATCAGCGCTCAGGGGTCAGGGATCAGTGCCCGGTGGCCCCGCCGTTGTCCCGGCGGTCGAGGGCCCGCTGGAGCGCGGCAGCGGCGTTCTTACGGTCGGCTTCGTTGGTCCTGCGAGCGGAGTGACGGGTCCTGCGGACGGCAGTCTCGGCCATGATTCACGTCTCCAATGCCAAAGCCCCGAGAAGGAGGATTGCGTCGATCCAGGAACGGCCGGAAGGGGCGGGGGCCTTGTGCCACAGGGGTCACCTGCACGCGTGCACGGGCCGCATCCACCGTCGCTCGATAGAGCGATACGTTCGGCTCCTACAACGCTAGGACAGTGCAGCCGTGATGTCTGCACAATTACTTGGGCTTCCTACTATCTGAGACGGGTGCCCCCCGCGGCTGCGCGATGCGGTCCCGTAACGCCCGACCGCCCCCGGCCGGTCGGGCCAGGGGCGGTCGGTGCGGTGGATACCGCGGGCGCCGGTGCGCGGGGGGAGGTCACGGCCGGCGCCCGCCGGGGTGTGCGGATGGGCACGTCCCGGCGTCGGGGGTGGTCAGCCCATGTGCGGGTAGCGGTAGTCCGTCGGGGCGACCATCGTCTCCTTGATGGCGCGCGGGGACATCCAGCGCAGCAGGTTGAACTTCGAGCCCGCCTTGTCGTTGGTGCCCGATGCCCGGCCGCCGCCGAAGGGCTGCTGGCCGACGATGGAACCGGTCGGCCGGTCGTTGACGTAGAAGTTGCCGGCCGCGAAGCGGAGCTTCTCGGAGACCTCGGCGACGACCTGCCGGTCCTTGGCGAGGACGGCGCCGGTCAGCGCGTAGGCCGACGCGGACTCCATCTGCTCGACGGTCTTGTCGAAGTCGGCGTCCTCGTAGACGTGGACGGCGATGATCGGGCCGAAGTACTCGGTCTTGAAGACCTCGTTCTCCGGGTCCGAGCAGGCGATGACGGTCGGGCGGACGAAGTAGCCCACCGAGTCGTCGTACGTGCCGCCGGCCACGATCTCGCAGGTCGGGTCGGCCTTGGCGCGGTCGATGGCGGCCTTGTTCTTGGCGAACGAGCGGTCGTCGATGACGGCGCCGATGAAGTGCGACAGGTCGGTGACGTCACCCATCGTCAGGCCGTCGACCTCGGCGGCCAGCTCGTCCTTGAAGCCGTTCTCCCAGGTGGAGCGGGCGACGTAGGCGCGGGACGCGGCGGAGCACTTCTGGCCCTGGTACTCGAAGGCGCCACGGGTGATGGCGGTCTTCAGGATCGCCGGGTCGGCGGTCGGGTGGGCGACGATGAAGTCCTTGCCGCCGGTCTCGCCGACCAGCCGCGGGTAGGAGCGGTAGCCGGTGATGTTCTCGCCGACGGCCTTCCACAGGTGCTGGAAGGTGGCGGTCGAGCCGGTGAAGTGGATGCCGGCCAGCTCCGGGTGCGGCAGCGCGACCTCGGAGACCGCCTTGCCGTCACCGGTGACGAGGTTGATGACGCCCTTGGGCAGGCCCGCCTCCTCCAGGAGTTCCATCAGCAGGATCGCCGAGTGGGTCTGGGTCGGGGAGGGCTTCCAGACGACCACGTTGCCCATCAGGGCCGGGGCGGTCGGCAGGTTGCCGGCGATGGCGGTGAAGTTGAAGGGCGTGATCGCGTAGACGAAGCCCTCCAGCGGGCGGTGGTCCAGGCGGTTCCAGACACCGTTCGGCTGCATGGGGGGCTGCTCCTGGAGCAGCTCACGCGCGAAGTGCACGTTGAAGCGCCAGAAGTCCACCAGCTCGCAGGGCGCGTCGATCTCGGCCTGCTGGGCGGTCTTGGACTGGCCGAGCATCGTGGAGGCGGCGATGGTCTCGCGCCAGGGGCCCGACAGCAGGTCCGCGGCCTTGAGCAGGATCGCGGCGCGGTCGTCGAAGGACATCGCGCGCCAAGCAGGGGCGGCGGCCAGGGCGGCGTCGACGGCCTCCTGGGCGTCGGCCTCGGTGGCGTTGGCGTAGGTGCCGATCACGGCCTTGTGGTTGTGCGGCTGCACGACGTCGAAGCGCTCGCCGCCGCCCATCCGCTTGACGCCGTTGATGGTCATCGGCAGCTCGACGGGGTTGCCGGCGAGCTCCTTGAGCTTGGTCTCAAGGCGGGCGCGCTCCGGGGAGCCGGGGGCGTAGCCGTGCACCGGCTCGTTGTACGGGGCGGGGACGTGGGTCACAGCGTCCATAGCGGCCGTGTCTCCTTCGAATTCGACGTCGGTTTCACAATGTTCCAGCGGCGCGCCGCTGAGGGTGGGCGGCGCGGGCGCTGCTTTCGGGGAGCTACCCCCCGCCTCAAGCATCCACCCGCGCGGCCCGATCGGGCCATCAGCCCTTGGAGGCGAGCGACCTGAGGAAGAACGCCATGTTCGCGGGGCGCTCGGCGAGGCGCCGCATGAAGTATCCGTACCAGTCGGTGCCGTACGGGATGTAGACGCGCATGCGGTGGCCCTCGGCGACGAGCCGCTGCTGCTCGGCCTCCCGGATGCCGTAGAGCATCTGGAACTCGAAGTCGCCGGGCTTGCGGCCGTTGCGGCGGGCCAGGTCCTGGCCGATGGCGACCATCCGCGGGTCGTGCGAGCCGATCATGGGGTAGCCCTCGCCCGCCATGAGGATCTTCAGGCAGCGCACATACGCCTTGTCGACCTCGCGCTTGTCCTGGAAGGCGACGGTCGCGGGCTCCTTGTAGGCGCCCTTGACGAGCCGCACGCGGGAGCCTTCACCGGCCAGTGCGTGGCAGTCGTCCTCCGTACGGAAGAGGTAGGACTGGACGACCGCTCCCGTCTGGGGGAACCGCTCGCGCAGGTCGGCGAGGATCGCGAGGGTGGAGTCGACGGTGGTGTGGTCCTCCATGTCGAGGGTCACGGTCGTACCGGCCGCAGCTGCGGCCTCCACCACGGGCGTGACGTTCTTGAGCGCCAGCTCGTGGCCGCCGGACAGTGCCTGCCCGAAGGCGGAGAGCTTGACGGACATCTCGGCGCGCTCGCCGAGCCCCTGCGCACCGAGCGCCTCGGTGAGCTGGAGGTAGGCGTCGCGGTTGCGCAGCGCCTCGGCCGGGTCGGTGATGTCCTCGCCGAGGTGGTCGAGAGTGACCTCCATTCCCCGCTCGGCCAGGGACCGTACGACGGCCATCGACTGGTCGAGCCGTTCACCGGCGACGAATCGATCGACCACCGGGCGGGTGATCGGAGCGGCCGCAACGATGCGGCGGATGCTGTCGCTGCGCGCGGCGGCGAGGAGCACAGGACCCAGCATGGGGCACCTCCACGATTCAGGATGACAAATGCCGGGCGGGCGCCGGTGGGGCGGGCGCAACGGCAAGATGAGCCACCTGAAACTTAAGGATCTCGTCACCTTTCAGCCATCGACAGCTGTCACGCCTTGGTGGCCCGTATCTCAGACACTTGTATGAGAATGAAGGGTGACGACAACACCACTGTGGCCGCGGATGATGAAGTGCCGCCAGGGACAGTGGTGGCGTACACAACAGGAAAGGGGACGACCGGCGGATGCGGGGCGACTACCAGCAGCTTGTGGACGAGATCTCAGCGGCGCTCGGAGCGCCTGCGACCTTGGAGGATCGCGACTTCGGGCTGATCGCGTTCGGCGCTCACGAGGGCGACGACGACCTCGTCATGGATCCCGTGCGCACCCGGTCGATCCTCCAACGCCGCTCGTCGTCCGCGGTGAGAGCCTGGTTCGAGGCGTTCGGCATCGCCCGCGCCAAGAGCGCTCTGCGCATCCCTCCGGACCCCGCGGCGGGCGTGTTCAAAGGCCGGATCTGTCTGCCGGTGCGCCACCGCGGCATCGTGCACGGCTATGTGTGGCTGCTGGACGACGGTCACCTCACCCACCTCGAACTGGGCGGTCATGACACGCCCCCCGACCCGCGCATCGAGCAGGCCATGGAGACCGCGGCCCGGATCGGCGCCCTGCTCGCCGACGAGGCACGGGCCGGCTCCGAACTGGGCGACCTGCTGCGCGAGGTGCTGCTCGCCGGGCCCGCAGGCCGGCCGGCCGCCGCGGTCCTGCTCCGCGACGCGCTGCGCGACACCCTGCGGTTCAGCACGGGCATGCCGCTGACCCTGGTCGCCGTGCTGCCGTGGGACACCCCCGAAACCGACGCGGCGCCGCCGCCGAGCCTGCCGGGACTGCTGGCGGCCTGCGCGCTCCAGCCCGGCGGGGCGGCGGGCGGCTCAGGCGAGTCCGCCACCGTCCCCGCGCAGGCCGGGGCGTCCGGCACCGGCCCGCCGCGCGCCGCGCCACCGGTCCCCGCGCTGGCCGCCCTGGTACGGCTGCGGTCTCCCGGTGCGCTCGGGCCCGCCCACACGGTGGCCGAACATCTGCTGCGGTCCCCGCGCGCGGGCGCCGCCGCCCCGGCCGCCGCAGGCCGCAGGCCCGTCCGCACCTCCCCCGCCTCCCCCGCCGACGGCTCCCAGCTACGCCCCGGCGCGGCCGGAATCGCCTCCGGCACACAGGAGTTGACCGGGCTCCCGGCGATCTGGCGGGAGGCCCTGGACGCCGCCCGCGCGGCCCGCGCCGAGCCGCGCTTCGGGCCGGTCGCCGAGTGGACGGCGCTGGGCTCGTACCGTCTGCTGACCTCGCTGCCCGCCGGCGTGACCGACGCCGCGGTCCGCCCGCTGCTGGCGCCCGCGCACGCCGAACTGGCCCGCACCGTCGAGGCGTTCCTCGACTGCGCGGGCCAGGCGGGCCGCACCGCGCAGGCCCTGGGCATCCACCGCCAGACGCTCTACTACCGCCTGGGCCGGGTGGAGAAGCTCACCGGCCTCGACCTCGACGAGGGCGAGGACCGCCTGCTGCTGCACATGTCCCTGAAGGCCGCCCGGCTGTGATGTCCCTCTAGGGCCTGGGGCCTGCCCTCCGGGCAGACGACGGGAGTTCGACGACAGGACCTGGAGCGTGCGGGTTTCCGCCCCCTACCCGGCAGGCGCTCGGCAGGTCATGTCCTTCGCCGGGAGCCTGCCCGTGGTCAGGTAGACCGTGGCGCTGTTGTCCGCGCAGGAGTTGGTGCCGTTGACGATGTGCCCCTCTCCGCCGGCGACGGTGACCATCCGGGATCCGCGCAGGGCCCGGTGCATGGCCCGGCCGCCGGCCGGGGGCGTGGCAGGATCCCACTCGTTCTGCAGGATGAGCGCACGGACCCTGTTGGCCACTGTTGTCCTGGGTTCGCTGCCCGGCTTCCAGAAGGCACACGGCTTGATGTGGGAATCGAAGTCGCCGGACAGCGGATACCTGGCCCTGTCGCGGATCGCGTCGCGGCGGTACTGCTCGGGGTCGCGCGGCCACGACGTGCGGGTGTCGGCGCAGAGGACGGCCCAGGCGCTCGCGGCCTCATTGTCCGAGGGGACGTCGCGGGCTGACGTCGGCCGTCGGGGGCTCGGGACCTGCTCGGGCGTGCCGGACGGATCCGGCTTCCGGCCGTCGGCCGCCTTCTTCAGCTCGGCGACCCAGGTGGCGGCCTGCTGAACGCGGGAGAACATGGCGCGCCGAGCGCGGATGGTGTCACCGGTGAAGAGCGTCCCGCCGTGGTCGATGGGCGTGCGGTCGGCCCGGGCGACGAGGTCCCAGAACGTCTTGCGGACCTCGGCCGGGGTGTGGCCCAGTGCGTACGTCGCGTGCCGCCTGGCAGTCCATTGGGTCCATCGTGTGAAGGCGGGCTCGGCCCTCTGCGCCATCGCCCGGAACATGCCCCGCCCGTACCGCGCGGGGTCGGCCGCACTGTCAAGCACGAACCGGTCGGTCCGCCGGGGAACATCTGCGTGTAGACGGCGCCGAGGTAGGTGCCGTAGGAGAACCCCAGGTAGGAGATCTTCTTCTCCCCGAGCACGGCACGGATGACGTCCATGTCGCGAGCGGTGTTGCGGGTGGTGAGGTGGCGCAGCCTGTCGCCTTCCCTGGCCCGGCACTTGGCGGCCACCGTACGGGCCCACTTCACGTCCTGCGCGAAGGTCCCGGTCGTGTACGGGCGCTCCAGGTCCTGTTCGCCGGCGGTCAGACCGCAGCTGACGGGCGAACTCCGCCCGACGCCCCTCGGGTCGAACCCGATGAGGTCGTACCGCCTCTTCACTTCCTCGGGGAATTCCGCTTCCCCGCTGACGGGCAAATCCAGGCCGGGACCGCCGGGGCCGCCGGGATTGAGCAGCAGAACACCGCGACGTTCCTGTGCACTGCTCGCCTTGAGCCGGGATATCGCGAGGTCCGTCTTCCTGCCTCCGGGATTGCCGTAGTCCAGCGGCACCTTGAGTGTCGCGCACTGATAGGTGGCGGGGTTCTTCGCATCGCAGCGCTGCCACCGCGGCGTCTGTTGCGTGTACTGCCGCAGCGGATTCTTGGCCGCGGAGGCATCGGATCCGGAAGGGGCCGTTACCGGCGTAAGTACCGAAAGGAAAGCCGCCACGGCGCCGACGGCCAGGAGAGAGGCAATTCTTGTGTTCCGCACAGTGATGCTCGTCCTTGCTGGGGAGAAGTCGCCGGTCGCCGGTCAATTCCCGGTGAACTGCTGGTGGACGCAGTGCGTGTACTGCTGGAAACTGTCGGGCCGATAGCACTCCTGCGTCTTGTCGGCGTACCGGACGAAGAAGACGGCGACCAGGACGGACACCACGATCGCGAGGGCCGATGTCACCACGCCGGTGCGGGCCTTGCCCCCGCCGGTACCGGTCCGCTTGGCCGTCATCAGGGCGACGATGCCCAGGATCAGGCCGATGACCCCGAACAGGCCGCCGATGAAGAAGACCGACGTGCTCAAGCCGATGACGCCGAGCACCATGGCGGCCCCGGCCGGGCCGTTGGCCGATGCCGTGTGACGCGGCGGCATCTCCATTCCTCGCGTGATTCCTTGCGTGATTCCTTGCGTGTTCATCGAACGTCCTCCGGTCAACTGTTCAGGGCACGATCCTGGCTTCCGGCATCGCGGATGCGCATCGCGGTAAGGCGGGAGAAAGTGCTCCCTCCATCGAGGGAGGCCATCGGTGAACTGCCCGGTCATACTGGGGCGACAATGATCAGGGGACTCCGGCCGCTGCTGCGCGGCTCCACATATGCGGGCATGCTGTTCGCCTGTTGCGGCGCGTTGGCGAGCCTTCCGCTGCTGCCTTTCGCCCTGCTGCCGGCACTGGCGTGGCCGTCCGCTCCCTATGGAGTGCAGGCCGTCCTGGTCCTCCTGGTCTGGGCCGCACTGATCGGCCTGGCCGGTCTTGCCCGCGCCACGCGGCGGGTACTGATCGCGTTCGCCCGCCACCTTCTGAGGGTGCCGTTGCCGGCCCCTGCCGCCGTGCCGTCCGGCGCCGACCGCCGGCGGACTCCCCTCTGGCTGCTGCTGCACGTGACGCTGGGGTGGGCGGGGGCGCTGACGAGCGGCGTGCTGGTCCTCATGGGGATCGCCCTCCCCGGGAACTGGCTCGGTGCCGAAGCCGGGCTGAGTCTGTTCGGCCGGTCGCTGCGGTCCGACGGCGGATGGCAGAGCTGGGTGATGGCGCTCTGCTGCCTGCTGCTCGCTGCGGTCGTGTGCGTGGTGGTGACGGGCGTGCTGCGGTGGCTGGCGCCGAGGCTCCTGGGTCCTTCGTCGGCCGAGCGGCTCGCGCTGCTGGCCGAGCGGGAGCAGCGCCTTGCCGAACGCAACAGGCTGGCCCACGAGTTGCACGACTCGATCGGGCACACGCTGACCGCGACCACGATCCAGGCGGCGGTCGCGGGCGAGGTGCTGTCCGCCGACCCGGGGGCGGCGCGGGCCGCGCTGCGCAGCATCGAGGAGTCGGCCAGGGCCGCGCTTGAGGACCTGGATTACGTACTGGGCGTACTGCGCGAGGAGACGGCGGAGACGGCACCGACCCGGACCCTGGCCGACCTGCCCGAGCTGCTCGACCGGTTGCGGCACGCGGGCGCGGTCCTTGAGGTGGATCTTTCCGGCGAGTTGGCGCAGGTGCAGGGGACGCTCTCCCGGGCCGCGTACCGGATTCTGCAGGAGGGTCTGACGAACGCGCTGCGGCACGGGACGGGCGGTCCGGTCGGGGTCCGGGTGGCGGCCCTGCCGGACCGGCTTGAGCTCGGTGTGGTCAACGGGGCGGGCGCGGGCATGCGTACGGGCGCGGGTGTCTTCCGGACGTCCGGGCACGGCCTGCCCGGCCTCGCCGAGCGCGTGCGGCTGCTGCACGGTGAGATCGAGGTCGGCCCGGACGGACCGCGGCACTGGCGGTTGGCGGTCCGGCTGCCGGTACGGGTACCGGCATGACCGGCCCTGACGCGAGCGCGGCCGTCACGACCGGGTCCGGCCCCGCCGGCGCCCCCGTCACCCTCTTGATCGCGGACGACGACGAGGTGACCCGCAGCGGTCTGCGCACCTTGCTCGCGGCGCAGCCGGGGATCGCGGTGGTCGGGGAGGCCGCCGACGGCGTCGAGGCGGTCGAGCAGGCGCGGCGGCTGCGCCCTGACGTGGTCCTGATGGATGTGCGGATGCCGCGTCGCAACGGCATCGAGGCCACCCGGCAGCTCCTTGCCGAGTCCGGGTCGGCCGAACCGCCGAAGGTCGTGGTGATCACCACCTTCGAGAACGACGGCTACGTCACTGCGGCGCTCAGCGCGGGGGCCGGTGGGTTCGTGCTCAAGCGGCTTCCGGTCCGGCAGATCGCCGAGGCGGTACGTGTGGTGGCGGCGGGGGAGGCGATCCTCTTCCCATCGGCCCTGCGCCGGATGGTCGCCGCCCGCCCGCTGGGCTCCGCCGAGGCGTTGCCGAAGGCGGCGCTGACGGAGCGGGAGGAGGAAGTGCTGCGGCTGATGGCCACCGGCCTGTCCAACCCGGAGATCGCGCAGTCGCTCATGGTGAGCCTGGAGACGGTGAAGACGCACGTCGGGAACGTGCTGACCAAGCTCGGTGCGCAGAACCGGACCCACGCGGTGGTGATCGCGTACGAATCAGGTCTGGTGGTGCCGGGGTTCACCGGCTGACGCGCAACACGGCCCGCGCGACCGCCACCGGCTCAGGTACCGCCCGGTCCGAGCGGTGTCTCCGGAATGGCGGACGCGCTACCCGTCGGGGCGGAACCCGTAAGGGCCCGGCCTCCGCGGGCGGGCGGGAGGCCGGGCCGGTCGCGGTGCGGGGCGGGCGCCGACGGGCCGGGGCGGGCGGCGGGCGGCCGGATCAGGGGCCTCCGCCGCTCCCCCCCGGGGCGGCGGGTCACCGGCGCCGGTCAGGACCCGGGCCCTTCCGCTCGCCCTTACGGGCCGTCGTACCGTCGTCGAACTCCAGCTGCTCCTTGCGGATCTCGATGTTGACCTCCTTCTGCTCCGTGACCCGCTCGGTCTCCAGCCGCACCCGTTCCACCGGCACGGTCTTCTTGCTGACCACGGCCTGTTCCTCGTGCAGGACGACCTCGACCTCGCCGTCACTGATGCGCGGCGGGGTCCGGCCGCTCATCCGCTCGTCGTCGGTGATCCGCTCGCGGACCATCCGCACCTCTTCGTGGCTGACCGGAACCGTGCGGTGCACGTCCTCGGTGACCACGCGCTTGCGCAGGTGGGCACGGCCGCTCTCGCGCTCCTCGGTGCCGATCTGCATCTGCTCCTCGGAGAGCACGATCTCGGGGACCTGTTCCCTGGCCCCCTTGGTGCCCGTGCGCTCGTCGTCGCCCCGGCCGCGTGACATCGCCATCCCGCCGGCCCCCGCCCCGGCCAGCGGCCGGTCGGTGCGTTCCTTGTGGAGCGATCCGGCGCCCTCGGCCATCGCCCGGTCGCGGTCGCCGGCCGGCGTACGGGCCCGCCGCGCGTCGGCTCCGGTGCCGGCCGCGGCCATCCCCGCGGCGCCGCCGGCCGCCATGCCGGTGCCCGTCATCCCTGCGTTGCCGGTGCCCGCCGGGCTGCCGGTGTCGGCGCCCTGCACGGTGCCGGCCGCCGGGTTACCCGGCCGGGTCAGCCCGTAGTGGCGGTACAGCTCATCCTCCTCGGACGGATCGAGATGCCCGTCGGCATCGATCCGCGGTGCCTCCTTGATCGTTTCCTTGGTGTGCGGAACGTGCAGTTCGTCGTCCACCCGCCGCGCCCCGGCAAGCGGTACGAAGGTCTCCTTCATCCCGAAGAGGCCGGTCCGCACGGTGATCCACTCGGGAATGTTGGTGGCGTCGTCACGGTAGACCTGCTGGACCGAGCCCACCTTGGCGCCCTCCGAATCGACCACGTTCAGCCCGGTCAGATCCTGCGGGGTGTCACCCAGAGGTGCATTCATGGCGTCTTCTCCTTCCGCCCGCGCCGGCAGGGCACGCGCAGTTCCCATTGCGCGACGCGAACACGCACGCAGCGAGTCGGGAGCGAAGGAAAACAGCGGCTCCGACGGGCCCCGGACGGTATTGACGGCGCTCGGCCCCTCCCCACCCACTACGCCATTCGAGTGAAGGGTGCGGAGGTCTCCGGGGCCGGTCCTTCACCCGGCCGGGTGCGGGCCATTCGTCTGGCTCTCGCGGCGCCACGCGCACCCGCAGCGCACGGCAACGGGCCCGGACCCCGCCGAAGCGGTGTCCGGGCCCGTGTGAGCTGCGGAAATCCGGTGGATCAGTCGGCGAGATTGACCGCGCGCACCGAGGTCGCGCCGATCTCGTCGGAGATCTCGGCGAGCACACCGGCCGGGATGGTGTCGTCGACGGTCAGCGCAACCAGGGCCTCGCCGCCCACGTCGGCCCGCGAGACCTGCATGCCGCCGATGTTGATGCCCGCCTCGCCCAGGATCCGGCCGACGGTGCCGACGACTCCGGGGCGGTCGCCGTAGCGCAGGAACGCCATGTGGTCGGCGAGCGCCAGGTCGATGGAGTGCTCCCCGACCGCGACGATCTTCTGGGCGTTCTTGTTGCCCGACAGGGTGCCGGAGATCGAGACCTCCTCGCCGTCGGCGAGGGTGCCGCGCACCGTCACGACGTTGCGGTGCTCGGCCGACTCGCTGCTGGTCGTCAGCCGCACCTCGACGCCGCGCTCCTGCGCGAACAGCGGCGCGTTGACGTAGGACACCGTCTCGGCGACGACGTCCTCGAACACGCCCTTGAGCGCGGAGAGTTCCAGCACCTTGACGTCGTGCTGGGTGATCTCGCCGTACACCTCGACGTCGAGCCGCAGCGCGACCTCACCGGCCAGCGCGGTGAAGATCCGGCCCAGGCGCTCGGCCAGCGGCAGCCCCGGCTTGACGTCCTCGGCGATCACGCCGCCCTGCACGTTGACCGCGTCCGGCACCAGCTCACCGGCCAGCGCGAGCCGCACCGACCTGGCGACCGCGATACCGGCCTTCTCCTGCGCCTCACCCGTCGACGCACCGAGGTGCGGGGTGGCCACGACCTGGTCGAACTCGAACAGCGGCGAGTCGGTGCACGGCTCGGACGCGTAGACGTCGAGGCCCGCGCCTGCCACCCGGCCCTCCTTGAGCGCGCTGGCCAGCGCGACCTCGTCGACGATCCCGCCGCGGGCGGCGTTGACGATCCGGACCGACGGCTTCACCTTGTGCAGCGCGTCGTCACCGATCAGGCCGACCGTCTCGGGCGTCTTGGGCAGGTGCACGGTGATGAAGTCGGAGACCGCGAGCAGCTCGTCGAGGGTGAGGAG
The DNA here is from genome assembly GCF_044460025.1 of Streptomyces sp. NPDC050161. Classification (NCBI taxonomy): domain Bacteria; kingdom Bacillati; phylum Actinomycetota; class Actinomycetes; order Kitasatosporales; family Streptomycetaceae; genus Streptomyces; species Streptomyces sp. NPDC050161. Next base: position 590,557 of record NZ_JBITJM010000001.1, on the reverse strand, counting down.
CTTGACGCCCATCTGCGCGGCGCGGGCCGGCTGGACGTAGGGGTCGTAGGCGACGACCTTCATGCCGAAGGCCGACATCCGCTGCGCGACCAGGACGCCGATCCGGCCGAGGCCGACCACGCCGAGGGTCTTCTCGCTCAGCTCGACACCGGTGTACTTGCTCCGCTTCCACTCGCCGTTCTTCAGGGCGGTGTTGGCCTGCGGGATGTTGCGGGCGGTGGCGACCAGCAGGCCGCAGGCCAGCTCGGCGGCGGTGACGATGTTGGAGGTCGGGGCGTTGACGACCATCACACCCGCCTTGGTGGCGGCGGAGACGTCGACGTTGTCCAGGCCCACGCCGGCGCGGGCGACGACCTTCAGCTTCTTCGCGGCGGCGATCGCCTCGGCGTCGATCTTCGTGGCGCTGCGCACGAGGACGGCGTCCACCTCGGCGATGACGGGGAGCAGTTCGGCGCGGTCCGCGCCGTTGCAGTGCCGGATCTCGAAGTCGGGGCCGAGGGCGTCGACGGTGGCGGGCGAGAGTTCTTCGGCGATCAGTACGACAGGTTTCGAGCTCACGTGGTCTTCAGTCCTCACTAGTCCTTCGCGGACGACCGTCCCGACGGCCGAAGGCGGTGAAGGGGGCAGCCGCGTGGAAGACGCACGACGCTGTGAGCCTGACGCGCTTGTGCCTGGCAGTGTAGTGGCGGCCCTGGGCGTCGCTGTGCCGAAGCGTAAGGATCACCCGTGCGTGGTTCTACGCGGTGGACAAGGCGACGCCGCCGTATCGGTGGACGGGCCGCGGCCGGACGGACGAAAGGGCCGCGGACAGTGCCGCGGCCCTCGTCCGACGGGTGTTACGCCTCGTCGTCGACCCAGCTCATCAGCTTGCGCAGCTGCTTGCCCGTGGTCTCCAGGAGGTGGTTCTCGTCGGCCTTCTTGTACTCGTTGTACTTCGGCAGGCCGGCGTTGTACTCCGCCATCCAGTTGTTGGCGAAGGTGCCGTCCTGGATCTCGGCGAGCACCTTCTTCATCTCGGCCTTGGTGTTCTCGTTCACGATCCGCGGGCCGGTGACGTAGTCGCCCCACTCGGCGGTCTCCGAGATCGACCAGCGCATCTTCTCCAGGCCGCCCTCGTACATGAGGTCCACGATCAGCTTCAGCTCGTGCAGGCACTCGAAGTACGCGATCTCGGGCTGGTAGCCCGCCTCGACCAGCGTCTCGAAACCGGCCTTGACCAGCGCCGACGCACCGCCGCACAGCACGGCCTGCTCGCCGAAGAGGTCGGTCTCGGTCTCCTCGGTGAAGGTCGTCTTGATGACGCCGGCGCGGGTGCCGCCGATGCCCTTGGCGTACGCGAGCGCCAGCGCGAAGGCGCTGCCGGACGCGTCCTGCTCGACGGCCGCGATGCAGGGCACGCCGCGGCCTTCCTCGTACTGACGGCGCACCAGGTGGCCGGGGCCCTTGGGGGCGACCATGCAGACGTCGACGCCCTCGGGGGCCTTGATGAAGCCGTAACGGATGTTCAGGCCGTGGCCGAAGAACAGCGCGTCGCCGTCCTTGAGGTTGTCCTTGATGGACTCCTCGTAGACCTTCGCCTGGATCGGGTCCGGCACCAGGATCATGATGACGTCGGCCTCGGCCGCCGCCTCGGCGGGTGTGACCACCCGCAGGCCCTGCTCCTCGGCCTTCGCCTTGGACTTGGAACCCTCGTGCAGACCGACGCGCACGTCGACACCAGAGTCACGCAGGGACAGCGCGTGGGCATGGCCCTGGCTTCCGTACCCGATGACCGCGACCTTGCGGTTCTGGATGATGGACAGGTCGGCATCGTCGTCGTAGAACAGCTCGGCCACTTCGGGTATCTCCTTGGATCTAGCTGGTTGCCCACACAGTACGTCGGGCGGGGTGGGGAAGGTTCGCGGGTCTCGCCATGCGAGCGGCGAGGGCGGCGCCGTGCCGCTCGGGGCGCGGCGCCGTGCGGTCCGCCGGGGACCGCGGGGGTCAGGCCGTACGGTCCAGCGCGCGCAGCGAGCGGTCCGTGATGGACCGGGCGCCACGCCCTATGGCGATGGTGCCGGACTGCACCAGCTCCTTGATGCCGAACGGCTCCAGCATCTTGAGCATCGCCTCCAGCTTGTCGCTGGATCCGGTGGCCTCGACGGTGACCGCCTCCGGGGAGACGTCGACGGTCTTGGCACGGAAGAGCTGGACGATCTCGACGATCTGCGAGCGGGTCTCGTTGTCCGCGCGGACCTTGACGAGGACCAACTCCCGCTGGATCGCGTGCCCCTGCTCCAACTCGACGATCTTCAGCACGTTGACGAGCTTGTTGAGCTGCTTGGTGACCTGTTCGAGCGGCAGCGATTCGACGCTGACCACGATGGTGATGCGGGAGATGTCGGGGTGTTCGGTGACACCGACCGCGAGCGAGTCGATGTTGAAACCGCGCCGGGAGAACAGGGCGGCGATCCGCGCCAGGATGCCGGGGGTGTTCTCCACCAGGACGGAGAGCGTGTGCTTGGACATGGTCGGTCTTCTCTCTTCTTCCGTGCGTCCGTGACGTCCTGGGCTCAGTCGTCGTCGTGGTCGCCGAAGTCGGGACGCACGCCCCGGGCGGCCATGACCTCGTCGTTGGAGGTGCCGGCGGCCACCATCGGCCAGACCTGGGCGTCCTCGTGGACGATGAAGTCGACCACCACCGGGCGGTCGTTGATGGCGTTGGCCTTGGCGATGACGGCGTCCAGCTCGGCCGGGTCCTCACAGCGCAGCGCGACGCAGCCCATCGCCTCGGACAGCTTCACGAAGTCGGGGATGCGGGTGCCGCGGGGCTTCTCGCCGCCCGCCTCCTCGCCGGGGCCGCTGTGCAGCACGGTGTTGGAGTAACGCTGGTTGTAGAAGAGCGTCTGCCACTGGCGGACCATGCCCAGCGCACCGTTGTTGATGATCGCGACCTTGATCGGGATGTTGTTCAGCGCGCAGGTGACCAGCTCCTGATTGGTCATCTGGAAGCAGCCGTCGCCGTCGATCGCCCACACCGTGCGGTCCGGCTTCCCCGCCTTGGCGCCCATCGCCGCCGGGACGGCGTAGCCCATCGTGCCGGCGCCGCCGGAGTTGAGCCACGTCGAGGGCTGTTCGTAGTCGATGAAGTGGGCGGCCCACATCTGGTGCTGGCCCACACCCGCCGCGTAGATGGTGCCTTCGGGGGCCAGCTTGCCGAGCCGCTCGATGACCTGCTGCGGCGAGAGGCTGCCGTCGTCGGGCAGGTCGTAGCCCAACGGGTAGGTCTCGCGCCAGCGGTTGAGGTCCTTCCACCAGGCGCGGTAGTCACCCTTGTGGCCTGCGTCGTGCTCCGCCTGGACCGCGACGATCAGGTCGGCGATGACCTCACGGGCGTCACCCACGATCGGCACGTCCGCCATCCGGTTCTTGCCGATCTCCGCCGGGTCGATGTCCGCGTGCACGACCTTGGCGTACGGGGCGAAGGAGTCCAGCTTGCCGGTGACACGGTCGTCGAAGCGGGCGCCGAGGGTGATCAGCAGGTCCGACTTCTGGAGGGCGGTGACGGCGGTGACCGCGCCGTGCATGCCGGGCATGCCGACGTGCTGGGGGTGGTTGTCGGGGAAGGAGCCGAGCGCCATCAAGGTGGTGGTGACGGGCGCGCCGGTCAGCTCGGCGAGCACCTTCAGCTCGGCGGTGGCACCGGACTTCATGACCCCGCCGCCGACGTACAGCACCGGCCGCTTGGACTCCACGATCAGCCGGGCGGCCTCGCGGATCTGCTTGGCGTGCGGCTTGGTCACCGGGCGGTAGCCGGGCAGTTCGGTGTGCGGCGGCCAGCTGAAGGTGGTCTTCGACTGGAGGGCGTCCTTGGCGATGTCAACCAGGACAGGACCCGGGCGGCCCGTGGACGCGATGTGGAACGCCTCCGCGATCGTCCGCGGGATCTCCAGCGGGTCGGTCACCAGGAAGTTGTGCTTGGTGATCGGCATCGTGATGCCGCAGATGTCCGCCTCCTGGAAGGCGTCCGTGCCGATGGCTGCCGAGGCGACCTGCCCGGTGATGGCGACCAGCGGGACGGAGTCCATGTGCGCGTCGGCGATCGGCGTGACGAGATTGGTGGCACCCGGCCCGGAGGTCGCCATGCACACCCCGACCTTGCCGGTGGCCTGCGCGTACCCGGTGGCGGCGTGCCCCGCACCCTGCTCGTGGCGCACCAGGACGTGCCGGACCTTCGAGGAATCCATCATCGGGTCGTACGCCGGAAGGATCGCACCGCCGGGAATGCCGAACACGGTGTCGGCCCCGACCTCCTCCAGCGAACGAATGAGGGACTGCGCACCCGTGACGTGCTCGACGGCGGCGGTCGGCTGCGGTCCGCCGGAGTGACGGGTCCGCGGCTGCGGATGGTGGGCCCCCGGGGCGGCCTGCTCGGTCATCTGCGTCTCTTCTCGAAGCTGAGGGTTTTGGCGGGATTTGTGAGGTTGCGATGCAACAAAAAACCCCTCGTGCCGGGAGGCAAGCGAGGGGAGCGCGTCGGGTGCGTTCAAGTGGGCTTCTTCGATGCCCAGCTTCAGCCGACGCGCTTTCCAAGTACGAGAATTCGGGTGCGCATGGCACTGACCCTCCCCCCGGCGCCACATGAGTGTCAAGTGGGTGGGACGGAGGTCTCACTATTTGGGCGCAGCGGGGGATGGACCAGGGCATCGGGGCCGGCCAGACCGCCGTGCCGCACCGGCAGCCTGCTGCCCGAGAGCACCACGGCACGCCCCTCTCCCGACAGGGCCGGCAGCGGGTAGGAGTCGCGCGTCAGGGCCCGCCGCAGCCGGTGCTCGTCGAGCGGCCCGGAGAAGGCCACGCCCTGGCCGTGCGTGCAGCCCATGGCGCGCAGCGCGAGGACCTGTTCGGGCAGGTCGACGCCGTCGGCGACCGACTGCATCCCGAGATCGGACGCGATCCGCAGCAGGCCGGAAGTGATCTTGTGCAGCCGGGCGGATTCGACTACGCCGTCGACGAGACCACGGTCCAGGCGGAGCACGTCGATGGGCAGCCGGCGCAGGGCGCTGATGGCGGCGTACCCGCTCCCGAAGCCGTCGAGCGCGATCCGTACGCCGGCCCGCCGCAGGGCGACCAGGCGGCGCTCCAGTTCGTCGAGCGGGATCCTCGGGTCGCTGTCGGACAGCTCCAGGACGAGGGCGCCCGAGGGCAGGGCGTGCCGGGCGAGCAGGGACTCGATGCTCTTGGGCGGCAGCGCGCGGTCCAGCAGACGGCGGGCGGAGAGGCGGACCGCGACCGGGACCTGATGGCCGGCGCGGTGCCTGGCCGCGGCCTGTTCGACGGCCGCTTCGAGCTGCCAGCGGCACAGCTCGGCGGTGCGGTCCCCCTCCTCGGCGGTCCGGCCGCGGTCGCCGACCCGCAGGAATTCGGCCGGGGTGAACAGGATGCCCTGGACGGAGCGCCATCGGGTGTGCGCGGCGACGGCGGTGACCCGGCCGGTGGCCAGCTCGACCACGGGCTGGTGCAGCAGCGTGAACTCGCCTTCGTGCAGCGCGGTGCGGAGCTTGGTGGCGAGTTCGGCGCGGCGGGCCACCTCGGCCTGCATCTGCGGCGCGTACAGCTCGACCCGGCCCTTGCCCGCCTGCTTGGCGCGGTACATGGCGAGGTCGGCGTTGCGCATCAGCCCGGCCGGGGTGACGCCGGGCTCGGCGAAGGCCACGCCGATGCTCGCGGCGACCCTGACGTCCCGGCCGTCGATGCGGTAGGGCTCGGAGAGCTTGATGCGCAGCCGGTCGGCGATCTCGTGGATCCGGAACTCGCGGGCCGACGGGTCGCAGGTTCCGTCGCCCGTGATCAGCGCGGCGAATTCGTCGCCCCCGAGCCTGGCCGCTATGTCACCGGCACGCACCGAATCGCCGAGCCGCTTGGCCGCCTGGATCAGCAGCTCGTCGCCGGCCTGGTGCCCGATGGTGTCGTTGACCTGCTTGAAGCCGTCGAGGTCGATGTAGAGCACGGCGGTGTCGTGGTCGCCGGCCCGGCGGCCGGTGAGCGCCTTGCTGACGCGTTCGGTGAACAGGGCGCGGTTGGGCAGGTCCGTGAGCGCGTCGTGCGAGGCGTTGTGCTGGAGCTGGGCCTGGAGGCGGACGCGCTCGGTGACGTCACGGGAGTTGAAGATCAGGCCGCCGTGGTGGCGGTTGACCGTGGACTCGACGTTCAGCCAGCCGTCGCCTCCGGAGCGCCGCGCACCGGCACGGAAACGGCACTCGATACGGGTGGTGGGCTCGACGTCCGGTGGGGCGGCGAGGAATCTGCGGACCTCGTGGACGACGCGTCCCAGGTCCTCGGGGTGGATCAGGGAGGCGAGTTCGGAGCCGACCAGTTCCTCCGCGTCGCGGCCGTAGACCCCGGCCGCCGCCGGGCTGACGTAGCGCAGCACACCGGTGGGCGCGGCGATCATGATGACGTCGCTCGACCCCTGGACCAGGGAGCGGAAGTGGTTCTCCTTCTGGGCCAGTTCCTGGGTCAGCGTGAGGTTGTCGAGCAGCATGATGCCCTGGCGTACGACCAGGGCGAGTACGACGGTGCAGCCGGTGAAGAGCACGACGTGGTCGAGGCGGTGGCCGTCCAGGACGTTGGTGAGGATGCCCAGGGTGCACACGCCGGCGGCGAGATACGGGGCCAGCGCGGCCAGCGAGCCCGCGATCGGGCGGCCTGCGGGGGTCTGGGGCCTGCGGGCCTGGCGGGTGGCGCGGTCGTCGCCGCCGAGGTCGCCGGGCGCGCGCCGGATGACCCAGGGCGCGTAGGCGAGGAGTATCGACCCGGCGAACCAGCCGGCGTCCAGGATCTGGCCCGAGCGGTAGTGCTCGCGCAGCAGCGGTGAGGTGAAGAGGGCGTCGCACAGCACCGTCAACGCCAGGGCGGCGATGGCGGTGTTGACGGCCGAGCGGTGCACGGACGCCCGCCGGAAGTGCAGTGCGAGCACCATGCTGACCAGCACGATGTCCAGCAGCGGGTAGGCCAGCGCCAGCGCGCACTGGGCGACGCTGCGGCCCGGGAAGTGGGCGGTGTGCGCGAGGGCCAGGCTCCAGGACAGGGTGAGCAGCGAGCCGCCGATCAGCCAGGCGTCCAGGGCGAGACAGATCCAGCCGGCTTTGGTCACCGGCCGTTTGGCGAGCACCAGGAGGCCGATGATCGCGGGTGGAGCGAACAGCAGGAAGCAGAAGTCCGCCAGGGAGGGGCTGGGGACCGCGGTCCCCTGCACGACTTCGTACCAGCCCCATACGCCGTTGCCGAAGGCGGCCATCCCCGAGGAGCCGGCGAAGAGTACCCATGCGGGGCGGAGGCGGGTGTCGCGCTTGCGGGCGTACAGGCCGCAGGAGACGGCCGCCACCAGCGCGGCGAAGCTGAGGCCGAAGTCACCCATGAACTTGGCGACTTGGGGAGACCCCCAGCCGAGGGCGGCGCCCACGGCGTAACCGCCGCAGATCCCCGCGAGTGCGATCTGCGGCACCAGGCTCGGCGGTCCGCCCGCCTGGACCGGCGGCCGGGAGAGCACCGCGCCCGGGGCGCTCACCGGGCCCTCCCGTGCACACCGGCGTGGTGGCGACGTGGTCGGCACATCGGGGGCTGTCGCCATATCCCCCTCGGTGCTCGTGGATCGCGCGTCTCGCGATTCGTCCATCGGCCGTACATCGCCGTCGCCCCCCTCGAGTTCCGGATCCTTCGCGGGCGCCGCCGGCTCTGCGACGCCGTCCACGACCGGGACGATACACCAGAACGGTCACTCAGGGACATAGCACTTCTACGGAGCGTGACGATGGCGGTGTTTGTGCACACTCCGTGCATTCGTACGGACCCGTAGCGCTACGCGCAAGCATTCCGGTCGGATGTGGCGACCACGTTCCGTATCGGCTCCCCGGCGGCGAAAAGCCGCAACTGGTCCCGCAGAAGGCGCTTCGCGCGGGGCAGGAAGGCAGAGCTGGGGCCCCCGACGTGTGGAGTGATGAGCACGCCGGGAGCGTGCCACAGAGGGTGTCCGGCGGGCAGAGGTTCCGGATCGGTGACGTCGAGCGCCGCACGCAGCCGTCCCGAGGTCAGCTCGGCGAGCAGCGCGTCCGTGTCGACGACCCGGCCGCGTGCGATGTTCACCAGCAATGCGCCGTCCTTCATGCGCGCCAGGAAATCACGTCCGACCAGGCCACGGGTCTCGTCGGTGAGCGGAGTGGCCAGCACCACCACATCGGCGTCGGGCAAGAGGGCGGACAGGGCGGACAGTGGATGCACTGGACCGCGCACGGTCTCACGGGCGGTGCGCGCGATGCGTGTGACCCGCGCGCACTCGAAGGGAGTGAGCCGGTCCTCGATGGCACTGCCGATCGACCCATACCCCACAATGAGGACGGATTTGTCGGCGAGCGCGGGCCGGAAGGCCGGCTGCCACTCCCCCGCGTCCTGGGCGCGCACGAAGTCGGGCACACCGCGCAGTGCCGCCAGGATCAGGGTCAGGGCCAGCTCCGCCGTGCTGGCGTCGTGCAGTCCGCGGGCGTTGCACAGCTGGGTGCCGGGCGGCAGTTGGGGCAGCGCGGGCAGCATGTGCTCGACCCCCGCGGTCAGGGTCTGCACCACACGGACCCGGGTCATCAGCGGCAGTGGCCGCAGTGACGGTTCTGCACCCTTCATATAGGGGACGGCGTAGAACGCGCACCGGGCGGGATCGGCCGGGTAGTCGGGACCGGCGTCCCAGTGGACGTAGTGCAGTCCTTCGGGAAGGCCCTCGATCTCGTCGGGCGGGATCGGAAGCCATACGTCCATCGCGTCGGTGCGCGGGTCTGCGGTTGCCATGGCCCGAGGCTATGCGAAGAGACGTTCACTTCAGACGTTAGTTTGGTCTGGCCCTTGACCGGGGGCGAGGGGACGGAGGCACGACCAGGTGGAGCGCAGGACAATCGGTGCGGCGGCCCTCGAAGTGGGCGCAATCGGGCTCGGCTGCATGCCGATGAACTGGGGGTACACCGAGTCGCAGCGGAGCTTGGACGGCTCGTTGCGGGCCGTGCACGCCGCGCTCGACCGGGGGTGCAGCCTGCTGGACACCGCCGACATGTACGGGCCGTTCACCAACGAGCTGCTGGTGGGCCGGGCGCTCAAGGAACGGCGGGCGGACGCCTTCGTCTCGACCAAGTGCGGGCTGCTGGCCGGCGAGCAGCACATCGTGGCCAACGGCAGACCCGGCTATGTGAAACGGGCCTGTGACGCCTCGCTGCGCCGGCTGCGGACCGACCGGATCGATCTCTACCAGCTGCACCGCGCCGATCCCGAGGTCCCGATAGAGGAGACCTGGGGCGCGATGGCGGAACTGGTGGCCGCCGGCAAGGTGCGCTCGCTGGGGCTGTGCGCCGTGGGCGCCCGCGCGCTGCGGCCGACCCGCGCCGACCGGCAGGCGGCGGGCGCCGGGCGGCGCTTCCGGTCGCGGACGCACGACGGGACGCTGCGCCAACTGGAGCGCATCCAGCAGGTCTTCCCGGTCAGCAGCGTGCAGGCGGAGCTGTCGGTGTGGTCGCCCGACGCGCTGGAGGAGCTGCTGCCGTGGTGCGAGTCGCGCGGTGTCGGATTCCTGGCGGCGATGCCGCTGGGCAACGGCTACCTGACCGGCACCCTCACCCCGGGGCAGGGCTTCGAGCCGGAGGACCTGCGGGCCAGGCACCCGCGGTTCACCGCCGAGATGATGGCGGCGAACCAGCCTGTGGTGGCCGGGCTGCGCCGGGTGGGTGCGCGGCACGGCGCGACACCGGGCCAGGTCGCGCTGGCGTGGGTGCTGGCGCAGGGGCGGCACGTGGTGCCGGTGCCGGGGACGAAGAAGGAGCGCTGGGCCGCGCAGAACGCCAAGGCCGCCGACCTGGTGCTGGATCGCGCCGACCTGGTGGAGATCGCCTCGCTGCCGCCGGCCCGTGGGTCGTGGTACTGACCCGGGCCTGTCCGATGGGTGTCCGCGGCGACACCGCCCCCGCCGGCCCGCGGCGTCCGGCGTCGGCGCGCGCGATGTGGTGTCCTTGTCCCGCTCCGCCGACGAGAGGACCCTGCCGTGCAACACCGTTCCCTGACCGTCGTGTTGACCGCGGCTTCGCTGCTGCTGGCGGCGGGCTGCTCCGCCGGCGGCGCGCAGCCCGGCAAGGACGGCCCTTCTCCCGGCGCGAAGGGCTCCGCGCGTCCGGGCCCTTCGTCGTCCGCGCCGCCCGCCACAGGATCGGTGCAGGTGACCGGCACCCTGGCCACCGGCCTCGACTCGCCCTGGGGCGTGGCCCTGCTGCCGGGCGGCGACCTGCTGGTCGGCTCCCGGGACACCGGCCGGATCTACCGGATCGCCGCTGACGACGGCAGGAAGACCGCACTGGGCTCGGTTCCGGGGGTGTCACCGGGCGGCGAAGGGGGCCTGCTGGGGCTCGCGGTGTCCGCCACGTTCGGCGCCGACCACCAGGTCTACGCGTATTTCACCACCGAGTCCGACAACCGCATCGCCCGCATGATCTACGACGCGAAGCGGCCCGCTGGCGACCAACTGGGCGCGCCCGACACCGTCTTGCGGGGCATCCCCAAGGGCCACATCCACAACGGCGGCCGGATCGCGTTCGGCCCGGACAAGATGCTCTACGCCGGTACCGGCGAGACCGGCGACAAGGGGCTCGCCCAGGACAAGGAGTCGCCGGCCGGCAAGATCCTGCGGATGACGCCGGACGGCGAGCCCGTGCACGGCAACCCCGAGGCGGATTCGGTGGTGTACGACTACGGTCACCGCAATGTCCAGGGTCTCGCCTGGGACGGCCACGACCGGCTGTGGGCCTCGGAGTTCGGGCAGGACACCTGGGACGAGCTGAACCTCATCGCGTCGGGCCGCAACTACGGCTGGCCGGAGCGGGAGGGGAAGGCCGATGGCGGTGCGGGCGGCTCCGGTTTCACGGATCCGGTCGCGCAATGGAAGACGTCGGACGCCTCGCCCAGCGGCATCGCGTACGCCAAGGGCTCGGTCTGGATGGCGGGGCTGCGCGGCGAACGGCTGTGGCGGATCCCGCTGGACGGGACGAAGCCGGTGGCGGCGCCGCGGGCCTTCCTGAAGGGCACGTACGGGCGGCTGCGGACCGTGGTGGCCGCGGAGGACGGGTCGTTGTGGCTGGTCACGGGCAACACCGACGGGCGGGGCGAGCCGCACAAGGGCGACGACCGGATTCTGCACCTGAAGGTGACCTGAGCACTCCGGCGGGAGGGCCTGGGCCGCCGCGGACACGGCCGAGGCCCGCCGGGCGAGCCGGCGGGCCTTGGCTGCGGAGCGGTTGACGGGCCTGCGGTCCTCAGGACCCCGGCGCCGCGGGGGCCTTGGGGAGGCTGGGCAGGCTCGCCAGGACGTCGAAGTACATCCCGGCGGAGATGAGGATGCCCAGGACGCCGAGTGCCAGGCCGCCCCAGGCGACGGCGCGCATCCAGGCGGCGCGCGGGCGGTTGAGCAGCACGGCGCCGCCGATGATCACGGCGAGCAGCGCGAACAGGCCGTTGACCAGGGCGGTGGTGTGCCAGGGCGCACCGTAGACGGTGGCGATCTGGTCGGTGGCCTTGCCCGACTGGAGCTTGATCTGGCCGAGCAGGGTCTGCCGTTCGGCCAGCAGCGTGCCGAGCCAGGTGCCGGTGACGGAGGCGAGGCCGAGCCCGGCGGCGACGACCGCGCCCGCGCCGAACCCGACACCGGCGGTGGGCTTCACCGGGGCGGTGTCGTCAAGGGCGTCCTCGTCGTCGTGCGCGGTCACGTCCGCACCGTCGTCGAGGCCGTCGAGGCCGCTGTCCTCGTCGTGTCCGGCCGCCGCGGCGGGCTCCTCTGTCCCCTTCTCGGTGGCGGCGCCGGTGTCCGGCTCTGCGGTGGTCTTCCCCTCCGCGTCCGTGGCGGCCTCGGCCGGCACGGACGGGTCGTCGGTTCGCGTTGCGGCGCGCTCGTCGGTCGTCCTGGTCGTTCCCATGTGCGCGACCGTAGGGGTCGCGTCTGAGAGTCGGATGAGAGAGGGACGGCGCGGGGGCGCGTGGCGGCGGCGGGCGGCGGGCGCGCGCCGGCCGGCCGCTGTCCCGCCGCTGGTCAGCCGCGCGCCCGCCCGGTTCAGCCGGTGACCGACTCCGTGCCGTTCTCGATGTGTCCCATGAGGCGGCGGCGGAAGGAGGTGTCCTCGGCGGCGGTGAGGGCGAGGTCGTACCAGCCGTGCGCGTCCGCCGCCGGGTGCGCGACGGTGCGGGTGCCGCCGGCCTTCACCTTCAGGGTGCGCGGCGCGGCGTCCCCGTAGGCGAGCGGGGCGAGGGTGACGGTGAGGTCGGCCGCGCCGCCGTTGACGACGGTCAGGTGGATCTCCCTGCGGTCCGCGTCGATGCGGGTACGGACCTGGGCACCGGCCGCCGCGCCCGTGCCGTGGCCGGCGAACTCCCGCCGGAAGCCGTTCGGTCCGGTGACGGTGAAACGGTACGCCCCGTCCTTGACCGGCACGTCCCAGCTCCCGGTGCCGGTCACGTCGCGGTGCTGCGGCGTCTCGTACTCCCCGGCGTACGGGTGGAGTGCGAAGTGGGCGGAGGCGGCGCCGCGGTTGCGCACCGCCATCCGGAAAAGGGCGGCGCCCGCGTCGAGACCGCCGTCGGCGTCCGGCTGGTAGGGCAGCGGCCTGGCCGGGCGGTTGCCGTGCTCCTGCTGGGGCAGCGCCTGGTCGGCCGGCGGGCGCGGCGCCCAGCGGCCGCTGAACGGCGGGATCGCGCCCGGCCGTTCCACCGACGGCTGCCGGCGCCCGCGCGAGAAGTCGAACGCGCCGGTGAGGTCGCCGCAGACGGTCCGCCGCCAGGCGCTGATGTTGGGCTCCCGCACCCCTGTCCACCGTTCCAGGAAGCGGGTGATCGAGGTGTGGTCGAAGAGCTGCGAGCAGGCGTAACCGCCGACCGTCCAGGGCGAGATGACGATCATCGGCACCCGCATGCCCAGGCCCGTCGGCTTCCCGTCCCAGAACTCGCCGTCGGTCCCGGCGGGCGGCACCGGCGGCGGTACGTGGTCGAAGAAGCCGTCGTTCTCGTCGTAGGTGAGGAACAGCGCGGTGTGCCGCCAGACGTCCGGGTTCTTGCCGAGTGCGTCCAGCACCTTGTAGACGATGGTGGCGCTCTCGACCGGCGACGAGGAGCCGGGGTGTTCGGAATCGGCGGCCGACGGCACGATGTACGACACCTCGGGCAGCTTGCCGCTCGCCACGTCGGCGGCGAAGGCGGTGGCCGTGGTGTCGGGCTCGCCGCGCCGCAGCGCCCGCTCGAACAGGCTGCGGTCCGCGCGCCCGAGCGCCTTGACGCCGTCCTCCAGCAGCCCCAGCAGCCGGGTGCGTTCGTCCGCCGCGGCGCCCGCCACCTTGCCGTAGAAGGCGGTCATGTTCGACACGCCGCCGACCTTCGCCAGCGCCTTCTTCGCGACCGCCTTGAAGCTGGCGTAGAACTCCAGGTTGTTGTCGGTGAAGTTGTCCCACTCCTGGTAGACCCGCCAGCTGTGGCCGGCCTTCTCCAGCCGCTCGGGGTAGGTCGTCCAGGTGTAGCCGGTGTGGGTGTCCTCCTCGTACGCGTCGTTGCCGACCGCGCGCTTGCCGGTGCCGGGTTCGAAGCCGGTCCAGCCGCTGACCAGGTGGTTGCGGTTGGGGCTCGTGGAGGAGTGGATCGACGAGTGGTAGGCGTCGCAGACGGTGAAGGTGTCGGCGAGTTCGTAGTGCAGGGGGACGTCCTGCCGGTCGTAGTGGGCCATGGTGGCGGCGGTCTTGGCGGTGACCCAGTTGTTCATCCAGCCGCCGTTCCACGCCTTGGAACCGCCGTCCCATTCGTGGTTGAGCGCCCCTATGTACTGGAGGTCCTTGTTCTGCGCGGCGGCGGCCGTGCGGACCGGGAAGGGCAGGACGGTGCCGATCCCCAGCGCCCCTGGCTGCTCGTAGACGGTGCGCCCGCCGGGCAGTTCGACGGCGTTGCGGTCGGCGAAGCCGCGTACCCCGCGCAGCATGCCGAAGTAGTGGTCGAAGGAACGGTTCTCCTGCATCAGCACGACGACGTGCCTGATGTCACGCATGTCGCCCGCGCCACGAGCGGGCCGTGCCGCGTCGGCGGCCAGCGCCTCCTGAAGCGACGGCGGCAGCAGCGATCCGGCGACCGCCGCCCCCGCCGCGGCGGCGCCAACTCCCAGTACCCGCCTGCGAGATACCTCCGATGTCACGCCCGACCTCCCAGTCGACAGTCAATGGTCTTCGGTCAGCCCATTGAGATGGTGCGACGGGGACGGTAGTGGACGGCTGTGACGGGCGATAGGTATCGAGGTGACAACTTTGGGAACACGTGACCGGGCCGGAGACCGCCGGACGGTGGGAACCGCCGACGGGGTGCCGTGCGCGGCACGCCCGACGGCGGTCCGCCGCCCCCGGCGGGGCGGGTCAGCCTTCCCGCAACGCCGGTGCCAGCTCCCGCAGTTGCTCAAGCCCCAGGCCGTCGGCGGCGATCGGCTGGACGGACACGTGGTCGGCGCCCGCGTCGTGGTGCTCCTGGACGCGGCGCCGGATCGCGTCGACGTCGCCCCAGGCCACGATCGCGTCCACCAGCCGGTCGCTGCCGCCGTTCGCGAAGTCCTCGTCACCGAATCCGAACCGGCGCAGATTGCCGGTGTAGTTCGGCAGCTCCAGGTAGAACCGCGTGTGCTGGGCACGGGCCAGCGAACGGGCCTTCTCCGGGTCGGTCTCCAGGAGTACGGCCTGTTCGGGGGCGAGCAGCGGGCCCGCGCCGAGGACCTCACGGGCGCGGGCGGTGTGCTCCGTGGTCACGAAGTACGGGTGGGCGCCGGCCGCCCGCGCCGCCGCCAGCTCCAGCATCTTCGGGCCGAGCGCGGCCAGCACCCGGGCCGGGGCCGGATCCACGGCCGGGCCGACGTACGGGGCGGCGTCCATCGCGTCGAGGTACGCGCGGACGGCCGCGAGCGGCTTGGCGTAGGTGTGCCCGCGCTGGTCGACCAGCGGCGCGTGGCTCGCGCCCAGACCGAGCAGGAAGCGCCCGTCGTACGCCGCGGCCAGGTTGTGCGCGGCGGCGGACGCGGCCGACGCGTCACGGACCCAGATGTTGGCGATGCCGGTGGCGACCGTGATCCGCTCGGTGGCGGACAGCAGCAGCGCGGCCTGGCTGATCGCCTCCGACCCCGGGCCCTCACCGAACCACAGGGCGCCGTAGCCGAGTTGCTCGATCTCGGCGGCGGCCTCCCTGGCCTGTGCCGCCGACACGCGGCTGAGGCCGCCGTGCCAGACACCGATCCGGCCGATCCGCGAAGCAAGAGCGTGCTGCTGCACCGTTCCTCCACTGTCCGAAGTGTGGTGGCCCCGCCCGCGTCCGCGGCAGGGCCTCTCCCCCGATCACAGCACGGGCACCCGCCCCGGGCATTCCCGCCCGGCCGGTACGGACGGACGGAACGCGGAAGCGGCCGTCCTCCCGGAGGAGAACGGCCGCTTCCGTGGTGCTTCCCGGCTGTGCTCAGCCTTCCGTCACGCCGAGGCGCTCCAGGATGAGTTCACGGACCCGGGCCGCGTCGGCCTGGCCGCGGGTGGCCTTCATGACCGCGCCGACCAGCGCACCGGCCGCCGCGACCTTGCCGCCGCGGATCTTGTCGGCGATGGCGGCGTTGCCCGCGATGGCCTCGTCGACGGCGGTGCCCAGGGCGCCCTCGTCGGAGACGACCTTCAGGCCGCGCTTCTCGACGACGGTGTCCGGGTCGCCCTCGCCGGCCAGCACACCCTCGATGGCCTGGCGGGCCAGCTTGTCGTTGAGGGAGCCGTCGGCGACCAGCGCGGCCACCCTGGCGACCTGCACCGGGGTGATCGGCAGGGCGGCGAGGTCCACGCCGTCCTCGTTGGCGCGGCGGGCCAGTTCGCCCATCCACCACTTGCGGGCGGATGCGGAGTCCGCGCCCGCGTCGGTCGTGGCGACGATCAGGTCGACCGCACCGGCGTTGAGGATCGACTGCATGTCGTGCTCGGAGACGCCCCACTCCTCGCGCAGGCGGTTGCGGCGCAGTCGCGGCAGCTCAGGCAGCGCGGCCCGCAGTTCCTCGACCCACTCGCGCGAGGGGGCCACCGGCACCAGGTCCGGCTCGGGGAAGTAGCGGTAGTCCTCGGCGTTGTCCTTGATGCGGCCGGCCGTCGTCGAGCCGTCCTCTTCGTGGAAGTGCCGGGTCTCCTGGACGATGGTGCCGCCGGAGGAGAGCACCGCGGCGTGCCGCTGGATCTCGAACCGGGCGGCCCGCTCCACCGAACGCAGCGAGTTGACGTTCTTCGTCTCCGAGCGGGTACCGAGCTTCTCGGTGCCGTTCGGGCGCAGCGAGAGGTTCACGTCGCAGCGCATCTGGCCCATCTCCATGCGGGCCTCGGAGACACCCAGCGCCTTGATCAGCTCGCGCAGTTCGGCGACGTACGCCTTGGCGACCTCGGGGGCCCGCTCGCCGGCGCCCTCGATCGGCTTGGTGACGATCTCGATCAGCGGGATGCCGGCGCGGTTGTAGTCCAGGAGGGAGTGCGAGGCGCCGTGGATACGGCCGGTCGCGCCGCCGACGTGGGTGGACTTGCCGGTGTCCTCCTCCATGTGGGCGCGCTCGATCTGCACCCGGAAGACCTCGCCGTCCTCCAGCTGTACGTCGAGGTAGCCGTCGAAGGCGATCGGCTCGTCGTACTGGGAGGTCTGGAAGTTCTTCGGCATGTCCGGATAGAAGTAGTTCTTCCGGGCGAAGCGGCACCATTCGGCGATGGAGCAGTTCAGCGCCAGGCCGATCTTGATGGCCGACTCGACGCCGATCGCGTTGACGACCGGGAGCGAGCCGGGCAGGCCCAGGCAGGTGGGGCAGGTCTGCGCGTTGGCGTCGGCGCCCAGCGTGGTCGCACACCCGCAGAACATCTTGGTCTTGGTGCCGAGCTCGACATGGACCTCCAGGCCCATGACGGGGTCGTACGCCGCGAGAGCGTCCTCGTACGACACCAGGTCAGTGACAGTCACGGTGAAACTTTCCCTCTCAGCCCAGCAGGACGTCGTCGTCGCCCAGGCGCTTCAGTTCGCGGTAGAGGATCGCCAGGCCGGTGACGATCGCCGCGGCGGAGACACCCGCGTCGATCAGTCGCAGCGTGTCGTTCTCCTGGCGTGCCATCTTCGCCTGCTTGAAGACGCTGAGGGCGCCGAACGCGGTGGTGCCGATCGACAGGTAGACGCCGGACTTGGACTTCTTGAAGTTCTTGGCCTTCTTGGTCATTGCGCTCACAGTGACGGTGCCTCCTCCAGCAGCGGGTGCCCCCACTTTTCCACGAAGGCCGCCTCGACGGCGGAGCCGACCTGGTAGAGCCGGTCGTCCTTCATGGCGGGGGCGATGATCTGCAGTCCGACGGGCAGGCCGTCCTCCGGTGCCAGGCCGCAGGGCAGCGACATGGCGGAGTTGCCCGCCAGGTTCGACGGGATCGTGCACAGGTCGGCGAGGTACATCGCCATCGGGTCGTCCGCGCGCTCACCGATCGGGAAGGCGGTGGTGGGCGTCGTCGGCGAGACGATGACGTCGACCGTCTCGAAGGACTTCTCGAAGTCCTGCGTGATCAGGGTGCGGACCTTCTGCGCCGAGCCGTAGTAGGCGTCGTAGTAGCCGGAGCTGAGCGCGTAGGTGCCGAGGATGATGCGGCGCTTGACCTCGTCGCCGAAGCCGGCCTCGCGGGTGAGGGCGGTGACGTCCTCGGCGGACTTCGTGCCGTCGTCGCCGACCCGCAGGCCGTAGCGCATGGCGTCGAAGCGGGCGAGGTTGGACGAGCACTCGGACGGCGCGATCAGGTAGTACGCGGAGAGCGCCAGGTCGAAGGACGGGCAGTCCAGCTCGACGATCTCGGCGCCGAGGCTCTTGAGCAGCTCGACGGACTCGTCGAACCGCTGGAGCACGCCCGGCTGGTAACCGTCACCGCGGAACTGCTTGACGACGCCGACCCGCATCCCGGCGACGGAGCCACCCCGCGCCGCCTCGACGACGGCCGGGACCGGCGCGTCGATGGAGGTGGAGTCCAGCTCGTCGTGGCCGGCGATCACCTCGTGCAGCAGCGCCGCGTCCAGGACCGTACGGGCGCAGGGCCCGCCCTGGTCGAGGGAGGAGGAGAAGGCGACCATGCCGTAGCGGGAGACGCCGCCGTAGGTGGGCTTGACGCCGACCGTGCCGGTGACGGCGGCGGGCTGGCGGATGGAGCCGCCGGTGTCCGTGCCGATGGCGAGCGGCGCCTGGTAGGAGGCGAGGGCCGCGGAGGAGCCGCCGCCGGAGCCGCCGGGGATCTTGGTGAGGTCCCAGGGGTTGCCGGTCGGGCCGTAGGCGCTGTTCTCGGTCGACGACCCCATGGCGAACTCGTCCATGTTGGTCTTGCCGAGGATGACGACGTCGGCGGCCTTGAGGCGCTTGGTCAGCGTCGCGTCGTACGGCGGGATCCAGCCTTCGAGGATCTTCGAGCCGACGGTGGTGGGCATGTCCTGCGTCGTGAAGATGTCCTTCAGCGCGAGCGGGACACCGGCCAGCGGGCCGAGCTTCTCGCCGCGGGCCTTCTTCTCGTCGACGGCACGGGCCTGGGCCAGCGCGCCTTCGCGGTCGACGTGGAGGTAGGCGTTCACCTTCTCGTCGACGGCCTCGATGCGGGCCAGGTGGGCCTCGGTCACCTCGACGGCGGTCAGCTCGCCGGACGCGATCTTCGCCGCGATCTCGGCGGCGGTGAGCTTGATCAGGTCTGCCATGTCGGTCACTCCTCCCCCAGGATCTGCGGCACCTTGAAACGCTGCTGCTCCTGGGCCGGGGCGCCGGACAGCGCCTGCTCGGGGGTCAGCGACGGACGGACCTCGTCCGCCCGCATGACGTTGGTCAGGGGCAGCGGGTGGGAGGTCGGCGGGACGTCTTGGTCGGCGACCTCGGAGACGCGGGCGACCGCGCCAATGATGTCGTCGAGCTGTCCGGCGAAGTGGTCGAGCTCTTCGTCCTTCAGCTCCAGACGTGCCAGCCGGGCGAGGTGAGAGACCTCCTCGCGCGTGATGCCAGGCATGCAGCGATCCTCTGCTGGTTCTCGGAGTCCTACGTGGGTTTGTACGGCCCAATCCTATGGCGTACGCGAAAGGAATCGCGCAGGGCTTTCCCGGGGGCTCCGCGGGCCCGGCGGGAGAGGCCGGAACCGCCCTGCGGGGCGCCCGGATCCGCCGGGGGCTCCCCGGGCCCGTCAGGGGGTACCGGTGTGCGGTGGCTCCTCACGGACGTCGCCGGTGCCCGGGGGATCCGCGCCGTCGTCGCCGGCCGCCGGGGTGTCGGCGCCGGGCCGCTGCTGAGTGTCGTCGGACGTCTCCGCGGAGCGGGGCGCGGCCTCGGGGGCGCTCGGCGGCCGGGGTGCGCCGGGCGGCAGCTGGTTTCTGGGGGTGCGATCGGAGCGGGGACACGGGACGGCCGGAGGCCGGGTCAGTTCAGGACCTGTCCCGAAGGGCGTTCAGCTGCCTTCTCCGCCGCCAGGGCGGCCGTCTCCGATTCGCGGTGCCAGCCGTGCTCCCCGCGGGCGCGGAGCCAGGCCGTGGTCTCGTCCGGCGGCATCGCCGCCGCCACCAGCCAGCCCTGGACGGCGTCACAGCCGAGGTCGCGCAGCCGCTCCCAGGTCTCGTCGTCCTCGACTCCCTCGGCGACCACCAGCAGGCCGAGGGAGTGGGCGAGGTCGAGGGTGCAGCGGACGATCTCGGCGTCCTCGTTGTCGACCGCGAGGCGGGCCACGAAGGACCGGTCGATCTTCAGCTCGCTGACCGGCAGCCGGCGCAGGTGGACCAGGGAGGAGTAGCCGGTGCCGAAGTCGTCGAGGGACATCTTCACGCCGTGGCCGGTCAGTCCGGCGAGGGTGTCGGCGGCTCGCTGCGGGTCCTCCAGCAGGACGTGCTCGGTTATCTCCAGTTGGAGGGCTCCGGGTGGGACGCGGTGCCGGGCCAGGCGGGCGGCGACGGCGCCGGCGAAGCCCGGGGAGTGGACGTCGCGCGGCGAGACGTTCACCGCGACCGGCACCTCCAGGCCCATGGCGCGCCAGCGTGCCACCTGGGCGAGCGCGGTCTCCAGGACGTACTCGGTCAGGCGGGGCATCAGGCCGGAGGACTCGGCGATGGCGATGAACTCGTCGGGTGGCACTCTCCCGCGGTCCGGGTGCACCCAGCGCACCAGCGCCTCCAGGCCCGCGACGTGGCCGTCGAAGCCGACCTTGGGCTGGTAGTGCAGTTCGACGTCGCCCGCGTCCAGGGCGCGGCGCAGGTCGCCCAACAGGCCGAGGCGGTCGGGGGTGTTGCCGTCCCGCTTGGCTTCGTAGACCTCGACGCCGCTGCGGTCCCGCTTGGCCTGGTACATGGCGACGTCGGCCCGGCGCAGCAGTCCCTCGGCGTCCAGCGCGTGGTCCGGGAAGACGGCGACCCCCGCGCTCGCTTCGAGCACGAGGGTCAGGCCGTCGAGGTCGAGGGGTGACCCCAGGGCGGCGACGAGATTGCGGGCCACCCGCTGGGCGCTGGTGAGCGAGTCGGCGGTGGGCAGCAGCACCGCGAACTCGTCACCGCCGAGCCGGGCGGCCTCCGCGCCCCGGGGCAGGGCGTGCCGGAGGCGGTCGGCGATCTGCAACAGCAGGCGGTCGCCCGCGAGATGGCCCAGGGTGTCGTTGACCGAGCGGAAGCGGTCGAGGTCGATGAGGACCAGCGCGGAGCGGGCGCCGATGCGTTCCGCCTCGTCCAGCGCGGACCAGGTGCGCTCCAGGAGCCACTGGCGGTTGGGGAGTCCGGTCAGCGGGTCGCGCAGCTGCTCCTCGGCGCGGGCGCGGGCGATCCACAGGGTGGAGTCGAGGGCGATGAGCGGCACCGCGAACATCGGCAGCAGCAGCGGCGCGTGGACGGCGGTGACCGCGATCAGCGGGGCGATGCCCACCAGCGCGACGCCGACCAGTACCTGGCGGGTCATGGCGGTGCGGGTGATGGTGGGCAGTCCGCCGTTGCGCGGGAGCACCGAGCACCACAACAGGGCGCGGGTGACGAGGAGATACCCGGCCGCCGCCGCGAGCACCTCGGGGAGCACGCCGAGGTCCCAGGTCTGCGGCTGCCAGGGGTGGCGGACGGTGGGCACCGTGTCGAACGCGGCGAGGCAGAGCGCGGCGGCGGCGATGCCCAGCAGGTCCACCGCGCCGTGCACCACCGCCTGCCGCCAGCGGTGCCGGCGGGCCGCGCCGACGAGGACGACGACGGCGAGGCTCACCAGGACCGCGGGCATCAGGCCGTAGAGGAGTACGACGGCGAGGGCGAGGGCGGCTCCGGAGCCCGTGCCGCCCCACCAGCGGTCCCGGCCGAGGGCGACCAGGTGGCCGACGATGATGCCGGTGAGGACGGCCAGCGACCAGCCGGATGTGCCCGCGGGGAAGAGTGCTTCGCCTTCGCTCAGGGTCCTGATCACCGCGATGACGAGCGCGAGGCCCGCCACGACGACGAAGGCCGCGGGCAGCGCAGGCACGACAACCCGGCGGAGCCGCGGCGCCGGAGCGGCGCTGTCGGTCGGTTTCATTCCGATCCCTCTCACAGCCGGCTGTGCCCGCACCACGGCAGGCGCACTCCTCAACAGTAGGCCGCGAAGGGCCACCGCGGGCAGCGATCGGCCGCGGTTGCCCGAATGCGACCTGGCCACCCGGATCTCTCTGCTATGCGCCGAAGGGGTGACATCTCACTCTTCCTCAGGTGGCGTGACCGCTACCGCTCGTGCCGCGTCAGGACCCTGTTCCAGCAGCACCGCGAAGCCGTCGTCGTCGAGTACCGGGACCTTCAGCTGCATGGCCTTGTCGTACTTGGAGCCGGGGTTGTCCCCGACCACCACGAATCCGGTCTTCTTGGAAACGGAACCGGTCACCTTCGCCCCGAGTCTCTGCAGGGCCTCTTTCGCGCCATCTCTGGTGTGTGACTGAAGTGTTCCCGTTACGACGACGGTGACGCCTTCCAGCAGCCTCGGGCCTTCGTCACCGGAGTCTTCCTCCTCCATCCGGACACCGGCGGCCCGCCATTTCTCGATGATCTGCTGGTGCCATTCGTCGGCGAACCACTGCTTGACGGAGGTGGCGATGGTGGCGGCGACGCCGTCCACGGCGGCGAGTTCCTCCTCGCTCGCGTCCCGGATGCGGTCGATCGACCGGAATTCGCGGGCCAGTGCCTCGGCGGCCACCGGGCCGACGTGGCGGATCGACAGTCCGGTGATGATCCGGGCCAGCGGGCGTTCCTTGGCCGCCTGGATGTTCTCCAGCATGGCGAGGGCGTTCTTCTTCGGCTCGCCCTTCTGGTTGGCGAAGAAGGTGACGACTTTCTCCTCGCCGGTCTCCGGGTCGCGCTTGGGCAGACCGGAATCCGGGTCCAGGACATGGGACTTGATGGGCAGCAGCTGCTCGATGGAGAGGCCGAAGAGGTCGCCCTCGTCCTTGACCGGCGGTTCGGCGGGCTCCAGCGGCTGGCTGAGCGCGGTGGCGGCGACGTAGCCGAAGTTCTCGATGTCGAGGCACTTGCGGCCGGCGAGGTAGAACAGCCGCTCGCGGATCTGGGCGGGGCAGGAGCGGGCGTTGGGGCACCGCAGGTCGATGTCGCCTTCCTTGGCGGGCTGCAGCGGCGTCCCGCACTCGGGGCAGTCGGCCGGCATCACGAACTCCCGCTCGCTGCCGTCCCGGAGGTCGACGACCGGGCCGAGGATCTCGGGGATGACGTCGCCCGCCTTGCGGATCACGACGGTGTCCCCGATGAAGACGCCCTTGGCCTTGACCACGTCCTGGTTGTGCAGCGTCGCGAACTCGACCTCGGAGCCGGCCACGGTCACCGGCTGCACGACCGCGTACGGCGTGACCCGGCCCGTGCGTCCGACGCCCACCCGGATGTCGACCAGCTTGGTGTTGACCTCTTCGGGCGGGTACTTCCAGGCGATGGCCCAGCGCGGCGCCCGCGAGGTCGAGCCGAGGCGTCCCTGGAGCCGGATCTCGTCGAGCTTGACGACGACGCCGTCGATCTCGTGCTCGACGGCCGTGCGGCGGGTCTCGGCGTCGCCGTAGTGGGCGATGAACTCGCGTACGCCTTGCAGGGAGTCGACGACCTTGTTGTGCCGTGCGGTGGGCAGGCCCCACTCCCGCAGCAGGTCGTAGGCGTGCGACTGGCAGTCGATGTCGAAGCCCTCGCGGGCGCCGATGCCGTGCACCACCATGTGGAGCGGGCGGGTCGCGGTGACCTTGGGGTCCTTCTGGCGGAGCGAACCGGCGGCGGCGTTGCGCGGGTTGGCGAACGGGGGCTTGCCGTCGGCGACCAGCCGGGCGTTCAGTTCGAGGAACTTCTCCATCGGGAAGTACACCTCCCCGCGGACCTCGACCAGCTCCGGGATCCGCTCGCCGGTGAGGCGTTGCGGGATCTCGGCGATGGTGCGGACGTTGGGGGTGATGTCCTCGCCGGTGCGGCCGTCGCCGCGGGTGGCGGCGCGGGTCAGCCGGCCCTTTTCGTAGGTGAGGTTGACGGCGAGGCCGTCCACCTTCGGCTCGCACAGGAAGTGGTAGCCGGCCTCCTTCGGCGCGCCGCCCAGCTCCCCGGCGAGCCGCTCGGCCCAGGCCGCCAACTCCTCGTCGTCGAAGGCGTTGTCGAGCGAGAGCATCCGCTCGCGGTGCTCGACCTCGGTGAACTCCGTGGCGTACGCGCCCGCGACCTTCTGGGTCGGTGAATCCGGGGTGCGCAGTTCCGGATGCTCGGACTCCAGGGCCTCCAGGGAGCGGAGCAGCTTGTCGAACTCCGCGTCACTGACGACCGGAGCGTCCTTCACGTAGTAGCGGAAGCGATGCTCCTCGATCTGCTCAGCGAGCTGCGCGTGCTCCTCCCGCGCCGCCGTGGGCACCTCGGATGCCGCTGCGTGCTGTTCGCCAGCCACCGTCTTGTCCTCCCGTGGTCCTTGAGTGCGGTCACTCAGGGTTGTCTGCGAGCGATGTCGCCGCCCGGACACAGTGCGCAAGCACCGAGCGGGCATAAGCGGGCGAAGCACCCGCGAGCCCGCACGACGGGGTGACCACCACGGACTCGGCGAGAGTCCCCGGATTCAGCCCCAGCCTGCGCCACAGCGTCCTGACACCCATGACGCTACCGGCAGGGTCTGACAATCGGCCGTCCACGCCGGGCACCACACCGGCGAACAGGGCCGTCCCCCCTTCCACGGCCTCGCCGATCGCCTCCTCCTCACGCTCGGTGAGCAGCGAGAAATCGAACGAGACACCCGCGACCCCGGCCCTGCGCAGCAGCCCGAACGGGACCTCGGGCGCGCACGAGTGCACGACGACGGGCCCGCCCTGCGCCACCCCGACGAGATCGCGCAGGGCGCCCTCGACGACGGCCCGGTCCACCGCCCGGTGGGTGCGGTAGCCGCTGGCGGACTTCACCCGGCCCTGGAGCACGGAGGTGAGCGACGGCTCGTCGAGCTGGAGCACGACCCGGGCGCCCGGCACCCGCCGCCGTACGTCGGCGAGATGGCCGCGCACCCCCTCCACCAGGGAGGCCGTGAGGTCGCGGCAGGCGCCGGGGTCGCTGACGGCGGCCTCGCCGTTGCGCAGCTCCAGGGTGCTCGCCAGGGTCCACGGACCGACCGCGGAGACCTTCAGCGGCCCTTCGTAGCCCTGGGTGAACTCCTCCAGGGCGTCGAGGTCTTCGCCGAGCCAGGCGCGGGCGCGCCGGGTGTCGCGTCCCGGCCGGTCGCTGATCCGCCAGCCGCTGGGCTCCACGTGGGCGTAGAGCTCGACGAGCATCCCGATGGTGCGCCCGATCATGTCGGCGCCGGGGCCGCGGGCCGGCAGTTCCGGCAGGTGGGGGAAGGTCTCCAGGGAACCGGTGACGGTCTTGGCCGCCTCCCGCGCGTCACCGCCCGGCATCGACCCGACCCCGGTCGCCGTCCCGGCACCCCAGGGGTGCCCGCCGTCGTCCGCGGTGCCCGCGCCCTGCCCGTCGTACGTGTTGTTCTCGCTCACCCCGGAAGCGTATGCGGCGGGGCGGAAGTCGCGTGTGACGGGTGAGCTGGAACGTGGTGCATCACAGTGATGCACTGTGTACGGTTTGGGATTTTGCGCGCTGTCCGCCGGGGAGGGCTCCCGTCACCCCCGCCTCCGCACCCCCAGCCACCCCACGACCGCCGCGATCGCCAGCGCGACCGCGGTCAGGGCGAAGGCGTACGCGGCGCCCCGGTAGCCGCCGCCCGCCGCAGTCAGCACCGCGCCCATCCCGGCGATCCCGACGAGCGAGCCGACCTGCCGGTTGGCGTTGAGGGTCGCGCTGCCGATGTCGGCGTGCTCGCGTCCGGCCGCCTCCATCAGCACACCGGTCATCGCGGGCGAGGCGACGCCGCTGGCGAAGTTGGTGAGCGCGAGGACCGACGCCAGCGCCCAGTACGGCAGTTCCGGTGTGAGCACCAGGAAGAGCACGGCGTACCCGGCGGCCGAGAAGGCCAGCGAGGCGGCCAGGGCGGCGCGGTTGCCGACCCGCAGCCCGATCCTGGCGTAGAGCACGTTGCCGAACGGGATGACCAGGACGGCGGGCAGCATCTGGAGGCCCGCCGTGACGGGCCCGGCGCCGCGTGCGGTCTGGAGGAAGAGGCCGAGGACGAACAGCACGCCGTAGAAGGCGAAGTTGAAGAGGAAGCCGACCGCGTTGGCGGCCGAGAAGCGGCTGTCGGCGAAGAGCGCGACCGGCAGGACCGGGGTCCTGGCGGCCCGTTCGCGGACGACGAATCCGGCGGCGGCGACGGCGGCGACCGCGAAGGCGCCCAGGACCCCGGGGGCGGCCCAGCCCTTGGCCGGCCCCTCGATGAGGCCGAAGCTCAGCGAGGCGAGGGCGAGCAGTCCCAGCAGGTGTCCGGCGCCGCCGAGCGCCGCGCGGCGGCCGGGGACCGGTGCCACGATCCGCCGGGTGAGCAGCAGCGCCAGGATGCCGATGGGCAGGTTGACGAGGAAGATGCTGCGCCAGCCGAGCGTGCCCACCAGGAAGCCGCCGATCGACGGGGCGAGTCCGACGGACGTCGAGACGATCGCCGACCAGATACCGAGCACCTTCGCCCGGCGCGCCGGTTCCGGGAAGGCGTGCATCAGCAGGGACAGCGAGCTGGGCATGAACAGGGCGGCCCCCAGGCCCTGGAGGAAGCGGGCCGCCACCAGGACGCCGCCGTCCGGCGCGGCGGCGCCCAGCAGCGAGGCGGCGGTGAACACCGCGAGGCCCGCGAGGTAGATCCGGCGGGCACCGAACCGCTTGGCCAGCGATCCGGCGAGCAGCAGCAGCGAGGCGAAGGCGAGGACGTAGCCGTCGACGACCCAGGTGAGTCCCGACATGGTCAGGCCGAGCCGGGCCCGCAGGTCGTTCGACGCGACGTTCATGATGCCGGTGTCCAGGCTCGCCATCACGAACCCGAGCGCCAGGACGAGGAGTTGGGCCCAGCCGCCGCCCATGCGCGCGGGCGCCTGCGGCCCGCCCGTCGCCGCGCCGGTGGCGCCCGTCTTTCCGCTCGCCGCCGGTCGCGGGCCCGCCGTTTCAGTGATCATGGATTTACTTAAAGCTGTAGTCATCCACTCCAGCAATGGTTACAGCTATAACTTTACTCAACGTATACGGAACCGCCCCAGAGTCACGTGCCGGAAAACGCGAACGAGGCCCCAGGGGTACCCCTGAGACCTCGCTCCCGTACGGGACGCCCGTACAGGACGCCCGTACAGGACGCCCGCCTTCCGCAGGTCAGCCGCCGCTCCGGTCCAGCGCCCGCAGCAGCTGGTCGCGCAGCGCCGAGCGCTCGTCGTGCGACAGATGGTCGAGCGGCGACGCCTCGCCCATCCGCCGCAGCAGATCCAGCCGCAGCTCCCGGCCCGCCTCGGTCAGCACCAGCTGCTTGGCCCGACCGTCCAGCGGATGCGGCTGCCGCACGACCATGCCCTGTTTCTCCAGCTTGGAGATGACGTAGGTGACGTTCGGCGGCTCGCAGCACAACACCCCGGCCAGCTCCCGCGCCGTTCTGGGCTCGCCCAGTTCCTCCAGCGCCTTCGCCTGGGTGGGCGTCAGCTCCAGTTCGGCGATCCGGCTGCGCTGATGGGCGTCCATCCGACGGCTCAGTTCGGTGACGAGTCCCCGGATCTCCCGGAACCCGCACCCCGCCGCCGCGGTCGACTTCGCTTCAGTGGTCACCTGTGCAGCGTACGTCCGCGGCGCGGGGAACCGGAGGGTCAGCCGACGGGAAAACGTTCCGCCGCGGCCGGGCCGCTCAGCGCCCCGGCCGCACCGAGAGGTCGTTGATCTCCGCGTCCCGCGGCAGGTCGATGGCCGTGAGGATGGCCGTGGCGACCGACTCCGGGTCGATCCAGCGGGACGGGTCGTAGTCCTTGCCCTCCTGCTGGTGCGTGCTCGCCTGCATCGGCGTGGCCGTGCGCCCCGGGTAGACCGAGGTGACCCGCACGCCGTTCTCGTGCTCCTCGCCGCGCAGCGAGTCGGCCAGCGCCTTGAGCCCGTGCTTGCTCGCCGCGTACGCGCCCCACTGGGGGTTCGCGTGCAGCCCGGCACCGGAGTTGACGAAGACGACGTGGCCCTGGGCGACGCGTACCAGCGGCAGCAGCAGCCGGGTCAGCTCGGCGGGCGAGACGAGGTTGGCGGCGAGCTGCCGCTGCCAGGACGCGGCGCCCAGGTCACCGATGGCGCCCAGTTCCAGGACTCCGGCGATGTGCTGGAGCGAGTCGATGCGCTCCGGGAGCGGCTGCTTGCCGAGCGCCCAGGACAGCTTCTCGGGGGTGGCGAGGTCGCCGACGAGGGTGCGGGCGCCCGGGTACCGCTCGGCCAGCTCCTTGGCCCGGCCGGCGTCGCGGGCCAGCAGCCACAACTCCTCGCCGCGCTCCAGCAGCCGCCGCGCGACCGCCGCTCCGATGCCCGAACCTGCGCCCGTGATCAAGTGCGTTCCCATGCCACCGATCCTAACGAGCACGTCAGCGGTACGCAGACGCGCACGGTCCCGGCGGGCGGCCTCACGATTACCGTGGGCGAAGAGGTCAGCCCTGCACGCCCGCCTGCTCCTCCAGGTGGGCGAGCGCGCCGACGCCGTCCTCCGCGAAGAACACCAGCTCCGTGAGCGGAACCGGCAGGAAGCCCTCCGCCTCCATGCGCTGGAACTGCTCCTTCAACCCGTCATAGAAACCCGCGGTGTTGAGCAGCACGACCGGCTTGGTGTGCATCCCGTGTTTGCGCAGCTCCAGGATCTCGGTGGCCTCGTCCAGCGTGCCCGTGCCGCCGACCATGATGACGATGGCGTCGGCGCGCTCCAGCAGCTGCGCCTTCCGCTCGGCGAGGTCCTTGGTGACGATCATCTCGTCCGCGCCCGCCCGCACCTTGTGCGCCAGGAACTCCACGGAGATGCCGATCAGCCGCCCGCCCGCGCCCTGCACCCCGTCGGCCATGACCTTCATCAGGCCGGTGTCCGAACCGCCCCACACCAGGGAATGGCCGCCCTTGCCGATCAGCTCGGCGAACTGCCGGGCGGGGGTGACGTACCGGTCGTCGAGGTCGGCGGCGGAGCAGAAGACGCAGATGTTCATGTGCGCCAGCTTACGAGCCGGGTCTCTCGCGCCCCCCGTCGGATGCGTTTTCGCTGCCGCGCCGCACGTCGGTGCGCCCCCGTGTGCGCCTGCCCGCAGGCAGTCCGGCGCCGCGACGGTGGTCCTACGGTCGCTGCGGACGGCCGCTGCGGACAACCGTCCCGCACACACCGGCCGCGGGGACCACCCGGGCACCGTACGGAGGGCCGGGGGGCCGTACGGATGCCCGAGGGGGGAGCCGTACGGACCGCCGGGGGGAGCGTACGGCCGCCCGGGACGGCGCCCGTGCGGACCCTCCGAGGGGAAGGTCCGCACGGGCCGTCCGGGAAGCGGCCCTCGCGAGCGGCCCCCCGGAAGTGGCGGTGCGGCGGATCTGCGCGAGGAGGCACAGTGATTCATGTCAGCGAGACGTTGATGCTGCAGACGGTCGAGGACTTCCTCACCTCCGACGAAACCGCCCGGCTCATCAAGATCATGGACAGTGAGACCGCCGGTTGGCGCCCGGTCGGGCAGCCCGAGGTGCTGCCCGCGCCCGGTGCGGCACAGCAGATCCTGGCCGAGGCGACCTACCGTGCGCTGCCCGCGATCCGGCGGGGCACGCCGTCGATCGCCGGGGCGACCCCCTGGAGCTACACCGAACTCATCGCGGGCCAGAGCGTCCCCACCCACCTCGACGGCATCATCAGCCCCCGGACCCCGCCGCGCCGCATCGGGCGGATCGGCGTCGCGGTCGCCGAGGCCGATGCGGGCGGGCGGTTCTACATCGAGACGACGTCCGACCCCGCCCCCTGGACCGGCGCCGTGCTGGGCGAGGCCGACGGCTATCTGCCCGGCACCCCGGTCTGCCGCAGCCTGCCGCACGCGCCGTGCCCGCACGCATCGCCGCCCGCCTGGCTCGCCGGGCCCCGTAAGAGCCGGTGGCTCACCGACGCCGGCGCCGGGGTGGCCGTCGCCTACGGCGCCCAGGTCATCCACGGCGTCACGCCGGTGATCAGCGGACGGCTCCGCAGGTTCGTCACCGACCTCGTCGACACCCCGCCGGCCGGCTGACCGCGGGCGGCGAGCAGCGAGCGGCGGGCGGCGGGCGGCGGGCGGCCCTAGATCAGCCCCTGCGCCAGCATCGCGTCCGCGACCCGCTCGAACCCGGCGATGTTCGCGCCCGCGACGTAGTCGCCCGGCAGCCCGAACCGTTCGGCCGTCTCGTAACAGGTGTGGTGGATGCCCTGCATGATCGCCGCGAGTTCGCCCTCGGCGCGCTCGAAGGTCCATGACTCGCGCGCGGAGTTCTGCCGCATCTCCAGGGCGCTGGTGGCCACGCCGCCCGCGTTGGCCGCCTTGCCGGGGCCGAAGGCCACCCCCGCCTCCTTGAGGAGGGCCACCGCCTCCGGGGTGGTCGGCATGTTCGCCCCCTCGGACACCGCCTTGACGCCGCCCCGGATCAGGATCCGGGCGGCGTCCGCGTCGAGTTCGTTCTGTGTGGCCGACGGCAGCGCCACCTCGCAGGGGACGTCCCACACCCGCCCGCCCTCGATGTACCGGGCCGACGCGCCGCGCCGTGCCACGTACTCGGAGATCCGGCCGCGCTCGACCTCCTTGATCTGCTGGAGCAGCGCGAGGTCGATGCCCTTCTCATCGACGACATAGCCGCCGGAGTCCGAGCAGGTCAGGACGTGGGCGCCGAGCGCCTGGGCCTTCTCGATGGTGTAGATCGCGACGTTGCCCGAGCCGGAGACGACGACCCGCTGGCCGTCCAGCTCCTCACCGCGCTTCTTGAGCATCTCCTCGGTGAAGAGGACGTTGCCGTAGCCGGTGGCCTCGGTGCGGACCTTGGAGCCGCCCCATTCGAGGCCCTTGCCGGTCAGCATCCCGCCTTCCCAGCGGTTGGTGACGCGGCGGTACTGGCCGAAGAGGTAGCCGATCTCCCGGCCGCCGACGCCGATGTCACCGGCCGGCACATCGGTGTGCTCGCCCAGGTGCCGGTACAGCTCGGTCATGAACGACTGGCAGAACCGCATCACCTCGGCGTCCGACCTGCCGTGCGGATCGAAGTCGCTGCCGCCCTTGCCGCCTCCGATATTGAGGCCGGTGAGGGAATTCTTGAAGATCTGCTCGAAGCCGAGGAACTTCACGATCCCCAGATTCACGGACGAATGGAACCGCAGTCCGCCCTTGTACGGGCCGAGTGCGCTGTTGAATTCCACCCGGAAGCCCCGGTTGACGCGGATCGCCCCGGAATCGTCCTGCCAGGGAACCCGGAACATGATCTGCCGTTCCGGCTCACAGATCCGCTCAAGGATTTTCGCCTCGGCGAACTCCGGACGGGCCGCCAGCACAGGGGCCAGCGTCTCCAGCACCTCCAGGGCCGCCTGGTGGAATTCCGGCTCACCGGGATTCCGCCGGACCAGCTCCGCGTGCAGGGATGCCGGCCCGGCCGAATGAACCCCGGCCTTGACCTCGGACTGAACAGTCGACATATCTTCGGATCCCTTTCGTGGCCGACGAAAAGCCTGCTGCGGTTCGGTTCGATTCCTGGCACATTCTCGCCGCAGCGGCCCTCGGACGTCCCGTCGCGTCACCGACCCTATTTGCCGGTACCGCGTCATCGGCCGCGGGGGTGGGGAAAAGCCTCAGACCGGGGTGCCGACGGGCGTCCCGGCGACGCCTTCCGCGGCGTCCCGCTCCGCCGCTCGCGCCGCGACCTCGGCGCCGACCATCTTCTCCATCGGATCCGCGCAGCTCCCCCCGGCCACCACCATCGCCACCAGGACGGCCACCACCAGGATCACCGTGCCCAGCCAGACCATCGTGTCCACCGGCAGCGTGTACGCGCCGGCTGTGCGGGCCGCGCACTCGGCCAGCAGCGCGCTCCCCCAGATCGCCGAGAACCGCCGCTCGGCCCTGCGGAACGGAGCCGACCCGGCGCTCAGCCGGTCCCAGGCCGCGGTGCCCTCAGCGGTCCCCTTCGTCACCCAGGGCTTGAGTCCGGTCGTCATCAGCGGCCTGCCGGTGCGCGCGGAGAGCAGGATCGCGATCCCGACGACGCTGCTCACGCCGCTGTCCTTGGCGAGCATCAGCCGGGCGTCGCCCGTCATCGTGCTCAGCGCGAGACCGGCGGCGTTGACGAGCAGGATCAGCAGCGCCAGGCCGTTGACCCGGCGGCTCCTGACGAGCCCCCAGACCGTCCGCAGCGCGGGCACCACGCTGCTCCAGCCGAGCGCGGCCACCGTGCCGAGGCCGAATCCGGCGCTGAGCACGTAGTACGAGCCCAGCGGAATGCCGACGTCCGCGAGGAGCGGAAGGAAGCTCCGGAGCAGCGGGTTGCTGCGCTCGGTGGTGACGGGCCGGTCCTGCCCCATGACGTACTCCCCCGGGTCCGGCGCTGAACTGCGCGGTGCCGCCGCTCGGTTGCGGCGTGCCCCCAGCTTCGCCCGGCGCCCGGCCCGCCGACAGCTCCAACTGTCCTGTCCTGGCCGTGACATTTGTCAGGGCGTGCGGTGCAGTCCGTACGCCCTGGAGGTCAGGCTTCCGCGTGCGCCCTGCGCTCGGTCGTGGCGATGGTCGCCGAGCCGACGACGCGGGTGCCGTCGTAGAGGACGATGGCCTGCCCGGGGGCCACCCCGCGGACCGGTTCGGTGAAGGTCACCCGGAGCGTGGCGCCGTCGACGACCTCAGCCGTCACCTCCGTCTCACCGCCGTGGGCGCGGAGCTGCGCGGTGTAGACGGCGGGGCCCGCGGCCGGCGGCAGGCCGCACCAGCGGGGGCGGATGGCGGTGAGGGCGGTGACGTCGAGGGAGGCGGCGGGGCCGACGGTGACGGTGTTGTCGACCGGGGAGATGTCCAGGACGTAGCGGGGCTTGCCGTCGGCCGCCGGGGTGCCGATGCGCAGGCCCTTGCGCTGGCCGATGGTGAAGCCGTAGGCGCCGTCGTGGCTGCCGAGGCGGTTGCCCGACTCGTCGACGATGTCGCCCTCGGCGGTGCCGAGTCGCTTGGCGAGGAAGCCCTGGGTGTCGCCGTCGGCGATGAAGCAGATGTCGTGGCTGTCCGGCTTCTTGGCGACGAACAGGCCACGGCGGGCGGCCTCTTCGCGGATCTCGGCCTTGGTGGTGAGGGTGTCGCCGAGCGGGAACATGGCGTGCGCGAGCTGCCGGTCGTCCAGGACGCCGAGCACGTACGACTGGTCCTTGGCCATGTCGGATGCCCGGTGCAGTTCGCGGCTGCCGTCCTCCCGGAGGACGACGGTGGCGTAGTGGCCGGTGCACACCGCGTCGAAGCCGAGGGCGAGCGCCTTGTCGAGCAGCGCGGCGAACTTGATCTTTTCGTTGCAGCGCAGGCACGGGTTGGGGGTGCGGCCCGCTTCGTACTCGGCGACGAAGTCGTCGACGACGTCCTCACGGAAGCGCTCGGCGAGGTCCCAGACGTAGAACGGGATGCCGATGACGTCCGCGGCGCGGCGCGCGTCGTGCGAGTCCTCGATCGTGCAGCAGCCGCGGGCGCCGGTACGGAAGGACTTCGGGTTCTCGGAGAGCGCGAGGTGCACGCCGGTCACGTCATGGCCGGCCTCGGCGGCACGGGCGGCGGCGACGGCGGAGTCGACACCGCCGGACATGGCGGCGAGGACACGGAGGCGGCGGGGAGCGTCAGTCATAACCACCCCAGGGTAGACGGAACCACCGACGGGTCCGAAAGCGTTATCCAGCGCATGGGGAAGAAGGATCGGCCGAAGCCGGGCATCAGCAGGCGTCGGGCGCTGTGGCTCGGTGGCGGCGGTCTCGTGGCCGCCGGCACCGGCGCCTTCGCGGCCCGCGACGAGCTGCGGCGATGGGTGCGGCCGCCGTCGGACGCCGAGCCGCGGACACCGGGCGCCGTCGATCAGCGGGGCGCCCAGTGGGTCGCGGCGGACCCGGCGAACTGGCGGCGGGCCGAGCGGCCGTCCGACTACCGCATAGACCGGGTGGTGATCCACGTCGTCCAGGGCAGCTACGCGACGGCCCTGAAGGTCTTCCAGGACCCGTGGCACGCCGCCGCCTCGCACTACGTCGTGCGCAAGGACGGCCACGTCGCGCAGGTGGTGCGGGAGCTGGACGTGGCGTTCCACGCCGGCAATCGCGCGTACAACGAACGCAGCATCGGCATCGAGCACGAGGGCTTCGTCGACCGCCCGGAGTCCTTCACCGACGCCATGTACGCCGCGTCGGCCCGCCTGACGGCCGGGATATGCCGCCGCTACGGCTTCCCCGCCGACCGGAAGCACATCATCGGGCACGTGGAGGTGCCGGGCGCCGACCACACCGACCCGGGTCCGCACTGGGACTGGGACCGCTATCTGCGGCTGGTCCGCGCCGAGCTGCGGCGCCCGCCGCCACCCTCGCCTTCGCCTTCGTCTTCGCAGGTCAGCGGATAACGGCGAGGACCAGGAGTGCCACCGCCGCGACGCCGAGCACGCCGGTGCCGGCCGCGAGCAGCAGGGCCTTGCGCCGCTCGCCGCGCAGCAGCTCCTCCTCCGGCTTGACCGACATCACGAAGACGCCGCCCTCCTCGGGTGCGCCGACGGCGAGGCGGCCGCCGCCGTCGCCCGCCTCGCCGTGGACGAAGAAGCGGCTGCCGGGGCGGACGATCCACTCCTCGTGCCGGAAGCCGATGGTGCCGTCGCCACCGAGGTTCAGGCTCAGCGGGCCGATCGACAGGCTGTTGCCGCCCGCGGTGTGCGGGTCGAAGCGGTCGACGACCTTCTCGGCGCCGACGACGGTGTGCTCGCCCGGCCTGATCACCATCTTGCCGGTGGCGTCCTCGACGAAGAACGCGGTCGACGTGGCGTGCTCGGAGACCACCTCGGTACGGGTACGGCGCTTGCGGTTGCCGTTGCCGTCCCGGTATGTCTCCTCGTACTTACGGGTGACCTTGTGGCGGTGCCAGACGCAGTCCAGCTCGGCGATCTGCGAGCGCAGCGCGCCGTCCTTGTGCGCGCGGGCCTGGCCCGCGACCTCGCAGCGGTAGCGGAAGTGCCCCGCGCCCGCGGCGTCGGCAGCCGCCTCGTGCAGGGCCCGCAGGTCACGCACCGGCAGCGTCTCGGTGCGCTCCATCACCCGCGTACGGGTGCGGGACACCCGGTGGAGAAATCCGCAGAGGGCGGCGGCGACCAGCGCGATCAGGCCGGCTATCCAGAACACAGCATCTTCCCGTTCGGTTCGGGTGCAGGGCGCTCCCCGGACGGGTCCTAGCTCAGGCCCGCGCTGCGGGCCCGTTCCGCCACCGGTCCGATGGCGTCCGCCAGCGCCGCCACGTCCGCGGCGGTGGAGGTGTGCCCCAGGGAGAAGCGGAGCGTACCGCGGGCCAGCTCCGGGGCCATGCCGGTGGCCAGCAGGACGTGGCTCGGCTGCGCGACGCCCGCCGTGCAGGCGGACCCCGTGGAGCACTCGATGCCCTGGGCGTCCAGGAGGAGGAGCAGGGAGTCGCCCTCGCAACCGGGGAAGGAGAAGTGCGCGTTGGCGGGGAGGCGTCCCGCCGGGTCGGGGTCGCCGCCCAGTACGGCGTCGGGGGCGGCGGCGCGGACGGCCTTGATCAGGTCGTCGCGGAGCGCGCCGATGTCCCGGGCGAAGTCCGCGCGGTGGGCGACGGCGTGCCGCCCGGCGGCGGCGAAGGCGGCGATGGCGGGGGTGTCGAGGGTGCCGGAGCGCACCTGCCGCTCCTGGCCGCCGCCGTGCAGCACCGGGACGGGCGCCCACTCGCGGCCGAGCAGCAGCGCGCCGATGCCGTACGGGCCGCCGATCTTGTGTCCTGAGACGGTCATCGCGGCGAGGCCCGAAGCGGCGAAGTCGACCTCGACCTGGCCGACCGCCTGCACCGCGTCGGCGTGCAGCGGGATCCCGAACTCGCGGGCCACGCGGGCGAGTTCGTGGACCGGCTGGAGGGTGCCGATCTCGTTGTTGGCCCACATGACGGTGGCCAGGGCGACGTCGGCGGGATTGCGGGCGACGGCCTCGCGCAGCGCGTCGGCGTGCACCCTGCCCAGCGCGTCGACCGGCAGCCATTCGACGTCGGCGCCTTCGTGCTCGGCGAGCCACTCCACGGCGTCCAGCACGGCGTGGTGCTCGACGGGGCTGGCGAGGACGCGGGTACGGGCCGGGTCGGCGTCCCTGCGGGACCAGAACAGGCCCTTGACCGCGAGGTTGTCGGCCTCGGTGCCGCCGGCCGTGAAGACGACCTCGCTGGGACGGGCGCCGAGTGAGGCGGCGAGCGATTCGCGTGCCTCCTCGACGGCGCGCCGGGCCCGCCGGCCGGCGGCATGCAGGGAGGACGCGTTGCCGGTGACGGTCAGCTGGGCGGTCATCGCCTGCACCGCTTCCGGGAGCATCGGAGTGGTGGCGGCGTGGTCGAGGTAAACCATGGTGCGACGATTCTACGAGCAGCCGTCGCGGGCCTCGGGGGCGCATGTCCGGCGCGCGGTGGCGCCCCGGCCACCGGCTACCGCCCGAGGCGCCGCGCCACGTCCCGGGCGGCGGCCGTCAGCCCCGCGTCCGACGCTTCCGAATCCGCGAGCTGCGCCGCCACCGCCCGCAGGCGTTCCTCTTCGGCGCCCGCCGCCGCGTCCGGGCGGCCGGTGCGGGCGAACGCGGCCAGCCGCGCGGCCAGCCCGGCCTCCGCGGCGGCCAGGACGGCGAGCTGCCGGGCCCTGACGCCGGACGCGGACCGGCCCGCGGTGCGCAGCCGCAGCCGGTCGCGCAGCACCCGGACGGCGGCGGTCAGATCGCGCAGCGCGGTGCCGGCCCGCGCCCACTCCGCCGTGCGGGAGGTACCGGCGGGCGCTCCCGGCCGCTCCCGCAGCAGGGCGCGGATCTCGTCGGCGTCCGCCGTCGCGTCGAACTCCTCGTAGACGGCGAGCGCGTCACGCCAGTGGGCCTCCGCGCTCTGCTGGTGGCCCAGGGCGCTCTCGGCCCGCCCCAGCACGGTCAGCGCGTCGGCCCGCCAGCGTTCGCCGCCTGGCGCCATCAGCCGCGCCGCCGCGTCCTGTGCGGCGTTCAGCGCGTCGTGCGGGCGGATCACCGCGACCATCGCCTGGGCCATCCGGCTGCGGGCCCTGGCGGCCCAGAGGTCCTGTCCGTCCGCGTCGAACAGCGGCAGCGCTTCGGAGATGCGGCGCAGCGCCTCGCCGCTCCTGCCGTCCGCCGCCAGCGCCTCGGCCAGTGCGTACAGGCCGTGCGCGAGTCGCGGGGTGCGGCCGACGCGTTCGTACGCGCCGACGCTCCACTCCGCGTAGGGGACGGCGTCGCCGCCCGCGCCGCCGGCCGCCCAGACCCGCGCGAGCGCGGCCAGTACGGTGGCCTCGCCGAGGGTGTCCCGGCGGCTGCGGCAGCGCTCCCATGCCGGTGTCAACTGCCGCTCGGCGTCGTCGAACCGGCCTTGGTGCAGCGCGATGAGGCCGTGGGCGAGCGGCGCCCGGAAACGGGTGAGGGAGTCGTCGGCGGCCCGCCCGGCGCGGTCGGCCCGCCGCACCTCCTTCTCCGCCGCGGCGAACCTGCCCCGCGCGGCGAGCGCCTCGGCGAGCACCAGCCTGGCCCTGCCCTCCGCGCGGTGTTCGCCCTCCAGGGCCGCGCGGTCCGCGACGATGCGCGCGGCGGGCCCGAACTCCGCGCCGTACACGCCGGATTCCGCCGCGGGCTGGGCCACCAGCAGCAGGTCGGCCGCCCTGCGCAGGGCCACGTGCGAACGGACGGCGAAGGCGCCCCCTCCGGACGCGGCGCCCGCGGCCGAATCCGCCGCCACCTGCCGCACCAGGGCCAGCACCTGCGGCATCTCCTCCGCCCACCCGGCCTGCGTCCCGGGCCGCTCGCCTGCGGGCGGCCCGCTCTTGCGGGAGCTCCCGGCGAGTTCGTCAGGCAGCCGGTCGCCCGGGTAGCGGCGCCGGTGGATCCGCTGCCCGGTGACGAGGTACCACTCCAGCAGCCTGGCCAGCCCCGCTTCCCGTGTGGACGCGGACAGTTCACGCAGCGCGAGGTCACGGGCGAGCGGGCGCAGCAGCCCGGTGTGGCGGTAGCGGTCCGGCCCCGACTCCGTCACGAGACCGGCCGCCACCAGCTCGGCAAGCACCGGCGTCAGCCGCGCCACCGGGACGTCCAGCAGCGCAGCCGCCGCGTCCCGGGAGATCGCCTCGCCGTCCGGGACGGCGAGCATCCGGAAGGCGCGCCGCGCGGGCGGCCCCGCGAGGACGCCGTCGGCCCACGCGGCGGCGGAGCCGGTGGCCGTGGCGGAACCGGAGCCCGTGGGGAAGAGGGCGCCCGGCCGCTCTTCGAGCCACTCGGCGAGCGTCCGGCCGGACGCGGTGAGCCGGTCGGCCGCGGTGCGCAGGGCCGCCGGGAGCCCGGCCGTCGCGGCCACCACGGCGTCCGCCGCCTCCGGTTCGGCGGCCACCCGCTCCGCGCCGATCAGCGCGCCGAGCAACTCCCGTGCCTCGTCCGTGCGCAGGCCGGTCAGCAGCAGTGCGCCGGGGTCCTGACGGCGGGTGCCGACACCCAGGACGGCGCTGCCGGGGCCCGCGGGCAGCAGCTCAGGGGGCACGGCGGCGTCCTCAGACGCCGGGGGCACGTCGTCGATCACGAGGAGCAGCCGGCGGCCCTCGGTCCTGGACCGGTAGCGCGCGGCGAGGGGGCCGACGGCGGTGGGCAGGCCATCGGCCGGCTCGCCGAGCCTGGCCAGCAGCTCGGCCAGGGCGGCGGCCACCGGTTCTTCGGCCGCCGCGCCCGCGCCGCCGGACCGCCGCAGCGACACGAACAGCCGGCCGTCCGGGAAGTGCTCGGCCGCCTCCCGCGCCACCCGCCGGGCGAGCGCCGACTTGCCGACCCCCGGAGGGCCGTACAGGAACCGGCAGCGCGGCGACCCGGCACCCGCCTCGCCGCCATCCGTCAGACCCGCGAGCAACCGGGCGGCCTCCTCGTCACGGCCGATGAACGGCTCGTCGGACGGCTCGTCGGACGGCTCGTCGGACGGCTTGTCGGGTGGCACATCGGACGGTTCGCCGGACGGCACGTCGAACGGCTCGCCGGATGTGGGGAGTTGGACGTCGGCGGACCGCACAGGAGGCGCGGGCGGCGGCGGTGCCGTCGCGCCCGGCGTCCCGCCCATCCGTTCCAGCACCGGGCTCGCCAGCACCGCGAACGCCCGCGCCGACTCCTTCAGCCGCATCTCGCCCGCCGCGTCCCCCATCAGCACGGGGAAGTCCGGCAGCCGTCCCATGTACGGCTCCAGGGACCTGCCGACCGCCTCGACGACCTCCACGGCCGCCTCCGCGCCGAGGCCGCTGGAGAGCAGGTCCCGTACGCCGGGCCGGAAGTCGTACACCGGCTGCGCGCACCGGCCGGCCGCCGGGCCGGTGCGCAGGGCACGGCCGATGGTCCGGGCGGCGGCGGTCTCCCGGCCGGTCCCGGTGGGTTCCAGCAGGCCGCCCAGGAGTATCTCGGCGACATGGGTGGGCCCCGCGTCGCGCATCGTGGCCGCGCGGACCAGTTGCATCAGCTGTGTGGTCAGCGGCCGGATCGCGGAGAGCCGCACGGCCAGGCGGTACGCCTCGGGCGAGAAGGCGCCCCGGAAGTACGCGACCAGTTCCTCCGCGCTGCCCTTCGGCAGGCGGCGGGGGCTGACCGGCGTCCCGTCCAGCAGCGCCGTGTCGAGCAGCCGCGGGACGCCGGGGCGGGTGAGCAGGCCCGCCCATTGGCGCAGCGCGGAGGCCGTCGGGTGCAGTACCGGCAGCACGAGCGCGCCGTCCGCCGCCGGGTCGCGCTCGCCGCTGAGCGGGTCGCGGACGGACAGCCGACGGGCCGGGGCGAACGCGCCGGGCGAGAGGAGTTTCCTGGGCACGGCCTCCAGCGCGGTGCCCCGCCACAGCCTGCGGGGCAGCGGGTTGAGTACGGCCAGCGGGCCCGCGCGCCCCCACTCCTCCAGCGCCGCCACCGTCCGCGGGTCGCGCCACCCGTCGCTCGTGCCGTCGGTCAGCAGGAACGTCAGGGTGGCGCCTGGCCGCTGTCCGCGCCCCGGCCCCGCCGGGTTCCGCGGGTCGATGCCGTACACGTGGACGGCGCGGAAGACGCCGCTGCGGGCGAACAGCGCGCGCAGTTCGGCGGGGAGGGTGTCCCACACCTGGAGGGACGGGGAGGTGTCCACCAGCAGCACAGCCGTCCAGCGCCGTTCCTGCTCCGGGCGGCTGACCACGTCGAGGAAGCCGGTCTCAGCGGTCAGCCGGACGGTGGCCTCGATGTCGGTGACGGTGCGCTGCGGGTGGTCCTGGGCACGGTGCAGCGGTCGCAGCTCCCGCCCCAACTGCTGGGCGTGCGGCAGCGCCCTGCGCCCCGGCACCCGCGCGGCCCTGGCCCGCTCCCCGTCCGGCGCACCGCCCTGGCTCCCCATCCCGTAGAGGGCGCGACGGGGCGGGACGGATGGGGCGTTGGGTTCTGGAGGGGATGGAGAGGGTTGAGGGGCAGAGGAGGCCGATGGGGTCGAGGAGGTCGGAGGGAGCGGGAAGGCCGGAGGGTTCGACGGGGCCGGTGCATCCCGGGAGTCCCGGTGCCCCAACTTGCCCGGCGATGTCGGCGAGTTGGAGGTCCCTGGCAGGTCCGACGGGACTGCCGAGTCCGACGGGTCTGAAGGGACTGAAGGGCCCGACACCTCCGGCGCACCCACCGAATCAGCCGCACCCTCGGCGGCACTCCCGTCCTCCCCCTCCTCCCCGTCCTCCTCCCCCAACGCCCCCATCGCCCGTGCCAGCCACAGCACGTCGAGGAGTTCGGTCGCTCCCAGGTCGTATCCGGCGCCTCCGAGGGTCTGCCGCAGCTGGTCGATCATGGCGACAGTGGCTCGTCGAGGCGGTGCAGCACGGCGGAGAGCAGTTCGTCCCGGCTGAGGTCGGCGCCGCTGATCCGGAGGTGGACGGCGGCGAGCAGCTGGTCGGTTGCCAGCGTCTGGGTCCTGGTGCGCTGCTCGAACGCCTCGATGAGGTCCTCGGCCTCCGCCAACGCCGTGGCGCCCAGGTGGTGTTCGACGATCTTCCGCAGCCGGTCGCCGGTCGGTTCGGGCAGGTCGAGCCGTACACAGCGGCGCAGGAAGGCGGGCGGGAAGTCGCGTTCGCCGTTGCTCGTCATGACCACGATCGGGAAGTGGGTGCAGCGGACCACGCCGCGGTGGATGGGCACCCGCTCCCGGCTCCCGCTCATCAGGACCTGCACGTCCTGCTGGTGTTCGGGCAGCCGGGCCAGCTCGGGGATCTCGAATTCGCCCTCCTCCAGGACGACCAGGAGGTCGTTGGGCAGGTCGATGTCGGCCTTGTCGAGTTCGTCGACGAGCAGCACCCGGGGCCGGCCGGCCGCCAGCGCGCTGCCCAGCGGGCCGAGCCGCAGGTACTGGCCGATGTCGCCGGCGGGCGCCGGGCGCCGGGACGCGGCCCGGCGCGGCGCCCCGCGCAGTTCCTCGCGCTCGCGCCGCAGCGAGGTCTCCCGCAGCCGGCCCACCGCGTCGTAGCGGTAGAGGGCGTCCTGGAGGGTGGAGCGGCTGTTGACGGACCAGCGCAGGACGCTGCCGAGCCCCAGTTCGTCGGCGATGGCGCGGGCCAGCGAGCTCTTGCCTGCGCCGGGGCGGCCGGTGACCAGCAGCGGGCGGTGCAGGTGCAGTGCCGCGTTGACGACGGAGATTTCGTGGTGCTCCAGGAGGTACGGGTCCACCGTCTCCCTGCCGCGTTCGGCGGGGAAGCGCCGCCAGGGCGGCGGCTCGGGCAGCGGCGACGGGCCGCGGAACACCCACCAGTTCTCGGGCTCCGCCGCCCCGCCGTCACGTCCGCCTGCTGCGCTCTGTCCGGTCACCGCGTGCTCTCCTCCTGTTTCCGGTACGTCCCCCGTTTCCTGCCCGCCGTGCCGCGCCGGGCGCTTCGGCCCGTGCGGCGTGCGTCC
This sequence comes from Streptomyces sp. NPDC050161, assembly GCF_044460025.1. NCBI lineage: Bacteria > Bacillati > Actinomycetota > Actinomycetes > Kitasatosporales > Streptomycetaceae > Streptomyces > Streptomyces sp. NPDC050161. Next base: position 548,994 of record NZ_JBITJM010000001.1, on the reverse strand, counting down.
CGCTGTGTCCGCCGCGGTCACGGCCCGCCCCTCACGGCTGTGTCAGCACCCAGGCGTCCGGCGCGAGCGGGCCGGGACGGAAGTCGGGTGCGTCGTACAGCAGGGAGAGGCGCCGGCCGTGGTGCGCGGTGTGTCCCGGCTCGGCGACGGCCTTGGCCCGCTCCAGGCGCACCGCTTCGGGGATCTCGGTGTGGTGCGTGCCGTCCACCAGCGCCAGCAGGTCCCTGCCGATCCGCTCGCCGTGGTCGGCGCGGTGCCACAGCACGGTGTGCACCCCCGCCTGGACGCACTGCCGCAGCAGCGCGCCGTGGTGGTCGGGCGGGCAGCACAGCACCACGGTGCCGGCGTCGCGGTGCACTTCGAGCTGGGCGCGGGCCACCTTGCGGTCGGTGTGCCGGTGGTCGAGTACGACGCCTTTGGCGTGCGGCAGCGCGGCGGTGCGGTGTTTCCAGCCCGCGTAGCTCTCGCGGGACCGCTCGGTGGTGCGTACCACCACCCGCCGGCTGATGCCCGGCGCGAACGGGCCGTCCTCGTCGCTGTCGCAGGACTCCCAGGAGTCCACGTCGAGGCCGAGCCAGGCGGCCGGCAGGAAGAACTCCACCAGGGCGGTCTCCGGGTCCTCCCTGACCTCGGTGCGCAGCACCCGGCGGATGTCGTCGATCACCTGCTCGCTGCCCGCCTCGCTGTCCCTGACCATGAGGAGGCGGTGCGAGGCGCGGTCGGGCCAGGCCCAGATCTGGTAGGTGAAGCCCCGTCCTGACGGCCCCGGCAGCAGCTCGACCTGGACGCGGGGGGCGAAGCGCGGCGCGGTGACGCCCGGCTGAGGGGCGGCCCCGGGTGCCGGGGGCCGGACGGCGGTGGCCGCGAGGTCGGCCCTGAACTGGTCGACCGCCGCTTCGTCCACACCCGAGCGGGCGGCGACGCGGCCGACCCAGGCGTCCAGGTCGTCGGCCGGGTAGGCGCCGGCCGCCCGTTCGTCCGCGCTGATCCGCACCACCCCTTGCAGCAGCGGCGGCAGCGGCGTCCCGGGGGCCGGCGGGAAGCCCTCCAACGCGTCGACGGTGTCGGCGAGTCCGGTCACCTCGGGCAGCTCGGGCGCGTGCGGCAGGACGCGTTGCAGCAGGGTGCGCGCGTCGGTGCGGGTGCAGTGGGCCAGCAGCCCGGACAGGCCGCGGCGCTGATGAGTGGTCAGGTATTCGCCGGGGCGCACCGTACGGGCCGCTCTGCGCAGCGCCTCCCAGTCGTCCCTGGCGCTGTGGGCGGCGGGGCCGTGCGGGTCGCCCCAGGGCGCGTGGTGGTCCCTGACCAGTTCGAGGAGTTCGGGGATCCCGCGGCGGACGCCGACGGCCAGACCGACCAGCCGCTCCAGGTCGGCGGCCGGTCCTGCCGACGGCCGCCCGAGCCGGGCGGCCAGCCGCTCCTCGCAGTCCAGGACCGCGTCCGGCCTGGTCAGGATCCGCTCCAGCGCGCCCAGCAGTTGCTGCACACCGCGTTTGGCGGTGGGGACTGCGGGCGGCGGCAGGGTGGGGAGTTCGGCTTCGATGGCGGGCACGCTGAGGGCGTACATCGTGGGCTGCGCCCCGGCGGATCCTTCCGGCGGGCGGTGCACGGCGGTGACCAGGCCGACGACGGCCTGGCGCGCGCGGTCCCACAGCGGTCCGCCGCTGAAGCCCTCGGTGACCTGTCCCGGGCCGAGCACGTCCAGCGCGATCCAGGGCGGCGCCGAGACCCGTGGCACGGCGCGCACGGTGGGCAGCGGATTGCCGCTGGCCCACAGGGCGATGACCTCACCGGCGTGACCGTGCGGCAGGAAGGGCGCGGGCTGCGCCCCGTCGGGCGGGTCGGCCGCCAGCTCCAGGACGGCGAGGTCTCCGTGGTACGGCACCCGGCCCGGCACGGCGGGCTCGCTGCCGCGGGCCGTGGCGCGCGGCGGCGCCCACCATTCGTGGGCGACGTGGGCGGTGAGGTCGCGGCCCGGCGCGAGGTGCGGCAGCCGGAGGGTGACCGCTTCGCCGCCGGGCGGCTGCCGGTCGAAACGGTCCCTGCCCAGCGCGCTGTTGACGACGTGGGCGCAGGTGAGGACGAGCCGGTCGGCGATCAGCACGCCGCAGCCGATGGCCGCTCCGGCGTGCCGTACGGAGACGAAGGAGCGGTGCAGCGGCGTGTCGTCACCGGCGCCGGTGATCACGGCGTCGTCCCACCGGTCTCACCCGCGTCACTGCCGAGCTTCCAGGTGGCGGAGACGGTGAAGCTGGCCTCGCCGTTGCCGGAGAACACCCCGAGCTTCAGGTCGGAGCCGAGGGTGACACCGAACTGGACGGTGACCTCGTCCGGGTGGTGGCTGCTGTCCGCGATCGAGCGGTGGATACGTCCGAGTACCCCGCCGAGCGGTCGCAGGGCCTCTTCGAGCACTTCGCCGCTGCGGGTGAGCGTGCGGTGCAGCCGACTGTCGACGCTGACCGGCTGCGCCGACCCGAAGCCTTCGGGAAGTTCCAACTCGCCGTCCCCGGCGTGCCGTTGAGCGTCGTCGCCGGTGGCCGGTCCGGTGTCCTGGGCGGGGACTGCGGGTGTGGCCCGCAGCCATACGACGGTGCCGTCATCGATGCTGAGCGCTACGTCCCCCATGTCGATCAGTCTGACACGGGCGCGGCCGAATGTGGTCTCTCTTTTGCGCCGTAGGCGGAGCGGTCGTGGCGTCGGCCGCGTGCGGTGCGGGGGCACCCACCAGGGCGGGTGCCCGAGCCGTCAGCTGTCGAGCAACACCCGTGCCAGTTGGCGGGATTGAGCCACGAGGCGGTCCCGGGAGTCCCAGATCTCGCCGTCCTCCTCCAGGAAGCCGCCCGCGAGGTTGCGGGTGGTGAGGGCGACCCGCAGCGGTCCCGGGGCCGGGCGGCAGCGGATGTGGGTGGTGAGTTCGATGGTCGGCACCCAGCCGGACAGGCCCAGGTCGAAGGCGGTGGGCGGCATGCCGTCGACGGCCAGCAGCAGGGACAGCGGGTCGTGGTCGCGCCCGTCGGCGAGGCCGAACCAGCCACGCATCTCGCCCTTGCCCGACGGGGCGCCGACCGCCCAGCCCGCGGTGGCCGGATCCAGTCGTACCGCCAGCCGGCCGGCGATGGCGGTGCTGCCCGGGATGGGCGGCTGCCCCTCGGGCGCGCTGTCGGTGCCGAGGCAGTGTTCGTACGGGGGCAGGGCGGGCGGCTTGGCGCTGGTGCGGACGTCGTCGGGCAGCGCGTCGAGGTCGCCGTAGGACGCGAGCACCCGCAGCCGCTCGACCTCGGTGCCGTCCTCCTTGAACTGCACGAGGGTGGCGGCGCCGGTGGACATCGTCCGGCCGGTGCGGACCACCTCGGTCCGTATGACGGCCGGTCCCGGGACCGATGCGGTCAGGTAGTGCGCGGTGACGGAGAACGGGTCGGGGTGCGGGAGGGTGTCGCCCAGGGCGCGGCCCATGAGGGCGAGCAGATAGCCGCCGTTGACCGCGTGGATGATCGTCCAGCCCGCCGAGAGCTGTGCGTCGTAGACGCCGGGGGCGCGGCGCACGACCGCCGTATCGCGGTCGAACTCGCTGTTACCTGGGGTCACCGTAGCCATGGGATGCACGCTACACCGAAGAGTTACCGACCGGTAGTGTCACTTTGACGGAACACATCAGGCCATGACGCTCCCGGAGCCTGCAATGATTCCGCCATGCTTCACGTGCTCTACCTGGTCGGCGTCGCCGCCTTCGCCGCGAGCGGGGTGCTGGCCGCGTACCGCGCCAACATGGACCCCTTCGGCGGCCTGGTGCTCGCCTTCGCCGCCTCGATCTCCGGCGGCACGCTGCGCGATCTCATCCTCGACCGGCACCCGCTGTACTGGACCCACGACTGGGTACTGCTGACCGTGATCATCTGCGTCGGCGTCGGCACCATGATCTATCTGCGTTTCCGGACGCTGCCGTACAAATCCCTGCTGGTCGTCGACGCCGCCGGGCTCGCCGTCGTCACCGTGATCGGGGCCCGCGCCGCCATCGACGCGGGCGCCACCCCGCTCGCCGTGATCATCCTCGCGGTGCTGACCGGCGTGACCGGCGAGGTCGTACGGGACGTGCTGTGCGGGGAGTTCCCGCCGCTGCTGCTGCGCGAGGACGTCTACGCCATCGCCGCGCTGGCCGGCGGCTGCTGCCTGCTGGGGCTGCACCACCTCGGCGTCAACGGCACCGCGGCGACCGCGGCATCCGCCGGGCTCGTCTTCGCCCTGCGGATGGCCGCGGTCTACCTCGGATGGCACCTGCCCCGGCCGCAGCAGCTGGACGGCGGCCGGGGCGCGGCGGACTGACGGGCGGCGGCCCGGCAGGCCCTACTTGCCTGCCGGCAGTTCGGGCCGCCCCGGGGTCATCAGCCAGGTGTCGAAGAGGTCACCGAGCCGCTGCCCCGAGATCTTCTCGGCGAGCGCGATGAACTGCGAGGTCTCGGCGTTGCCGTAGCGGTGCGCCGAGGTCCAGGCCGGCAGCAGCCGGAAGAACGCCTTGTCGCCGATCCGCTCGCGCAGCGCCTGGAGGGTCATCGCGCCCCGCTCGTAGACCGTGTCGGAGAACATCGTGTCCCGCTGCGGGTCGCCGGCCTTGATCTGCCAGAACTCGTCGCCCGCCGGCACCGACGCGTACGCCTCGCGGAACGCGTCGTGGGCGCTCTTGGTGCCCTTGTGCTCGTCCCAGAGCCACTGCGCGTAGGTCGCGAAGCCCTCGTTGAGCCAGATGTTCTTCCATTCCTTGACCGAGACCGAGTCGCCGAACCACTGGTGGGCCAGCTCGTGGACGATCGTCGTCTCGTTGCGGACGGCCGAGTACACCGGCTTGGACTGCACCTCAAGGGAGAAGCCGGCCTTCGGCATGTCGTCGACGATCGCGCCGGTCTCCTCGAAGGGGTACGGGCCGAAGACCTTGGACCAGTAGTCGGTGGCGGCGGCGGTGACGCCGTAGACGTCGACCTTCCCGGTGGGCAGGGTCGGGTCGGTGGCGACGTAGATCGGCGTGCCGCCCGGTGTGGTGCCGGTGCGGACGTCGAACTTCCCGATGGTGGCGGTGGCGAGGTACGGCGCCATCGGCCGGCTCTCCCGCCAGTGCGCGTACGCGCGGCCGTTGCGCTCGCCCGAGTCGACGAGCCGGCCGTTGGAGACGCCGGTCAGGCCCTTGGGCGCGTCGATCCGGATGTCGTAGGTCGCCTTGTCGCCGGGATGGTCGCTGGAGGGGAACCACGTCGACGCGGCGTTCGGCTCGCAGGCGACAAAGACGCCGTCCTCGGTCTTCATCCAGCCGTAGTCGGAGCCGAAGAGGATGGGGCCGCTCAGCGGCTGCGGGACGCCGCTGTAGACCACGGTCACGGTGAACTTCCGGCCGCGGGACAGCGGGCTGCCCGGACGTACGGTCAGCTCGTCGCCGGATCTGCTGAAGTCCGCCCGGTGGCCGTTGACCGCGACCGAGGCGACGTCGAGTTTCTGCAGGTCGAGGTCGAAGGCGGAGAGGTTCTGGGTGGCCCTGGCGGTCAGCGTCGTACGGCCGTCGAGACGGCCGCTGTCGGGGTGGTAGCTGACGCCGAGGTCGTAGTGCAGGGCGTCGAACCCGCCGTTGCCGAGGTGCGGGAAGTACGTGTCGCCGACGCCAGGCGCGCCGGGTGACGCCGCCGGCGGGGCGGCCGACGCGCCGGGTCCTGCGGCGATGGACGCGGCGGCGGCCACCGCGGTGGCGAGTGCGAGCAGACGGGTGGTGCGACGTGCAGAACGGGAGAGTGCCATGAGCCGTCCCTTCGAACACACGGAGGAAAAGAATCAACCGTGCCGACTCTGCACTCTCCCGTGCCGCTTCACCCGGGACTTTGCCAACTCCTCAGGCGTGACCGCCCGTTGACTCCTTACCGCCCTTACCTTCCGTACCGTCCGCCTGCTCCGGAATCGTGCCGCCGCCGAACGGCTCCGGGTGGTGACAGGCGACCTGGTGCCCGGTGCGCAGCGCGACCAGCGGCGGCTCGGTGGTGGTGCACACCTCGGTCGCCTTCCAGCAGCGGGTGCGGAACCGGCAGCCGGACGGCGGGTTGATCGGCGAGGGCACGTCGCCCTTGAGCAGGATCCGGTCGCGCTCGGTGCGCCGCTTGGGGTCGGGCACCGGCACGGCCGACAGCAGCGCCTTGGTGTACGGGTGCAGCGGCGACGTGTAGAGCGAGGCGCGGTCGCTCAACTCCACGATCTTTCCGAGGTACATGACCGCGATCCGGTCCGATACGTGCCGGATGACCGAGAGGTCGTGGGCGATGATGACGTAGGTCAGCCCCAGCTCCTCCTGGAGGTCGTCCATGAGGTTGACGACCTGCGCCTGGATGGAGACGTCGAGGGCCGAGACCGGCTCGTCGGCCACCACCAGCTTCGGCTTGAGCGCCAGGGCGCGGGCGATGCCGATGCGCTGCCGCTGGCCGCCGGAGAACTCGTGCGGGTAGCGGTTGTAGTGCTCCGGGCTCAGCCCGACCAGCTCCAGCAGCCGCTGCACCTCCTTCTTCACCCCGCCGTCGGGCTCGACGCCCTGGAGGCGGAAGGGCGTGCCGATGATCCCGCCGATGGTGTGCCGCGGGTTCAGCGAGCCGTACGGGTCCTGGAAGATCATCTGGACGTCGCGGCGCATCGGCCGCAGCCTGCCCGGGGACAGGTGGGTGATGTCCTTGCCCTCGAACTCGATGCTGCCGCCGGTGGGTTCGTCGAGCCTGGTGATCAGCCGGCCCATCGTGGACTTGCCGCAGCCGGACTCGCCGACCACGCCCAGGGTCTCCCCCGGGCGTACGTCGAAGTCGATGCCGTCGACCGCCTGCACGGCCCCGACCTGCCGCTTGAGCAGCCCCTTGGTGATCGGGAAGTGCCGCGTCAGGCCGCGCACCCGCAGCAGCGGCTCGGGGTCGGACACCTCCGGGGACGCGGCCTCGCCGGGCCCGGCCGCCGGGGTGTTCTGGCTCTCGTCGTCAGTCGTCTCGGTCACAGCTTCGGCGCAATCTCTTCGGTCCAGATACGCTCCCGCTCCTGCGGCGCCATGTGGCAGGCGGAGAAGTGCCCGCCGTCGACCTGGCCGAGTTCGGGACGCACGGTGCGGGTGAGGTTGTCCTTGGGGACGTCCGCGTACGGGCAGCGGGGGTGGAAGGCACAGCCGGACGGCACGTTGATCAGGCTGGGCGGCGCGCCCTTGACCGGGATGAGCCGGTCGGTCTGATCGCGGTCGATCCGCGGCATCGAGCCGAGCAGGCCCCAGGTGTAGGGGTGCTGCGGCGTGGCGAAGATCCGCTCCGCGGGGCCGCGTTCGACGCACCGGCCGCCGTACATCACCAGCAGGTCGTCGGCCAGCTCGGCCACCACGCCCAGGTCGTGCGTGATGATGACGACCGCGGAGCCGAACTCCTTCTGCAGATCGCGGATCAGGTCCAGGATCTGCGCCTGGACGGTGACGTCGAGAGCGGTGGTCGGCTCGTCGGCGATCAGCAGTTCCGGGTTGTTGACCAGCGCCATCGCGATCATCGCGCGCTGGCGCATACCGCCGGAGAACTGGTGCGGGTGGTCGTCCACCCGCTTGTCGGGCTGCGGGATGCCGACCCGGTCGAGCATCTCGATCGCCCGCTTGCGCGCCGTCTTCTTGTCGACGTCGTTGTGGACGCGGTACGCCTCCACGATCTGCCGGCCGACCGTGAAGTACGGGTGCAGCGCGGACAGCGGGTCCTGGAAGATCATCGCCATCTCGCGGCCCCGCAGCCGCCGCACCTCGTCCGGATCCGCGCCGACGAGTTCCTTGCCGTCCAGCCAGATCTCGCCGGACATCCGGACCTTGCTGCGCTGCTGCCGGGAGGCGCGGTGCAGGCCCATCACGGCGAGCGAGGTGACGGACTTGCCGGAGCCCGACTCGCCGACGATACCGAGCGTCTTGCCCTTCTCCAGGGCGAAGGAGAGCCCGTCGACGGACTTCACGAGGCCGTCGTCGGTCGGGAAGTGCACCTTTAGGTCCCGCACTTCGAGGAAGGCGGAGGGCGCGGCCCCGCTCCCGGCCGCGGGCACCGAACCGGTCACCGTGGCGGTCGCGGACTCGGGCGCGGGTACGGCCTCGGGCGCGGCCTCCGTCGTGGCCTCGGCCTCGGCCGGTGACTCCGTGCCGGCCGCCCCGGTGGCGTCCTCGGCGGTTTCGGAGGATTCGGAGGAATCAGTCACGAGAGCCTCACCCGCGGATCGACGGCGGCGTACAGAACGTCCACCACCAGGTTGCAAAGGACGATGAAGAACGCGGCGAGCAGCGTGACGCCGAGGACCTTCGGCAGGTCGTTGTCGGTGATCGCCTGTACCGCGAAGGCGCCCACCCCCTGGAGGGAGAAGACCTGTTCGGTGATGAGCGCTCCGCCCAGCAGCAGCCCCAGGTCCATGCCGAAGACGGTGACGATGGGGGTGAGGGCGGCCCGCAGACCGTGCCGGACGACGACGGTGCGCTCCCCCAGCCCCTTGGCCCGCGCGGTACGGATGTAGTCCTCACCGAGGGTCTCCATCATCCCGGCTCTGGTGAGGCGGGCGTACAGCGCCGAATAGAGGAAGGCCAGCGTCACCCAGGGCAGGACCAGCGTCCTCGCCCACAGGAAGGGATTCTCCAGGAGCGGCACGTAGTCGCTGCGTTCGAAGATCGGCCACTGATAGGTGAACAGGGCCAGGGCGACCGCGCCGGTGAAGAACATCGGCAGCGAGACGCCGGCCAGCGCGACACCCATCGACAGCCGGTCGAAGATCGAGCCGGGGCGCAGCGCGGAGATCACGCCGGTGGTGATGCCGGAGACCAGCCACACGACCGCCGCGCCGAAGGCGAGCGAGAGGGTGACGGGAAGCCGGGACTGGATCTCGGGCCAGACCTCGATGTGGGTCTTGAACGAGTAGCCGAAGCACGGCACGTTGCAACGCGCCGCTTCCGGGCCGAACTTGTAGTCGACGCCGACGAAGATGCCCTTGATGAACTCCCAATACTGTTCGTATACGGGCTTGTCCAGGCCGAGATTCTTCTTCACCGCGGCGATGTCGGCAGGTGTGGGCGCCTTGCCGATGTACTGCTGGGCAAGTTGGTCGGTGGTCTGCCCGGCGAGCTTCGGCAGCAGGAAGAAGATGCCGAAGGTGACCGCGCTGACGATCAGCAGCAGGATCACCGCGCTGATCAACCTGCGGATGATGTACGAGAACACGGGGATGCGGCGTCGGTGCCCGCCGGCCGGAGGGGCCGGCGGGCACCAATGCCTTCACCTGCCTTCCGGTGCTTACTTCTTGACGCCGATGTTGAGGTAGTCGTACTGACCGCTGTAGGCCGATGTGGAGACCAGGTTGGTGGCCTTGGGCGAGCGGTAGTTCAGCACCTTGAAGTAGGTGAGCGGAACGATCGCGGCCTGCTCCATGGCCTTCTTGTCGATCTCGGCGTACTCCTTCTCGCGCGCGGCCTTGTCGGGGTTGGCGACGGCGTCGTCGAGCAGCTTGTTGATCTGCGGGTCGTCCAGCTCCGAGAGGTTGGAGTTGCCGGACTGGCTGATGGCCTTGCCGTGCAGGATCTGCTGGAGGTAGCCGTAGCCGGTCGGGAAGTCGGCGCCCCACTGCATCATCATCAGACCGACGTTGTTCTTCTTGTTGAACTTCGGCACACCGGCGTAGTCCGAGAAGTACTTGCTGGTCGGGTACTGCTGGATCTTGGCGTTGACGCCGATCTTCTTCAGCGAGTCGATGACCGAGGTCGCCGCGTCCACCTCTTCCTGGCGGTCGTTGCGCGCCAGGATCGTGGTGTTGGTCTTGCCGGCGCCGCACTTGTCCCAGTGCTTCTTGGCCTCGGTGAGGTCCAGCTTGTCGCCGGAGTACTTCTGCGGGTACAGGTCGTACTTCTGGTAGCCGGCGATGTCGGTCGGCAGCACCGTGGAGGCCAGGTCACCGCGGATCGGGCCGCCGAGCGAGGTCTGCACGGCCTTCTTGTCGACGGCGTACTCGACGGCCTTGCGGCACTCGACGTTGTCGAACGGCGCCACATTGGTGTTGATCGCCATGTAGTTGAGCCGCTGACCGAGGGCGTTGTCGGTGTTGCCCTTCTCCTTGGAGTTGGTCAGCAGCTGGGCCTGCGTCTGCGCGTCGACGCCCTTGCCCGCCATGTCGACCTGGGTGTTGCCGGCCAGCAGGTCCTTGTCGATGGTGGACTGCGCCACCTTCAGCCGCAGGACGATCTTGTCGGGCAGCTGCTTGCGCAGCGGGTCGGTCTTGGCGTCCCAGTGCGGGTTGCGGACCAGGGTGAGCTGCTTGCCCTCCTGGTAGTCCTGGAACTTGTAGGCGCCGGACGAGACCACGTGCTTGGTGTAGTCCGCGCCCTTGTCCTTGTCCTGCGGGACGGGCGCCGTCTGCGGGGCGCTGACCAGGTAGTCGAACTCCGCGAACGCCTTCTTGAGGTGGAAGACGATCGTCTGGTCGTCCGGCGTCTCGATGGACTTCAGACCGGCCTTGCTCTTGTCCTTGTACGGACCCTTGTAGCCGTCGTCGTTGTCCTTGAGGAACTGCTGGAAGTAGTTCGGCCCCAGGGACAGCGTGTCGCGGGCGAAGTTGCTGCGCTCGACCGCGTACTTGACGTCCTGCGAGGTGATGGCGGAACCGTCGTCGTACTTCAGACCCTTGCGGATCTTGTACGTCCAGGTCTTGCCGCCGTCGCTGGACTTGCCCATCGACTCGGCCAGGTCCGGCGTGAGTTCGTTGCCCTTGGCGCCGGGCGCCGCCTTGAAGGCGGTCAGTGAACGCGCGTAGAGGCGGCTGAAGTTGTAGACGAACGCGTAGTAGGTGTTGCCGGGGTCGAACGACTCGGGCGAGTCGCTCATCGCGTAGTTGAGCGTGCCGCCCTTCGCGTCCGAAGCGTTGACGATGCCCTTGGTCGCGGCGTTCGCCTCGCCGGAACTTCCGGACGTACCGCCCCCGCTGCAGCCGGCCAGCAAAAGGCCCGCACTGGTGATGGTCGCTGTCACCGCGACCGGAACTGACCTTCGCATGATGGTGGCTGTCCCCTTCATTCGTCGGAAAACGTCGGAAAACTTCGGCGGAGAGAAACTTCGGAGAGCCGGGATGCGGGCGCCGGGCCGCGGTCCGGCGGGCCTCAGCGGCTGCGCGGATCCAGGGCGTCCCGCAGTCCGTCACCGAGGAGGTTGAACGCCAGCACGGTGACGAAGATGGCGATGCCGGGGACGAGCATGTACTGCGGGTCGACCTCGTAGTACTTGACCGCCTGGTTGAGCATCCCGCCCCAGGACGCCTGGGGCGGCTGGATGCCGACACCCAGGAAGCTCAGGGCCGCCTCGAAGAGGATGTTGGAGGGGATCAGCAGCGTCGAGTAGACGACGATCGGGCCGACGAGGTTGGGCAGCAGCTCGCGGAAGAGGATGAACGGGCCGCGCGCGCCCATGCCGCGGGCCGCGTCGACGAATTCCCGCTCGCGCAGCGACAGCGTCTGGGCGCGCACGATCCGGCCCATGTACGGCCAGTTGAAGAATCCGATCACGAAGATCAGCACGGAGAGGTGCAGCGGCAGGCCGGTCAGTCCGAAGGCGCCGCCCTGGAGGGACGCGGAGATCGCAATGGCGAACAGCAGCAGCGGGAACGCCAGGAAGACGTCCATCAGCCGGCTGATGACCGCGTCGACCCGGCCCCGGTAGAAGCCGGCGATCACCCCCATGACCGTACCGATGGCCACCGACAGCAGGGTGGCGCCGAAGGCGACGATCAGCGAGACCCAGGAGCCCTCCAGCACCCGGGCGAGCAGGTCGCGGCCGAACTTCGGGTCCACACCCAGCGGGTGGTCCAGGCTCATCCCGCCCATGTCGCCCTGGGGGAGCGTGGTGTTGGGGTCGATGAGCGACTGGTGCGGCGCGTCGGGGTCCAGGCCGAGCAGGGCCTGGAGCGGGCGGGAGAGCGCGGCGACGGCGATGAGGAGGATGACAACGATGGCGCCCACCACCGCGACCTTGTCGCGTCGGAAGCGCAGCAGCGCGATACGCCCGAGCGAACGCCCCTCGATCCGCTTGGTCTCCACGCCCTGGAGCACCGCTTCCGGCTGCGCCTGCGCAGCCGCCCCGGTGGTCTCGATCGGTGCGGTCACGGTGCCTTTGACCCCTCTCGGCCGACGGTGGCCGGCCCACGCCCCGCCGCGGTGGCGGCCTGGTTCACATCACTGGTGCAAGTGGTGCAGGTGTCGCGGAAGTTCGCCCCGCGGCGATCCGCGGGTCCGCACGACACCGGTGGTCGGATGACGTTCGTACACAGGGCCGAGACCCTGCTGCCGGAGTCTTCATCCGATTCGCGATCACTCACCAGCCCTGACGGTGAATGGATGCGCAACTGTGATGTGGTCCGCAGGTTTCCGTTATACGGACAGAACTCCCGGCTCAGCGGAGCGGGCGGACACGCGGGAGAGGCCCAACGAGCGGGCAGAGAGGGCGAATTCGCCCGGAAATCGACGCCGTGACGCGCCGGGTGGCGTCAGTAGGGACGCGGGTAGCCGTAGCCATAGGACGGCGCGGGCGCGGGCATCCGGCCGCCGGGAGCGCCGTAGCCGTCCCGGTCGAAGAAGGGCCGCGCACAGGCCCGCATCCACATGCCGACGGGGTCGTACTCGTCGTTCATCGCGACGGTCGACACCGGCAGGCCGTCCGGAACCGCGCCGATCGACTGCTGGATCATCAACCGCACCGCGTCCACGGCCTGTTGGCCGGTGTCGTACAGGTCGAGGCCGATGGCCAGATACGGCGCCCCGAGCGCGGGCTGCACCCAGGCCCTGCGCAACGCCCGTACGGCGGGCGTGTGGTGCGCGTTCTGCGCGAGCAGGGCGTAGAACTGCGGGAGTTCGATGGCCGGTTCGGTGATCCGCAGCGGTCCGGCGGGCAGCCGGTCGAGGCCGCCGGCGATCCGGCGCAGGTCCAGCCAGGGGATACCGACGCCGCCGCCGGGAGCGTGCGGATTCAGCCACAGGCCCCAGCGGTCGGGGAAGAGCGAGGCGGCGATGTCGACACCGGCCACCAGCTCGTGGTCGCGGTTCCAGCCGGACGCGGCGAGTTCGGGCGCCGAGGTGACGCACGGCGCGTAACCGAGCCCGTCGACCTCCATGTTGCCGTACTGCGCGTCGGGCATTCCGGCCCGGCCGTGCCAGAGCAGCATCCAGACCTGTCCGGCGGCGAGGGCGTGCAGCAACGCCTCGTAGGCGTCGTAGCGGCCGGGCGAGACCTGCGCCAGCATCTGTTCGACCTGGCCGGCCGCCGCCGCTCCCTGATGCGCACCCGCGCTCACGTGGTCCGTCCCTTCTCCGGCAGGGCACGTGGGGTGCGCCCGCCCGTCATCCAACCAGCTTACGAGTGGTCCCGGGCGTAGAAGGGACGCACGCGCTCCAGCATCCGGTCGGCCACCGGATCACCCTGGGCGATGTCCAGCATGACGAGCTGGACGGGCCAGGGCACCGGGACCGCGCCGAGCGCACGTCCCAGGGCCGACAGTGCGGCCTCCCGCGTACGGTCGTCGTGCAGCGGCGCCTGGGCGGTGTCGACCTGAACTCCGACGAACAGCGCGGGCGTGTCGCCCTCCACGCTTGCCAGGACACGTCGGGCAGTCAGGACAAATCCGGCAGCTGAGAACTCCAGTCCCGCCGCCGCGAGGAAGTCCACCGGCTCGTCCTGCCAGTCCGGTTCGAAGAGCCGCACCCGGCCGCCGCCCGGCATCATTCCGGCCTCGGGACCGTCCTCCCGGCACAGCGCGGCCACCGCGGGCGCCGGCAGCGGCACCCCGACCGTGCCGTCGGGGTTGACGGCGATGCCGAGCTTCGGCGGCAGCCCGCGGGCGAACTCCCTGGCCGGCGCGACGGTGAAGGACAGGTGCGAGCCGACGACCCGCAGGAACTCCTGCTCGGAGCTGAAGACCGGCACGTACGCGAGGCCGTCGATCTCGACGGTGGGCAGGTCGAGGCCGCCCGCGCCGAGGCCCGCGCTGTCCGGCCCGCCGCCGTTCGGCAGCGGGATCCACAGCCGGCTGCGGCCCAGCACCTCCACGATGCGGCCCCCCGCCCCGGGATGCCCGACCGAGGCCGCGAGCACCTCTTCCAACTCGTTGGCCGGCCATGCCAGCTGAGGTATCCCCTGCTCAGAAAAGTTCATGTCCATCCGCCTGCTCGCAACCGCACTGTCCGGCTGAAAAGCCTAGATGAGGAGGACGGGGCTCGCGTTGCCCGCCCGCGCGGTCCGCTTCAGCCGAACCTGACGGTGCGCAGCGCGTCGGCGGCTGCCCGGTCCAGCAGGACGGCCGAGCCGAACCCCCGCGGCAGCCGTCCCCGCTCCGCGCCGCCGAGCAGCCGGCCGACGGCCCTGCGGTGCCGGGCGAAGGCGTACCAGGACACCCCGCGGCCACGCGACGCCTGGCCGTGCAGCGCCACCTCGGCCGGCACGTCGAGCAGCACCAGGTGCAGGGCCCGGCCGTCCCGGCGGGCCGCCCGCGCGACCCAGCGGCGCACCCACGCGAGCGTCCCGCAGTCGTGCACCACCACGCTGCCGCCGGAGCGCAGCGCGCGGCGCAGCCCGGCGTAGTGGGCGGCCCTGACCAGCGGGCGGTAGAGCGGGTACGGCCACCGGCGCAGCCTGCCGCGCTCCCAGCGTGCGCGGGCGTCCTGCGAGTCGATGCGGTGCACCGGGGCGCCGCGGCCGTCCAGCGCCGGGACGAGGCGGTCCATCAGCGTGCTCTTGCCGCTGCCCGGCAGTCCCGAGACCACGACGAGGGCGCCGGGGGCGCAGCGCAGCCCCGTCGTGCGGCGGGCGGCGGGCAGCGCCCGCAGGTCCATGACGTGCCCGTACCCCTCCCGTGCCAGGGGCTGCGGTACGGCCTGCGGGGCGCGTGGCGGGCGTGGCAGCGCGACCCCCGCCGTCGTCGCGTATGCGGCTTCGCTGTGCACCGTGATCGCCCCTCCCGGTCCGGTGGTTCGGGCCTGGCCCGTACCTGCCCGCAGAGTGTCAAGAAAAGGTAATGTCCATCAAGGCGGTCGGCTGGCCCTTCCGGCTGCCGAGGGGCGGCGACCGGGACTCCTGCGTCCGGCGATCCCGTGCAATGATGTCGGCGCCACGTGCACATCTGTGTTCACTCGTGCACCGTCAACTGCATACCGGCCGCTTGAATCCGCGCGGGAGAGTCCCCGGCTGCGCGCCGGGGCGCCGAAGGAGCAAGTCCTCCCTTGAATCTCTCAGGCCCCGATACCGCGCGGGCGAGGCAGATCTGAAAAGCGAGCCACTGCCCGGCTGACGGGGCGGCTCCACCCAAGGTGCAAACCGGCCCGTTCGCGGGATTCCGGTGAACCTCTCAGGTTCCGATGACAGATGGGGAGACATGTCCTGTCAACCTGCCTGGGAGCCCGGAACCATGACAGAAGCCCCCCGCCGCACGGCGCTGGATGCCACCCATCGCGCGCTCGGCGCGACCATGACCGACTTCGCCGGCTGGGACATGCCACTGCGCTACGGCAGTGAGCGCGACGAGCACGTCGCCGTCCGCACCCGCGCCGGCCTCTTCGACCTCTCCCACATGGGCGAGATCACCATCACCGGACCGCAGGCCGCCGACCTGCTGGACTACGCCCTGGTCGGCAACATCGGCGGGGTCAAGCCCGGCCGGGCCCGCTACACCATGATCTGCGAGGCCGGCGGCGGGATCCTCGACGACCTGATCGTCTACCGGACCGGCGAGCAGGAGTTCATGGTCGTCGCCAACGCCTCCAACGCGCAGGTCGTGCTGGACGCGCTGACCGCGCGCGCGGGCGGTTTCGACGCCGCGATCCGCGACGACCGGGACGCGTACGCGCTGCTCGCGGTGCAGGGCCCGGAGTCCCCCGGCATCCTCAAGGCCGTCACCGACGCCGACCTGGACGGGCTGAAGTACTACGCGGGCCTGCCCGGCACGGTCGCCGGCGTCCCGGCGCTGATCGCCCGTACCGGCTACACCGGTGAGGACGGCTTCGAGCTGTTCGTCCGGCCCGCGGACGCGGTCACCCTGTGGGAGGCGCTGACCGCGGCGGGCAAGGACGCGGGCCTGGTGCCGTGCGGTCTCTCCTGCCGCGACACCCTGCGCCTTGAGGCCGGCATGCCGCTGTACGGGCACGAGCTGACCTCCGCCACCACGCCGTTCGACGCGGGCCTCGGCCGGGTCGTGAAGTTCGAGAAGACCTCCAACGGCGGTGACTTCGTGGGCCGCGCCGCGCTGGAGGAGGCCGCCGCGCGCGCCGAGTCCGCGCCGCCCCGCAGGCTCGTGGGCCTGATCGCGCAGGGCCGCCGCGTCCCGCGGGCCGGCTACCCCGTGGTCGACGCGGCGGGCACGGTCATCGGCGAGGTCACCTCCGGAGCGCCGTCACCCACCCTCGGCAAGCCGCTGGCCATCGCCTATGTCGACGCCGCGCACGCCGAGCCCGGCACCGACGGCGTCAAGGTGGACATCCGCGGCAGCCACGAGCCGTACGAGGTCGTCGCGCTGCCCTTCTACAAGCGGCAGAAGTAGCCCGTCCCCCTTGGCACACCCCGGCGCCGGGGCGCCGCCGCACCCCGTGTGTCTCACTGTGCAAGACCCCTTTCACCTTCACACCTTCGCGTACAGGAGAATCGACCCATGAGCAACCCCCAGCAGCTGCGCTACAGCAAGGAGCACGAGTGGCTGTCGGTCGCCGAGGACGGCGTCTCGACGGTCGGCATCACGGAGCACGCGGCGAACGCGCTCGGCGATGTCGTCTTCGTGCAGCTTCCCGAGGTCGGTGCCACGGTCACGGCGGGCGAAAGCTGCGGTGAGCTGGAGTCGACCAAGTCGGTCAGCGATCTCTACGCGCCGGTCGACGGCGAGATCACCGAGGTCAACGAGGTCGTTGCCGAGGACCCCTCGCTGGTGAACTCCGCCCCGTTCGAGGGCGGCTGGCTGTTCAAGGTGAAGATCACCGCCGAGCCGGGTGACCTGCTCTCCGCGGACGAGTACACCGCCTTCACCGCCGGCTGAGTACGCCGCTCGGCCCCCGCCCGTCCCGGAAGCGCTTCGCGCCCCCTGACTCCCCAGGAAAGACTCATGTCGCTTCTCAACAGCTCCCTCCATGACCTCGACCCCGACGTCGCCGCCGCCGTCGACGCCGAGCTGCACCGCCAGCAGTCCACCCTCGAAATGATCGCCTCGGAGAACTTCGCTCCGGTCGCCGTCATGGAGGCCCAGGGCTCCGTCCTGACCAACAAGTACGCCGAGGGCTACCCCGGCCGCCGCTACTACGGTGGCTGCGAGCACGTCGACGTCGTCGAGCAGATCGCCATCGACCGGATCAAGGACCTCTTCGGCGCCGAAGCCGCCAACGTCCAGCCGCACTCCGGCGCCCAGGCCAACGCCGCCGCCATGTTCGCCCTCATCAAGCCGGGCGACACCATCCTGGGCCTGAACCTCGCCCACGGTGGACACCTCACCCACGGCATGAAGATCAACTTCAGCGGCAAGCTCTACAACGTGGTGCCCTACCACGTCGACGAGAAGTCGAACCTGGTCGACATGGAAGAGGTCGAGCGCCTCGCCAAGGAGCACCGCCCGAAGCTGATCGTGGCCGGCTGGTCCGCCTACCCGCGTCAGCTGGACTTCGCCGAGTTCCGCCGCATCGCGGACGAGGTCGGCGCCTACCTGATGGTCGACATGGCGCACTTCGCCGGTCTGGTCGCCGCGGGTCTGCACCCCTCGCCCGTGCCGCACGCGCACGTCGTGACCACCACCACGCACAAGACGCTCGGCGGCCCCCGCGGCGGTGTGATCCTCTCCACCCAGGAGCTCGCCAAGAAGATCAACTCGGCGGTCTTCCCCGGCCAGCAGGGCGGCCCGCTGGAGCACGTCATCGCGGCGAAGGCGGTGTCCTTCAAGGTCGCGGCGTCCGACGACTTCAAGGAGCGCCAGCAGCGCACCCTGGACGGCGCCCGCATCCTGGCCGAGCGCCTCGTCCAGGACGACGTCACCGAGCACGGCGTCTCCGTCCTGTCCGGCGGCACCGACGTGC
This sequence comes from Streptomyces sp. NPDC050161, assembly GCF_044460025.1. Lineage (NCBI taxonomy): Bacteria > Bacillati > Actinomycetota > Actinomycetes > Kitasatosporales > Streptomycetaceae > Streptomyces > Streptomyces sp. NPDC050161. Next base: position 530,924 of record NZ_JBITJM010000001.1, on the reverse strand, counting down.
ACCTGGTCCTCGTCGACCTGCGCAACAGCCGGCTCGACGGCCAGCAGGCCGAGGACCGTCTCCACGAGGTCGGCATCACGGTCAACCGCAACGCCGTCCCGAACGACCCGCGGCCCCCGATGGTCACCTCGGGCCTGCGGATCGGCACCCCGGCGCTGGCCACCCGCGGCTTCCAGGAGGCGGACTTCCGCGAGGTCGCCGACATCATCGCCGAGGCGCTGAAGCCCAGCTACGACACCGAGTCCCTCAAGGCCCGGGTCACCGCGCTCGCCGAGAAGTACCCGCTCTACCCCTCTCTCTGAGGGGCGCGCGCCACGAATGTGACGCGTTGCACGAACTGAGCCTTCCGGAGGCCGGTCCGCCGGCCCGGAGAAGGTGAACGGGCCGCGAGCCCGGGGCCGTTGGTCCCGGGCTCGCGGTCTGCCTGCCCGCATTCCGTGCCTTTGTCGGCACTTATGGTGGCATGGCCCCTGGGTGACGGGGGCTTCCGCGACAGAGGACGGACACACGCACTCCATGGACATGAGCGCGGGCAACAGGAAGGGGCTCAGCCTCTTCGCCCTCATCATGATCGGCATCGGATCGATCTTCGGCTCCGGCTGGCTCTTCGGCGCAGGCACCGCCGCCCAGGTGGCGGGCCCCGCCGCACTGGCGGCCTGGGTGATCGGCGCCGTCCTCATCGGCATGATCGCCATGACGTATGCGGAGGTCGGCTCGGCGTACCCGATCCCCGGCGGGATGGCCCGCTACGGTCACCTCTCGCACGGGCCCGTCCTGGGCTTCCTCACCGGCTGGGCGGTGTGGATCGCGGTCGCCTCGCTCATCCCGATCGAGTCGATCGCCGCCACCCAGTACATGTCCTCCTGGAGCTTCGGCTGGGCCCGCGGCCTGGTCGACGGGGAGCGCCACGAGCTGACCGCCACGGGCATCGGCGTCGCGCTGATCCTGACCGTCGCACTGTGGCTGACCTGCTACTGGTCGGTCCAGCTGCTGGCCCGCGCGAACACCGTGCTGACCCTGGTCAAGTTCGTGATCCCGGTCCTCGCGGTGGCCGCCCTGATCGCCTCCGGCTTCCACACCTCCAACTTCAGCGCGCACGGCGGCTTCGCCCCGTACGGCTGGTCGGCGGTGCTGACCGCCGTCACCACGTCCGGCGTCGTCTTCGCGTTCAACGGATTCCAGGCCGTGGTCAACCTCGGCGGCGCGGCCAAGAACCCGGGCCGGGCCATCCCCATCGCGCTGGTCGGGGCGCTCGCCCTCGGCCTGGTGATCTACCTGGCGCTCCAGACCGCGTACCTGGGCGCCGTACCGCCCGAGCAGCTCACCCAGGCGGGCGGCTGGCGGGGCGTGGACTTCAGTTCGCCCTTCGCCGATCTCGCCAAACTGCTGATGCTGCACTGGGTCGTCACGATGCTCCAGTTCGGCGCCTTCATCTCGCCGGCCGGGTCGAACATCGCCAACGTCGCGTCGGCCGCCTACATGGTCCAGAACATCGCCGAGACCGGCTTCTTCCCGAAGAAGCTGGCCGCCGTGCACCCCAGGTACGGCACCGCGCGCCCGGCGATGTGGCTCAACCTCGGCTTCTCCGTGCTGCTGCTGGTCACCGTCGGGCACAGCTGGGAGGCGCTGGCCGGGGTGATCTCGTCGGCCATGGTCATCTCGTATCTGATCGGCCCGGTCGCGGTCGGTGTCTTCCGGAGGACCAAGCCGGATCTGCCGCGCCCGTTCCGCCTCCCGGCCGCCGCCGTTCTCTGTCCGCTCACCTTCGCCTTCGCGGCCTGCGCGCTGTACTGGTCGCGGTCGCCCGACACCGCCAAGGTGGCGGCGATCACCCTCATCGCGGTGCCGGTCGCCGCGCTGGTGCTGCGCCGTACCGGCAGGCGGCTGCGCGGGCAGTTCGCCCCGGCGTGGTGGATGGTCGCCTTCCTGCTGTGGATGGCCCTGGTCTCCGCGCTGGGCAGCCCGGACTTCGGCGGCCTCGGCATCATTCCCGGCGGCCTGGACATCGCGCTGGTCGCCGTCTCGGCCGTGGCCTTCTACTTCTGGGCGGTACGCGCCGGGGTACGGGCCCACCGCAAGGGCCTGACCGGCGCGGACCCGACGACGGACACCCCGCCCGAGGCAGCCGATACCGCCGCGGCACCGTCCGTTGCCCCGGAGGACGACCGCCCGACGGTCGCCGTCTGACCACGGACGCCGGGTCCGGGTTACGCTCGGCAGTCGGCGCAGAAACGCATCAACCACCCCATTGCTCCACCGTTCACCACGAGCAGACAAGGGAGTTCGCCACCGTGGCCATCTCTGTCTTCGACCTCTTCTCCATCGGCATCGGCCCCTCCAGCTCCCACACGGTCGGCCCGATGCGGGCCGCCCGGATGTTCGTCGGACGGCTCAAGAAGGACGGGCTGCTGGCCCAGACCGTGTCCGTGCGCGCCGAACTCTTCGGCTCGCTCGGCGCCACCGGTCACGGCCACGGCACCCCCAAGGCCGTCCTGCTCGGCCTGGAGGGCCACTCCCCGCGCACCGTCGACGTCGAGAACGCCGACGCTCTTGTGGACCGCATCCGCAGGACCGGCCGGCTCCGCCTCCTCGAAGCCGAGATAGGCGACGCGCACGAGATCGACTTCGATGAGCCCACCCAGCTGATCCTGCACCGCCGCCGCTCGCTGCCGTACCACGCCAACGGGATGACCCTGTTCGCGTACGACACGCACGGTGCGCCCCTGCTGGAGAAGACGTACTACTCGGTGGGCGGCGGCTTCGTCGTCGACGAGGACGCCGCGGCCGAGGACCGGATCAAGCTCGACGACACCGTCCTGACGCACTCCTTCCGCACCGGTGACGAGCTGCTGCGGCTGTCCCAGGACACCGGCCTCTCCATCTCCGCGCTGATGCTGGAGAACGAGAAGGCGTGGCGCACCGAGGCGGAGATCAGGGCCGGGCTGCTGGAGATCTGGGAGGTCATGCAGCGCTGTGTGGAGCGCGGGATGACCCGCGAGGGCATCCTGCCCGGCGGCCTCAAGGTCCGCCGCCGCGCCGCCAACGCCGCCCGCGCGCTGCGCTCGGCGGGCGACCCGCAGGCGCACGCCATGGAGTGGATCACCCTCTACGCGATGGCCGTCAACGAGGAGAACGCCGCGGGCGGCCGGGTGGTGACCGCCCCCACCAACGGCGCGGCCGGCATCATCCCCGCCGTGCTGCACTACTACGTCAACTTCGTGCCGGGCGCGGACGAGGACGGCGTGGTCAGGTTCCTGCTCGCAGCGGGCGCGATCGGCATGCTGTTCAAGGAGAACGCCTCCATCTCCGGGGCCGAGGTCGGCTGCCAGGGCGAGGTCGGCTCCGCCTGCTCGATGGCAGCCGGCGGTCTCGCCGAGGTGCTCGGCGGCTCGCCCGAGCAGGTCGAGAACGCCGCGGAGATCGGCATGGAACACAACCTCGGCCTGACCTGCGACCCGGTGGGCGGGCTCGTCCAGATCCCGTGCATCGAGCGCAACGGCATGGCCTCGGTCAAGGCGGTCACCGCGGCCCGGATGTCGCTGCGCGGCGACGGGCGCCACCACGTCTCCCTCGACAAGGTCATCAAGACCATGAAGGAGACCGGTGCCGACATGAGCGTCAAGTACAAGGAGACGGCCCGCGGCGGTCTCGCGGTGAACATCATCGAGTGCTGACCCGCCGGCGGCGGAGCGTGCGACGACGGCCGCGGATCCGTCCCGTCCGGGGCGGGCCCGCGGCCGTCAGACGTTCCGCACCCGCCCGCAGGACGCCACCCGGGGTGTACTCAGTGCACGGACGATCCATCCCCAACTCGCCTATCTCCAGGGCCATTAGCCCCGACCGAGGCGCTCCGTGCGCGACATGTGCCCCGGTACACTGAAACGTCCACGCCGACGCGACACGCACGGCACCCACACGACCACGGGGAGGGGCCCGGCGTGCCCACGCTCGACCTCAGCAGCCACCCGGGCCATCTGGCCCGCCGCTTCCAGCAGGCGCACACCCTGCTGTGGAACACCATCGTCTCGGAGGAGGTCACCTCCCCGCAGTTCGCGGTGCTCAACGCGCTGGTCGACGAGGACGGACTCGACCAGCGCACGGTCGGCGAGCGGGTCGGTCTCGACCGGTCGACCATCGCCGAGGTGATCCGCCGGCTCGTCGCACGCGGCATGGTGGGCAAGATCCGCGATCCGCACGACGGCCGGCGCTCGGTGCTGCGCGCCACGGACCAGGGCGTACGGGTGCACAAGAAGCTCGCGGTGCGCACCGCCCGGATGAACCAGGTCTTCCTCGCCCCGCTGGAACCGGCCGAGCGGACCGTCTTCCTCGATCTGCTCCGGCGGGTGTCGAACGCCGCCGAGGACCTCCGTCATCCCGAGGAGCCGGCCGCGCCCGGCCGGTAGGACGCGGCGGCGGGCGGCGAGGCCAGGCGGCCCCGCCGCCCTGCGGGAAGCGGGCGCTACCTGCCGATCTCCCAGGCGAACGGCGGGAGTTCACCCGCCCGGGAGTAGATCTCCAGGGAGTGGTCCACCGGGACGAAGGGGTGGACCCGGCCACCGTCGAGACCGGCCAGCAGCCGGGCGCAGTGGTGCAGGCAGCCGGCCACCTCCGTGCCGTCGCCCGAGACGATCGTGGCGGCGGTGTGCGGGCCTTCGCACGGCGTCGGATCCTGGGCGGACGCGGCGGCGCAGCGGGCGACGGAGCGCGTCGCGGGGTGGGGTTCGGGGAGGTCGGCGGCGGGGCGGAAGGGTATGTCCATCGGTACTGTCCCCCAGTTGGTGCGATGGTGACCGGTGCGGTGCGGATGCCGGTACGGACCCATGTCCGGCGGCACCCAGCACAGTGGTACTCCGCTACTCGCCGGTCCATGCCCGCTTGGCGAAGACCGGGGGAAGACCTGAAGCGTTCGTCATCGACTCATGGGTTCGGGGCGCGTCCGATGCCGCCGGAGCGCGGTACGCAGCCGCCCGAAACCCCTCCGATCGGGAGCGCGGTGGCGTCACGGGGCGCACGCGACCGCGGCGCACTCCCCTCCGGTCGCCCCGTTCACGTGCCCTGGGTGTCCGCGGGGTCGCTCCCGGCCCCCGTCGGTGTCCCCTGGCCGACGGTGAAGCCCAGGACGGCGCCGCCGCCGGGGCGGTGGGCGGCGAAGGCGTGGCCGCCGTGGGCGGCGGCGATCTCGCGGACGATGGCGAGGCCGAGGCCGGATCCGGGCAGCCCGCGGGCGGCCGGTGCGCGGTAGAAGCGGTCGAAGACCCGGGAGAGGTCGGCCTCCGCGATCCCGGGGCCGCGGTCGAGCACCTCCAGCCGGTCGCCGCTGACCACGACCTCGATCGGCGCCGTCCCGCCCGCGTCGAACTTGGCGGCGTTCTCCAGCAGGTTGGACAGGGCACGGTGCAGCCCGGCCGGGCGGCCCTCGACGACCACCGGGCGGTAGGTGCGTACGGTGATCTCCCGGCCGGTGCGCCTGCGGGCCGCGGACGCCGCCTTCTGCGCCACATCCGCGAGGCTCACCTCGCTCAGCGGATCGGCGTCCCGCCGCCCGGCCGCCAGGTCCACCAACTCGTTGACCAGGTCGGTCAGCTCGCGCGCCTCGCCCGACAGGTCGGCCAGCAGTTCCTCGCGTGCGGCGGGCGGCAGTTCGTCGAAGCGGTGCAGCAGCGAGATGTTGGTGCGCAGCGAGGTGAGCGGCGTCCGCAGTTCGTGGCCCGCGTCCTGGGCGAGCCGCTGCTGGTCCCAGGCCGAGCGCGCCAGCCGCCCGAGCATGTCGTCGAAGGCCCGGCCCAGACGCGCGACTTCGTCCCGTCCGGCGACCGGCACCGGTACGTCCAGCCTGCCGTGCTCGGCGACGCTCTCGGCGACCGAGGTGAGCCGCACCAGCCGGCCGGTGATCCGGCGCGCCAGCCACCAGCCCGAAGCCCCGGCCACCACCAGGACGGCAGCCGCCAACAGGGCGGTGCGCACCTGGAGTTCGGCCAGCAGGTCCTCGGACGCGCTGGACCTCTGCGCGACCTGTACCGCGCCGCGCCCGCCGCCGAGCGCGACCGTCGCCACGTGGTACGCGTCGCCGTCGGCCGTCGCCTCGCGCTCCGCGTGCCGCCCGGCCTCGGCGGCGCCCGCCAGGTCCCGCTCCGCCGCGCCGACCGGGAGCCGCGGGCGCCCCGGGTCCACGATCCGGCCGTCCGCGCCAAGGACCTGGACGTCGGTGCGGGTGGGGCGGGTGAGGTCGTCCCGGGGGCCGTCGTGGTCCGCGTCGGCTGCCGTGTAGTCCGCGGGCCCGAACGGCTTCTCCCGCACCTGGTCCCGCAGATCCCGTACGACCCCGGAGAACACCGACTTCTCGTCCACCCGCACCAGCCGCGCCGCGGCGTCGTAGCTGAGGAAGCCGACGAGCACGGTCACCGCCGCGGCGCCGGCGGCGAAGGTCACCGCGAAGGAGGTGCGCGCGCTGGCCGGCGCCCGGTCCCGCAGCCGCGCACGGAGCCGGCCGCCGGGCCCGCCCCGGAGCCCGCCGCCGCGGCCGGTGCCCACCTCAGTCCTCCCGCAGGACGTATCCGATGCCGCGCACCGTGTGGATCAGCGGCCTGCTGCCCGGCACATCGACCTTGCGCCGCAGATAGCCGACGTACACCGCGAGGTTCTTCGAGCCGGGGCCGAAGTCGTAGCCCCAGATCCGGTCGTAGATCGTCGAGTGGTCCAGCACGATTCCGGCGTTGCGCGCCAGCAGTTCCAGCAGCTCGAACTCGGTGCGGGTCAGCTCCAGTTCGTGCCCGCCGCGCCAGGCCCTGCGGGACGGCCCGTCGATCCGCAGGTCGGCCGCTTCGACGACACCGCTGTCCGCGGCGCACTCGTACCCCGCGCCCGTATCGCCTGCCGCCGCGCCGTCCCGGTCGCCGTACTCGCCGTCCGGCGCGGTCCGCCGCAGCAGTGCGCGCAGCCGGGCGAAGACCTCATCGACCTCGAAGGGCTTGACGACGTAGTCGTCCGCGCCGGCGTCGAGCCCGGCGATCCGGTCCGCGGTCTCGACCCGGGCGGTGAGCATGAGGACGGGGGTGCGGTTCTGCTCGGCCCGCAGCACCTGGCAGACCTGGAGGCCGTCGATGCCCGGCATCATCACGTCCAGCACGATGACGTCGGGCCGCTCGCGGTGCGCCGCCGCCAGCGCCTGGATCCCGTCGGCGACCGCGGTCACCCGGTAGCCCTCCAGCGTCAGGGCGCGCTCCAGGGCGGTGCGGATCGGACGGTCGTCCTCGGCGAGCAGTACGGCGTAGGTCACCGGGCAAGTCTGCCAAGCCCGGCCGGGCCGGTGCCCTGCACCGAACGGCCACCGCGGCTTTCTTACCGGGCTCTCACCCGGGCCACGCCGCGGGCTTACCCCGTGCCGCCAGCGTGGTCACGGGCCGGACGGCAGGCCCCGGGGCGTCCGGCCGCCGCGCCGCCCGGACGGCCGGAGTCACGCGGCGCACCTACCGGGAAAGACCGGATGAAGATCACCCTCCTGCTGCACAACGCCTATGCCATCGGCGGCACCATCCGCACCACGCTCAACCTCGCCGCCGCCCTCGCCGACCGGCACGACGTGGAGATCGTCTCGATGCTGCGGCACCGGGAGGTCCCGCGGTTCGCCGTCGATCCCCGGGTGCGGCTCGTCCCGCTGGTGGACACCCGGGTCGGCAGCGACGACATGGCGGACCCGCGGTTTTGCGAGCCCGCGCGTGACTTCCCCGCGGCCGAGAAGCGCTACGAGCAGTACAGCCGGCTGGTCGACCTCCGGGCCGCCGCCCACCTGCGGGCCACCGACGCGCACGTGGTGATCGGCACCCGCCCCGGCATCAACGTCTACCTGGCCCGCTTCGCCCCGCGCCGCGCGCTGCGCATCGCCCAGGAGCACCTGCGCCACGACGCGCACGGCAAGCGGCTGCGCGCCGAACTCGCCCGCCACTACCGGACGCTGGACGCCGTGGTCACCACCACCGAGGCGGACGCCGCGGTCTACCGCGCCCGGATGCCGCTGCCCGGCGTCCGCGTGCAGGCGGTGCCCAACATCGTGCCCGCGCCGCAGGGCCCGCCGTCCGACGGCACCGGCAAGGTGATCGCGGCGGCCGGCCGGCTGGTCCCGGGCAAGCGGTTCGACCTGCTGATCGAGGCGTTCTCCGCGGTCGCCGCCAAGTACCCGGACTGGCGCCTGCGGATCCACGGCGGCGGCGCCGAGCGGGTCAGGCTCCAGCAGCTGATCGACGGACTCGGCCTCGGCGACCGGGCGGAGCTGACCGGCCCGCGCTCGCCGATCGAGGCGGAGTTCGCCAAGGCGGCCGTCGTCGCCTCCGCTTCGGACGCCGAATCCTTCGGCATGACCCTCGTCGAGGCGATGCGCTGCGGCGTGCCGGTGGTCAGCACCGACTGCCCGCTGGGGCCCGGCGAGATCATCACGGACGGCACGGACGGGCTGCTGGTGCCGCCAGGCGACGGGCAGGCGCTGGCCGGTGCGCTGATCGCGCTGATCGCCGATCCGGTGCGCCGCGGGCGGATGGCCGCCGCGGCCCTGGAGAGCGCCACGCGCTACGACCCCGGGCCGATCGCCGCCCGCTACCAGCTGCTCTTCGACGAGCTGCGGGCCACCCGCAGGCGGCGGGCCCTGCGGCGGTCCTTCGGGTGGGTCCGTTCGCGGGCCGGGCGCCTCGCGCGACGGGTCCGCACCGCCGTGCGCCGGCCCGCGAACGGCGCACCGGCGGCGCACGGCGGGGCGGACACCGCGACCCGTGGGGCAACCGGCGCCTCAACCGCCCCGGCCACCCCGTCCGCCCCCAAAGCACCGTCCCGATAGGGAACTTCGCGCCCCTGATCTGGCGTCTCCGGACGTACACATGCTGAACTGCTGGGACGCAGATGACGCTTCGGGAACGCAGGTCCGATCGGCGGGAGGCCGCTCATGCTGCACGGTGTCGATGTCAGCTCGTACAACTCGTCGTTCTCCACCGACGGCCTTGACTTCGTGATCGTCAAGGCCACCGAGGGCCGCTCCTACATCAACCCGCACCAGTCCGCGCAGGCCGCCAAGGCCCGCAAGGCGGGCTGTGTGGTCGGCTTCTACCACTTCCTGTGGCCCGGGAACATCGCCGCCCAGGCCAGGTACTTCGTCGAGAAGTGCGCGTCCGTCCAGGGCGACATCCTGGCCGCCGACTGGGAGCGCACCGGCGACGGCACGTACGCGAGCAACGCGCAGAAGGACCAGTTCCTGAGGGAGGTGAGGAAGCTCCGCCCGACGCACCGCGTGATGCTCTACTGCAACCGCGACTTCTGGCTCAACCACGACACCACGTCGTACGCAGCCGACGGTCTGTGGATCGCCGACTACGTCTCCGCGGGGCACCCGAGGATCAAGGCGAACTGGCGCATCCACCAGTACACCGACAGCCCGCTGGACAAGAACGTCGCGGACTTCTCCAGCAAGGCCGCCCTCAAGAAGTGGGCGCACCCGGCATAAGGTTTCGGTAGCCGGCACACCAGGCCGGACGGAACCAGAACCGAGGAGCAGCCGTGACCGACCCGGCGTCCATGACCGTGCAGCAGGAGATCGCCCGGGATCTCCAGGTGACCGCGTCCTTCGACGCCGAGCAGGAGATCGAGCGCCGGGTGGCCTTCCTCACGGAGCGGCTGACCTCCACCGGCCTGCGGTCGCTGGTGCTCGGGATCAGCGGCGGCGTCGATTCCACGACCGCGGGCCGGCTCTGCCAGCTCGCCGTGGAGCGGGCCCGCGCCGCCGGGCACGACGCGACGTTCTTCGCCATGCGGCTGCCCTACGGCGTCCAGGCCGACGAGAAGGACGCCCGGCTGGCACTGGACTTCATACGCGCCGACCGGCTGCTGACCGTCGACGTCAGGCCGGCCAGTGACGCCGCGCTGGCGGCTGCGCTGGACGGCGGCGTGGAGTTCCGTGACGCGCGTCACCAGGACTTCGTACAGGGCAACATCAAGGCCAGGCAGCGGATGATCGCGCAGTACGCGGTGGCAGGCGCCCAGGACGGCCTGGTCGTGGGCACCGACCACGCGGCCGAGGCGGTCTCCGGCTTCTTCACCAAGTTCGGTGACGGCGCGGCCGACGTCGTCCCGCTGACCGGCCTGACCAAGCGCCGGGTGCGCGCGGTGGCCGCGGCGCTCGGCGCCCCCGCCGAGCTGGTCGAGAAGGTGCCGACGGCCGACCTGGAGACCCTCGACCCGGGCAAGCCCGACGAGGACGCGCTCGGTGTCTCCTACGACCAGATCGACGACTTCCTGGTGGGCCTGCCGGTCCCCGAAGCGGCCTTCGAGACGATCGTCCGCCGCTACCGCCTCACCGACCACAAGCGCGCCCTGCCGATCGCTCCCTGAGCACCGTGCATCCGACGGGCCCGTGGGCAGCCGCCCCGGGCCCGTCGGCGTGCGCCCCCGGGCCGCGCACGGACCTGTCATGAGCCGGTAAGGCGACGGTCACCGTGCGGGGGCTAATCCGTCGGCGGGAGTGGGCAGGGATGCGGCCATGGGAAGCCGCGAAGTCCGATCGGAAGATCAACTGTCAGTGGGGCCGCCTACGCTCCGAGGTATGGGTTACGCACAGCTGCGCGAACTCCGGACCGCGCTGACCACCGCTTCCGACATTGCCTCATCCCTCCAGACCGCCCCGACCCGCCGGGACGCCGACCAGCTCGTCGACGTCCTCCGCCAGGCGCTGACCGCCGCCAGCTCGCTCAGCGAGGAGAACGGCCCGACCGGCTGCGCCGTCCATCCGCACGGCGCCGTCGATCCGCTGTACGGCGACCCGGACGATCCGCTGCCGCCCGGCTACGGCAAGTGCCTGCTCTGCAACGACCGGCGGCGCCGGGCCGACGCACACCCGCATGTGCACCGGCGGCGCATCGCTTAGGGGCGGGCCTTCTCGTCCGCTCGCAGCCTCTCGTCCTCCTGTGGCTTCTTCTCGGGCCGCAGCGCGATCCGCCCGAGCACCGCGGCGACGACCAGCGCGGCGAGCGCGATCAGGACGTAGTCGGGCACCGCGTTGCCGATCCCCGCGACCCACTCCTCGACGTGGAATTCGGCGTCCGCGTCCAGGATTCCGGGCAGTCCCACGGTCCCGTTGAAGAGCAGGAACAGCACGCCGATGCCGATGAAGAAGACGCCGGAGAGCAGCGAGGTGGTGTGCAGCCGCAGCCTGCCGACCGAGAACTCCCGGCCGCGCAGCCAGCCGCGGCTGCCGAGCCGGAAGCGGTCCCACAGCAGCGCGAGGACGAACAGCGGCAGCGCCATGCCCAGCGCGTAGACGGCGAGCATCGAGGCGCCGTACACCGGGGAGCCGCTGACCGCGGTGACGGTCAGCACCGCGCCGAGGATCGGGCCCGCACAGAAGCCCGCCAGGCCGTAGACGCAGCCGAGGAGGAAGGTCGAGACGGCCGAGCGCGGGGTGATCCGGGCCGCCGCCTGCTGGGCGCGCTTGGAGGCGAATCCCAGGCCGAGGATCTGTGCCACACCCATCGCGATGACGACCCAGCCGCCGACCGCGATCAGCAGGTCGCGGTGCCCGTTGAACAGCCGGCTGGCGGCCGTGCTGGCCGCGCCGAGCGGGACGAGGGTGGTGGCGAGCCCCAGGTAGAAGACGCCGGTACGGGCCAGCAGCTTGCCGGGGTTGGCGAGCGAGTACGCGAAGAAGGCGGGCAGCAGCAGGGCGCTGCACGGGCTGATCAGGGCGAGCACGCCGCCCAGGAAGGCGGCGAGGTAGCCGATGTCGCTCACTTGCCCGACCCCTTCGCCTTCGCGGTGGCGGCGGCGTCATCGATCGCCCGGCCGAAGACGTCCGCGGACTGTGCGCCGGCCACCGGGCGGCCGTTGACCAGGAACGACGGGGTGGACTGTACGCCGAGCCCGTAGCCCTCGTCCTGGTCCTTCTGCTGCGCGCGCTTCGCCGCCTCGCTGTCCAGGTCCTCGCGGAACCTGTCGATGTCCTTGACTCCGCTGGTGCGGGCCATCTCCACGAGCCGGTCGGTGGCCAGCGCCGAGCCCTTGCGGGTCTTGGCGTACAGCTCGTCGTGCATCTCCCAGAACTTGCCCTGCTGCCCGGCGGCCCAGGAGGCGCGGGCGGCGCGCTCGGAGTCGGCGCCGTAGATGGTGAAGTTGCGGAACTCGATGCGCAGCGTGCCGGCGTCCACGTACTTCTTGATCAGGCCGGGCTGGGTCTCGCGGGTGAAGCGCCCGCAGAACGAGCACTGGTAGTCGGCGTACTCGACCAGCACCACCGGGGCGTCTTTCCTGCCGACCGCCAGCGGGTCGCCGTCCTGGCGCCTGCTGGTCTGCTCGGCGAGCTGGTCGTACATCTTCTGCTGACCCGCGTCCTCCTGCTGTGTGACGGACGCGGCGGCATCGGGATCGCCGTTGTCGCGGCTGCCTTCGACGGCCTTGCCGACGGCGATGGCGAGGGCGATCACGGCCACGACGAGGGCGATGACCGCGCCGACGGCGGCGAACTTGCGGGTGGGAGAGGCGGATGTGGGCATGCGGAAGCTCCAGTCGTACGCGGGGGATGGCCGGGCGCCGGGGCGACACGGCCGGGGCCGGATGCGGCGCGGCTCCGCGGGTGCGGGGCGCCGGGGAACGGCCTAAATCCGCAGTACGGGAAGGAGGGTGGAGTGGTCGGCGTGGCCCGCGGCGGCGGTGGGCGGCCTGGCCAGCGCGAACTGCGCGGGCAGGTCGACGGCCATCGGCGCCGGGCCCGCGATGCCGGGGGCGAGGGGTTCGCCGCGGTGCGGGGCGGGCAGCGGCGCGGACTCGCTGCTGCCGGGCGCGTGCTGTCCCGAGCAGCGCTTGGGCACGTCGAGGACGTCGGTCCACACGGCGAAGCGGTCCGCCCGGTGCCCGGCCTCGGGGCCGGTGGATCCGGCCGCGGTGGCCGGCCGGGCCGCGGCGGCGTCCGCCGTGCCGGTGTCGGCGATGACGCCGGCCGCCGCGGTCGCCTGGACCGCCTTCCACGCCTGGTCGCCGCCGTTCCGGCAGAGCAGCGGCCCGAAGGTGACGGCGAGGAGGAGCAGGAGGATCACGGCGGCCGACCGGCGTGCGTGCGTCATGGCGTCCTCCTTCCCCGTCCGCGCGCGGCTGCTGCCGGGCGCCCGCTGTCCGGCTCCCGGGGCTGCGAACCACCGGCCGCGCGCGGGAGCATGAGCGGCCCATCCTACGGACCGCGGGGGCGGGTCCGTAGCAGGCACCGGCCCCCGGGCGTACCGGCGCCACCGGGTGAGCGGCTGCCCGCCGGGGCGGCGGATTCCCGCCCCGCAGCGCCCCCACGCCGCCCCTTCACCGCATATCCATAGAGGCAACCGATTATTCAACCGTCGTTTACAAGGTCGGTGGCGTACCTCACCTTGGATCAGGCACCAATTGATCGCGCTATCGGCTACCTTGTCCGTAGTTGCACCTTTGGCAACTGGCGGCCGACCTGCCATAGTCGACCGCAGCGACCCCCATTGACCCGGGCCAGGTCGTTCACGACCCCGCGGACACACCCCTTCCGTCCGCCGCGGGTCGGCACTGGGGCCTCACCCGCACGATCCCGCGGGAGGCCCCAGTCCCGTTTCCCGGCCCTTTCGCGGTGCGCGCCGCCGGGCTCAGCGGTCGGTGACCCGCATCTCGAACCACGTCGTCTTGCCGCGCGGCAGCAGGTCCACGCCCCAGCGGTCGGAGAGCCTGTCGACGAGGAAGAGGCCGCGGCCACTGGTGTCCATCTCCTGCACCGGCATCAGGCAGGGCAGCCCCCGGGACGGATCGCGCACCTCGATGCGGATCCAGCCGCGCCGCCTGAGCATCCGCAGCCCGAACCGGCGCGCCCCGGTGTGCCGTACGGCGTTGCCCACCAGTTCCGACACCAGCAGCACGGCGTGCTCGGCGAGTTGCGGCGACAGCGCCCACTGCTCCAGGAGCACGGACTGCGTCAACCGGCGTGCGGTACCGGCGGATTCGGGGCGCGAGGGCAGTCGCACCTCACCGACGGTCGGATCACCGACCAGTTCGAGTGCCGCGAGGTGCAGGGCGTCCGGCAGCGCCCCGCCCCCCCTGTCCGCTTCCGGGAGTCCCCGGTGCACGGCGGCCGTGTCACCGCACGGCCGCGGCTGCTCCATTCCTTCGAGGCCCGCCATGCCCCCCATCATGGCCGCTGCGCGACCCTCGCGGGGCCGGAACCGGCGGAATCATCTGCCCGGAATCACCGGTTCGCGACCCCCAACGGGGCATGTGCCAGCGGCAGTTAAGGTTTCCTCGTACCCCGGCCGACCTGCGAAGACTCCCGGCTTACCACGGAACGGGAGGCCCTGTGCACAAGGTCGGCTTAAGGCGGGGTTAAGGCTGACGCGATTCCCTCACACGAGGCACGGGTATCGGCCACATCCGAACGGGCCGCCAACACCGGCCGTATCAGCGGAACTTGGCCTTGCCAGGACCCTCCTCGACGAAGCTGCGCATGCCCGTCTCCCGGTCCTCGGTGGCGAACAGGCCCGCGAACCAGGTGCGTTCGATGGTCAGGCCGGTGTCGAGGTCGGCTTCCAGGCCGCCGTCGACCGCCTCCTTGGCGGCCCGCAGCGCGAGCGCGGGGCCCTTCGCCAGCCGCGCGGCCCAGGCGTGCGCCTGCTCGAAGACCTCGGCGGCCGGCACCACCCGGTCGACCAGGCCGATGCTCAGCGCCTCGTCGGCCTTGACGTGCCGGCCGGTGAAGATCAGGTCCTTGGCCTTGGACGGGCCGACCAGCCGGGCCAGCCGCTGGGTGCCGCCGGCGCCCGGGATCAGGCCGAGCAGGATCTCCGGCTGTCCGAGCTTGGCGTTGTCGGCCGCGATCCGGAAGTCGGCGCAGAGCGCCAACTCGCAGCCGCCGCCCAGCGCGTAGCCGGTGAGCGCGGCGACCACCGGCTTGGGGATGCGGGCCACGGCGGTGAACGCGTCCTGCAGGGCCTTGGAGCGGACGACCATGGCCGGGTGGTCCATGGCCTGCATTTCCTTGATGTCCGCGCCGGCCGCGAAGACCTTCTCGCTGCCGCGCACCACGACGGCGCGCACGTCATCGCGCCGGGTGGCCTCGTCGGCCAGCTCGTGGAGCCGGTCCTGGGTGGCGATGTCCAGCGCGTTCATCGGCGGGCGGTCCAGGCTGATGGTGCCGACGCCGTCGGCGACCTCGAAGTTCACAGTCATGCGAGGAAGGTTAGTTGCCGTTAACGGCGGTGGGCGCGGTGCACTTGGTCACAGTGCCGCCCGGCCCGCCGCCGTCTATCGCCCGGCCTTCCACCGCTTCCAGGAGAGGTTCCAGTCGCTGAAGCCGTTGTCGGCCCGGATCGTCTCGTCGTGCGAGTTCTCGACGATCACGACATCGCCTATCAGCGAGTGGCGGAAGAACCACGCCGCGGGGGTGGACGCGTCGCCGCCGCCGCGCCGGTCGAAGAGTCCCACACAGCCGTGGCTGGCGTTGCGGGCGCCGAACGCGGCCTTCCCCGACCAGTAGTTGCCGTGGAGGAACGTCCCGGAGGTGCTCAGCCGCATGGCGTGCGGGACGTCCTTGATGTCGTACTGGCCGCCGAAGCCGACGGTGTCGCCGTTCATCCGGGTGACCGGCAGCTTCTCGCTGATCACCATCCGGCCGTTGTAGGTCTCGGTGCCCGGTGCGCCCGCGGATATCGGGATGGTCTTGATCTTCTTGCCGTCGCGGACCACGGTCATCTTCTTCGACGCGGCGTCGACGGTGCTCACCTGGCTGCGACCGACCGTGAACGACACCGACTTGTCCTGGGTGCCGTAGACACCCGGGCGGCCCTCGACGCCGTCCAGCGCGAGCCTGAGGGTGACCTTGGTGCCCGCCGCCCAATACTTCTCGGGGCGGAAGTCGAGGCGGTCGTTGCCGAACCAGTGGCCCTCGACGGGGACGGACGGCTCGGCGGTGACCTTGATGGCGTCCTCGACGGCGGCGGGGTCGGTGATGCCGCGGGTGAAGCGGATCGAGACGGGCATGCCGACGCCGACGTGCCGGCCGGCGTCCGGGGTGTAACGGCCGATGAAGGTGTTCTCGGGGACGAGCGTGCTGAAGGCGGAGTGCTCGGCGGACTCCCGGCCCCGGCTGTCGACGGCCACCGCGTCGACGGTGTACCGGGCCGACGCCCCGAGATGGCCACTGGGCCGCCACCGCGTGCCGTCGCCGGATATCTTGCCGCCGACCTCGTTGCCCTTGTCGTCCTCGACCCGGACGGACCTGAGCTTGCCCTTCCGGGCCGTCACCTTCAACACACCGCTGGTGGCCACGCCTTCGGCGCCGTCATCGGGCGAGACGGTCACGGCGGCCTGCGAGGCGGCCGCACCGCCCGCCGCCTTCCCGTCCGGCTCCGGCCGGCCGGTCGCGCCGCCGCCGCACGCCGTCACCAGCAGCACAGATCCGAGCAGCAGCGCCGCCACCCCGCCGCGCCGCCACCGCCGCCTGCGCACCGGCTCCTTCGCCATCGGCTGCCTCACGACCGGCCCCTTTCCCCCTCGCACCACACGCGCTCCCCCGCGCGCGGGTCACCGCCCTGCCCGGCGCGCCGCCTCCCGCCCTGCGTGCCGGACCGCCGCGCGCGTGCCGATAGACAACCACACCGGTCCGACAACGCGATGCCGGGCGACGGCACCGTTCCGTTTCCCGGCGGAGCCGGGCGGGCGCACCGGCCCCGGCTACAGCACGCTCCCCTGCCGCCACTGCTCCCACGGCATGTTCCAGCCGCCGAGCCCGTTGTCCGGCGCGACGGTGCGGTCCTTCGAGTTCCGCACCTCCACGATGTCGCCGACCATCGACTGCCCGTAGAGCCACCCGGCGGGTGTGCCCCGCCCGCCGCCCTTGGTGTCCCGCAGGCTCACGCACCCGTGGCTGGTGTTGTCCCAGCCGAAGACCTCGGGCGGCGCCCAGTAGTTGCCGTGCAGGAACGTCCCCGACGGGGTCAGCCGCATGGCGTGCGGCACGTCCGGGATGTCGTACTCGCCGCCGAATCCGACGGTCCTGCTGTTCATCCGCGTCACCCGGTGCCGCTCCAGGATCACCATCTTCCCGTTGTACGTGGGGTGCTTCCGGTCGCCGGCGGTGGCGGGAAGGGTGGCCGTCACCCTGCCGTCGCGGCGGACCGTCAGGGTGTGCGTGGCCGCGTCGATGACGCTGGTCTGGTCCCTGCCGATCCGGAAGCGGACGGTCTTGCGCTGCGCCCCGACCGCCTCGGGGCCCGCCTTGACCCCGCGCAGCCTGAGGTCGACCGTGACCTCGGTGCCCGGCTGCCAGCGCTCGCGCGGACGGAAGTCCAGCCGCTGGTTGCCGAACCAGTGGGCGGCGATCTCGACGTCCGGTTCCGCGGTGACCGTGATGGCCCGTTCGACGACGGCGCGGCGGGCGATCGGCCGGTTGAACTGGAGCGAGACGATCATGCCGGTGCCGACCGTGGCCTTGTTCTCGGGTGTGAAGTAGCCGATCAGGCGGTGCGGGGACACGTAGGTGGTGAAGGTGGTGTGGCGGGTCACGCGGTGGCCCTTGCCGTCCACCGCCGCCGCGTCCACGGTGTACGTCGCGCCGGGCTCCAGCGGTCCAGCCGACGGCCGCCAGGTCTTGTGGTCCGCCGAGATGCGGCCCGCCACGGACGCCTCCCCGGTGTCCCCTTCCCGCTGGACCGTCACCCGCTCCAGCCGTCCGGCGGGCACCCTGACCTCGAACCGTCCGTTCGCCCGTACCCGGTGCGCGCCGTCGCCCGGGACGACCTCGATCGCGTGTTGCGGGCCGGGCGGCTTCCCGCTGAGCAGTTCGCCCGCGACCGCGCAGCCCGCCAGAGCGGTCAGACCGAGCAGGGTCACCAGGACGAGAGTGGCGCGGTACCCGGCCTGCGGGAGGAGGCGAGCAGGCCATCGGCGGGCGGTGCGCTGAGAGTTGTGATCGTTCTTATCACCGGACATGTCCCGAATTGTGACGGATGAGGCGGTCGCCGCACCGTATGTGACTGTCCGGCATGCCGCGCGGCCGGGGCGCACACGCCACGGGGCGCACCGGGAAGCGCGCCGCCCGTCCCGCCGCGCGCACCGGGAGGGCACGCCGGAAGCCGCTGTCACCAGGGCGTTGCTATTGTCGGGGCGCAATCTGGACTCGGGGGAAGGCAACAGGATGTCGTCCAAGACATCCGTCGATCCGGGAGAGCTGCGCGCCGCCGCACACGCGGAGGACGCCATCTCGGATGACATGACGGACAAGAACCGCAAGGCCCTCAGCAGCACCAAGGACGCCGCGGCGTCACTCAAGGGCTGGTCGCTCGCGCAGGCGCTGCTGGCCACGGCCGACAGCTGGCAGCCGTCGCTGAACGGCATGCACAAGCGCGCCAAGACCGGCGCCACCAACCTTCGGACCTGCGCCGAAGGCCATGACTGGAACGACACCGCGACGTCCGCGGACTTCGAGAACACCGATGGCCTGACGCAGTCGGCGCCGCAGACCCTGGCCGCGCCCGCCGGCGGCGGCATCGGCGGACCCGGCGCCGTCGGCTCCGAAGGCACCTCGCCGCTGCCGGCGCCGCCCGCCTTCCTGGACCGGGGCAACACCACGCGTCCCGCCCGCGATCCCGGCGCGCAGTGGACCGCCGACGACATGCGGAACGCCGAGCCCATGCCGATGCCGACCGCCGATTCCCCCTTCGGGTGAGAGACGGAAAGCCATCCGTCGAGAGACGGAAAAGCCATCCGTCACCCGCTGTTGCCACAGGGAAGTAAACACAAGTGACCAGCGACTATTCGCGACTGCTGAAGCAGGATTTCTCGGACTGCGACGAAGCATCGGCGGCCTGGCACAGGCTGTCCACCCATATGGACGAGCTCAACGACCGGCACCGGACGAAAGTCACCGGGCCGCTGCACGCCAACTGGTCGGGGGACGACGCCGATGCGGCGCTCTTCTACCTGGAAGACCTGGAGAGCCGCTTCGGCATCGTCCGCACCGAAGCGATGGCGATATCCGAAACCATCGCCCAGGGCGCGGCCAAGATGCTGCTCGCACAGAGCCATCTGCGCAGCACCGTCAAGGAAATCGAGAGCGAGAACTTCTTCGTCGACGACGAGGGCGCCGTCCACCCGCCCAAGGGCCGGGAAAAGGAGCAGGAAGGCGAGACCAGGCAGGATCGGCTCGATCTCTTCACCAAGCTGGAGAACTACCAGATCGAGATCAACGACTGCATCGCGCGGGCGCGGGACGCCAGCGACGAGGCGGCCAAGGCGCTGGGGCGGCTCAGCGGCGACATCCTCCAGGGCAACATCGACGACGCGGCGGGCGAGGCGCGCGACGACGTCAAGCAGGTCTCCAAGGACCTGAACATCGATATCGGCAAGCCGTATCCGCCGAACGACCCCAAGGACGCCGCGGAATGGTGGAAGAACCTTCCTGAGGGCCAGCGGGAGTCCTATGCGGCGCTCCATCCGGAAATCATCGGCAGGACCGACGGACTGCCGTCCGCGACCCGGGATGACGCCAACAGGCTCGCGCTGGAGCAGGAGTTGAGCGCGATGGAGAATTACGAGTACCACGACAAGTACTCCACCGACGACTACAACAAGCGCCTCAACAACATGCAGACCCTCCAGACGGAACTGGACAAGCGGGACGGCATCACCGGCGAAAAGCAGCTCTACGTGCTCGGGTTCGACTCCGAGGGCGACGGAAAAGCCATTCTCGCCATGGGGAATCCGGACACCGCGGACAATGTCGGGGTGAGCGTTCCCGGCACGTCGACGACGATGGAATCCACCGAGGGACAGCTCGGCCGGATGGACAAGCTGCAGAACGCCGCGGGGGACGCCGACCCCGGCGCGAAGACGTCCATGGTCTATTGGCTCGGATACGACGCTCCCGAGATCCCCGGATCCCAGGCGGGCAATCTGGACGTCGCCGGCACCGGGCGGGCCGAGGACGCCGCGCCCGACCTGCGGAACTTCACACACGGACTGCGCGCTTCGCACGAGGGCGAACCCGCCAACCTCAGTGTGCTCGGGCACAGTTACGGCTCCACCGTGGTCGGCGCCGCGGCCTCGGACGGCGGCGGCCTGGACGCGGACAACATCGCGGTGGTCGGCAGCCCCGGCATGACCGTCGACAAGGCCGAGGACCTGAACATCGATCCCGACCACGTCTACATCGGCCTGGCCCAGGACGACGGGATCAAGAACGCCGCGGGCATGACCCTGGGGCCCGATCCGTCCCAGGAAGCCTTCGGCGGCCAGCGGTTCAAGGTGGACACGCACGGACACAGCGGCTACTGGGACGAGACCGACCACGGGCCGAGCCAGAGCCTCGCCAACCAGGGCAAGGTCATCGCCGGGGTCACCCCCACCCCGTCCCCGAAGGAGCCGCCCCCGGGCGACACGGGCCGCCCTGACATTCCGATGGGACCGCACCCGTAACCCATGACAGCCCACCGCACGAAGGCCGTTCGGTCCTTCACCCTGATCGCCCTGACCGCCCTGCTCACGGGAGCCTGCATGTCCCAGCCGTCCGAGAACGCCAACGCCCCGCTGCCGCGGAAGAGCCGGGAGGACACGCTGGCCTGGGCCAAGCAGTACACGGCGACGATGGCCCACCACGCGCAGGTGGACATCGCCGATGACCCGGCGCCCCGCACACACTTCGAGGCGTGCATCGGCAAGAACGACGAGGTGGCGGACGACGGCAGGTTCACCCTCAGCTACGCCACGTACGCCCGCGTCCCGGCCGGTGAGCAGATCGCAGCCGTCAAGAAGCTGCGGAAGGCGCTGAAGAGCCAAGGTGTGGACGTCTCCGACTACTCGGAGGACCCGCAGCGGCCGGCGGTCACGCTGTACGGGAAGAACACCAAGGAGCGCTTCCTGATCGTCGCCGACACCGTGAAGCCCGCCAACACCCTCCGGCTGGAGGTCAGTACGGCCTGCTTCCTCCCGCCCGGGAGCGAACAGCAGAAGTTCTGACCGTCGTCGCGGCGGGTCGGCGGGCCCGGCGGAAATCCACGTGAGCGTTGTCAGTGGTCGCCCTTACTCTCACTGACGATGGCTGCTGCAACGAGTACACCGACGCGTTCCCCGTCCGGCGGACCGGACGGGCACTCCGCCGTGCGTTCCCTGCTGCGGCTGTGGCCCTTCGTCCGGCCGGTGCGCGGGCGGCTGGCCACCGCCGCGGTGGTGGCCGTGGTCGCCTCCTGCGTCGCGCTGGTCATTCCGCTGGTGCTGAAGTGGCTGGTGGACGGCCCGGTGGCGGAGGGGGATCCGGGCGGGGTGTGGCTGGGCGGCGGGTATCTGCTGCTGCTCGGGGTCACCGAGGCGGGCCTGTTCGGGCTGCGGCGCTGGCTGGTGGCCCGGCCCCTGGCCCGGGTCGAGGCGTCCATGCGCGAGGCCCTGTACCGCCACATCCAGCGCCTCCCGGTCGCCTTCCACGACCGCTGGTCCTCGGGACAGCTCCTGTCCCGCGCCACCACCGACCTCCAGATGCTGCGCATGTTCCTGGCGTTCCCGCTGACGTTCCTGATGGTCAACGGCGTCACGATCCTGGTGGGCTGCGCGATCCTGCTGACGCAGCAGTTCTGGCTCGGTCTCGTCCTGCTGGCGCCGGTGCTGCCGCTGATGGTGGTGTGCTCGGTGTTCGAGGCGAAGTACGCGCTCGCCGCCCGCCGGGCGCTGGACCAGGTCGGCGATCTGACGACGGTGATCGAGGAGTCCGTGCTCGGCATCCGGGTCGTGAAGGGCTTCGGGCGCCACCGCAGCCAGGCCCGCGCCTCCCGGCGGCTGAGCCACGAACTGCGGACCACCGAACTCCACAAGGCCCGGCTGCTCGCCGCGATCTGGGGAGCCATCACCTTCCTCCCCGAGCTGGCGATCGGTGCCGCCCTGGTGGTGGGCACGGTCCAGGTGGCGCACGGCGGCCTCTCGGCCGGCACCCTCGTCGCGTTCCTGTCGACGGCGCTCGCGCTGCGCTGGCCGGTGGACTCCATCGGTTTCCTGCTGGCGCTGAGCAACGAAGCGGCGACGGCCACCGACCGGTACTTCGAGGTGCTGGACGAACCGGCGGCACCCGCCGCACCGGAGCGGACACCCGGTGCCGGGGCCGGTGCCGGGGACGCGGCGCCCGACGGCGTGGGCGGGCTGGAGTTCGCGGGGGTCGAGTTCCGTTATCCCGACGCTCCTCCGGACGCGCCGCCGACGCTGCGCGGCATCGACCTGCACATCAGGCCCGGCGAGACGATGGCCCTGGTCGGCGCCACGGGCAGCGGGAAGACCACCCTCACCGCCCTGGTGCCGCGGCTCTACGACGCCACGGCCGGCCGGATCACGCTCGACGGGCGGGACCTGACCACGTTCACGCGGGCGGAGGCCCGCGCCCTGGTGTCGGTCGCGTTCGAGGAACCGACGCTGTTCTCGGCGACCGCGGCGGAGAACGTCCTCATGGGCGGCGAGCAGCTCCAGGAGAGCGATCTGCGCCGCGCGTTGGAGGTGGCCCAGGCCGACGGATTCGTCGACGCGCTGCCCGAAGGCTCCGCCACACAGGTCGGCGAGCAGGGCCTGAGCCTGTCGGGCGGCCAGCGGCAGCGGCTCGCGCTGGCCCGTGCCGTGGTCGGCAGGCCCCGCTTCCTGATACTCGACGACCCGCTCTCCGCGCTCGACGTGCACACCGAGGCGAAGGTGGAGGCGGCGCTGCGCACGGTGCTGGCGACCACCACCGCCCTGGTCGTCGCGCACCGCCCGTCCACGGTCCTGCTCGCCGACCGGGTGGCGCTGCTGTCCGGCGGCCGGATCGCCGCCGTCGGCACCCACCACGAACTGCTGCGCAGCCACCCCGAGTACGCCGCCCTGATGTCCGGCGCGGACGGCGCCGGGGAAGCGGAGCCGGCGGCCGGGAACCCGCCGCCGGCCGGCGGGGAAACGCCACGGCCCGACGGAGGCGACACCCGATGACGGCACCTTCCACGGACCTGCCGCCCGAGAGCCAGGACGACGGCCGGGGCCCCACGACGGCCGCCGCACACGGCGCCCCGCCGGACGGCGCGGCCGGGCCCGCGGCCGGTGACGCCTTCGAGCGGGACGCGCTGCCGGCCCCGGACGGCGCCTCCCGCGCCCTGCTGCGTTCGCTGCTCGCCCCGCACACCGGGCGCGTCCGGGTGGCGGCCGTCGTGCTGCTGCTCCAGCAGGCGGCGGTGCAGGCGGGGCCGCTGCTCGTGGCGTTCGCGATCGACCGCGCGGTGCCCGCCCTGCGCGCGCAGCACACCGGCCCGCTGATCGCCGTGGCGGTGGCGGCCCTGCTGTGCGCCGCGGCGTCCGGCGGGCTCCAGTACCTCTTCGTCAGGTGTTCGGCCAGGATCAGCCAGGACGTCCTGCTCGATCTGCGCGGCAGGATCTTCCGGCACGCGCAGGTGCTCAGCCTGGACTTCCACGAGCGCTACACCTCAGGCCGGCTGATATCCCGCGCGACGACGGACGTGGAGTCGCTGCGCGAACTCCTGGAGGAGGGCCTGGAAGAGCTGATCTCGGTCGGCCTGTCGACGGTGTACATCACCGCGATGCTGCTGTACCTGGACTGGGGTTCCGGCGCCGCGGCCCTCGTCTCGGCGGGCCCGCTGTATCTCCTCGTGGCGTCCTTCCGCCGCCGCTCCCAGCAGGTGTACGGCACGAAGTCATCGGCCATCGCCGCCGTCATCGTGAAGTTCACGGAGACGGTCAACGGCATCCGCCCGGTGCAGGCGTTCCGCCGGGAGCGGGCCAACGAGGCCGAGTTCGCCCGGCTGAACCACCGGCACCAGGGCGTCAACGGCGACGCGACCCTGGAGATGGCCCGCTATGTCGCGCTGTCCGGCCTGGTGGCCAACACCGCGGTCGCCGCGATCGTGCTCTGGGGCGCGTACCGGGTGGCCGCCGGCGGCCTGCCGCTGGGGGTGCTGGCCGCGGCCGTGCTGTATCTGCGCCGCCTGTACGACCCCATCGACCGGCTGGGCATGTTCCTCAACTCCTATGAGTCGGCGGCGGCTTCGCTCGGCAAGATCGCGGGGCTGCTCGCGCAGCGCCCGTCCGTTCCGGAGCCCGAGTCGCCCGCGGAGCTGCCGCCCGTCGCCGAAGGCCGCCCCGGCCGCACGGTCACCTTCGACGACGTCCGCTTCGCCTACCGCACCGGCGGCGAGGTGCTGCCCCGCTTCGCCCTGACGCTGGCCGCGGGCGGGACCACCGCCGTGGTGGGCTCGACGGGCGCGGGCAAGTCGACCCTCGCCAAGCTGCTGGCCCGCTTCTACGACCCGACCGAGGGCCGGGTCCTGCTCGACGGCGTCGACCTGCGGGAGCTGTCCGCCGCCGAGCTGCGCCGGGGCGTGGTGATGGTCACCCAGGAGGCGTTCCTGTTCTCCGGCACGGTCGCCGACAACATCGCCATCGGCCGCCCCGACGCCACCCGCGCGCAGATCGAGCAGGCGGCCAGGGCGATCGGCGCACACGACTTCATCGCCGCGCTGCCGGACGGTTACGACACGGACGTCCGCAAGCGCGGCGGCCGAATATCCGCGGGCCAGCGGCAGTTGGTCGGCTTCGCGCGGGCCCTGCTGGCCGACCCGGCGGTGCTGATTCTGGACGAGGCGACCAGCTCGCTGGACATTCCGGGCGAGCGGGCGGTGCAGCGCGCCATGGACACCGTGCTGCGGGGCCGTACGTCCGTGGTGATCGCGCACCGCCTGTCGACGGTGGAGATCGCCGAGCGGGTGCTGGTCATGGCGGACGGCCGGATCGTGGAGGACGGCACCCCGGCCGCCCTGATCGCCGGCCGGGGCCGCTTCGCCGCGCTGCACCGGGCCTGGCGGGACAGCGTGGGGTGAGCGGGCCCCCGGGGCGGCCGGTGTGATCGCGCAGGCCACCCGGGACGCATCCCCCGGCTCACACGTCCGGCGCGCTCCAGCCGTAGACGAAGCGCAGCATGCCGGTCGCCTCGCGGGCGCGGCTCACCGCCTGCCGGGGCGAGTCGCCGACGGCGATGACACGGCCGGAGCGGTCGAAGTTCTGCCGGACCGTGGGCTGCGGGCTCCCCGGCTCCTTCAGCAGCGTGACGGCGTGGACGTGGGGCAGGTCGCGGACCTGCTCGACGCCGTGCACGTCCAGCAGGGTGTGCGTCGCCGGTCCGGAGGGGGCCGCGTACCAGGCCGCGGCGCTGCGGTCGTGGACGGTCTCCCGGGGCAGCAGGGCGCCGATGTCCTCGCCGATGCTCTGGCGGGCGACCAGGTCGTACATGTCCACGCCGGTGGAGAGGTGGACGAGATCCATGATGGCGTCCCCGCCGATCCGGTTGTGCATCTCGATGATGCGCGGCCCGCGGTCGGTCAGCATGACCTCGGTGTGCGAGGGGCAGTCGTGGAAGCCGAAGGCGTCGAGGACGCGGGTGACGTACGCGGTGACGGCGGCGTGCTCATCGGGGGCGAGCGGGGCGGGCACGACGTGGCCACGCGAGACGAACGTCTCGGCGTCGGTGAACTTGCGGGTGACGGCGACGATGCGGTGCCGGCCACCGGTGGAGAACGCCTCGACGCTCAGCTCCCTGCCGTCGAGGAACTCCTCGACGAGCACCCCTCGTTCGATGTGTGCGGAGCCGACCCGGTGCAGTGCCGCCTCGATGTCCTCGGGGGTGCCGATGCGCGAAACCCCCACGCTGGCCTCGGTGTCCACCGGCTTGACGATGCACGGCAGGCCGATCTCACCGACGGCTTCCAGGACGGCCTGCCGGCCGCGGGCGTAGGTGTGCCGGCAGCTGGGGATGTCGTGCTTGTCGAGGATCTCCCGCATTTTCGCCTTGTCCAGCACCCGGTGGAACAGGTCGAGGTCGACCGTGGAGGGGATGCCGAGACGTGCGCTGACGGCGTGCACGATGGGGTAGGTGTGCTCGTTGTGCGCGGCGACGGTGTCGAAGGGCGCGCTGCGGTGCAGGGCCTCGGCGATGTCGGCCCACAGGCCGTCACCTGCGCCGTCGTCGAGGATCACCACATGGGCGTACGGGCCGGTCGCGTCCTCGCGCCTGGCCCTGGCCCGCGGGACGAAGAGCACCAGTTCGTGGCCCTGGTCGCGAAGCCGTTCGTGGCACATCCTGTTGGTGCCGATCACGAGAACTCGCATGGTCACTCCTTGACTTACCGTGCCGCGGTGCCGGTGAGCGGCACGGCGTCCACGCGGACGAGGTCGCGCGCCGCCTCGGCCCTGGCCACGGCGTCATCCGTGCTGTCGCCGGCGCAGAGCACGTAGCCCTGGCGGGAGTCGGATGAGACGAGGGGGCCGAGCTGCCGGCCGGGCCGCAGGGTGCACACCGCCCGGATGACGCCGGGGGCGCGCTCGGCGTCGGGGACGCCGTCGACGTGCCGGATGCGGACGTTTTCGTGGGAGAAGAAGCGGATGGCAGCCGCGCGGGCCTTCGGGACGCGCGGCGGGTCCGGCAGGCCCAGCAGGGCGGAGAGGGTCTCGGTGATCTGATCGGCTCCGCTGACCAGCTGGCACATCTCCCAGATCTGGTCGCCGCCGACGCGGGTCTGGGCCTCGATGAGGCGCGGGCCGTTCGGGGTGCGGCGCAGCTCGCTGTGGACCGGTCCGGTCCGCTGGCCGATGAGGTCGAGGAACTGCAGGACGAGCTTCTCGATCGCGTCCCGGTCACCGGCGTCGAGGCGGGCGGGGGCCTGGTGGCCGAGTTCCACGAAGCCGGGTGAGCCCGTGGTCATCTTCTCGGTGACCATGACGACCTCGTGCCTGCCGTGCCGGGAGACCGACTCGACGCTGTACTCGGGTCCGGTGAGGAACTCCTCCGCCAGCACCGGCTCCCGGCCGGCCACGGCCGCGGTCCAGGGCCAGCGCTCGGCGAGCTGCCGGGCGGACCCGACGACGTAGACCCCTTCGCTGAGGCCGCCCGACGGTGGCTTGAGCACGAGGGGCTGCCCGTCGAGCTCGTCCAGGAAGGCGGCGGCGTCCGATACTGCGGTGCACAGGCGGTGGCGTACGGGGCTCAGGCCGTGCCGGTCGAGCAGCGCGCGGGTCCTGGTCTTGTCGCGGGTGGCGAGGACGGCGGTCAGGTTTCCCCCGGGAACGCCCAGGTCGATCGCGATCCGGGAGGCGGGCTCCAGGCCGTACTCGGTGAAGGAGAGCACGGCGTCGAAGGGGTCTGCGGCGTGCCAGTCCCGGGCGAGCGGAAGGACCTCGTCCAGGTTCCGGTAGTCCAGGACGGCGTACCGCGCGGCGGCTGCGGCGTGCGCCTCGTTCGCCCGCTCCGGGATCTGGATCATCGAGTGGCGCAGGTTCAGCGCCGCCGCCTTGGGCAATTCGTGGCCTCGGCCGCCGACCAGCAGGATGTGCTGTTGCCTCATGGGCTCTTTCTACCTCACTGACGCAGCCGGGACAGGTCGATGTCCATCCGGTCGGCCAGGGCCCTGGCTCTGGCGATGACGACGTCGAACAGCTCGGAGTGGGTGACGCGCAGCTCGTCCGGGTTGAGGGCGAGGGCCAGCAACTCCCCGATGCGCTGGCGGATGTGGGCGCCGAGGTGGGCCTGGTCCAGGCATTTGCGGCCGAGTCCGATGGAGTCGCTGAGCAGCTCGATGCGGTGGAACCACAGCGCGGGGAGGTAGAGCACGTCGCCCGGCCGCAGGACGAAGCGCATCAGCCGGGTGTCGGGGGAGGCGCACAGCGCGTCCAGTTGCGCCGCGCCGCCGGGCCCCGGCAGCAGTTCGGCGCCGGGGCCCATGATGTGCCAGAGCTTCTCACCGACGATCTGCGCGTGCATGACGTCGACGGAGTACGCGTCCTGGTGCAGGCGGGTGATGCCGCCCTGCTGGCCGATCCACAGCTGGTGGTTGGTGGAGGCGGCCTCGCCGTACAGGTCGCGCCGGAAGTCGTACTGGGCGATGTCCAGTTCGGGCAGGTCGTCGGCCAGCTCGGGGGCGACGGTCCGGTAGTACCACTCCTGGAGGTAGAGCGGGTCGGCGCCGCTGCCCGCGCTCGCCTCCAGCCGGGTGACGAACTCTCCGAAGGTGGTCAGGCGCGCGGCCTCGCTGCGGTAGCTGTCGACCACGACCGGGACGTCGGCGCAGCGGTCGGCGAGGTTCTGGAAGGTCCAGTGGCGTACGGACGGCCAGTCGGCGGCGTAGCCGTCCAGCACGACCGGGCGGCCCCTGAAGCGGTACTCCCGCTCGAACTCCTCCCGCGTCAGGCCGCTGCGGCGCTCCAGCTCCGGGGCGGAGTCGAGAAGCCCGGCCAGCGGGCCGGAGCGGAAGGCCGCCGCCACCGTCTTCAGGGCGTCGATGTCACGTCGTTTGAGCAGGTTCCGCTCGGTCTGCATGGCGATGCGCCTCCCGGGTGCGGGCGTGGGTGGGGGTCAGGCGGCGAGCAGCCGCAGCACGGCGTGCACGGCGTCGTCCCGCAGGGATTCCTGGCCTGGCAGCCAGCGGTGGACGAAGTGGTCGCAGTCTTCGAGCCAGACGACCTCGGCGGAGCGGGCGCTGCGGGCGTGGTCGAGGTACCCCTCGATGACCTCGGGCGGGCAGACCTGGTCCTGGCGGGCGCCGAAGATCAGCAGATCGCCGTCGAACCGGCGCAGGGCGGCGTACGCGGGCGAGTCGGGGTGGTTGGCGGGGCGGACCAGGCTGCCGTCGAAGGGCAGGTCGGCGGCGTGCGCGGGGTAGGTCGCCGGGCAGAACAGCACCAGGGCGCGGGGACGCAGCTCCGGCACGGTCCAGGCGGCGAGGTGAGCGCCCATGCTGGTGCCGATGAGCACGGGCGGCCCGTTCTTCGCCAGTTGGCCGGCCGCGGCCAGGGTCTCGGTGCGGCGACGGCACAGGGTGGACCGGGTGAGCGCTCCGGTGCTGTCGCCGTTGCCGGAGAAGTCGAAGGTGAGCGAGGCGTGTCCGTGGTCCGCCAGTGCGTCGAGCAGGTAGCGCACCCGGTGCCGGGTCGCGGTGGTGCCCAGGCCGTGCAGGGCCAGGATCCGTGGCTCCGCCCCGTCGGCTCCCGTGATCTTTGTCGCCGCCAGGCGCTCTCCGGCGGCTTCGATGACGAACTCGTGCTGCACTGTGTGCCCTCCCCCTGTGGACGTGCTGCCGTGGTGGTGAGGTTCAGCTGCCGGCGCCGGTCGCCTCGAACCGTTCCTTGCGTACGGCGGGCCACTCGTCACGCAGGATGCTGTAGTAGACGATGTCGCGGCGGCGCCCGCCCGGCATGAAGTTGAAGCTGCGCAGGACGCCTTCCTCGGTCGCTCCGATGCCGGCCAGGCCGGCCCGCGCCCCGGCGTTGCGCACGTCGGTCTTGAACTCGACCCGCGCACAGCCGAGTTCGCCGAACGCGTGGTGGAGCAGGGCCAGCTTGACGGCCCGGTTGACGCCGGTCCTGCGGGCCCCCGCGTACAGCCACGACCAGCCGATCTCCAGCCGGCGTTCGGCCGCTGACAGGTTGCCGTAGGCGGTACTGCCGACGATCCGCCCGGTGGCGTTGTCGAGGACGGCGAACACGATGCGGGTGCCGGTCAGGGTGTCCCGGATCGCCGTCTCCATGAACGTGTGCAGGTCGTCCCGCGTCGCGATGCGCTGCACGAAGTGGCGCCAGATCTCCGGCTCGTACGCGATCTCGGCGAAGGCATCGGTGTCGGCGATGCGGATGCGCCGCAGGGTCACCCGGTCGTTGGCCAGCTCCAGTTCGGCCAGCTTGTCCCAGCTCACTTCTGCTCGTCCTCCGCTCGTCCGTCGTGTGGCGGGCCGGCCGCCGCCGTCACCAGCACCGGTGCGTCGCCGACGGTGCCGTCGTTGTAGATCCGGTGTTCCGCGTAGGCCCGTTCCAGGTCTCCCGCGTAGCGGGCGCCGATCGGTGTCCGCATCAGCTTGTACTGGGCGTTCAGCAGGCCGTTCTCGATGGAGAACGGCTCGTGGGCGATGACGGCGGCGAAGAGGCGCTGCTCGTAGCGGAGTTCTTGGTTCAGTTTGGCCAGGTCGCGGGCGAGCGCCTCCCCGTCGAGGTCGGGGGCGGCCGGTGAGACGACCGCGGTGAGGTAGGGCCTGCCGTCGCCGAAGACGGCGCAGTCGTGCACCCCCGGCAGCTCGCGGAGGCGTTCCTCGACGAGGGGCACCAGGATGTTGAGTGCTCCGCTCAGGGTGACGGTGTCGTCGACGCGGCCGTCGATGTAGAGGAAGCCGTCCTCGTCGACGTGGCCGATGTCGTAGGTCTTCACCTCGCCGGTGGGTAGGAACACCCGCTCGTTGGCGCCGGGCGCACACCAGGTGTAGCGGGTGTTGACGGGGTGGCTGCTGCCGACGATGAGGATGCCGTCCTTGTCGAAGCGGATCCGCTTGTGGGGCAGGACCCGGCCGACGCTGCCGACCCGGAAGGCGCCGGGGTGGTTCTTGGTGACGATGCACGTCTCGTTGAGGCCGTAGCCCTCGTGGAGGGGGACGCCCGCGTCGTGGAAGAAGTGCAGGACCTGGCGCCCTGCCGGGGCGGATCCGGTCCACAGGTAGCGGATGCGGCCACCGAGCGCCTGCTGGATCGCCGCCCCGCGGCCCGCCGGGTCGGCGGGAATCCCGTCGGCCTCCAGCCGGGTCATGAGCTGCCCGTAGAACCCGGGCACCCCCATGATCACGGTCGGGGAGACCGCGTGCGCCGTCTCCACCGCGGTGACCCGGTCGGCGAGGGTGACGTCGTGGCCGTGGGCGAGGGCCGAGTAGATCCAGTAGCGCTGCTGGAGGAACCGGACGGGCAGGAAGACCAGCAGGTTGTCGCCGTCGCGGTGGTCGAACATCTCCTGCACGGCGGCCAGCGACCGGTTGACGCTGGCGACGGTGGCCTCGATGCCCTTGGGCGGCCCGGTGCTCCCGGAGGTCTGCTTGACCGCGCAGATGTCGGCCGGATCGTAGCCGGGGTGGGGCGGCAGCGCGGGCGCGTCGGCCGGGGTGCCGACCGTGTCGAAGGCCCAGGCGTGGACCTGCGCGATGTCGTGCACCGCGCCCGAGGCGTCGCCGGCGTGGTGGGGGTCGCCGGTGAACAGCAGGCCGAGGCCGAACTCGGCGAGTACGGCGGCGGGTTGGTAGCGGTCCGGTTCGATTCCGGCGGTCACCGCGCCGAGCTTGAGCGCGGCGAGGTCGAGCAGCACCCACTCGATCCGGTTGGGCGCCATGACGCCGACCCGGTCGCGGGCGCGGATGCCGAGCGCGTGGAGCCGGGCGGCCACCCGGACGGCAGCCGCGTCGAGGTCGGCGAGGCTCAGCGAGCGGATCTCACCGTCCTCGCGGTAGTGGATGCGGTGCCGGGTGTCCTGGCAGGCGGTCCCGGCGACGGTGTTGACGACGTCGGCGACCGGTACGGGAGGGCCCGGGTCCTGGCCCGCGGTCTGCTCGGTCATACGGGTGTGTCCTCCTCGGGAGGTGGCGGCGGGCGGGCACGGTCGCGCGCCGTGGTGTCGGGCCGTGGCGGCGCCGCCGGGAGCGCGGCGGCGGTCAGCCGGGTACGGGCAGGGCCCCGGTGCCGAGGGGGTACGCGTCCAGCCGCTGCCACCCCCGCGACAGGTACCAGTCGCGGTCGAAGCCGCCCATCGGGCGCACGGGCAGGGTGCCGTGCTCGACGCCGTCCGCGAGGGTCCGCCACAGTTCGTCGACGAGCGAGCAGTGGCGTACGGCCTCCCGGAGTTCTCGCAGGGTGTAGGCCGGGCGGTCGGTGCGGACCAGCCGGATGTCGTAGCAGCCGCGGAAGCCGTGGCCGAAGACGGTGAACGGGGGGTGCCATGCCTGGGCGCCGGGGGCGCGGATGGAGAAGCGCACCCGTGAGGCGGTGTGGCCGCCGTGGTGGTGCTCGGCGTGCTCGGTGATGTCGGGCACCTGCGGCGGAAAGAAGTAGTGCCGTTTCTCGGGAATGGCCTCGCGGTCGAATTCGCCGGGGGCGAAGTGCCAGCGGTTGTACATCATGCGCTGGGCGGCCCGCCACAGGATGCGGGCGGTTTCCTCGCCGTCCCCGGCCATGCGGGTGGGGTGGGGCAGGCAGCAGCAGACGAAGTCGGCCTTCTTGAGTTCCAGCACCCCGTCGGGACCGCCGGGCCCGGCGCCGCGCAGCCGTGCGAGGTCGCGGACGGAACTGCTCATGCCGTAGTCGGAACCGGTGGCGTGGACGGCGGAGAGCACGAGGGCGGCGAGGAGTTCCCCGACGGCACCGTGCCCGGCCCGGGGCCCGGCGTCCGCGGCTGCCTGCGCGTCGCGGAGGGTGGCCGCGACGGCGAGGGAGCGCAGGTCGTCCCGTACCCGTCCGGTCGGCTCGACACCCAGGTGGGCGCGGCCGTGGCGGGCGATCAGCTCGGGCAGCGCGTGCGGGTCGCGTGGCTGCGGGAAGTCGGCCAGGTACTCGTTCTTCGCGAAGGTCAGGCCGTTGATGCGGCGGTAGCGCATGAGGGGCGAGTGCCGGTCGACCTCGCTCTGGAGGGCGCGGACCTCATCGGCGAGATCCAGCAGCGGCATACCGCCGGGATTGCACGGCGGGCGTCCGATTGCGGCGCGGTAATGCGCGTGGCGGTCCAGCAGATATTGGCGGAGCCCGGTCGCCGAAAGCTGTACGCCGTTGAACTCCTCGAAGCGGACGGAACGGCCGCTGCGGAACAGGCAGTGCGCAAGGACGACGAATAACCGGTCCGCCCGGTGCCAGGTTTCGACCGGGCGTTGCCGGAGATTCGCCAGGCGGCCTTCCCGCGTCAAGGTGTTGCTGCCGGCGTCGGACTTCGAGAAGACCTCGCGCCCCACGAATATGTAAACCGTCTCGACGCGTTCGACCCAGTCGGCCAGCCGGATCAGCCGGTGATCGAGTTCCCCTTTCTCCTCCCAACTGCGGAGTATGGCGTCGACCTCGTGGAATGCGGCGGCTTCCCGCGCCTGGGCGGACCGTTCCTCCTCGTCGACCATGTCCAGGACCTCGGGCGGCACCCGCATCCAGGCGAGCGGCTCCGGAGCGGATTCCCGCAGCTCACCGGGCTTCCAGAGGGAAATACCGAAGAGGGCGGAGCGGGTCACCGGTATGAGGTCGGCGTCGGGATCCGGGTCCGCGACGCATTCGACGTCGGTCCTGCCGAGCACGTACTGGACGAGCAGCGCCTCCCACACCGTCAATCTGCGGCAGGCCAGCCGGAAGGGAATTCGGCCCTTGCTGGTCAGCTCGCCGAGCAGCCAGCTCGATGCCTCCTGTGAACGTAATACGGCAGTATCCGATCCCGACAAAAGCATGAAGATCCCCTGCCGTTCGGCAATGAAACGCCTCAATGGAATCAGCGGAAACTGGTGAGCAGCCTGACAGAACAGCGCTCATCGTGACAACGGCCCGTTACGGCGTATACGCAGTTTTCGGCCGTTCCCCTGCGCGTGCGAGCGAGCGGAAAAGATCAGTTCCCAAGAATTCGATCAAGAAGCCGTTCCTTCGTACGCACCGCGGAGATCAGTAGTCGACGCTCGGGTACCAGTCGCCGCGGCCCTGCGGGGTCAGGTCGAGGAGGTGCCAGACGGGTGCCAGGAGGTCGATGCCGCGCTCGTCGATGTCCTCGGCCAGGCGGGGGTGGGCGGAGTAACGGTGGCGGACCGTGCCGTCCGCGTCGCGGGTGAAGACGGAGACGGTGGAGTCCTGCTCACCGTCCTCGTCCTCACTGCCCAGGTCGTACTTGAACGTGCTGTCGCCGCAGCTCAGCAGCCGCAGCCGGGACCAGCCGCGGTTGCGGGCGTGCTGCCGCAGGACGGGCGGTTCGGCGGCAGCGGCGATGACGAAGTCGGCGTTGCGGGCGACGTGGTGGGCGATGCCCTGGAAACCGTCGATCCACAGGGTGCACATCGGGCAGGGTTCGGTCTGCCGCTTGCCGTACATGAAGTGGTAGACGATCAGCGGACGGTCCGGGGCGGTGAAAAGACCGCTCAGGGTGACCTCGCGGACCGGTGTGTCACCGGCGTCGAGTCCGGCGGGGCCCTCGATGAAGACGTAGTCGCCGACGGGCGGCCCCTGCGGTAGTGCCCGTCGCTGTGCCGCGACCTGCTCGCGGTGGCGCATGAGGTCGATCTCGGCCCGCCGCAGCTCTTCGCGGGCGGCGAGGTGGTCCGCCGATTCCCCGGCCAGTCGGGTCTGCCGCAACATCGCGTCCTCCTGGGGTGGCCTCCCCACTCCCGAGCCCTCGTCTCCCCCGGCCCGGCCCTTCAAGTCTATGGCGGCACGGTGGGAGCGGTACGGTCCGCGCGGCCGACGCAGGTCCATATCCGGGCACTTCGCGCGTCAACCGGCCGACGGGGCAGGCGTGCTGGCCCTGCCTGGCGTCCCCGGCCGCGCGTGCGCCAGGATGACCCGGTGAACGATCACATAGCGCCGCCGTCCCTGCAGCCGGTCCGCGGAGCGGCCCGCTGCGCCATCGCCGCCCTCGCCCTCGCCGCAGCCGCCTGGGGGCTCCGGGGAGCGTGGCAGATCCGGCTCGCCATGTCCGGGATGCCCGCTTCCGGGCCGCCGGACCAGGGCGACGGCAAGCACCGCCCGCTGACCTCCCTGGAGAACGCCTACCACTTCGTCAGCACCCTGGGAGACGCCGCCACGGTGCTCTGCGCGCTCACCTTCCTGATCTGGCTGCTGCGCGTCCAGGCCAACGCCCGCACCCTCTCGGGAAAGCCGCCGCGCTACGCCTGGCCGTGGGTCTACGCGGGCTGGATCGTGCCCATCGCGAACCTGTGGGTGCCGCGCGGCATCATCGCCGACATCCACCGTGCGAGCGCCCCGGACGAGCGGCTGCCGCACGTCGTGAACTGGTGGTGGGGCCTGTGGCTGGTCGGCCTGCTGAGCGGTCTCGGCCTGAATTCCACGGACTCCACTGACGGCGTCATCGCCCGCGCCTACGAGGGCGTATCACCGCTCCTGGCATCCGACGCCGCCGTCGTCGGCGCAGCGCTGACCGCCATCTTCGTCGTCCGCGCTCTCACCACGGCACAGCAGCGGCACACCGGCGCATCCCTGGGGTAGGCACCGGGCCTCCGGCACGGGGCTGCGCCGCAGCGCCGCTGAACGGCTGCCCCCCGCAGCCCCCGGCCCCGCCGCACCCCCGTGCCGCTCTCGGCTAGCCTGAGTCCACGATGAACCGTTTCACGACGTCATGGGGTGCGTTCGACCTCACCCGCTTCCCCGAGGACCCCCGCGACACGCTCCGCGCCTGGGACGCCGCCGACGCGTACCTGCTCCAGCACCTGGCCGAGATCGAGGCCGGGGGCGAAGCCGAGACCGGGGCCGGTACCGGCCCCGGCGCCACCGTCGTCCTCGGCGACCGGTGGGGCGCGCTGGCGACCGCGCTGGCCGCGCGGCGTCCCGTGCAGATCACCGACTCGTATCTCACGCAGCGGGCGACGGTGGCGAATCTGCGGCGCAGCGGTGTTGACCCGGAGGCGGTGGGGCTGCACTCCGTGCTGGACGCGCCGCCGGAGCGGATCGACCTGTTGCTGGTCCGCGTGCCCAAGAGCCTCGCGCTGCTGGAGGACCAGCTGCGCCGGCTGGCACCCGCCGTGCACGCCGGTACCCGCGTCGTCGGCGCGGGCATGGTCACCGAGATCCACACCTCGACGCTGAAGCTGTTCGAGCAGATCATCGGGCCGACCAGGACCTCCCTCGCCGTCAAGAAGGCGCGGCTGATCTTCTGCACCCCCGACCCCGGGCTCCCCCGCGTCCCCAGCTCCTGGCCGCGCAGTTATCCGCTGCCCGCGGACGTCGGGATCGTCTCGGGCCGTACGGTCACCAATCACGCCGGCATCTTCTGCGCCGACCGGCTCGACATCGGCACCCGCTTCCTGCTGGCGCACCTGCCCGCGCCCCGGGGCGGCCGGGTGGTGGACCTCGGCTGCGGCAACGGCGTGGTCGGTACCGCGATGGCGCTGGCCGACCCCGGGGCCGAAGTGACCTTCATCGACGAGTCGTTCTCGGCGGTGGCGTCGGCGCGGGCCACCTTCGCGGCGAACGCGCCGGCCGACGCGAAGGCCGAGTTCGTCGTCGGCGACGCGCTGTCGCAGGTGCCGGCCGGTTCGGTGGACCTGGTCCTCAACAACCCGCCGTTCCACAGCCATCGCGCGACGTCCGACGCGACCGCCCGCAGCATGTTCGGCGGGGCGCGGGCCGCGCTGCGCCCCGGCGGCGAACTGTGGGTCATCGGCAACCGCCACCTCGGCTACCACGTACGGCTGCGCCGCCTCTTCGGCAACTGCGAAGTGGTCGCTTCCGACCCGAAGTTCGTGATCCTGCGGGCCGTCAGGCGCTGACCCGGCCCCTCTTGGTGCCGGATCGCCTCGCATAGGGTGCGGGCATGAGCGCCCCTGCTTTGGACCTGTGGGACGCGCCGGAGCCGGGCATATCCGGCCGTGGGGCGGCGGGCCCCGGCGTGCCCGACCACCGCGGCCCCGCGCGCTATCTGTGGTGGCTGACCCGCAGCCAGCTGCGCCGGGTCGCGGCCGGTGCGACGTTCGGCAGCCTGTGGATGGTCGGGCTGATGCTGCCGCCTTACGTGCTGTCCCGCGCCATCGACGAGGGTCTGGCGCCCGGCAGGACGGGGTCGTTGCTCGGCTGGAGCGGTGTCCTGCTGGCCACCGGGGTGCTGAACGCCTTCCTCGCGATCATGCGGCACCGCACCATGACCAAGATCCGGATGGACGCCACCTTCCGTACGGTGCGGGTCGTCGTGGCGCACACGCTGCGACTGGGCGCCGCGCTGCCGCGCAAGGCGACGGCGGGCGAGGTGGTCACCATCGGCGTCGGGGACGTCGCCGTGATCAGCCAGACGCTGACCCTGACCGGGCCCGGCGTCGGCGCCGTCCTCGCGTACGGGGTGGTGGCCGTCCTGCTGCTGTCGGTGTCGGCGCTGCTCGCCGTGCTGGTACTGCTGGGAGTGCCGCTGCTCGCGGTGCTGGTGGGGCCGCTGCTGGGGCGGTTGCAGGGCGCCGAGTCCCGCTACCGCGAACGGCAGAGCGGTCTGGCCGCGCGGCTGACGGACCTGGTCGGCGGCCTGCGGGTGCTGGGCGGGCTCGGCGGCAAGGAGGCGTTCGCCGCGCGGTACCGCCGGGAGTCGGACGCGCTGCGCGCCGAGGGGTACCGGGTCGGCGCGGTGACCAGCTGGATCCAGGCGCTCGGGGTGGGCCTGCCGACCCTGTTCCTCGCCGCCGTGACCTGGCTCGCGGCCCGGATGGCGGCCCAAGGCGCGCTGAGCGTCGGCGAGTTGGTCGCCGTGTACGGCTATACGGCGGCGCTGGTGATCCCGGTGACGTTCTTCATCGAAGGCGGCTACGACCTCACCCGGGGCCTGGTCGCCGCCCGCCGGGTGACACGTTTCCTGGACCTGGAGCCACCGGCCGACGGCGGGGCCTGCGGCGGCACGCCGGACGGTCCCGCGGTGCCGTCCGCGCTGCGCGACCCGGAGTCGGGTGTCGAGGTGGTGCCAGGGGAGCTGACCGCGCTGGCCTCGGCACGTCCCGCCGATTCGGCAGCGGTGATCGACCGGCTCGGCGGCTTCGCGGAGCCGTCCGCCACGTGGGGCGCGGTACGCGTCGACGACGTCGATCGCGCGCGGCTGCGCGAGCGGATCCTGGTCGCCGACAACGAGGCGGAGCTGTTCGCCGGCACGCTGCGCGAGGTGATCTCGGGACGCCGCGAACGGGAGGCCGCGGCCGTGGCCGATGCCCTGCACTCCGCCGTCGCCGACGACATCGTGCGCGGGCTGCCGGACGGTCTGGACTCGCCGGTCGCGGCGGGCGGACGCAATCTCTCCGGTGGGCAGCGGCAGCGCGTCCGGCTGGTGCGGGCGCTGCTGGCCGACCCCGAGGTACTGCTCGCCGTGGAACCTGCGTCGGCCGTCGACGCGCACACCGAAGCGGCCATCGCGGCCCGGCTGCGCGCCGCGAGGTCGGGCCGTACGACCGTCGTCACCAGCACGTCGCCGCTGCTGCTCGACCGCGCCGACACCGTGTACCACCTGGTCGGCGGCCGGGTCGCGGCGGTCGGCAGCCACCGTCAACTCCTCGCGTCTCAGCCGGAGTACCGCAGGCTGGTGGCGCGCGGCGATGACGACGCCGGGGCCGCGGAACCGGACGGCGTACAGGTCGAGGAGGCCAGGTGAGCGGCGGCCGGGAGACCGCACCGGAGGGCGCGCTGCCGGTGGCGGGACCGCGCAGGACCCGGCGCGCCGCGCTCGGACTCGTCCGCAGGGACGGCCGTGCCTTCGCCGCGCTGCTCGCCCTCAACGCGCTGGCGGCGGCGGCAGGTCTCGCCGGTCCCTGGCTGCTCGGCAGGATCGTCGACACCGTGCGGGCCGGTGGCGGCACGGGCGCGGTGGACCGGCTGGCGCTGGTGCTCCTGGTCTGCGCGGTGGCCCAGTTGCTGCTGGCGCGGTATGCGCGCTATGTCGGCCACCGGTTCGGTGAGCGGACGCTGGACCGGGTGCGTACGGAGTTCGTCGACCGCGCGCTGGTGCTGCCCGCCGCGGTCGTGGAGCGGGCGGGTACCGGGGACCTGACGGTGCGCGGCACGACGGATGTCGCCACCGTCGGCAGGACGCTGCGCGACGCGGCGCCCGAGGTGTCGGTCGCCGCGGTCCAGGCGCTGTTCCTGCTCGGTGCCGTGGTGCTGCTCGATCCGCGGCTCGGCGCCTGCGGCCTGGGCCTGCTGGGCGGTTGGTTCGCCGTCCGCTGGTATCTGCGCCGGGCGCGGGAGGCGTATCTGGCGGAGGGCGCGGCCCAGTCGGCGCTGGCCGAGCTGCTGGCCGCGACGGCGGCGGGCGCCAGGACCGTCGAGGCGCTCGGCCTCCAGGAGCGCCGTGCGGCGGCCTGCCAGGAGGCGGTCGAGCGCTGCCGGCGCACCCGGTTGCGGACGCTGTTCCTGCGCAGCGTCCTGTTTCCCGCGGTGGACGTCTCGTACATGGTGCCGGTCGTGGGGGTGCTGCTGACAGGCGGGGCGCTGCACGGCTCCGGGGTGGTGAGCCTGGGGGTGGTGGTGTCGGCCGCGCTGTATCTGCGGCAGGTGTATGCGCCGATGGACACCGTCCTGCTCTGGGTGGAGCAACTGCAGAGCAGCGGCGCCGCGTTCGCGCGGGTCG
This sequence comes from Streptomyces sp. NPDC050161, assembly GCF_044460025.1. NCBI lineage: Bacteria > Bacillati > Actinomycetota > Actinomycetes > Kitasatosporales > Streptomycetaceae > Streptomyces > Streptomyces sp. NPDC050161. Next base: position 491,818 of record NZ_JBITJM010000001.1, on the reverse strand, counting down.
AGGGTGTCGGCGCGGCCCTGGAAGCCGCGGACGGCACGGGTTCGGGGAAGCCCGGCCCGCCCCGTACCGCCCGCCGTACCCCGCAGGTCCCGTCGCCCTCGCCCGCCGACGGCCACCGCTACGGCCCGTACGGTTGTGCCGGAGCCGCCGACCGCATCGACGTCACCGGTGTGCGCTACGCCTACCCCGGCGGCTCCGGTGACGAGGTGCTGCGCGGCGTCGATCTGAGTGTGCGGCCGGGCGAACGGCTCGCGCTCGTCGGTCCTTCCGGCGCGGGCAAGTCCACGCTGGGCAGGCTGCTCGCCGGGGTGGACGCGCCGAGCGGCGGTGCGGTGACGGTCGGCGGGGTGCCGGTCGCCGGTCTTGCGCCCGAAGTCCTGCGGCGGCAGGTGGTCCTGGTGACCCAGGAGCACCATGTGTTCCTGGGGACGGTCCGGGACAATCTGCTGATCGGCGCCCCGGCAGCGGCCGACGCCGAGTTGCGGGCCGCGCTCGCCACCGTCGGCGCGGACTGGGCGGCGCGGCTGCCCGCCGGTCTGGACACCGAGCTGGGGGCCGGCGGTTTCCGCCCGGACGGCGCGCAGTCCCAGCAACTCGCGCTGGCACGGGTGCTGTTGGCGGATCCGCACACGGTGATCCTGGACGAGGCGACGGCGCTGCTGGATCCGCGGACCGCCCGGCACGCCGAGCGCGCGCTGGCCGCCGTGCTGGCGGGCCGTACGGTCATCGCCATCGCGCACCGGCTGCACACCGCGCACGACGCGGACCGGGTGGCGGTCATGGAGGCGGGCCGGCTGGCCGAACTGGGCACCCATGACGCGCTCGTGGCGGCCGGCGGCGCCTACGCGACGCTGTGGCATTCCTGGCACGGCGACAGCGAGCTGCCGTCCCCGCGCGCCTGAGCAACCGGCTCGCCCGCCGGGTTTTCCCGCCATCTGTCCGTAATCCGGAGGTGAATTCCGAGCAACGGACGGTTTCCGGCCATTTAGTTGAAGAGACCCTGACAACGACGGCGGGACGGTGGGACTCTTCCCCGCAGCCGCCACGCGGACCCCACGGCTCACCCGCGCGGCAGTCGGCACCACGTCTCCCCCCACACGCTCCATGTGTTCTGCCTCGCTCTGCCCGGACGGCCCCCCGCCGCCCGGTCCCCCTCGGCAGCGGCCACTCCGCCGCAGCCCAGCAGAAGGAGTCAGCGTGAGACGCACCCCCCATCGGCGCGCCGTAGCGACCGGCGCGCTGGTCGCCGTCACGGCGATGCTGGCCGTCGGCGTACAGGCCACCGCCGGCACGGCAGCCACCCCGCAGCCCGGCACCGAGCACGCCGAGCCGGCCCCCGGCGCCCTGCCCGCCCCGCTCTCCCCGTCCCAGCGCAGCACGTTGATACGGGACGCCGGCGCCGCCACCGCGGCGACGGCGAAGCAGCTGAAGCTCGGCGCCCAGGAGAAACTGCTCGTCAAGGACGTCTCGAAGGACGCCGACGGCACCACCCACACCCGCTACGCACGCACCTGGGCCGGACTCCCGGTGCTCGGCGGCGACCTGGTCGTGCACGAGAGCAAGGCCGGCGCGGTCAAGGGCGTCACCAAGCCGCTGCGCGCCAAGTTGACGGTGCCGACGACGACCGCGAAGGTCACGCCGTCCGCCGCCGCGTCCAAGGCCGTCAAGTCCGCGCAGGCGCAGGGCTCGGAGAAGACCAAGGCCGACCAGGCGCCGCGCAAGGTGGTCTGGGCCGCCGACGGCACCCCGCGGCTGGCGTACGAGACCGTGGTCGGCGGCCTCCAGGACGACGGCACGCCCAACGCGCTGCACGTCATCACCGACGCCACCACCGGCGCCCGGATCTTCCAGTACCAGGGCATCGAGAACGGCATCGGCAACAGCGAGTACAGCGGCAAGGTCACGCTGGGCACGTCGGGTTCGGGATCCTCGTACACGCTGACCGACAACGGGCGCGGCGGGCACAAGACCTACAACCTCAACCACGGTTCGTACGGCACCGGCACCCTGTTCACCGACGCGGACGACACCTGGGGCGACGGCACGCCGCAGAACGCCCAGACCGCCGCCGTGGACGCCGCCTACGGCGCCCAGGAGACCTGGGACTACTACAAGAACGTGCACGGCCGCACCGGCATCCGCGGCGACGGCGTCGCCGCGTACTCCCGCGTCCACTACGGCAACAGCTACGTCAACGCCTTCTGGGACGACAGCTGCTTCTGCATGACGTACGGCGACGGCAGCGGCAACGCCAGCCCGCTGACGGCGCTGGACGTGGCGGGCCACGAGATGTCGCACGGCGTGACCGCGGCGACCGCGGGGCTCATCTACAGCGGTGAGTCCGGCGGCCTGAACGAGGCGACGTCCGACATCTTCGGCACCGCGGTGGAGTTCTACTCCGACACCGCAGAGGACCCGGGCGACTACCTCATCGGCGAGAAGATCGACATCAACGGCGACGGCACCCCGCTGCGCTACATGGACAAGCCCTCCAAGGACGGCGCGTCGGCCGACTACTGGTCGAGCAGCGTCGGCAACAAGGACGTGCACTACTCGTCAGGCGTCGCCAACCACTTCTTCTACCTGCTGTCCGAGGGCAGCGGCGCCAAGGACATCGGCGGCGTGCACTACGACAGCCCGACCTACGACAACAAGCCGGTGCCCGGCATCGGGCGGGCCAACGCCGAGAAGGTGTGGTTCAAGGCGCTCAGCCAGTACATGAGCGCCAACACCAACTACGCGGCGGCCCGTACGGCCACTCTGAAGGCCGCGGCCGACCTGTTCGGCCAGGGCAGCGCGTCGTACAACACCGTCGCCAACACCTGGGCGGCGGTGAACGTCGGCTCCCGGGTCGACGACGGCACCGACCCCGGCGGCGACAACGTCTACGAGAGCACCGGCGCGGTGCGGATCCCCGACGGCGGCGCGGCGGTGACCTCGCCGATCACGGTCAGCCGGGCGGGCAAGGCGCCCAGCGGTCTGAAGGTGTCGGTGGACATCACCCACTCCTACCGCGGTGACCTCGTCATCGACCTGATCGGGCCGGACGGTTCGATCTACCGGCTGAAGAACGCGAGCACGTCGGACGGCGCCGCCGACGTCAAGCAGACCTACACCGTCAACGCCTCGGCGCAGGCCGCCACCGGCACCTGGAAGCTGAAGGTGCAGGATCTGTACCGCTACGACTCCGGCACGCTCAACGGCTGGAAGCTGACGTTCTGACGGTCCGACGGCACCGGGCGGCCACTTCGGTGTGGCAGTCCTGAGTCCCGACCCCCGTCACACCACAACTGAACTGCACAAACAGCGAGTTGGGCGCCGCTTCCGGAATGTCGGAGGCGGCGCCCGACTCCGTTATACGGACAGCGATCTTCTCTCTACGGACGATTTTCGGCCAACCTTGCCCGGCCCTCCTGACATGCACGCGTTCGAATGGCAGTCTTCCCGACGCACGTCACACCCGCATCGCTTTGCACCCCCACCACTTGGCAAAGTTGAAGGAGCACGCGTGACCCCCCGCATATCCCGTAAGACCCGCGTTACCGGTACCGTCGTCGCCGCCGCGGCCCTGCTCGCCGCCGGCATCACCGCCGGCAGCGCAGGCGCCTCGCCCGCGCAGACCGACCAGAGCGGTGCCCCCCTGAAGCTCACCGCTTCGCACCGCGCCGAGCTGCTCCGCGACGCGAGCGCGACCAAGGCGCAGACCGCCAAGGAACTGGGCCTGGGCTCCCAGGAGAAGCTGGTCGTCAAGGACGTCATCAAGGACGCCGACGGCACCACCCACACCCGCTTCGACCGCACCTACGCCGGACTCCCGGTGCTGGGCGGCGACATGGTCGTGCACACCGCCAAGGGCGGCGCCATCAAGAGCACCACCAAGTCGACGCAGAAGACCATCAAGGTCGCCTCCCTCACGCCGAAGATCGCCGCGTCCGCCGCCGCGAAGAGCGCGCACGGCACCGCCGCCAAGTCCATCAGCGCGAAGCAGACCGGCGCGCAGGCCGCGAAGAAGGTCGTCTGGGCCGCCTCCGGTTCGCCGGTCCTGGCGTACGACACGGTCGTCAAGGGCGTCCAGAAGGACGGCACCCCCAGCCGGCTGCACGTCATCACCGACGCCAACAGCGGCAAGAAGCTCTTCCAGTACGACGAGATCCACACCGGCAAGGGCGAGAGCGAGTTCAGCGGCAGCGTCGAGCTCGGCACCACCAAGGAGGGCAGCGGCTACACGCTGACCGACGGCGGGCGCGGTGGCCACAAGACCACCAACCTGGAGAACGCCGAGGACGGCGAGGGCAAGGCATTCACGGACGACGACGACAACTGGGGCACCGGCAAGCCCGACGACCCGCAGACCGCGGCCGTCGACGCGCACTACGGCGCGGCCGAGACCTGGGACTACTACAAGGAGGTGCACGGCCGCACCGGCATCAAGGGCGACGGCAAGGGTGCCTCCTCGCGCGTCCACTACGGCGACAACTACGTCAACGCCTTCTGGGACGACAGCTGCTTCTGCATGACGTACGGCGACGGCGAGGGCAACAAGGCCCCGCTCACCGCCATCGACGTCGCGGCACACGAGATGTCGCACGGTGTCACCTCCGCCACCGCCAACCTCACCTACAGCGGCGAGTCCGGCGGTCTCAACGAGGGCACGTCGGACATCTTCGGCACCTCGGTCGAGTTCTACGCGAACAACAAGTCCGACCCGGGTGACTACCTCATCGGCGAGAAGATCGACATCAACGGTGACGGCACCCCGCTGCGCTACATGGACAAGCCCTCCAAGGACGGCCAGTCGCAGGACAACTGGGACTCCAGCACCGGTGGTCTCGACCCGCACTACTCGTCGGGTGTCGCCAACCACTTCTTCTACCTGCTGTCCGAGGGCAGCGGCGCCAAGGAGATCGGTGGCGTGAAGTACGACAGCCCGACCGCCGACGGCTCGAAGGTCGAGGGCATCGGCCGGGACAAGGCCGAGAAGATCTGGTTCAAGGCGCTCACCGAGTACATGACCTCGAACACCGACTACAAGGCCGCCCGCGAGGCGACCGTCAAGGCCGCCACCGACCTGTACAAGGCCGGCAGCGCCGAGGTCAAGGGTGTCGAGGCCGCGTGGAACGGCGTCGCCGTCAAGTAACGCCGCACACCACGGCGTTCGGAACACCATCGACCGCTCCGGGGTATCCGTGACGTGACCCGGAGCGTGGGCGGTGTCGGAATCCGGCGGACGGCCGGGGAGAGATCCCCGGCCGTCCGCCGTTTTCGGGCACCGCCCTTCGTCGTACCCGCCGACGGAACGCCGCACTCCGCCCGCCAACCGAGTGAAGGGCACCGGCCCCCCGATGCCCGCCTCCCGCCACATCCCGATGAACCGGATAGAAAGAACAAAATTCCCTAAAGCATGACAACTCTCTGGTGATCCCATGATCGGTCGCATCCCTGTCCTGGACATCCGCCCGCAGATCGACTGCGGTCACCGCCCGGCCAAGGCGGTGGTCGGCGAGACCTTCGCCGTCTCGGCCACCGTCTTCCGCGAGGGCCACGACGCGGTCGCGGCGAACGTGGTCCTGCGCAACCCCGCGGGGCGCTGCGGCCCCTGGACACCGATGCGCGAACACGGCCCCGGCACCGACCGCTGGAGCGCCGACGTCACCCCGGACGTCGAGGGCCGCTGGACGTACACCGTGGAGGCGTGGTCGGACCCGGTCACCACCTGGCGCCGCACCGCCGCCGTCAAGATCCCGGCCGGCATCGACACCGCGACGGTCCTCGCCGAGGGCGCGGCACTCCTGGAGCGGGCGGCGAACGACGTCCCCAAGAGCGAAGGCCGCGAGCCGGTGCTCGGCGCCGTCGACACCCTGCGCGACACCGCGCTGCCCGCCACCGCCCGCCTCGCCGCCGCCCTCTCCCCCGACGTCACCGACGCGCTCGACCGCCACCCGCTGCGCGAACTCCTCACCGTCTCCCGCCCGATGCCCCTGGTCGTCGAGCGCCGCCGCGCACTGTACGGCTCCTGGTACGAGCTGTTCCCGCGCTCCGAGGGCGCCACCACCGCGCCGGACGGCACCCTCGTCGGCGGCACCCTGCGCACCGCGGCCGAACGGCTGCCCGCCGTCGCCGCGATGGGCTTCGACGTGGTCTACCTCCCGCCCGTGCACCCCATCGGCACCTCCTTCCGCAAGGGCCCCGACAACGCCCTGACCGCGGGCCCGCACGACGTCGGCTCCCCCTGGGCCATCGGCTCGCCCGACGGCGGCCACGACGCGCTCCACCCCGGCCTGGGCACCTTCGACGACTTCGACCACTTCGTCCGCACCGCCCGCGACCTGCGCATGGAGGTCGCCCTCGACTTCGCGTTGCAGTGCTCGCCCGACCACCCCTGGGTCGAAAGGCACCCCGAGTGGTTCCACCACCGCGCGGACGGCACCATCGCCCACGCCGAGAACCCGCCGAAGAAGTACCAGGACATCTACCCGCTCGCCTTCGACACCGACTTCCGTGGTCTGGTCCGCGAGACCGTACGGCTGCTGCGCTTCTGGATGGCCAAGGGCGTCCGCATCTTCCGCGTCGACAATCCGCACACCAAACCGGTGCCGTTCTGGGAAAAGGTGCTCGGCGACATCGCCCGCACCGACCCCGACGTCCTCTTCCTCGCCGAGGCGTTCACCCGCCCGGCGATGCTGCACACCCTCGCCAAGATCGGCTTCCACCAGTCGTACACCTACTTCACCTGGCGCAACACCAAGCAGGAGCTGACCGACTACCTCACCGAGCTGTCCCGGGACAGCGCCGCGCACCTGCGGCCGAACTTCTTCGTCAACACCCCCGACATCCTGTCCGGTTACCTCCGGACCGGTGGGCGCACCGCCTTCGAGATCCGCGCGGTGCTCGCCGCCACCCTCTCCCCCACCTGGGGCGTCTACGCCGGATACGAGCTGTGCGAGGCCACCCCCGCCGCGCCGGGCAGCGAGGAATACCTCCACTCCGAGAAATACGAACTCCGGCCACGCGACTGGGCCGCCGCGGCCCGCGGCACGGACAGCATCGCCCCGCTCCTCACCACCCTCAACCGCATCCGCCGCAGGCATCCCGCGCTCCAGCAACTACGGTCCCTGCACTTCCATCACACCGACCACGACGCGGTGCTCGCATTCTCCAAACGTGAAGGTCACGGCGGTGGAGCGGACACCGTCCTGACCGTCATCAACCTTGATCCACACCACACCCACGAGGCGACGGTGTCGTTGGACATGCCGGAACTCGGCCTCGGCAGGCACGAATCCTTCCCGGTGCGCGACGAGCTCACCGGCGACACCTACCACTGGGGCAGGGACAACTATGTACGCCTTGGTCCGGGCCGCTCGCCGGCGCCCGCCCATGTGCTGTCCCTGCGACCGTCCTCACCGATCGGAGGGTCACCCAATTGATCGTCAATGAGCCCGTTCACGACACATTCGAGGACACCCCGGAAAAGGACCGCGACCCCGACTGGTTCAAACGGGCCGTCTTCTACGAAGTCCTGGTGCGTTCCTTCCAGGACAGCAACGGCGACGGCGTCGGCGACCTCAAGGGCATCACGTCGAAACTCGACTACCTGCAATGGCTGGGAGTGGACTGCCTCTGGCTCCCGCCGTTCTTCACTTCCCCCCTGCGGGACGGCGGCTACGACGTCGCCGACTACACAGCGGTACTCCCCGAATTCGGCGACCTGGCCGACTTCGTGGAATTCGTCGACGCCGCACACCACCGCGGCATGCGCGTCATCATCGACATGGTGATGAACCACACCAGCGACCAGCACCCGTGGTTCCAGGAGTCCCGCACGGACCCGGAAGGGCCGTACGGCGACTACTACGTCTGGGCCGACGACGACAAGCAGTACGCCGACGCGCGCATCATCTTCGTCGACACCGAAGCCTCCAACTGGACCTTCGACCCGGTGCGCAAGCAGTACTTCTGGCACCGCTTCTTCTCCCACCAGCCGGATCTCAACTACGAGAACCCGGTGGTCCAGGAGGAGATGATCTCCGCGCTTCGCTTCTGGCTCGACCTCGGCATCGACGGCTTCCGGCTCGACGCGGTGCCGTACCTCTACGCCGAGGAGGGCACCAACTGCGAGAACCTGCCGCGGTCGCACGGCTTCCTCAAGCGGGTGCGCGCCGAGATCGACGCGCATTACCCGGACACCGTGCTGCTGGCCGAGGCCAACCAATGGCCCGAGGACGTCGTCGACTACTTCGGCGACTACTCCGTCGGCGGCGACGAATGCCACATGGCGTTCCACTTCCCGGTCATGCCCCGCATCTTCATGGCGGTACGCCGCGAATCCCGCTATCCGGTATCGGAAATCCTCGCCAAGACCCCGGCGATTCCGTCCGGCTGCCAATGGGGCATCTTCCTGCGCAACCACGACGAGCTGACCCTCGAAATGGTGACCGACGAAGAGCGCGACTACATGTACGCGGAGTACGCCAAGGACCCGCGTATGCGGGCCAATATCGGTATCCGCCGGCGCCTCGCCCCGCTGCTCGACAACGACCGCAATCAAATCGAACTCTTCACGGCCCTGCTGCTCTCCCTGCCGGGATCGCCGATTCTCTACTACGGCGACGAAATCGGCATGGGCGACAACATCTGGCTGGGCGACCGCGACGCGGTCCGCACACCGATGCAGTGGACGCCGGACCGCAATGCCGGATTCTCGTCCTGCGACCCCGGCCGGCTCTCGCTGCCGACCATCATGGATCCCGTCTACGGCTATCAGGTCACCAATGTCGAGGCCGCGATGAGTTCGCCGTCCTCGCTGCTGCACTGGACCCGCCGGATGATCGAGATCCGCAAGCAGAACCCGGCGTTCGGCCTCGGCAGTTACACCGAACTCCCCTCCACCAACCCGGCGGTGCTCGCCTTTCTCCGCGAGTCGCCCGGAGCCGGCGGCGCCGACGACGACCTGGTGCTGTGCGTGCACAACTTCTCGCGCTTCGCCCAGCCGACGGAGCTGGACCTCCAGCACTTCAGTGGCCGCCACCCGGTGGAGCTGATCGGCGGGGTCCACTTCCCGGCCATCGGACAACTGCCGTACCTGCTGACCCTCGCGGGCCACGGCTTCTACTGGTTCCGGCTGCGCAAGAACGCCGGATAGGGCCTGATCCGCACGACAGGCCCGGTCGCCCCGCCCCACCGGGCACGGGGCACCGGCACATCCGCCCGTACGCGGCCACCCGACGCGTACGGGCGTCCCCTTTCCGGCGGCTTTCCGCCCGTGCACGGCAGGGGCCCGCCGTGCACGGGAGCCCGCCCGCACACCGCCAGGCGCCCCGGACTCCGTCTGGGGGTACCCCCACCGCGCCGCCGCACAGACCAGGCCGCATTCCGGGACACTTTGCGCATCCTGTCGTGTGCCCGGGGAAAGGACGCGACGCCATGTCGGACACCGCCCCGACCCGTGCCACCGGAAACACCGCCGACCGACCGCTCGCCTCCGCCCCCGACCTGCTGCCCTCTCTGGCACCGCTGCTCGCCGACTGGGTGCCACGGCAGCGCTGGTTCGCCGGCAAGGGACGGCGGATCACCGGCCTCACCCTGCTCTCCGCGACCGAACTGCTGCCGTGCGCCGCCGACGGCGACGGACCCGGCCTGCTCCAACTCCTGGTACGCACCCGGCAGTCCGCGCCGCCGTCGCCCGCCGCCGACAGCGACTGCTACCAGCTGCTGCTCGGAGTCCGCCCGGCGCTGCCGCCGCAGCTCACCCCCGCGCTGATCGGCCGGCCGGCCGGCGGCCCGCTCCGTGGCCGCGCGGTGTACGACGCGCTGCGGGACGGCCGGCTGTGCGGCCTGCTGCTGGAGCGCCTGCGGCTGCCGGGGCGGTTCGGGGCGCTGCACTTCCGCCGGGAGGCCGGCGCCGACATCCCCGCGGGGCTGCCGGGACGGCCGCTCGCCGTGGAGCAGTCCAACACCTCGCTCGTCTTTGGAGATACGTTCATTCTCAAGGTGTTCCGGCAGATCACGCCGGGCATCAACCCGGACCTGGAGCTGCCCCGCGCGCTGGCGGACGCCAAGTGCCCGCGGGTGCCGGCGCCCGTCGCCTGGTACGAGGCCAGGCCCGCGGGCACCGGCGACGAGCCGACCACGCTCGGGGTGCTCCAGCCGTACCTGCCCGACGCGTCCGACGGCTGGCAGCTGGCACTCGCCGCGCTGGCCTTCCGCACCGACTTCACCCCCGCCGCGCGGGCCCTCGGCCACGCCACCGCCGAGGTGCACACCGCGCTGGCGCAGACGCTGCCCACCGCCGAACTCGGCCGCCCCCAACTGGAGTCGATCGCCGCCGGAATGAGCGAGCGGCTGGACGTCACCGTCCGCGCGGTGCCCGCCCTGGAGCCCTACCGCACCCGGCTGCGCACCGCGTTCGACGCGCTGGCCGCCGTCGGGCACGACGGGCGCTGCTGGGCCGCCCAGCGCATCCACGGCGATCTGCACCTGGGACAGACGCTGTGCTCTGCGGGCAACGGCCGCTGGTCGCTGATCGACTTCGAGGGCGAACCCGCCAGGCCGCTGGCCGAACGGCGCCGGCCGCAGCCCGCGGTGCGCGATGTCGCGGCGATGCTGCGCTCCTTCGACTACGCGGCCCGCAGCGGTCCGTCCGGCGGCGACGCCTGGTCACTGGAGTGGGCCCGCCGCACCCGCGACGCCTACTGCCGCGGATACGCCGAGGCCGGCGGGCTCGACCCGTGGTCGGCGCCGGAGTTGCTGCGCGCGTACGAGACCGACAAGGCGGTCTACGAAGTGCTCTACGAGGCCCGCCACCGCCCCGACTGGCTCCCCGTCCCGATGGCCGCCGTCCGCCGCCTGGCAGCGGGGGCCGGGCGGCCGGCGGACGGGGGCGGGGCGCTGCCCCCGCACCACCGGTGACCGTCCCTACCGTCCGACGCCCCGCCGAGGAGGCCCCCACGTGACCGCCCGACCGCCGTCCCGCCGCCGCACCACCGCCCCGACCTCAGCCGCCCCTGCCGCAGCCGCACAGACCGCGGCCACGGCGGAGGCGACCGCTCCCGCCCCGTCCGCCGCTTCCGCCACCCCTACCGTCCCCTCCGTGCCTCCGGTGCGCGACGCGGTGCCGCCGCCGGATTCCGTGGTGGCTCCGCCGGATTCCGTGGTGGCTCCGCCGGATTCCGTGGTGGCTCCGGCCGCTTCCCGGCCGGGGCGGACGGCTGTCGCCCGGCCCGGGGACGGCGGGCGCGGGGTACGGCCTGCCGAGCCGCTCTGTGACGAGGACCGTGACCGGCTGCTGGGCGGGGCGCACCACGATCCGCACGGGCTGCTCGGCGCGCATCCCGTGCGCGGCGGGGTGCTCTTCCGGGTGCTGCGGCCGTACGCGACGGGCGTGACCGTCGTCGGCAAGGGGCTGCGCGCCGCGCTGCGCCCCGAGGGCGACGGGCTGTTCGCCGGCGTGCTGCCGCTGCGCGCCGTCCCGGACTACGCGTTGCAGATCACCTACCCGGACACCACCCTGACGGTGCCGGATCCGTACCGCTTTCTGCCCGCGCTCGGGGATCTCGATCTGCATCTGCTGAGCGAGGGCCGGCACGAGCAGCTCTGGCAGGCGCTCGGCGCCCGCGTCATGGAACACCAGGGCGAGACCGGCACCCGCTTCACGCTCTGGGCGCCCAACGCCCTCGGCGTGCAGGTCGTCGGGGACTTCAACCTCTGGGACGGCACCGCCTGCGCGATGCGCTCACTGGGCTCGTCGGGTGTCTGGGAGCTGTTCCTGCCGGGGATCGGCGCCGGCGAGCTGTACAAGTTCAAGATCATCCGGCCGGACGGTACGCCGACGGTACGCGCCGACCCGATGGCCCGCCGGGCGGAGTGCCCGCCCGCCAACGCCTCGGTCGTGGACGCGTCGGACCATGCCTGGCAGGACGCGGACTGGTTGGCCCGGCGCGGCACGCGGCCCGTCCACGAAGCGCCGTTCTCGGTCTACGAAGTGCACCTGCCCTCCTGGCGCCCCGGGCTGACCTACCGGCAGCTGGCCACTCAACTCCCTTCCTACGTCAAGGATCTGGGGTTCACGCACGTCGAGCTGATGCCGGTCGCCGAGCATCCCTTCGGGGGGTCCTGGGGCTATCAGGTGACGGGTTTCTTCGCCCCGACCGCCCGGATGGGCACCCCGGACGACTTCCGGTTCCTGATCGACGCCCTGCACCGGGCCGGTATCGGCGTCCTGATGGACTGGGTGCCCGCGCACTTCCCCCGGGACGACTGGGCGCTGGCGGAGTTCGACGGGCGGCCGTTGTACGAGCCGGCGGATGCCTCGCGGGCCGCGCACCCGGACTGGGGCACGCTGGAGTTCGACTACGGGCGTACCGAGGTGCGCAACTTCCTCGTCGCCAACGCCGTGTACTGGTGCGAGGAGTTCCACATCGACGGCCTGCGGGTGGACGCCGTGGCCTCGATGCTCTACCTCGACTACTCGCGGTCGGACGGGGAGTGGACACCCAACGAGCACGGTGGCCGGGAGAACCTGGACGCGGTGGCCTTCCTCCAGGAGATGAACGCGACCGTCTACCGCCGCTGCCCCGGGGTGGTCACCATCGCCGAGGAGTCCACGGCCTGGGACGGCGTCACCCGCGCCACGCATCACAAAGGGCCCGGGGGGCTCGGCGGGCTGGGCTTCGGCCTGAAGTGGAACATGGGCTGGATGCACGACTCCCTCGTCTACGTCTCCAAGGAGCCGGTGCACCGCAAGTACCACCACGGCGAGATGACCTTCTCCATGATCTACGCCTATTCCGAGAACTACGTGCTGCCGATCTCGCACGACGAGGTCGTGCACGGCAAGCGCTCGCTGGTGTCCAAGATGCCGGGCGACTGGTGGCAGCAGCGGGCCACCCACCGCGCGTACCTCGGCTACATGTGGGCCCACCCCGGCAAGCAACTCCTCTTCATGGGGCAGGAGTTCGCACAGGGCGCGGAGTGGGCGGAGAGCCACGGCCCCGACTGGTGGCTGCTGGACCCGTCGTACGCGGCGGAGCCCGACCACCGGGGGGTGCGGGACCTCGTCCGCGACCTGAACCGGCATTACGGCGACACCCCCGCGCTGTGGGAGCGGGACACCGACCCGGCGGGCTTCTCCTGGATCGATGCGCACGCCGGGGACGACAACGTCTTCGCCTTCCTCCGCTTCGCCACCGACGGATCCCCCCTCCTCGCCGTCAGCAATTTCTCGCCCGTGGTCCGGCATGCCTACCGCCTCGGCGTCCCCGATGACGTACCGGCCTGGCGTGAGGTCCTGAACACCGACACCCCGTGCTACGGCGGCAGCGGTGTCGCCAACCCCCGCCTCCTGACACCCGAGCCCGTGCCCTGGCACGGCCGGGCCGCTTCCCTCACGCCCGCCCTGCCGCCGCTGGCCACGCTCTGGCTGCGGCCGGTCTGACGGGCGTGCCGCGGCGGCGCGCCCGCGTCCGCCGGGGCGCCGCCGCGAAGTCCGCGGCGGCGCCGTCCCGTTGCCCGTGGCCCTGGCGCCTTACGGCCTCGCCTCAGTCCCGGCCCTGCCTCAGACCCGGCCCCGCCTCAGACCCGTTCTGCGGCGGGGCCGAGTGCCGTCCGCAGGCCGGCCACCGAGGCGCGCCACTCCTGACCGGCGTCGGACTCGTCCCAGAGTTCGGCGAGTTCGGAATCGGGCGCGAGGACCCGGTCCAGGGCGTGCACCGCCAGCCCGGCCAGTTCTTCGGAGGGCTCCGGTATCGCCTGGCCGGGGCCGAGCGCCGGGGCACAGGGGGCGGCGCCCGGCCTGGCGGCGGCGAGCAACGCGGCGGCGGCCACGGCGACTTCACCCTCCGGCGCCTCCAGGTAGCGCCGTTCCTCCGCCGCCTCGGCCAGCGCCGCACGGACCGCGAAGAGCCGGCGGCTCTCCGGCAGCCCCGCGAGACCCGCCGCGAAGTCCGCCGCGGCATCGCCGCCGAACGGATCCGTCCCCCATGTCCCCATGCCCCGCTCCTCGTTCGCCCGCGCCGCTGCCCGCGACGGTCGGTGTTGCTCCGTCACATGCATGGTGCCAGTCGGCACTGACAATCCATGGGCGGCGGGGAACTGCGCAGGTCAGGGGCGCGGACCGGAGGAGGGTCCGGTGCCGGACGCCGCCTGGCGGGTACGTCGCGGCAGCAGGAAGGCCACCACGACGGTGCCGACGCCGAGCAGGACGGCGCCCACCAGGCTGGTGTGCGCGACCGCATCGGCGAACGCGCCGCGCACCGCGTCGGCGACCGCGCCCGCCTGTTCCATACCGAACGCCCTGGCCTGCTCGGCACCCATCTTGGGCGCCGCGCCCGCGGCTGCCTGCTTGCCGACCTCCTGGGCCACCGCGAGGCCGGCGCCGACCGAATCCTGCGCGGTCGACAGTGCGTCGGCCGGGAGCTTCGGGCCGCCCTTGGCCGCAGCGGCGGTGGCGCTGGCGGCGAGCCCGGACGAGTAGGTGCCGGCCAGGATGGAGCCGAGGATGGCGATGCCGAGGGAGCCGCCCAGCTCCAGCGAGGTGTCGTTGACGGCGCCGCCGATGCCGAGCTGGTCCTCGGGGAAGGCGCCCATGATCGCGTCGGTGCACGGGGAGAGCGCCAGGCCGATGGCGACGCCCAGGATGATCAGCGGGGCGACCAGGTCGGCGTAGGAGGACCCGGCGTCGATCCTGGTGAGCAGCGCGAGGGCGACGGTGCCGCCGACCATGCCGGCCGTGACGGTGACCTTCATACCGAGCCGCGGGGTCAGGAATCCGGTCAGCGCCGCGCCCACGAACACCGCGCCGGCCAGCGGCAGCATCCGGACTCCGGTGTCCAGCGGCGAGTAGCCGAGGACGAACTGGAGGTGCTGGGTGAGGTAGTAGAACGCGCCGAACACGGCGAGGAAGAAGAGCGCGACGGCGAGGTTGGAGCCGGCGAAGGCGCGTCGCGCGAAGCGGCGGACGTCGAGCACCGGGCGGGGGTGGCGCAGCTCCCACAGGACGAAGCAGAGGAGTCCGACGGCCGCGACGATCGCCGCGGTGACGGCTTCGGTGCCCCAGCCGAAGTGCGGCCCCTGGATGATCATGTAGATCAGCGCGCCGGTCCACACGACGGAGAGCAGGCCGCCGACGAGGTCGAGGCGCTCGCGGTGGCCCGCCCTGGACGCCGGCACCACCAGGAGCGCGCCGATGATGCCGAGCAGCGCGATCGGCACGTTGATCAGGAACGACGAGGACCAGGCGTGGTCTTCGAGCAGCGCGCCTGCGACCAGCGGGCCGACGGCGATGGCCAGGCCCGCGGTGGCGGTCCACACGGTGATGGCCAGGGCGCGTTCGCGGCGCGGGAAGGTGGCGGCCAGCAGCGAGAGGGTGGCGGGCATGATCATGGCGGCGCCGACGCCCATCACCGCGCGGGAGGCGATCACGCCGCCCGAACTGTCCACGAGGGCGCCGGACACCGAGCCGCCGGCGAAGACCAGCAGGCCGAGGACGAGGGCTCCGCGGCGGCTGTACTTGTCGCCTATCGCGCCGAGCAGCAGCATCAGGGCCGCGTACGGGACGGTGTAGCCGTCGATGACCCACTGCAGGTCGGCACTGCTGAGGTCGAGGTCGGCGGTCATGGCGGGCGCGGCGACGGTGAGCGAGGTGTTCGCCATCACGATGATCAGCAGGCTCAGGCACAGGACGGCCAGCGCCCACCAGCGCTTCGGATAGGGCGGCTGGGATTCCGCCCGTGCGGGCCCGGCCTCGTCGGGGGCCGGTCGGGCCGTTTCGACCGGCGTCCCGGTCCGCTTCATTCCCATGACACTCCACTTGACGATCTTGCACAGTGCTGTGCAATTACACAGGGCTGTGCAATTTACGTCATTGCACAGTGGCGTGCAAAATGGGGTGCCATCGAGGAGGAGCCCATGACGACCGGTCCGTCCAGCAGCCGTGCCTACGCCAATCGGCGGCGGATCATGGACATCGCGCTGACCGAACTCCTGCAGGACCCGGACGCGAGCATGGACCGCATCGCGCGGGCCGCGGGGGTGGTGCGGCGCACCGTCTACGGGCACTTCCCCAACCGGGAGGCGCTGGTCACCGCGCTGACCGACAGTGCGACCGCCGATGTCGCGGCGGCCTTCGACAGCGGTACGGATCCGGAGCTGCCAGCGGATCTCGCGCTGGCCCGCGCCACCGTCGCCGTCTGGCAGGTCGCCGACCGCTACCGGCTGCTGATCGCGCTCGCCCGGCGCAGTGTCACGGACGAAGGGATCCGGGCGCGGCTGGAGCCGGTGCGGCGGGCCGCCGCCCAGTTGATCGCGCGGGGGCTGCGGGAGGGGTGCTTCCATACGGACCTGCCGCCGTTGGCGCTGTCGCACCTGCACGAGCACACGCTGTTCGGCATCACGCAGGCGGTGAACTACGGCGCGCTTCCGGCTCGGGAGGCGGGGGCTGCGGCGGTGGCGGCGGTGCTGGCGACGGTGGGGGTGGGGGCGGAGCGGGCGGCGGAGTTGGCCTGTGTGGTGACGGGTGTGGGGGCGGAGGGCTGACGTTGCCGGGTGGTCCGGTGGGTCGCTTGGTGTCTGTGGGTGGGGGTGGGTCGGAGGGGCCGCACCGGGTCGTCTCCTCGACGCATGTGCCCTCGGCGACCAGTCAAGAAGCTGCCGGCGTTGGCACCTGTCGCTGCGGGGAGCGACCCGGTACGGCCCCTCCGACCCACCCGGGCCTCGTACGCGACTGCGGGGCGGTGGGCCTGACTCTGCGCCTCGCCCTTCGGGCCTCGTGGGTCTCGGGGACTGCCTCGTACGCGGCGGGGTGGACCGAGTGCCCGGCGAGCGGCTGCGGTAGGGCGTGGGTGTCCTCCAGGGGCGGGGCGCTGCATGCGCCCCGCCCCTGGAGGGTGTGGGTGGCGGCGTGTCAGACGCCGGCGGGTTGCTTTGCGTCGTCGCTGCGTGGGTCGGGGGTGTCGGGGGACGGGGGTTCGGCGTGGGGGTTGGTGGTCAGGGACTTTTCGTCGAACGGGAGGCGGCCGGCCAGGACTTCGTCGACCCTGGACTTGTCGATCTCCTTGGTCCAGGTGCCCACCAGGACCGTGGCGACCGCGTTGCCCGCGAAGTTGGTGAGGGCGCGTGCCTCGCTCATGAAGCGGTCGATGCCGACGATGAGGCCGACGCCGTCGACGAGTTCGGGGCGGTGCGACTGGAGGCCGCCGGCCAGGGTGGCCAGGCCCGCGCCGGTGACGCCTGCCGCGCCCTTCGAGGCGATGATCATGAAGACCAGGAGGGAGATCTGCTGGCCGAGCGCCAGCGGTTCGCCCATGGCCTCGGCGACGAAGAGGGACGACATGGTGAGGTAGATGGCGGTGCCGTCGAGGTTGAAGCTGTAGCCGGTGGGGACGGTGATGCCGACCACCGGCTTGCTGACGCCCAGGTGTTCCATCTTGGCGATCAGCCGGGGCAGCGCGGACTCCGACGAGGACGTGGAGAGGATCAGCAGGAACTCGCGCGCCAGGTACTTCAGGAGAAGGAAGATGTTGACGCCGGCGAACAGGCGCAGCAGGGCGCCGAGCACGACGATCACGAAGAGCAGGCAGGTCGTGTAGAAGCCGATCATGATGATGGCCAGCGACTTCAGGGCGTCCACACCGGTCTCGCCGACCACCGCGGCGATGGCTCCGAAGGCACCGACCGGCGCCACCCACATGATCATCGAGAGCACACGGAAGACCAGCTTCTGGAGGTGCCCGACGCCGCGCAGCACCGGCTCGCCCGCCTTGCCCAGGGACTGGAGGCCGAAGCCGACCAGCAGGGCCACCAGGAGCGTCTGGAGGACCTCGCCCTGGGTGAAGGCGGAGACCAGCGTCTTCGGGATCATGCCGAGCAGGAATTCCGACGTGCTCTCGCCGCCGCCCTCGGTCTGGGCCTGGCCCGCGTGCCGGACGGTTTCGGTCAGGTGGAGCCCCGATCCCGGCTCCAGGATGTTGCCGACGACCAGGCCGATGGCGAGGGCGACGGTGGACATCACCATGAAGTAGCCGAGTGCCAGACCGCCGACGGCACCGACCTTGGCGGCCTTACGGACCGAACCGACGCCGAGGACGATGGTGCAGAAGATGACGGGCGAGATCATCATCTTGATGAGGTTCACGAACCCGGTGCCGAGCGGCTTCAGTTCGACGGCGACCCCGGGGGCCGCGAAGCCGACGGCGATGCCGAGCAGGACGGCGGCGATGACGGCGATGTAGAGGAAGTGGGTACGGTCCCGCTTCTTCTTCGTCGCGGTCCTGCTTGTGGTCCCCTGGGACGGTGGGGTCTGTGCAGCCACGGCTGCCTCCTCGGTCTACGGCTGTGCGCTGATCTGCGGCTCCGGCGCACAACAAGTCCCGGCGACTATGCACGTCGGTTGTGGCGCCCGTCACCCTTGTGTGCGTTTCGTTCATGTAAAAGTGACCGGGCAGACTGTTATGTATGCGCCTCCCCCGTCCCCGTACACCGCGCCCGCTGCGCGGTCCGCGCAGCCTCGCCGGGCAGCTCTTCGCGATGCAGGTCCTGCTGGTGGCCGTGGTCGTCGCCGGGTGCGTGGTCTTCGCGTACGTCAGCGCGGGGCGCCAGGCGCAGGAGACGGCGCGGCGGCAGACCACGGCGGTGACCCGCGCGGTGGCCGATTCGCCCGCGGTCGTGGCGGCGGCCCGTGGTGCGCATCCGACGGCCGCGCTCCAGCCGTACACCGAGCGGCTGCGCCGGGACGCGGGCGTCGACTTCGTCGTGGTCATGGCCACCGACGGCACCCGCTGGACGCATCCCGAACCGTCCGCGATCGGCAAGACGTACTACGGGCACACCGAACGGGCGCTGCGCGGCGAGACGTTCCACGAGACGTACCGGGGCGTGCTGGGCCCGTCGGTGCGCGTCATCGCCCCGGTGCGCGACCCCGAGCACGGCAACCGCGTCACGGCGCTGGTCAGTTCGGGCATCACCGTCGAGTCCATCGGCGAGCAGCTGCGCGACCAGGTGCTCGCGCTGGTCGGGGTCGCGGCGGCTGCGCTGGCCATCGGGGGGCTCGGCACGTACGTCATCAACGCGCGGCTGCGGCGGCACACCCACGGGATGAACGCCGCCGAGCTGAGCCGGATGCACGACTACCACCAGGCGGCGCTGCACGCGGTACGCGAGGGGCTGCTGATGCTCGACGGGCGGCGCAGGGTCGCGCTGATCAACGACGGCGGGAGGGAGTTGCTGGGGCTCACGGGCGAGGTGGTGGGGCAGCCGGTGGCGGAGTTGGGGCTGCCGGATCCACTGACCGGAGCGCTGGCCGCCACCGGACCGCGGGTCGACGAACTCCACCTCACCGCCGAGCGAGTGCTGGTCGTCAACGCGTCGCCGGTCTCGGGCGGTGAGCACCGCGGCACCGTCGTGACCCTGCGCGACCACACCGAACTCCAGGCGCTTTCCGGTGAGTTGGACTCGGTACGCGGCTTCGCCGAGGCGCTGCGCTCGCAGGCGCACGAGGCCGCGGGCCGGCTGCACACGGTCGTCTCGCTGATCGAACTCGGCCGCGCGGACGAGGCCGTGGAGTTCGCGACCGCCGAACTGGAGCTGGCCCAGGCGCTGACCGACCAGGTCGTCGGCGCGGTCGCCGAACCGGTGCTCGCCGCGCTGCTGCTGGGCAAGGCGGCGCAGGCCAACGAGCACGGCGTGGAGCTGACACTGACCCCCGACAGCCGGATCGACGACGGGCTGATCCCGCCCCGGCTGCCCGCCCGTGACCTGGTGACCGTGCTGGGCAACCTCATCGACAACGCCATCGACGCGGCGGCCCCCGACGCCGCGTCGCCGCCCCGGCCGCCCGCCGACGGGCCGCCGCAGGTCCGCGTCACCGCCCGCGCGGACGGCGGCGAACTGCTGCTGTGTGTCGCGGACAACGGGCCGGGTGTCGCCGAGGAGGCGGCCGACGAGATCTTTCGGCGGGGCTGGAGCAGCAAGTCCCCGGCGCCCGGCGGGCCGGCCTGCGGCCGTGGCCTCGGTCTGGCCCTCGTGCGGCAGGCGGTGCGGCGCAACGGCGGCACCCTCACGCTCGGCACGGCGGCCGGCGGCGGCGCGCGGTTCACCGTACGGCTGCCGCTGCGCGCCCTGCCCGGAGCGCGGGACGGCGTCTCATGAGCGGGCGGTGCGGCCCCGCCGGGTGCGGGGATGGGAGAAGGTGTCCGCGATGACCACAGCCGATATCCGGGTCCTCGTCGTCGAGGACGATCCGGTCGCCGCCGCCGCGCACGCCCTGTACGCCGGGCGGGTGCCGGGCTTCACGGTCTCCGGGACCGTGCACTCCGGCGCCGACGCGCGCCGCCACCTCGACCACCACCCCGTCGATCTGCTGCTGCTCGATCTGTACCTGCCGGACGGGCACGGCCTCCAGTTGATGCGCAGCCTGCGTGCGGCGGGGCACGCGGCCGACATCATCGCGGTCACATCGGCCCGCGACCTGACGATGGTGCGCGAGGGTGTCTCGCTGGGCGTGGTGCAATACGTGCTCAAGCCGTTCACCTTCGCCACCCTGCGCGACCGGCTGCTGCGCTACGCCGAGTTCCGCGCCACCGCGGGCGAGGCCAGCGGCCAGGACGAGGTGGACCGGGCGATCGCCGCGCTGCGCGCCCCGCGGCCCGCCGCGCTGCCCAAGGGGCTGACCTCCGCCACCCTGCGGGCGGTCACCGACGCGCTGCGCGCCGCCGGTGACGGCCTGTCGGCCACGGAGGCGGCGGCCGGGGTCGGCATCTCGCGGATCACGGCCCGCCGCTATCTGGAACACCTCGTGGAGTCCGGCCGGGCGGCGCGGGCCCCGCAGTACGGCCAGGTCGGCCGGCCCGAGCTGCGGTATCGCTGGTCGGGGCATTGACGGCGGCTGCCTGAGGGGCGGCGCGCCCGGCCGCCCGGCGGGCCCATCCCGCCGCGACCGCGTCCGAAAAGCCCCTTGCGCCGTACGTTCCTACGACTTTCACGCTTGGGCGTACGCACCATAGGTGCCGCGATCCGGCGTCACCTACCGTGTGCCGGTGACTACGCATGCCGCAGAGCCCCGCAGGCCGCCCTTCGACGCCGAGGCCGCCCGGCGGCTGCGCGAGGCGCTCGGCATGACCCCCGCGCACGTCGCGTACGGCATCAGGGCCGCCTTCGGCATCCCGGCCACGGCCGCCACCGTCGTCTCCTGGGAGCTGGCCGAGACCTCGCCCACCGAGGCCGAACTGAGCGCGCTGGCCGGGGCGTTGTGGTGTGCGCCCGCCGACCTGATCGGCGTCCCCGGCACGCTGCGCGAGTACCGCTTCGCGCGGGGCATGGCGGTCGCCGATCTGGCGCTGCGGACCGGCATGGACACCGCCGCCTACCGGGAGCTGGAGGAGGGCGGGGCCTGGCACGGCAGTGACCGGCAGGCGACCGCGCTCGCCGACGCGCTGCCGCTGCCCGCCCTGCTCCGCTTCACCGGCCGGGAGGAGCGCCTGGCCGAGCTGTTGCACAGCGCGGTCACCGCCCGGTGGCAGCCGTACGTCCGGCCGGTCGGCAGGCTCGTGCCGCTGCCCAGGGAGCGGCTCCAGGAGGTGCTCCAGCATCTGCACGACGAGTACCAGTCGACGATGGTCGCGTCCCTCAACTGGGGCGGCGGGGGCAGCGCCGCCTCGTCGGGGAAGGCCGGCCGCGCCTTCCTCGACGGCATCCTGGACCACTTCTGGGAGCGGGCGGGCGACGCCGGGGAGGGCTGACGCGCCGTCGGCCGCAGGACGGACCGCCGTCCCCCCAGGGGATGACGCGGGGGGTACGCGTGGCACTTCCGGCCGGTCGGGCTTTCGGTCCTGGCGGGTGACGTGCGTGATGACGTGCTCATTCAAGAATGGAGGCATCACCGTCCCCCCTCTCCAGGAGTCCCCGTGTCCTACGCGGCTGCCCCCACCCCCGCCCGCACCACCGCGGCCGTCGCCGCCCGCGCGACGGACCTGAGCAAGGTCTACGGCCAGAACGAGACCCGGGTGGTGGCGCTGGACTCCGTGTCCGTCGAGTTCGGCAAGGGCCGCTTCACCGCGATCATGGGCCCTTCGGGTTCCGGCAAGTCCACGCTGATGCACTGCATGGCGGGCCTGGACTCGGTCTCGTCCGGCTCGGCGCGGATCGGCGACGCGGAGCTGGCGTCGCTCGGCGACAAGCAGCTCACGCGGCTGCGCAGGGACCGGATCGGCTTCATCTTCCAGGCGTTCAACCTGCTGCCGACGCTGACCGCCGAGGAGAACATCACGCTGCCGATGGACATCGCGGGCCGCAAGCCCGACCGGGAGTGGCTGCGCAACGTCATCGAGACCGTCGGCCTGTCCGGGCGGCTCGGGCACCGGCCGGCCCAGCTCTCCGGCGGGCAGCAGCAGCGGGTGGCCGTCGCGCGGGCGCTGGCCGCCCGGCCGGAGATCATCTTCGCGGACGAGCCGACCGGCAACCTCGACTCCCGCTCCGGCGCCGAAGTCCTCGGCTTCCTCCAGGAGTCGGTCCGCGCGATGGGCCAGACCGTGGTGATGGTCACCCACGACCCGGTCGCCGCCTCGTACGCGGACCGGGTCGTCTTCCTCGCCGACGGCCGGATCGTCGAGGAGCTGTACGAGCCGACCGCGGACGCCGTTCTGGACCGGATGCGGATGTTCGACTCCAAGGGCCGTACCAGCTGACCCCGCGCGGCGCCGCCGCACCCGCCCCATCCGCGCCACCGGACCCAGGACTCACACCACCATGTTCCGCACCGCACTGCGCAACGTCTTTGCGCACAAAGCCCGTTTGCTGATGACCGCGCTCGCGGTCGTGCTCGGCGTCGCCTTCGTCGCCGGCACCCTCGTCTTCAGCGACACCGTCGGCGAAGCCGTCAAGAACGCCTCGGCCAAGAACCTGAAGGACGTGGCGGTCTCCGTACAGGCCGTCGACGCCGATGTCGCGGGACCGCCGAAGGACGGCAACCGGTCCACCCTCCTCGACAGCGCGCTGGCCGAGCGCATCGCGGCGCTGCCCGGCGTCACGGCCGTACGGTCCGACGTCACCGGCGAGGCGACCCTCGCCGACAAGGACAACAAGCCGGTCGGTGACAGCTGGCAGAACCGCGCCGCCAACTACCACCCGGGCAAGGACGGCAAGGACAGCCGCTACCCGCTGGTCCAGGGCCGCGGCCCGGCGAACGGGAGCGAGATCGCGCTGGCCGACTCCACCGCGAAGACGGCGGGCTACCGGATCGGCGACACCGTGCGCTTCGCCGTCGACGGACCGGTGCAGACGAAGAAGCTGGTCGGCATCGTCTCGACCGACGACCCGAAGGTCACCGCGGGCGGCACCCTGGTGCTCCTCGACACGGCGACGGCCCAGAAGCTGTATCTGCATCCCGGCCAGTTCGAGGAGCTGGTGGTGTCGGCGCAGCCGGGCACCGACCAGAAGGCGCTCACCGCGAAGGTCCGCACGCTGCTGCCGAAGGACCGCGCCGAGGCCACCAGCGGCACCCAGCTCGCCGCGGACCAGGCCAAGAGGATCGCGTCACAGAACGAGGCGCTGAGCCAGACGCTGCTGACCTTCGCCGGTATCGCCCTGTTCGTCGGCATCTTCATCATCGCCAACACCTTCACCATGCTCATCTCCCAGCGCAGCCGCGAAATCGCGCTGCTGCGTGCGGTGGGCGCCTCCCGGCGCCAGGTCGTCCGCTCGGTGCTGATCGAGGCGGGTCTGCTGGGCCTGGTGTCATCCGTGATCGGGTTCGCCCTGGGCACCGGCATCGCGGTGGGTCTGCGCGCGGTGCTCAACGCCAACGGCGCGGGCTTCCCCGGCGGCCCGGTCGTCTTCACCCCGACCAGCGTGCTCGCCGCGCTGGGTGTGGGTGTCCTGGTGACCGTCCTGGCCGCCTGGCTGCCCTCCCGCAAGGCCGCGAAGATCGCTCCGGTGGAGGCGCTGAACAGCGTCGAGGCGGCGCCCGCGCCGCGCAGCCTGGTGATCCGCAACTCCGTCGGCGCCGTCATCGGGGGCCTCGGCGTGGCGATCATGTGCTACGCCTCCACCCTGACGTCGTCCGACGACATGCCGATCGCCATGGCGGGCGGCGTCCTCACCGTGACCGGCGCGGTCGTCCTCGCCCCGCTGCTGTCCCGGCCGCTGGTGTCCCTGGCGGGCCTGATCACCACCCGGCTCTTCGGGATCGGCGGCAAGCTGGCGAAGGAGAACGCGCTGCGCAACCCGCGGCGCACCGCCGCCACCGCGTCGGCGCTGATGATCGGCCTCGTCCTGATCACCGGCATGACGGTCATCGGCAGCTCGGTGCAGCAGGCGATGGACGCCAGGATCAACCGCGAGCTGACGGCCGACTACGCGGTCACCACGTCGAACTACGTCGGGCTCGACATCGCGCTGTCCCGCAAGGTCGCGCAGGTCCCCGGCGTCGAGGCGATGGCTCCCCTGCGCAAGACCGGCTTCCAGGCCGGGCACGGCTTCGCGGCCGTGACCGGCACCGACCTCGCCCGCATCGGCAAGGTCGCCCAGCTGTCCTTCACCGAGGGTTCGCTCGCGGCGCTCCAGGACCTCGGTCCCCGGGGGATCGCCGTGTCGCAGACCACGGCCAAGGAGAACGGCTGGCACACCGGCGACGCCCTGACGGCGACATTCGAGGACGACAAGCCGAAGGTCCGGCTGAAGGTCGCCGGTGTCTACGAGGACAACGAGACCATCGGCGGATCGCTGGCCGCCACGTCCGTGGTGGACCCCTACCTCTTCACCCAGCAGAACGACGAGTTGCTGGTCAAGGCCGAGGACGGCAGGACCGAGGGGCTGGAGAAGCGGATCCGCCACGCGCTCGGCGACAGCCCGCTGCTCAAGGTCCAGGACCACGACGCGCTCCGCAAGGAGCAGTCAGGTCCGATCGAGATGCTCGTGAACATCGTCTACGGCCTGCTGGGGATGTCCGTGGTGATCGCGGTCGTCGGTGTCGTGAACACCCTGGCCATGTCGGTCTTCGAGCGGACCCGTGAGATCGGGATGCTGCGGGCGATCGGGCTCTCCCGGAGCGGCATCAAGCAGATGGTGCGTCTGGAGTCGGTGGTCATCGCCCTGTTCGGCGCCGTACTCGGCATCGCGGTCGGCATCTTCCTCTCCTGGTCCGTCGGCTCCATCATGAGCAACGGACTCCCCGACTACGCGCTCCGGCCGCCGTGGGACCGGCTCGGCCTGTTCCTCCTGCTGGCCCTGATCGTCGGGGTGCTGGCCGCACTGTGGCCGGCCCGCCGGGCGGCCAAGCTGAACGTGCTGGAGGCGATCGGCGCGGAGTGAGCGCCGGTACGCCGACGGCGGCGCGCTCCCCTCACCGGGGGGCGCGCCGCCGTTTTCGGTACTGCGGGGCCGGGGCTCTAGAACACCGACTCGGCCTCCTGCATGCGGTGCGCGGGCACCCGCTTCAGTTCGGTGACCGCGTCGGCGAGCGGCACCATCGTGATGTCGGTGCCGCGCAGCGCGGTCATCTTGCCGAAGTCGCCGCGGTGGGCGGCCTCGACGGCGTGCCAGCCGAAGCGGGTGGCGAGCACCCGGTCGTAGGCGGTGGGGGTGCCGCCGCGCTGGACGTGGCCGAGGATGACCGGACGGGCCTCCTTGCCGAGGCGCTTTTCCAGCTCGGCGGCGAGGGCGTTGCCGATGCCGGAGAACCGCTCGTGGCCGAACTGGTCGATGGCGCCCTTCTTGTAGTCCATGGAGCCCTCGGCCGGGTGCGCGCCCTCGGCGACGCAGATGACGGCGAACTTCTTGCCGCGGGCGAAGCGCTCCTCGACCATCGTGACCAGGTCATTCACGTCGAATCCGCGCTCCGGCAGGCAGATGCCGTGGGCGCCGCCCGCCATGCCGGACTCCAGCGCGATCCAGCCGGCGTGCCGGCCCATGACCTCGACGACCATGACCCGCTGATGCGATTCGGCGGTGGTCTTGAGGCGGTCGATGGCTTCCGTGGCGACGCCGACCGCGGTGTCGAAACCGAAGGTGCGGTCGGTGGAGGAGATGTCGTTGTCGATGGTCTTGGGGACGCCGACGACCGGCAGCCCGGCGTCCGACAGCATCCGGGCGGCGGTGAGGGTGCCCTCGCCGCCGATCGGGATGAGGACGTCGATGCCGTAGTCCTTGGAGTGGTCCTTGGCGTTCTCGCAGGCTTCGCGGAGCCGGGCGCGCTCCAGCCGGGACGAGCCGAGGATGGTGCCGCCGCGGGCGAGGATGCCGCTGACCGCGTCGAGGTCGAGCTTGCGGAAGCGGCCGTCGAGCAGCCCGGCGAATCCGTCCTCGAAACCTATGACCTCATCGTCGTGCCCCGTCAGGGCGCGGTGAACGACGGACCTGATCACAGCATTCAGGCCGGGGCAGTCGCCGCCTGCGGTGAGGACTCCGATACGCATCGTGCTGTGTCTCCTGTGCTCGCTGTCGGACGTGTGAGCCGGTCCGATTGTTTCACGGCGCCGTGGCACCCGCCCTCACTCGCCCGGTGCCCCTGCGCTCTCCTGCACCGCCGTCTCGGGGAAACTGGGAGAGCGACTTATCCACAGCCGCGGGTATTGTCAAGAGGGGCGAGCCCACCATAACGGCTGAATTTGACCATGCCAGCAACGGAATGGATCGGAGAGCACGCGTGACGCGCAGCGTGTACGTGACCGGTATCGACCGCGGCGACGGCCGCCAGGTCATCGAGCTGGGAGTCATGGAGCTCCTCACCCGCCACGTCGACCGGGTAGGTGTCTTCCGCCCGCTGGTCCACGACGGACCCGACCGGCTGTTCGACCTCCTACGGGCGCGCTACCGGCTGACGCAGCCCGCCGAGACCGTCTACGGCATCGCGTACGACGAGGCCGCCGCCCTCCAGGCCGAGCAGGGCACCGACGAGCTGGTCTCCCGGCTCGTCGAGCGCTTCCACCAGGTGGCGCGGGAGTACGAGTACGTCCTGGTGCTCGGCTCGGACTACGCGGGCAGCAGCCTGCCGGACGAGCTGAGCCTCAACGCCCGGCTCGCCAACGAGTTCGGCGCCGCGGTGATCCCGGTCGTCGGCGGCCAGGGCCAGGAGGCCGAGTCCGTACGCGCCGAGGCCCGCAACGCCTACCGCGCCTACGACTCGCTGGGCTGCGACGTCGTCGCCCTGGTCGTCAACCGCGTCGCCCCCGGCCTGCGCACCGCGGTCGCCGAGCGCCTCGCCGCCCGGCTCCCGGTGCCCTGCTACGCGCTCCCCGAGGACGGCGCGCTGTCCGCGCCGACCGTCGCCCAGATCGTGCACACGCTCGGCGCCGAGGTGCTGCTCGGCGACGATTCCGGGCTGGCCAGGGACGCCCGCGACTTCGTCTTCGGCGGCGCGATGCTGCCGACCTTCCTCAAGGCGCTGACCCCCGGCTGCCTGGTGGTGACCCCCGGGGACCGCGCCGACCTCGTCGTCGGCTCGCTCGCCGCGCACAGCGCGGGCGCCCCGCCCATCGCCGGCGTCGTCCTCACCCTCGACGAGCGCCCCGGGCCCGACATCATGGCGCTGGCGAGCCGGCTCGCGCCCGGCACCCCGGTCATCTCGGTGCCCGGCGGTTCCTTCCCCACCGCGGGCGAGCTGTTCGCCATCGAGGGCAAGCTCAACGCCGCGTCGCCGCGCAAGGCCGAGACCGCGCTCGGCCTGTTCGAGCGGCACGTGGACACCACCGAGCTGACGAACCGTATCTCCGTCGCCCGTTCCGGACGGGTCACCCCGATGATGTTCGAGCACGAGCTGATCGAGCGCTCCCGCTCCGGCCGCCGCCGCGTGGTGCTGCCCGAGGGCGGCGAGGAGCGGGTGCTGCGCGCCGCCGATGTGCTGCTGCGCCGCGACGTCTGCGACCTGACGCTGCTCGGCGACGAGGAGGCGATCCGCAAGCGCGCCGCCGAGCTGTCCATGGACCTGGCGGGCGCCCAGATCATCGACCCGCAGTCCTCGCCGCTGCGCGAGCGGTTCGCCGAGCGGTACGCGGAGCTGCGCGCCCACAAGGGCGTCGGCTACGAGCTGGCCTTCGACGTGGTCGCCGACGTCTCGTACTTCGGCACGCTGATGGTGCAGGAGGGCCTGGCCGACGGCATGGTCTCCGGCGCCGTGCACTCCACCGCCGCGACCATCCGCCCCGCCTTCGAGATCATCAAGACGAAGCCGGGCGCGCAGATCGTCTCGTCGGTCTTCTTCATGTGCCTGGCCGACCGGGTCCTGGTCTACGGCGACTGCGCGGTCAACCCCGACCCGGACGCCGAGCAGCTCGCCGACATCGCCATCCAGTCGGCCGCCACCGCCGCCCAGTTCGGCGTCGAGCCGCGGATCGCGATGCTGTCGTACTCCACCGGCACCTCCGGCTCGGGCGCGGACGTCGACAAGGTGCGCAAGGCGACCGCGCTGGTCCGTGAGCGCCGTCCCGACCTGCTGGTCGAGGGGCCGATCCAGTACGACGCGGCGGTGGACGCGGCGGTCGCGCAGACCAAGCTCCCCGAGTCCGACGTGGCGGGCAAGGCCACCGTGCTGATCTTCCCGGACCTCAACACCGGCAACAACACCTACAAGGCCGTGCAGCGGTCGGCCGGCGCGGTCGCCGTCGGCCCGGTCCTCCAGGGCCTGCGCAAGCCCGTCAACGACCTCTCGCGCGGCGCGCTGGTCCAGGACATCGTCAACACCGTGGCCATCACGGCCATCCAGGCGCAGGGCGCGCAGCCCGGCGCCGGGCACACCGCCGACTGACGCCGCCCCTCCCCCACGACCCCCGCACCCCATCCGGAAAGCCCTCCATGACTGCCACCGCCTCCCGCGTCCTCGTCCTCAACTCCGGCTCCTCGTCGGTGAAGTACCAGCTGCTCGACATGACCGACGGCAGTCGCCTGGCGGCCGGGCTCGTCGAGCGCATCGGGGAGGAGACCTCGCGCCTGACCCACCACCCGCTGGCGAACGGCGGCGAGGCGCGCGAGACCGAGGGCCCGATAGCCGACCACGAGTCCGCGCTGAAGGCGGTGGCCGATGAGCTGTCCGCCGACGGCCTCGGCCTGGACTCGCCGGAGCTGGCCGCGATCGGGCACCGGGTGGTGCACGGCGGCCTGAAGTTCACCGTGCCGACGGTGATCGACGACGTGGTGCTCAAGGAGATCGAGCGTCTGGTGCCGGTCGCGCCGCTGCACAACCCGGCGAACATCACCGGCATCAGGACGGCCCAGCGGCTCCGCCCCGACCTGCCGCAGGTCGCCGTCTTCGACACCGCCTTCCACACGACCATGCCGGAGTACGCGGCCCGCTACGCCATCGACGTGGAGACCGCCGACGCGCACCGCATCCGCCGCTACGGCTTCCACGGCACCTCGCACGCGTACGTCTCGCGCAAGACCGCGGCGCTGCTCGGCAAGGACCCGTCCGAGGTCAATGTGATCGTGCTGCACCTGGGCAACGGCGCCTCGGCGTCCGCGGTGGCCGGCGGGCGCTGCGTGGACACCTCGATGGGGCTCACACCGCTGGAGGGCCTGGTCATGGGCACCCGCTCGGGCGACATCGACCCGGCGGTGACCTTCCACCTCAAGCGGGTCGCCGGGATGTCGGCCGACGAGACCGACGAGCTGCTCAACAAGAAGAGCGGCCTGGTCGGGCTGTGCGGCGACAACGACATGCGGGAGATCAGGCGCCGCATCGACGCGGGTGACGCGCGCGCGAAGCTCGCGTTCGACGTCTACATCCACCGTCTGAAGAAGTACATCGGCGCCTACTGCGCGGTCCTGGGCCGGGTGGACGCGGTGGCGTTCACCGCGGGTGTCGGCGAGAACGCCGCCCCGGTGCGGGAGGCCGCGATCGCCGGCCTGGAGGAGATGGGCCTGGCCGTGGACGCCTCGCTCAACGCCGTGCGCTCCGCCGAGCCCCGGCTGATCTCGCCCGAATACGCCAGGGTCGCGGTCGCGGTGGTGCCGACCGACGAGGAGCTGGAGATCGCCCAGCAGACATACGCCCTGGTCAGCGCCTAGTCCTGGTGTTTACCCGCGGGGGAATATTCCGCTCCGAAACAAACCGATAGGATTCAGCCCATGCGCCGTTCGAAAATCGTCTGCACCCTGGGCCCCGCCGTCGACTCCTACGATCAGCTCAAGACGCTGATCGAGGCCGGGATGAACGTGGCCCGCTTCAACATGAGCCACGGAACCCACTCGGAGCACGAGGAGCGGTACCACCGCGTCCGCAAGGCATCCGATGAGACCGGCCGCGCCGTCGGCGTGCTGGCCGACCTCCAGGGCCCCAAGATCCGCCTGGAGACCTTCGCCGACGGCCCCGTGGAGCTGGTGCGCGGCGACGAGTTCGTCATCACCACCGAGGACATCCCCGGCGACAGGACCATCTGCGGCACCACCTACAAGGGGCTGCCCGCCGATGTCTCCAAGGGCGACCCGGTCCTGATCAACGACGGCAACGTGGCCCTCCAGGTCGTCGAGGTCGACGGCCCGCGGGTGCGCACCATCGTCATCGAGGGCGGGGTCATCTCCGACCACAAGGGCATCAACCTCCCCGGCGCCGCGGTGAACGTCCCCGCGCTGTCCGAGAAGGACATCGAGGACCTCAAGTTCGCCCTGCACATGGGCTGCGACATGGTGGCGCTGTCCTTCGTCCGGGACGCCAAGGACGTCCAGGACGTGCACCGCGTCATGGACGAGGTGGGCCGCCGGGTTCCGGTGATCGCCAAGGTCGAGAAGCCGCAGGCGGTCAACAACATGGAAGAGGTCGTGATGGCGTTCGACGCCGTCATGGTCGCCCGTGGTGACCTGGCGGTGGAGTACCCGCTGGAGAAGGTCCCGATGGTGCAGAAGCGCCTGGTGGAGATGTGCCGCAGGAACGCCAAGCCGGTGATCGTGGCGACCCAGATGATGGAGTCGATGATCACCAACTCGCGGCCGACCCGCGCCGAGGCGTCCGACGTCGCCAACGCCATCCTCGACGGCGCCGACGCGGTCATGCTCTCCGCGGAGTCGTCGGTCGGCCAGTACCCGATCGAGACCGTCAAGACGATGTCGAAGATCGTCGAGGCGGCCGAGGAGGAGCTGCTGTCCAAGGGCCTCCAGCCGCTGGTGCCCGGCAAGAAGCCGCGTACGCAGGGCGGTGCGGTGGCCCGCGCGGCGTGCGAGATGGCGGACTTCCTCAACGGCAAGGCGCTGGTGGCCTTCACCAAGTCCGGTGACACGGCCCGTCGGCTCTCCCGCTACCGCGCCGCCCAGCCGATCCTGGCCTTCACCACCGACGCGGCCACCCGCAACCAGCTCGCGCTGAGCTGGGGCGTGGAGACCTTCGTCGTGCAGCACGTCGACAACACCGACGCGATGGTCGACCTGGTCGACGCGGAGCTGCTCAAGCTCCAGCGCTACAGCCAGGGCGACACCATGATCATCACGGCCGGTTCGCCCCCCGGCGTCCCCGGCACCACCAACATGGTGCGGGTGCACCACCTCGGCGGCGAGAGCTGACCGCCCGCCGACGGCGCTGAAGCAACGGCGGTGGGCCGCCCCCTTCGAGGGGACGGCCCACCGCCGTTTTCGCTGCCCGCTCAGTCGGTGATGCTCTGGTGCATGCCCGGGACGTGCAGGGTGCCGCCGAACTGTCCGGCCTGCGCGATCTTCACCTTGGTGAAGTACGCGAACGGGACGTTGATGGGCGGCGGGTGCTCCGGGTCGAAGACGATCGGGATCAGCCCGAAGAGGTTGCCCTCAAGGCGTTCCGTATACATCGTGACCTGGCCGTCGCGGATCGTCGACGTCGAGCCCTTGGCGGCCCGGACGTGGTACTTCTTGCCGTTCGGGCCCGCCACGATCTGGTGCAGATCGCCGATGTCGACGCTGCCGGCCGTGAACTTCAGGGCCTGCTTGGTCCGCCCGTCCGGCGTCTTGAGGTTGACCACGCCCTTGTAGTCCAGGTCGCGCAGGGTCAGCGCGCTGGACTCCAGCTGCCAGGGCTCGTTCGGAACGGTGCCGGGCGGCTGCTCGTCGCTGCCGTCCGACTTCTTCTCCACGACGCACGGGAACGGCTTCTTGCCGTCCGCGTCCGCCGCGCCGGCCGACGGCGACGGCAGTGCCTGATCGGCCTTCTCCTTGGCGTCCTTCGCCTCATCGGCGAGCTTGTCCGCGGAGCCGGCCGCCTCATCGGCGGTCCTGCCGAGCTTGTCCACCGTGTCCTTGACCGGATCGGTGCCCTTGCCCGCGTGCGGGGCCGCGCCGTCCTTCGCGGACGTGCCGTCCGTGGATTCCGGTGCGGTGGCGGTGCCGGACGGCGAGGCACCGGGCGAGGCGGTGGCCCCGTCGCCGGCCTTGTCATCGGCCTTCTCCTGCGCCTTCTTCGGATCGAGGGCGTCCCCGATCTTCTTGCCGAGGCCCAGCGGGTCGTACCAGGGGTTGTCCTCGTCCGCCGTCGCGGAGGGCGAGGGGCTGTCCGACGGCTCGGCCGACGGCGTGGGGCTTTCGCTCTTGTCCTTCGACGCGGACGGCGAGGGCGAGGGCGACGCCCCGGCGTCACCGGACGGGGTGGCATCCGGCTTCTTGTCCCCGGCCGCCTTCTTCTTCTCCGCCGCTTCCTTCGCGGCCTCGGCTTCCTTCTTGGCCTTCTCGGCCTTCTCGGCCTTGGCGGCCTTCTTCGCCGCCTGCGCTTCCTGCTCCTGTGGGTCCGGAGCGCTCACGCACGGGCCGTCCTTGAAAGGGCTCTTGGGTGCCTGCTTGGCCATCGCCAGCTGGGGCGTCAGGCCCATGCCCATGAGTACGGCCGACGGCATCGCGGCGATGGCGATCGCCTTGCCCGCGGGCACGTGGAACCGCGTCAGCAGCGGCTTCCTCGGTGCCGCGTGCCTCGGCCCGGATCTCGCCCCGGCGGCTGCGTTCTCGTGCAGCTCGTCACCCGGCACGGTGCCTCCCGTTCGTTCCGTTGGTCGGGCTCGTTCCTGACAGGTCGTCCAGTGCGTTGCCCGATCCCGAACCGGCGCCGGCCGTGGCGGGTTCCGTGTCGCCCAGCGGTCCGGTGGGCCGCCCGCGCGCGGGCGTACCGGCGTCGGCCCCGGCCGCCTTGGCCGGAGCCCAGGAGACCGCGAGCGCCCCGCCGATCAGCCCCAGCAGGAAGCCGATCAGGAAGGCGCCGAAGTTCGAGACGACCAGGGAGACGAGTGACAGCAGGATCGCCGCCACCCCCGCGAAGACGCGCGAGGCCGGCTGGAACCACATGGTCAGGCCGAGCACGACCAGCAGTACGCCGATGATCAGCGAACCGGCGCCGGCGGTGGTGGCCATGCGGACGGTCAGGGAACCGATCGTGAGATTCGCGTAAGGGATGTACATGATCGGGATGCCGGCCAGCAGAGTCAGGAAGCCGCCCCAGAACGGGCGGTGTCCGCGCCACTCCCGGAACGAAATGCGCTTCCGGCCGATGGTCTCGATCAGCCGTGGTCGCGTGTCGGCGCTCATGTGGTACAGCTCCTCGGGACTGGCAAATCGGTGGTTCTGAGCGGAATGCGTACTGCACGGCACTGCCGTCGTACGGGCACGGGATGCACGGGGCACCGGCCTCGGGGTACGCACCCCGCGCCCGCACGCTCAGCGCGTCAGTAGCACTCGTTCTTGCCCTTGCTGACCTTCATCTGCAGGCCACTGAGCTTGAACGTGCCGGCGGTGGTCGCCCACGCTGTCTGCCTGACGCCGGTCAGCGTGGCCGTGTCGGCTTCCTGGGCGAACGAACCGGGGTCGGCCTTGTCGCCCTTCTTCATGCCGGGGCCCTTGGACGTCGACCCCGCGGCAACACCGATGTTGATGTTCTTGAAGGTCGCGTCGGCGTCCAGCTGGTCCAGGTCGATGTAGAGGTTCTTCGCCTGGACCGGCGTGTCACCGCCACCGGCCATCAGCTTCATCGACACATCGCCGAACACCGGCACCGGCACGACGACCGACTGGCACAGGTTCTTGATCTTGGCGTCGGAGAACGCCGAGACCGCCACCGGAACCTGCTTGCCGTTCTTCTGGGCGTCGACCGCTCCGTACTGGACGAACCCGGTGCCGTCCAGCCGGTCGGTGCTGACCTTGAACTGCTGGC
Source organism: Streptomyces sp. NPDC050161 (assembly GCF_044460025.1). Lineage (NCBI taxonomy): Bacteria > Bacillati > Actinomycetota > Actinomycetes > Kitasatosporales > Streptomycetaceae > Streptomyces > Streptomyces sp. NPDC050161. The sequence goes on along the minus strand of NZ_JBITJM010000001.1, from coordinate 457,749 downwards.
CGGACACGCTGAACGATGCCGCGAGCGCGCCCTGCGAGAGGGCGACGCCTATCGCGGCGGTCGCCGCGACACTCGGCACCATGACGACGGCGAACCGCTTCCATCTGGTCCCGCCACGAGCCAGGGACTCCATGACTTTCCTCCTTCTCGGACGTACATCTCCGGATACCGGCGGCCTCAGGGGGAGAACTGCCGTACCTGGGATGGGAGAAGTGCTACGTCCTCGGGAAGGAGAGCGCCCGTACTCGGAGGCGCTTGACGTTTCCGAATACCGGCGATCACCCCCGAGCGACAACCACTGGCCACGCTCTCGCGCAACCTCCGGACAGGCTCTGCCGGTTGGGCAAAGACCCCCCTGTCCACGGCCGGCAGCACTGCCGCCGGCCACTCGGTGGGGTTCCATGCGACCCGCGGCGCCGGCCGGATGCCGGACTGCGGGAATGGACCGAGCGTGGCCGATCGTGGTGCATTCCACGCCGCCGCACAAGGGGTTCGTTACTTGCGAGTAACGGACAGATAACCGGACTGCGACCGGCTGATATCGCACGGGTACGCAGGGTCGTCGCTCACAGCGAAGAAACATGGGGCATTTGCGGACACAGAGCCGCGCAACACCCCAGGGGATTTACTCCAAGTAACAGCGGCCACGATTGCCAAGATTTGGCAAAGCGTGGCCGCTGTTCCGTTTGCCTCCACGGCACACGGCGGGACGGGAGCGAGGGAGCGTCAGAAGAGCACCCGGGCCAGCGCGGTACGCGCCGACGTCACCCGCGGGTCGTCCGTCCCGATCACCTCGAACAGTTCGAGCAGCCGCACCCGGGCCGCCTCGCGGTCGTCACCGAAGGACCGCTTGACCGCGTCGACCAGCCGCCCGAAGGCGTCCTCGACGTGCCCGCCGACCAGATCGAGGTCGGCTGCCCGGATCTGCGCCTGCACATCGGCCGGGTTCTCCGCGGCCTCCTTGCGCACCTCGGCGGGGACCAAGTCCTGCACCCGGCGCAGCAGTTCGGCCTGCGCCAGGCCGAGCTTCGCCTCGGGGTTGGCCGGGTCGTCGGACAGCACGTTCTTGTACGCCTGGACCGCACCGCCCAGATCGCCGGAGTCCAGCGCCTGGTTGGCCGCCTCCAGCGCGGCGTCGTACGGGCCGACGGGCACCGGTGCCTCGTCCGGCGCGTCCTGGACACCCGCGGCCTGCGGGTCGACGGGCGCGCCCACGATGCCGAACTGCTGCTCGGCGGCCTGCACCAGCTGGTCGAGCACCTGGCGGATCTGCGCCTCGGGGGCCGCGCCCTGGAACAGCGGGATCGGCTGGCCGGCGACCACCGCGAAGACCGCGGGGATGCCCTGCACGCCGAACTGCTGGAAAAGCGTCTGGTTCGCGTCGACGTCGATCTTGGCGAGCACGAACTTGCCGGCGTACTCGGCCGCCAGGCGCTCCAGCAGCGGACCCAGCTGCTTGCACGGCTCGCACCACTCGGCCCAGAAGTCGATGACGACCGGAACCTCTGTGGAGCGCTGCAGGATGTCCAGCTGGAACCCTGCTTCGTCGACGTCGAACACCAACGGGGCACCGCTCACGGGCGCCTCGCCCGTACGGGCCGCGTCGGCGCGCGCCTGCTCCGCCTTCTGCTTCGCTTCCCCGGCCGCCTTCACCGCTGCGAGGTCGACGACTCCACTCATGGACATGTTGCGTGGCTGCATGGGTCCATCCTCCCCCCTGCGCGGTCCGTTCCGGAAAGCGATGCGGAAAATCCGGCCCGCCCGGCGGTCCCGGATCCTCTCCCGGGCTCCCCGGCCGTCCGTACGCTCCGCCGGAATGCCGGCGTACGTCCGGGCCCGGTGCCCGATACGGCCCCCGAAAGGGCCGCCCCTGCACGGCCGTAGGTCCCCACCCAGGCCAGTGATCGTCGCTCTTACGCTACGACCCGTAGCGTAACTGTTCGGGGTCCTGGCCCGGCACCCCCCTCAGGACCCGCGGGCCGTGATCTGTCTCACGAGCAGCGCCTTCCGGCCGCCTACTGGCCGGTATGGTCGCCCGCATGCCGCACTCCGCCCGCCCGCACAAGGCCCGCACCGGCCGCCCCCGCAGCGCCGAGACCGACCGCGCGATCCTCGACGCGACCCGTGCCGCCCTCGTCGACCTGGGGTGGGGCAAGCTCAGCATGGGCGATGTGGCGGCCCGTGCCAAGGTGGCCAAGACGACGCTCTACCGGCGCTGGGCCAACAAGAACGAACTGGTCGTGGACGCGGTCGCGGTCCTCTTCGACGAACTCGAACTCCCCGACAGCGGCTGCCTCCAGGCCGACATCAAGGACGTCACCCTGCAGTTCGGGGCGCTCCTGGAACGTCCCGAGACCAAGACCGCGCTGATGGCCGTGGTCGCCGAGTCGACGACGGACGCGGCGCTGCGCGAGCGGATCCGCACCGCCATCGTCGACCGGCAGATGCGCCTGGTGATCCTGGGCCGCGAGCGCGCCCAGGCCCGCGGCGAGCTGCCGCCCGACGCCCCGGGGCCCGAGGGCGCACGGGCCGCGGCGGACACGGTGGGCCTGATCTTCGACGTCATCGCCGGCGCGATCGTGCACCGCACCCTGGTCAGCGCCGAGCCGGTGGACGACGCCTGGGCCCACCGGCTCGCGACCGTGCTGCTGCTGGGGCTGACGGCTCTCGGCTGACGGCCGTCAGACCTGGTAGCGGTCCGCCCGGAACAGCCCCAGGTTCGCGGCCACCCACTCCGACGTGCGCTCCAGGCCCTCCTCCAGCGACACTTCGGGCCGCCAGCCGGCCCACTCGCGGGCCCGGGAGTTGTCCGACAACAGCCGCTCGACCTCGCTGCCCGAGGGGCGCAGCCGCCCGGCGTCCACCACTACCTCCGCCTGCCTGCCGGACGCCGCGATCAGCGCTTCGGCGAGCGCGCCGATGGCGATCTCCCGGCCGGTGCCGAGGTTGACGACGTGCCCCAGCGCACGGTCGCAGTCGGCCAGCGCCAAGAAGCCGGCCGCGGTGTCCGTGACGAAGGTGAAGTCCCGGGTCGGGGTGAGCGAACCGAGCTTGATCTGCCGTGCGCCGGAGTGCAGTTGGGCCAGGATCGTGGGGATCACGGCGCGGGCCGACTGCCGGGGCCCGTAGGTGTTGAAGGGGCGGACGACCGTCACCGGCAGCTCGAACGCGTGCCGGTGCGAGAGCGCCAGCATGTCCGCGCCGATCTTCGAAGCGGAGTAGGGCGACTGCGGCTGGAGCGGGTGGTCCTCGGAGATCGGCGCGGTCAGCGCGGTCCCGTAGACCTCGCTGGTGGAGGTGTGCACCAGGCGCCGCACCCCGTGCCGGCGGCACGCCTCGGCGACGTTCTCGGTGCCGACGACGTTCGTCTGGACGTAGGCACCGGGCGAGTCGTAGCTGTACGGGATCCCGATCAGCGCGGCCAGATGGAAGACCGTGTCGCAGCCAGCCACCGCGTCCATCACCCGGCCCGCGTCCCGCACATCGCCCGCCAGCATCTCGACGGCGCCACCCGGCGCCAGGTGGTGGGCCAGGTGTCCCTTCTCCGCATACGGCTTGTAATGCACCAGGGCACGCACCTCGGCGCCCCGCTCGACGAGCAGATCCACCAGCGTCGAGCCGATGAACCCCTCGGCGCCGGTGACCAGCACCTTCCGGCCCTGCCACGGCCCGGCGCCGCGGTTGCCGGTGCTGTTGCTGTCGCTGTTCATGCTGACTCCTTCATGTTCCTGGGTGGCATCGGACGCATCGGACGCCGGATTCATCGGACGGATATCGGGTGGGTGAGGAGCTGCGGCTGCGGGTGACCGGCCAGCGCCAGGGCCTTGGCGGCCAGCAGGTCGGCGGCGCTGCTGTGGGTGCCGGGGTCGGCGGCGGCCCCCATCGCCGCGAGCCGGGCCGGATCAGCCAGCAGCGGGGCGGTCAGCGCGTCGAGACGCTCCGCCGAGGTCTCCGCGTCGGCGAGCAGCAGCGCAGCCCCGGCGTCGGAGAGCACCCGCGCGTTGTGCGTCTGGTGGTCGCCCGGCGCGTGCGGATAGGGCACCAGGACGGCGGGCATGCCGATGGTGGCCAGCTCCGCGACGGTCGCGGAGCCCGCCCGGCACACCACCAGATCGGCGGCGGCGTAGGCGAGGTCCATCCGGTCCAGGTACGGCACCGCGTCGGCCACCGCCGCGCCGCCGTTCGCGGCCAGCCGCGCCCGGGTCTCCTCCAGGGCCGCGGGCCCCGTCTTGATCAGCAGCCGCAGGTCCCCGCGGGCCCGGTGCCTGGCGGCAAGGCCCACCGCGGCATCGGTGAGCCGGGCGGCGCCCAGGCTGCCGCCGTTGACCAGCAGCAGCCGCACCCCGTCCGGGACACCCAGCTCCCGGCGGGCGGCCGGCCGCAGCGCCGCCCGGTCCAGGTCGGCCAGCGGCCCGACCAGCGGCATCCCGACCGTCTCCGCCCGCTCGCCGCCCGCGAGATACGGGCGGCTGCGGTCGAAGGCGAGGGCGAGGTGCGGGGTGAGGCGGGCGGCGAACCTGTTGGCCCGGCCGGGCACCGCGTTGGACTCGTGGACCAGGCTCGGCAGCCCGGCCAGACGCGCCCCCACGATGACCGGCGCGCTCGGGTAGCCGCCCATGCCGACGGCGACCTGGGCGCCCTGCTCCTTGAGGATCGCGCGGCACTGGGCGCCCGATTTCAGCAGCGCGGCCGGCAGCAGGTAGCGCCTGGCGCCCAGCGAGGGGTCGAAGGGGATCATGTCGACGGTGTGCAGCCGGTATCCGGCCTGCGGGATCAGCCGCGTCTCCAGCCCGCGCTCGGTGCCGACGAAGGAGATCACCGCGTCGGGTACGGCCCGGCGGAGCGCGTCGGCGAGGGCGAGTCCGGGGTAGATGTGGCCGCCGGTGCCGCCCGCACCGATCACGACGGAAAGTGGTGTGCGCATGGCCGCCACGCTCGCGATACGCCCTAAGAAGCTTCTAAGAGCACGGTTTGGCAGCCTGGTCCCATGCCGTCAACGCCGTCCCCGCAGCCCGCGCCGCACCGCGCCGCCCGCCCGCAACCCGCCGCGGAACCCGCCGCCGCGCCGTCCGGGGCCGCCGGTCTTGGCGCGGCCGGCGGGCCGCGCATCCTCGTCGTCGACGACCAGCCGGAGGTACGCGCCGCCGTCGAGGACGGTCTCGCCGTCGAGGGGTACACGGTGCGCGGCGCGTCCGACGGCCTCGCGGCGCTCTCCGAGGTGGCCGCCTGGCAGCCGGACGCGCTGGTCCTGGACGTGATGATGCCGGTCCTTGACGGCCTCGCGGTCTGCCGCAGACTGCGCGCGCTGGACGACCGGACGCCGATCCTGGTGCTGACCGCGCTGGACTCGGTCAGCGAGCGGGTGGACGGCCTGGACGCCGGCGCGGACGACTACCTCGTCAAGCCCTTCGCGCTGGACGAACTGGTCGCCCGGGTACGGGCGTTGCTGCGCCGGGCCGCCGCCGGGAGCGCCGACGACACGGCCCTGTCCTTCGCCGACCTGGTCGTCGACCCGGTCACCCGCACCGGACACCGCGCGGGCCGCCCCCTGGAGTTCAGCCGCACCGAATGGGCGCTGCTGGAGCTGCTGTTGCTGCACCCGGGGCAGGTGATGCCGCGCGAGGTGATCCTGGAGCGGGTGTGGGGCCGCGACTTCGGCCCCGACTCCAACTCGCTTGCCGTCTACGTCGGTTACCTGCGCCGCAAACTGGAGGCCGGCGGCGAGCCCCGGCTCGTGCACACCGTGCACGGCGTCGGCTACCGCCTGGACCGGGCGTGAGCGGCAGTCGCGGCCTCGGCGCCCGCTGGCGGCGGCGCCGTCCGCTGCGGACACGTCTCGCGCTGGCCGCATCGGCCGCCGTGGCACTGGTCGCCGTCGGCGTCTGCGCCGCCGCCTTCCTCATCATCCGCGTCCAGATGACCCGCCAGCTCGACCTGAACCTGTCGCAGACGGCCGGCCAGGTCAGCAAGGAACGGCGCAACTGGGGGCCGACGGCGAGCGACGACTCCTGCCGCTACCAGGCCGTGCCGTGCGTCCAGATCGTGCCGTCCGACCCGGCCCGCGACCCGCGCGGGCGCTACGCCCTGCCGGTCGGCGAGGCCACCCGGCAGGTCGCGGCCGGGCACCACGCCGCGTACTACAGCAAGCTCACGGTCGGCGGGCACCCGGTCCGGATGTTCACCACCCACCTGCCCGGCACGCGGGAGGCGCTTCAGGTCGCGCTGCGCTCGGACACCGTGGAGCGGGGCGTGCGGCAGGCCGCGTGGGCGCTGTCCGTGGTCGGCGCCGCCGGTGTGCTGCTGGCCGCCGCGCTCGGCTACTGGGTCTCCCGCACCGGGCTCGCGCCGGTCGCCCGGCTGACGGCGACCGCCGAACGGATCGCGGCCACCCGCGACGCCGGGCACCGCATCGAACTGCCCACCGGACCGGCCGGACGCGAGGACGAGGTGACCCGGCTCGCCGCCAGCTTCAACGTCATGCTGGGCGAGCTGGAGCAGTCCGTCGCCGCACAGCGCCGGCTGGTCGCGGACGCCTCGCACGAGCTGCGCACCCCGCTCACCGCGCTCCGCACCAACGCCGAACTCCTGGCCCGCGCGGGCCGGTTGACCGAGGCGCAGCGCGAGCGGGCGTCCGCGGCCCTGGGCCGGCAGCTGCGCGAGGTCACCACCCTCGTCAACGACCTGATCGAGCTGGCACGCGACGAGGAGCCGCAGCCGCTGGTGGAGCAGGTGCGGCCGGCGGCGCTGCTGGCGCACGCGGTCGGCGTGGCCCGCGAACACTGGCCGGAGATCACTTTCGAGCTGCACACCGACCCGGCGGCCGACGACCTCACCGTTCCCGGCGTGCCGGCCCGCCTGGCGCGGCTGCTGTCCAACCTCCTGGACAACGCGGCGAAGTTCTCCCCGCCCGGCGGCCCGGTGGCGGCCGGTCTCGCCGTCGTACCCGGCGGCGTGGAGCTGACCGTCCGCGACCACGGCCCCGGCATCGCCGCCGCCGACCTCCCGCACGTCTTCGACCGCTTCTACCGCGCCGACGCGGCCCGCGCCCTGCCGGGGTCGGGCCTCGGCCTGGCCATGGCCCGGCAGATCGCCCGCGCACACGGCGCCGTCCTCACCGCGGAGGCGGCACCGGGCGGCGGCGCCTGCTTCCGCCTACGCATCCCGGTCCCGTAGGGCAGACGCGCCCCGTCATTCTCCGCTACTCCCGCCAGGCACAACTCCCCAGCGTGGCCCGCCCGTCGGCGACCATCCGGTCGGCCGCGGCGGCCGGGACCATGCCGCTGTGGCCACGGCGGCAGACCACCGTACGGTCTCCGTACCCGGCGAGGTCGACCAGGATCTGGTCCCAGTGCCGGTACTGCACGTCGTGCCCGGAATCGGCGTAGCTGCGGACCTTCGGCGTGCCCGGCAGGTGCGCCTTCCAGGTCGCGAGGGTGCTGGGCGGCACGGTGGTGTCCTTCTTGCCGCTGTAGAGGTACACCGGCGCGGTCAGCCGTGCCAGGTCGGGGCCCGGCCGCCCGCAGTAGAGCTTCTGCTCGTGCACCTGCGGCGCCGGATCGGCCTTCTGGCCACGCTGGTTGTAGGTCCTGGCGCCCTCTTCGTACGCGGTGTCGGCGAAGCCGGGGATCTGCTTCGTCGGGCTGTCGTCCGGGAAGGCCCACCACTTGCGCGGGTCGGCGATCCGGCCTTCGACCTCCTTGGCGAGCGCGTCGTCGCTCAGCCCGCAGTAGTCCGGCTTCGCGCCGTACGGCGGCAGCGCGGCGGCCAGGTGCAGCGCCCGGATCCGGCCCGGCGCCCGCGCCGCCAGCTCCGCCGCGTACGGGCCGCCGCCGGAGATGGCGACCACGGTGACCCTGCCGACCCCGATGCGGTCCAGCACCTGAAGCGCGTCATCGGCGAAGTCGGCCTTGCCCAGCTTCGGGTCGTACGCCGTGTCGCCGAAGCCGTTGCGTTCGACGGATATCAGCCGCAGCCGCAGCGATTCGCGGGTGCTGCGGAAGAAGTCGGTCATGTGGGCGGCCCGCGCGCTGGTGCCGGTCCCGCCGATGAACAGCACCGGCCGGCCGTCCCGCGGCCCCTCGTCGACGTAGTGGGCGGTACGCCCCGAATCCAGCCGCGCGGCCCTGACCTCGGGCCCGAGCGAGTCGAACTCGTCCTGAACGCGGGGCCGCTGGGCCTGTGCGGCGTGCGGGACGGACGACGGCGCCGCACCGGCGACGGACCCGCCGAGCAGCACCGCCGCAAGGGCGGCTGCGGACGTTGCGAGCGCGGTACGGGCTGATCTCTTCACAGGTACTCCCGAACATTCGAGGCGGCAGGACTGCGTCCGCCTACCCCGAACTCCCGGGAAAACGCCTGGTGGAGGGTGGAGTGCGGGTCAGGGGTGGCGGGTTGGGGCCGCCGTCCGCCCTCTTGACGGGCCGCCGCCGCGGGTCACCGGCCGGTTGCGGCGGGGCCACGGCGCGACGTCCCGTCCGCGTCCTGCTCAACCTGCGCCGCCCTCTCCTCGATCTCCGCACGCACCGCCTGGCGATCCTGCGGGGACATGGACCGCCAGCTCTCCCGCATCCCCGCGACGCCGTCGGTGAGCGCGCGATACCCCGACGGGTCGTCCAGGACATCCTTCAGTTCGAGCCGCCCGCCGAGCATCTTGCGGGCGAGGTCCTGGAGGGCGGGCGGGGCGGAGGGGTTGTTGCGCACGGCCCGCAGGGACCGGGTGAGGTGCGCGTTCTGCTCATCGGAGAGATCCTTCTCCTCGATGGGGTAGTCGCGGTCGCCGGGGCCGGTGACGTCGTTCCTGGTGTTCATGGGGTGGGGTTCCTCTCAGCAGCGGCAGGGCGGCTCGGCGCCGGCGTCAGCCGAAGGCGTTACGGACACGCGCCGCCTCGTCGTTGTCGTCCGCGGTGGCGGCCTCGTTGTCGGGGATGCCGTCCGCGAGCCGGTTCCGCGTGCCGCTCGCCGGTGTCGCGGGCGACGAGCCCGAACCGTCGGCGCCGCCTTCGGATGCGGACGACGCCTGCGTCCCGCCGTCGGACGAGGTGGAGCCGGAATCAGGGGAGTTGGAGCCGGAGCCCCCGCCGGACGAGCCACCGTCAGCCGTACCGTCACCCTCCCCCTCGGCCGGCGCCGCCCTGTCCTTGTGCCGGATGTCGTAGACGTTCTTGACGCCCTCGGCCCACTCCTGCTCCCCCTTCGCGAACTGCTTGCCGCCCGCGGCGAAGTCACCCTCCATGATCCTGCCGACGCCCTCGGCCGCGTGGAAGGCGCCGGTGCCGACCTTGTCGACGTCCTTGACCTTGTCGCCGGCACCCGTGACGTCCCAGCTGCCTTCCTTCTCGTCGAACGCCACCAGGGGCTTCGCCCCCGCTTTCAGCACCTCGTCGGGCCGGAACTCTTTCGCCCCGAAGTAGCTCTGGATGCCCTGCGAAGCGACGTTCTGCCCGGCGCCCTTGAGCATGTCCTTGCCGATGTCCTTGCCCAGGTCCTTCAGGAGTTCCGAGGCGGACTTGACCACCTTCTTCTCCAGGGCTTCCCTGACGGCCTGGATGATCTTCGTCTTTGCCTCGCTGATGATCCGGCGGACGACCACCCTGGTGGTCGCCGTGGCAGCAGCCGCCCCGGCCTCGGAGGCCCCCAGCGTGACCGGAGCGGCGGCCTGGGCCATCGCGAGCTCGACCAGCAGCGCGAAAAGCTGGACGATCACCGCGATCTTCATGACCATCACGATCGTGGCCGCCACCTGGAGCACCATGGCGAGCACCTCGGCCGCATCCGCGGCGTCGTCGAGATGGCCGTCGCTGAGTTTCTTCCACTTGTCGCCGAACGCCTCGATCGCCTCACCGGAGTTGGCGCCCTGCACGGCGTTCGCGGCGGTGGCCCCCTGCTGCTGGTACTGGCGGACGGCGGCGGCGAAGCTGCTCCACGCCTCGGCCGCGTCCCGCATCTTGTCCTCGTCGACATTGGGCCACTGGAAGCCCAGCAGATCCAGGACCCAGTCGACCTCGACAGGAAGCATGATGGTGGCCACGGTGAGTCACTCCCCGGGAAGCGCTGTTCGTTGATGTGGTGGCGAGGCGCGGAACGGACGATCCGGCCCGATACGACGTCAGTTCGCGAACTTCGGGCGATCCGCCGCATATGTGGCGAGGTGGTCGTGCTGTTCCTGCTCGGTGGAGTCGTACTGCGCGCCCATCGCCGTGAGCTTGTCGCCGATCGCGGAAATCTCCTCACCGAGGTGCGGCATCGACTTGGCGATTCCGTCACTCACCGGCTTGTAGAAGTCGTTGAATATTTTGACGAATTCGTCGCTGCCCCACTCTTCGGCCTCTTTGAGTGCAGCTTCCAACTTCTTCGCGGCCTCACCGAAACCGGAACCGATGCCCTTGAATGCACCACCCTGCGCCTTGAGGACGGCCGGGTCCACGTCGTAGCCGGAGCCCGCCATGAGCCCTCCTTTGATCTGCGTGACTACGGACCGGATAAATCCGATGGCATACGGTATCGGATGCCCGCAGCCACCAGACAACAGAACGTGAAGGTCAACTTCACGTCTGGCGCACCGAGTTCTCACGCAAGAGCGCTGCCGGTCAACGGCCCCTTGGCCTCCACGAGCGAAGAGAGACGGAAATACCCGCCATGTCATATTCCGCACGCCTGGCAGACGTAAAGCGAACGTGGGGGCGCTGCATCCCCTGGCTCAGCATGGTGCTCATTTTGGTGCTCAGTGGCGGATTTGCCTATATGGGGCTGCTCCAGACAGGCACCATCGGCCGCCATGGAACGTTCACGGTCGCGGAGTGCCATCTCGACTTCACTCATCACTACGGCTCCGGCAAAAGGGGCTCCAGCAGCACTTCGACGTCCGAAAAACGCAACTGCACCGGAACATTCCGCTCAGACGATGGCGAAACCATTTTCGACAATGCCGACATGGACTTCAGGAAGGAGGAGACGTACCCCAAGGGCCACACCTTCACGGTGCAGCAGAGCTCCGGCACCCTGACACCCCTCAACCCCGGCGGCGCCACGAGGACGTTCTGCTACGCCTCCGCCTGCCTCCTCGTCATCGCCGTGGTGCTGTTCTGGACCCGCACGCGCCTCGACAAGAACGGCATGAGCCTCAAGGACACCTGGCGTTCGACGAAGGGCACGGCGACCCGCGCGAGCGTGGTCACCCTCGCGACGGTGGCCGTCATCGGCGCGGCACTCAGCCCCGTGCTCACTGCCGCGTTGATCGGCTGAGCCGACGAGCCGGCCCACGGTGGACAACACACCAGCGGCGGCGCCCTCAACCAAGGCGCCGCCACCAACCCCCCACCCCCTACCGAACGTTCACCCTCAGAACCCCGCCGGCTCCGTGTAAACCCCCCACTCGTCCCGCAGCACCCCGCAGATCTCGCCGAGTGTCGCCTCGGCCCGTACGGCCTCCAGCATCGGCTCGATCATGTTGCTGCCGTCCCGGGCGGCGGCGAGCATCGCCTGGAGGGCGGACCGCACCCGGGTGTCGTCCCGGGCCGCCTTGCGGTCGGTGAGGGCCTGTACCTGGTCCCGTTCGACTTCGTGGCTGACCCGCAGGATCTCCAGGTCGCCGGTGACCGAGCCGTGGTGGCAGTTGACGCCGACGACCCGCTTGTCGCCCTTCTCCAGGGACTGCTGGTATCGGAAGGCGGATTCGGCGATCTCGCCGGTGAACCAGCCGTCCTCGATGCCGCGCAGGATGCCGGAGGTGATCGGGCCGATCGGGTGCCGGCCGTCGGTCACCGCCCGCGCCCCGCGCTCCTTGATCTGCTCGAAGATCTTCTCGGCGTCCGCCTCGATCCGGTCGGTCAGCGCCTCGATGAACCACGAACCGCCCAGCGGGTCGGCGACGTTGGCGACCCCGGTCTCCTCCATCAGCACCTGCTGGGTGCGCAGCGCGATCTCGGCGGCCTGCTCGCTGGGGAGCGCCAGGGTCTCGTCGAGGGCGTTGGTGTGCAGGGAGTTGGTGCCGCCGAGTACGGCCGCGAGCGCCTCCACCGCCGTGCGGACGACGTTGTTGTACGGCTGCTGGGCGGTCAGCGAGACACCCGCGGTCTGGGTGTGGAACCGCAGCCACTGCGCCTTCTCGCTGCTCGCGCCGTACACGTCGCGCATCCAGCGGGCCCAGATCCGGCGCGCCGCACGGAACTTGGCGATCTCTTCGAAGAAGTCGAGGTGCGCGTCGAAGAAGAAGGAGAGGCCGGGCGCGAAGGTGTTGACGTCCAGGCCGCGGGAGAGCCCCAGCTCGACGTAGCCGAAGCCGTCGGCGAGGGTGTACGCCAGCTCCTGCGCGGCCGTCGCCCCGGCCTCGCGGATGTGGTAGCCGGAGACCGAGAGCGGCTTGTACGCGGGGATGCCCTGCGCGCAGTGCTCCATGAGGTCGCCGATCAGCCGCAGATGGGGTTCGGGCTGGAACAGCCACTCCTTCTGGGCGATGTACTCCTTGAAGATGTCCGTCTGGAGGGTGCCGTTGAGTACACCCGGGTCGACGCCCTGCCGCTCGGCGGCGACCAGGTACATGCAGAAGACGGGCACGGCGGGGCCGCTGATCGTCATCGACGTCGTGACGTCGCCCAGCGGGATGTCCCGGAACAGCACCTCCATGTCGGCGGCCGAGTCGATGGCGACGCCGCAGTGGCCGACCTCGCCGAGCGAGCGCGGGTCGTCGGAGTCCCGCCCCATCAGCGTCGGCATGTCGAACGCGACGGAGAGGCCGCCGCCGCCCGCCTCCAGGATCATTTTGTAGCGCTCGTTGGTCTGCTCGGCGTTGCCGAAGCCGGCGAACTGGCGGATGGTCCAGGTCCTGCCGCGGTAGCCGGTCGGGTACAGACCGCGGGTGAAGGGGTACTCGCCCGGCCACCCGATCCGCTCGAAGCCGTCGACGGTGTCCCCGGGGCGCGGCCCGTAGACCGGCTCCACCGGATCGCCCGAGAGCGTGCTGAAGTCCGCGTCGCGCGTGCGGGCGGAGTCGTACCGGGCCTGCCAGCGACGGCGGCCTTCTTCGATCGCGTCGGCGTCCATACCCACGAATTTACTAGGACGTCCTAGTAATTGTCGATGGCTGGAGGTGACGCCGTGAGGGGATGTCGCCGCCCTCGACCACCAGGAGGGCCGCAGAACCGCCCCTGAACAGCACGAACGCGCCCGCCCCCGGGAGGGGAAGGGCGCGTGGCGGGGGTGGCTGCGTCAGACCTTGACCGGCTGCGGGGCGGCGTCGGCGAGCAGCGGCTCGACCTCGCGGACGACCTTGCGCTCGACGAAGAACGCGGCGGTCGGGATGGTGCCGGCGATCAGCACCCACAGCAGCTTGCCGAACTTCCACTTCGCCTTGGAGCCCAGGTCGAAGGCGAAAACGAGGTAGATGATGTAGAGCACGCCGTGGATCTGGGAGACGACGAGGGTCAGATCCTTGCCCGTGTCGAAGCCGTACTTGGCCACCATGCAGGCGCACAGGATGAGGAGCATGACGGCGGTGACGTAGGCCATCACCCGGTAGCGGGACACGACGCTTCGCTTCATGCCCCCGAGCGTAACCGCATGTTCCGGGGCGATCTTCGCCGCCCCCGCCGTGTGGCCGACGACGGGCTCAGCCCTCGTCGAAGTCCCCGGCGGCCACCCGCAGCGGCCGGAGCATCGCGAAGATCTCCCCGCACTCCTCGGCGTCGTACGCGCCCAGCCCGAAGTCCATCGCCATCAGGTCGCGGGTGGCCGCGTCGCACACCTCGCGCCCCTTTTCGGTGATGGACGCGAGGGTGCCACGGCCGTCGTTCGGGTTCGGCCGCTTGGCCACCAGGCCGGACCGCACCAGCCGGTCGACGGTGTTCGTCACCGAGGTCGGGTGCACCATCAGCCGCTCGCCGATCTTCGACATCGGCAGCTCGCCGGCCTTCGAGAAGGTGAGCAGCACCAGCGCCTCGTAGCGCGCGAACGTCAGCCCGTACGGCTTGACCACCGCGTCCACTTCGGACAGCAGGATCTGGTGGGCCCGCATGACCGAGGTGATCGCGGCCATCGACGGCACTGCGCCCCAGCGCTGCTGCCACAACTCGTCGGCGCGGGCGATGGGATCAAAGGCAAGACTGAGCGGCTTCGACACGCAGCCGACCCTACCCGGCGGTCATATGGCGGTCAGCCACGTCTCGGAATCCGGGCAGGGACGGCATCGCGCCCGGCGCGCGGACGGCGCCGGGCCCTGTGGTCAGGTCGTGGATCCGTCCGCGGACTCCCCCGCGGCGAGATACCGCTCCACGGTCTCCACCTTGGACGTCAGACCGTCGGTCACCCCGGGCCTGATGTCGGCCTTCAGGACGAGCGAGACCCGCCCGGCGCGCGCCTCGACGGCGGCCACCGCGCGCTTGACGACGTCCATCACCTCGTCCCACTCGCCCTCGATGGAGGTGAACATGGCGTCGGTGCGGTGCGGCAGGCCGGATGCGCGGACGACCCGCACGGCGTCGGCCACGTATTCCCCGACGTCCTCGCCGACACCCAGCGGACTCACCGAAAAGGCGACGATCATGCGTTGACCGTGCCTTCCCTGCGGGCGCGGGCGGCGATGACCGAGCTCTCGGCCTCCCGCTTGAGCTTGCGCTCGGCGAAGAAACCGCCGGTGGGCAGCACGGAGAGGATGAAGTAGAGGGCGGCGGTCTTCAGGTTCCACTTGGTGCGGTTCCAGGCGTCGAGCCAGAAGACGACGTACAGGACGAACAGCACGCCGTGCACCATGCCCATGACCATGACACCGTCGAAGCTGGTGGTGCGCTTGAGCACCGAGCAGCACAGCAGGAGCAGGAAGGAAATCGCCTCGGGGGCGGAGACCAGGCGGAGCCGGTGCAGGGCGGCTGCGGTCTTGATGTCCACGGGAACCTCGTTCGGGTGGCAGGGGGGAGTCAGCACAGCTTGTGCAAGAGTTCACAAGCTGTAGTCCATTGTTACAGCCGCCTCCGCGATCACCGCGTCGGGGGCGGGTCGGGGTGCGGTCCGGGACGGATCAGGGGCGGTGGGCCTCCCGCGGCGGGCCCTTCGCCGACTACGGTCACAGGCGTGGCTCAGTTTCGGCTCCAGGGGAGCAAGGTGCTCGCCGTCGATATGACGGGCGATGCCGTCAAGGCGAAGAACGGCGCGATGGTCGCGTACGACGGTCAGATGTCGTTCAAGAAGATGACGGGCGGCGGTGACGGGCTGCGGGGCATGGTCACCCGGCGCCTGACCGGCGAACAGATGGCCGTGATGGAGGTGAAGGGACAGGGCACCTGCTATTTCGCGGACCGCGCGAGCGAGATCAACCTCGTGCAGCTGCACGGCGAGAAGCTGTTCGTCGAGGCGAGCAACCTGCTGTGCACGGACGCCGCGCTGCGCACCGGGACGACGTTCACCGGCCTGCGCGGCGCCTCGCAGGGCAACGGCCTGTTCACCACCACCGTCGAGGGCACCGGCCAGGCCGCGCTCACCTCCCACGGGCCCGCGGTGGTGCTGCGGGTCACCAAGGAGTACCCGCTCCAGGTCGACCCCGGCGCGTACATCGCGCACACCGGCAATCTCAAGCAGCACTTCCAGTCCGGGGTGAACTTCCGCACGTTCATGGGCGAGGGCTCGGGCGAGGCGTTCCAGATCCGTTTCGAGGGCGAGGGCCTGGTGTACGTACAGCCCAGCGAGCGCAACACCGTCGGCGGTGAGCTCTGATGCCGTTCACGGTGCTCAACTCCCGCATGGTGGAGGCCAGGATCGGGCCGGGCGAGCGGCTGTTCAGCCAGCGCGGCGCGATGCTCGCCTACCGCGGCGAGGTCTCCTTCACCCCCAACATCCAGGGCGGCCAGGGCGGCATCGGCTCCATGATCGGCCGCCGGATCGCCAACGAGGCGACGCCCCTGATGACCGTGGAGGGCAGCGGCTCGGTGATGTTCGGCCACGGCGGGCATCACGTCCAGGTCATCGACCTGGCGGGCGAGACCCTGTACGTCGAGGCCGACCGGCTGCTGGCCTTCGACGGCACCCTCCAGCAGGGCACGATGTTCATGGGCTCGCAGGGCGGGGTGATGGGCATGGTCCGCGGCCAGGTCACCGGCCAGGGCCTGTTCACCACCACCCTCAAGGGCCACGGCTCGGCCGCGGTGATGGCCCACGGCGGCGTCATCGAGCTGCCGATCACCCCGCAGCGCCCGGTCCACGTCGACCCGCAGGCGTACGTCGCCCACCGCGGCGAGGTACGCAACAAGCTGTCCACCGCCCTCGGTTGGCGCGAGATGGTCGGCCGCGGCTCCGGCGAAGCCTTCCAACTGGAGCTGTCGGGCCAGGGCACCGTGTACGTACAGGCGTCGGAGGAAAAACTGTGACCGGTCCCGTCATCCACGACGTCCACACGCTCCCGGGCAACGACAACGTCAACCCGTACTCCTTCAGCGTGGATCTGCAGGGCCAGTGGTTCCTGCAGAAGGGGAAGATGATCGCCTACTACGGGCGGATCGAGTTCCACGGCATCGGGCACGGTCGCCTGGACCGGCTCATCTCCACGAGTTTCCATTCGCCGTTGCACGCAGCGGACTGGGTGGTGGCCGAGGGCCAGGGCAAGATGCTCCTCGCCGACCGGGCCTTCGACGTGAATTCCTACGATCTCGACGAGGGCAACCTCACGATTCGCTCCGGCAATCTGCTCGCGTTTCAGCCATCTCTGTCGCTGAAGCAGTCGATCATCCCGGGCTTCCTCACCCTCATCGGCACGGGCACGTTCGTGGCCGCGTCCAACGGTCCCGTGGTCTTCGCCGAGCCACCCATCCGGGTGGATCCGCAGGCCCTGGTCGGCTGGGCGGACTGCCCCTCCCCGTGCCACCACTACGACCACCGGTACCTGCGGGGATTCCTGGGCGAGTTGCGGGCGCGCACCGGCATCGGGGGCGCCTCGGGAGAGGAGCACCAATTCGAGTTCGTGGGGGCGGGCACGGTGCTGCTCCAGTCGACGGAGCAGCTCATGCCGGAGCTGGCGACGGGTGAGGTGCCGGCGGAGCCGGGGGTTCCCGGCGGGGGAAACCCCGGCGGGCAAAGTGGCTCACATGTGCCGCAGTTGCCCGGCAACCTCGGTGGCCTCTCACGTCGCTTCGGGCTGTGAGCGGTAGTCTGCGCACGGTCGGCTCGAACGCCTGACCAACGCCGAGCCGGGATCCCTGCCGGACCGGGACCGGCATCCGCCGTGCCGTCCGAATCCTTTCCCTCTCCCCATGACAGCCCCTGCCGACTAATTCACTATTCAACTTTTACGGGTAGAATTCCTCCATGACGACCGACAGCGACACCCCCTGGCTGACCGACCAGGAGCAGCGTGCCTGGCGCACTCATCTGGACGTCAGCAGGCTGCTGATGCACCAGCTGGAACGCGATCTCCAGCCGTTCGGCCTGACCAACAACGACTACGAGATCCTGGTCAACCTCTCCGAGGCCGAGGACCGACGGCTGCGGATGAGCGACCTCGCGACCAGCACCCTGCAGTCCAAGAGCCGTCTCTCGCACCAGATCACGCGCATGGAGAACGCCGGTCTCGTCCGCCGCGAAAGCTGCGAGTCCGACCGCCGAGGGCTCTACGCCGTACTGACCGACGAGGGCTGGGACACCATGCGCCGGGTCGCCCCGCACCACGTCGAGTCGGTGCGCAAGCACTTCATCGACCTCTTCACGCCGGAGGATCTCGCCGCGCTCCGCGCCTCGCTCACACCGGTCGCCGAGCATCTGCGGGAGCACCGCGGCAGCCTCTGACCGTCCGCCGCGGCCCGCCCGCCGGGCCGCGGCACCGTGCTCAGCGGGCCACCGGCAGCCGCAGCTCGAAGACCGAGCCCTCGCGCACGGCCAGCGAACCGCCGTGCCGCACCGCCACGTCCCGGGCGATGGCCAGGCCGAGTCCGGCGCCGCCGTCGTCCCGCGCCCGCGCGTCGTCGAGCCGTACGAACCGCTCGAAGATCCGCTCGCGTTCGGCCTCCGGCACGCCGGGCCCGTCGTCGTCGACCCGCAGCGTCACCCACTCCCCCTCGCGGACCACCTCCGCCCGCACCGAGGCGGCGGCGTGCCGCTGCGCGTTGTCCAGCAGGTTGCCGAGCACCCGCCCCAACTGGCCGCGCGAGCCGGACACTTCCGCGCCGTCCAGCCGCCCGACCCGCACCGGGATCCGGTCGTTCACCCGCTGCGAGGTGTCCTCCCGCACCAGCGCGGCCAGGTCCACCCGGGATCCGGTCGGCTTCTCGCCCGCGTCGAGCCGCGCGAGCAGCAGCAGGTCGGCCGCCAGGTGCTGGAGCCGCACGGTGTCCTCGACCGCGCCCGGTACGTCCAGCAACTCCGGGTGCGCGACACCCACTTCGAGCTGTGTACGGAGGCTGGCGATCGGGCTGCGCAGCTCGTGGGAGGCGTCGGCGACGAACCGCCGCTGGCGATCCACCGACGCCTCCAGCGCCGCCAGCGTCTCGTTGGTGGTCCGCGCCAGCCGCCCGATCTCGTCCTGCGCCGCGGGCACCGGCACCCGCCTGCTGAGGTCCGTACTGGCGGTGATCGCGGCCATCTCGCCGCGGATCCCCTCGACCGGCCGCAGCGCCCGCCGGGTGACCAGCCAGGTCACCCCCGCCACGACCAGGAGCAGCAGGGGCAGCCCGATGAGCATCGCGCTGCGCACCGTGCCCACGGCGTCCTGTTCGGGGGTGAGCGCCGAACCGGCCCGCACGGTGACCTTGCGGCCCCCGGTGTCCTTGGCCTCCACCGAGGCGAAGCGGTAGCCCTCGGTCCGGTCGCCCACGGTCGCCGTGCCGTCCCGGAAGTCCACGTCGTCGTCGACCTCGCCCGGCTTCGGCCCGTCGGCGTCCTCGTCGTCGTCCGCGTCGTCCTCGTCCCCTGACGCGTGTGCCGCCGCGCCGCCCGCACCGTGGCCCGGCTTCGCGATCCGTTTCCCGTCGACCGCCCGCACGTCGTCGCCGACCGCGAGTACCCGGCCGTCCTCGTCGGTCACCACCACCGGGTGCTCGTCCCCGTCCGGCAGATCGAGATCGCCGTCCACGGACCCGGTGGCGATCCGCTCCGCGACGCCGCGCGCCGCGACCTCGGCCTCCAGGCCCGCCTGGTCGTGCAGATTGCCGCGCAGCACCAGCAGCAGCGCCACTCCGGCCGCGACCAGCGCCAGCGCCACCACCAGCGTCGCGCCGGCCGTCGCCTTGGCGCGTACGGATCCCAGCCGGCTACGCACCGGTCACCAGCCGGTATCCCGCGCCGCGCACCGTGACGATGTACCCGGCGCCGAGCTTGCGGCGCAGCGCGCTCACGTACACCTCGATGATGTTCAGGTCGCCCTCGTAGGCGAAGTCCCAGACGTGCTCCAGGATTTCCGGCTTGGAGACCACCTCGCCCGCCCGCAGCGCGAGCTGTTCGAGTACGGCGAACTCCTTGGCCGTCAGGGACACTTCGGCGCCGTCCAGCGTCACCTTGTGCGATCCCTGGTCGATGCTGAGCGCGCCGACCCGCAGCACCGGAGGCGCGCTCTGCCCGCGCCGCCGCAGCAGCGCCTTGACCCGGGCGACCAGCACCACGTACGAGAAGGGCTTGGTCAGGTAGTCGTCGGCGCCGGTGTCGAGGCCCTCGGCCTCGTCGTACTCGCCGTCCTTGGCGGTCAGCATCAGGACCGGCACGTCGTTGCCCGCGGCCCGCAGCGCCGCGCACACGCGGTAGCCGTTCAGGCCCGGCAGCATGATGTCCAGGACGATCAGGTCGTGGCCGCCCTCGCTCGCGCGCTGGAGCCCTTCGAGGCCGTCGTGGACGACGTCCACCGCGTATCCCTCGGCCATCAGCCCCTTGGCCAGCGACAGCGCGAGCCGCTTCTCGTCCTCCACGATCAGCAGGCGGGAGGGGCGGCGCGCGGCGCCCGCGGGGCGGTAGGAGGTGACCGGTGGCAGCATGCGCCCCAGCTTGCCACCCCGTTCCTGAAGCGTTCTTCAGGGACCTTCAGCTTGGCTTCAGCTTCGTTCAGCCACTGTGTGGTCACTGCCGAACACAGGGGAGAACACACCATGAAGCGCCACATCCTCATCGCCACCGCCGCCGCTGCCGCCCTCATCGCCGGAGGCACCGCGACCGCCGTCGCCGTCAACGGTTCCGAAGGACCTGGCAGCCCGCAGTCCGGGGCGCAGACCTCGGCGCAGCTCGCGGCGACGGCCGGCGGCACGGGGGCCGTCGGCTCGCAGACCCGGGCCGCCGACGGCCGCTCCAGCATCCCGATGCAGGACCACGACGAGGACGGCCAGGAGGACGTCCGCGAGGCCGCCGCCGCCAAGGTGAGCGCCCCGCAGGCGGCAGCCGCCGCGCTGAAGGCCGTCCCCGGCACGGTGACCGGCCTCGACCTGGACGCCGACCGTCCCGGCCTGGTCTGGGACGTGGACCTGCTCGGCAACGACGGCAAGTGGCACGAGCTGACCCTCGACGCGGGCAACGCCCGGGTGCTGGGCCGGCACATCGACCACGAGGACGACGACGACCACGGCCAGGGCGAGGTCAGGCGCCAGCTGAAGGGCGCGACGACGGACGCGGCCGGTGCCGCCCGTGCCGCCGCCGAGGACCACGGCACCGTGACGTCCGTGGACCTGGACGACGACCACCGCGCGAAGGCCGTCTGGGAGGTCGAGACCGTCACCAAGGACGGCAAGGAGCACAAGCTCCTGATCGACCCGCAGTCCGGCGCGCTGACCGTCGCGCCCGCGCACGACGCGGACGACGACGACAACGACGGCCAGGACGACTGACCCGACTCCCGGCCGGCCGTCACCGAACGGACTCCGGCCGGCCCGGCCGCTTCGGGCCCCGAACCTGAAGCGGCCGGAACGCGAGAGGCGAACCCCGGGTGTGGGCCCCGGGGTTCGCCTCGTCGGTCGTGGGCGGACCGGGCGGTGGCCGTCCGCCGTCGCGGATCAGCCCGCGGATCAGCCCGTGGTCAGCCCCTCGACCAGTTCGTCCGCCGCCCGGTAGGGGTCCGTCTCGCCGGCCACGATCCGCTCCGCCAGCGCCTCCAGACGCCGGTCGCCGCTCAGGTCCCCGATCCGCTCGCGCAGCGCCGTGACGGCGATCGTCTCGACCTCGTGCGCCGCCCGGGACCGCCGCCGCTGCGCCAGGACCCCGTGCTCCTCGCTCCACGCCCGGTGCTTCTCCAGCGCCTCGACGACCTCGTCGACCCCCTCGGCCCGGGACGCGACGGTCTTCACGATCGGCGGGCGCCAGTCGCCGGCCGCCCGCGAGGCGCCGAGCCCCAGCATGTGGTTCAGCTCCCTGGCGGTGGCGTCGGCGCCGTCCCGGTCCGCCTTGTTGACGACGTAGACGTCGCCGATCTCCAGGATTCCGGCCTTCGCCGCCTGGATGCCGTCGCCCATGCCCGGGGCCAGCAGGACCACGCTGGTGTCGGCCTGCGAGGCGATCTCGACCTCGGACTGGCCGACGCCGACCGTCTCGACCAGCACCACGTCGCAGCCGGCCGCGTCCAGCACCCGGATCGCCTGGGGCGCGGCCCAGGCGAGGCCGCCCAGGTGGCCGCGGGTGGCCATCGAGCGGATGTAGACGCCGGGGTCGGACGCGTGCTCGCTCATCCGGATCCGGTCGCCGAGCAGCGCGCCGCCGGAGAACGGCGAGGACGGGTCGACGGCCAGCACCCCGACCCGTTTGCCGGCCTTGCGGTAGGCGGTCACCAGGGCCGATGTGGTGGTGGACTTCCCGACACCGGGTGAGCCCGTCAGCCCGACGACGTAGGCGCCGCCGGTGAGCGGTGCCAGCGCCGCCATCACTTCACGGAGCTGCGGCGACGCCCCCTCGACGAGGGAGATCAGCCGGGCCACCGCCCTCGGCCGGCCCTGCCGTGCCTGCTCCACCAGCTGCGGGACGTCCACCATCGCTGCTCGGCTCCTTCAGCTCGCTCGTTCGCGCTCGTCTATCCGGCCCGCCCGGTGCCGCTCACTTGCCCGGGACGCGGATGATCAGGGCGTCGCCCTGGCCGCCGCCGCCGCACAGCGCCGCCGCGCCGGTGCCGCCGCCGCGGCGCTTCAGCTCCAGCGCGAGGTGCAGCACGATGCGGGCGCCCGACATGCCGATCGGGTGGCCGAGAGCGATGGCACCACCGTTCACATTCACCTTTTCGAGGGAAACTCCGAGGTCCTTCACCGACTGCACGGCGACCGCGGCGAACGCCTCGTTGATCTCGATCAGGTCAAGATCGTCGACGGTCAGGCCGTCCTTGCCGAGCGCGTGCCTGATCGCGTTGGACGGCTGGGACTGGAGGGAGTTGTCCGGGCCCGCGACGTTGCCGTGCGCGCCGATCTCGGCGATCCACTCCAGGCCGAGCGCCTCGGCCTTGGCCTTGCTCATCACGACGACGGCGGCGGCACCGTCGGAGATCTGCGACGAGGTGCCGGCGGTGATCGTGCCGTCCTTGGCGAAGGCCGGGCGCAGCTTGCCGAGCGACTCGGTGGTGGTCTCGCCGCGGATCCCTTCGTCCTGGCTGAAAACCACCGGTTCGCCCTTGCGCTGCGGGATCTCGACCGGGGTGATCTCGGCCTCGAAGAGCCCGTTCTTCTGGGCAGCCGCGGCCCGCTGGTGGGAGCGCGCGGCGATCTCGTCCTGCTCGGGGCGCGCGATGCCCAGGCGCGTGTTGTGCTTTTCGGTCGACTCCCCCATCGCGACGCCTTCGTACGCGTCGGTCAGGCCGTCGTGGGCCATCGCGTCGAGCATCTGCACCGCGCCGTACTTGTAGCCCTCGCGGGACTTCGGCAGCAGATGCGGGGCGTTGGTCATCGACTCCTGGCCGCCGGCCACCACGACGTCGAACTCGCCGGCGCGGATCAGCTGGTCGGCCAGGGCGATGGCGTCCAGACCGGAGAGGCAGACCTTGTTGACGGTCAGCGCGGGGACGCTCATGGGGATGCCGGCCTTGACGGCCGCCTGGCGGGCCGGGATCTGCCCGGCGCCTGCCTGGAGGACCTGCCCCATGATCACGTAGTCCACCTGGTCGCCGCCGATGCCCGCGCGGTCCAGCGCCGCCTTGATGGCCACCCCGCCGAGGTCGGCGCCGGAGAAGGAACGCAGGGAGCCGAGCAGCCGGCCCATGGGGGTGCGCGCACCCGCCACGATCACTGAGGTGGTGCCGTTCGTGCCGTTCGATGCAGACATGCGGTGCGGCCTTCCTTTGCAGGGAAGTTAACGAGGGTTCCCGTCAATGTACTGAGGGGTACGCGCCGGGTCACCGGCAAGTGGGTGTGATCGCGCGCACGTTGCGTAACCGGCCGTGCGGGCGGTGCACTGGAGGCATGCTGACGCGAATCGACCACATCGGGATCGCCTGTTTCGACCTGGACAGGACCGTCGAGTTCTACCGTGCCACCTACGGCTTCGAGGTGTTCCATTCCGAGGTCAACGAAGAGCAGGGTGTCCGGGAAGCGATGCTCAAGATCAACGAAACGTCGGACGGCGGCGCCTCCTACCTCCAGCTGCTCGAACCCATCCGCGAGGACTCCGCGGTCGGCAAGTGGCTCGCCAAGAACGGCGAGGGTGTGCACCACATCGCGTTCGGCACCGCGGACGTGGACGCCGACGCCGCGGACATCCGCGACAAGGGCGTCCGGGTGCTGTACGACGAGCCGCGGAAGGGCTCGATGGGCTCCCGGATCACCTTCCTGCACCCCAAGGACTGCCACGGCGTGCTGACCGAACTGGTCACCGCCGCGTCTTCCTCCGCGACGGACCACTGACCTTCACCTTCCTCGGCCGGTAGAGTGCTGCTTCGGCCGGGGTAAGAGGTGCTCGCATCGCGTGCGGGAGCCTTCTGGGGATGGGGCTCGGTCCATACTCCGCCGATGATCTGACACCATTTCTTCGGAAGGGTCAGCTCCGGGGGGCGTAGGTCCGTACGACGTGACGTGTACGGGACGATCGCCTGTACGTCCGGGGACGGCCGCCACCATGACCAGGGGACGGATGGGACCGCGCAGTGCGGGGCAACGAGCGCCACGAACGTGAGTGGGCTGAGGCCGACCACCTCTCGCAGTTCGAAGCCGAGATGGAACGGCTGAAGACCGAGCGGGACAAGGCCGTCCAGCACGCCGACGATCTCGGGTACCAGGTCGAGGTGCTGCGCGCCAAGCTCCACGAGGCGCGCCGCAACCTCGCGGCCCGCCCTGCCTACGACAACGTCAGTCACCAGGCCGAGCAACTGCTGCGCAACGCACAGATCCAGGCCGACCAGCTGCGCGCCGACTCCGAGCGCGAGCTGCGCGAGGCCCGCGCGCAGACCCAGCGGCTGCTCCAGGAGCAGGCCGAGCAGCAGGCCCGTCTGGAGGCCGAGCTGCACGCCGAGGCGGTGTCCCGCCGGCAGCGGCTCGACGAGGAACTCAACGAGCGCCGGCAGACCGTCGAGTCGCACGTCAACGAAAACGTCGCGTGGGCCGAGCAGTTGCGGGCCCGCACCGAGGCCCAGTCCCGCCGGCTGATGGACGAGTCGCGGGCCGAGGCCGAGCAGGCGCTGGCGGCGGCGCGCGCCGAGGCGCACCGGCTCGCCGAGCGGGCCCGTGAACGCCTGGGCACCGAGGCCGAAGAGGCCCGCGCCGAGGCGGAGAACCTCCTGCGCCGGGCGCGCGCGGACGCCGAGCGGCTGCTGAACGCCGCGTCCTCCCAGGCCCAGGAGGCCACCGACCAGGCGGAGCAGCTGCGTTCGACCGTCGGCAGCGAGTCGGAAGAGGCCCGCAAGCAGGCCGCCGAGCTGACGCGTACCGCCGAGGCGCGCATCCAGGAGGCCGACACCGCGCTGCGCGAGGCGCGCGCCGAGGCCGAGAAGCTGGTGGAGGACGCGCAGCAGAGCGCCACCAAGCGGCTGTCCGCCACCGAGTCCGAGAACGAGCAGCGCACCCGCACCGCCAAGGCGGAGATCGCCCGGCTGGTCGCCGAGGCCACCAAGGAGGCCGAGGCGCTCAAGGCCGAGGCCGAGCAACTGCGGGCGGACGCGGGCACGGAAGCCGAGCGGCTGGTCACCGAGGCGCGGGAGGCCGCGCGTTCCCAGGCGGCCGAGGACTCGGCGGCGCAGCTGGCGAAGGCCGCTCGGACCGCAGAGGAGGTGCTGACCAAGGCGTCCGACGACGCCAAGGCCACCACCAAGGCCGCGGCCGAAGAGGCCGAACGGCTGCGCAGCGAGGCCGAGTCGGAGGCCGACCGGCTGCGCGAGCAGGCCCATGACACCGCCGAGCAACTCAAGGGCGCGGCGAAGGACGACACCAAGGAGTACCGCGCCAAGACCGCCGAACTCCAGGAGGAGGCACGGCGGCTGCGCGGCGAGGCGGAGCAACTGCGCGCCGAGGCCGTCGCCGAGGGCGAGCGGATCCGCAGCGAGGCGCGGCGCGAGGCCGTCCAGCAGATCGAGGAGGCGGCAGGTTCCGCCGAGGAGCTGCTGACCAAGGCGAAGTCGGACGCCGACGAGACCCGCGCCGGGGCCGGCGCGGAGAGCGAGCGGGTACGCACCGAGGCCATCGAGCGGGCCACCGCCCTGCGCAAGCAGGCCGAGGAGGCGCTGGAGAAGGCCCGCGCGGAGGCCGAGGAGCTGCTCACCGAGGGCGCCCAGGCCGCCGAGCTGGTCACCACCGAGGCGGAGGAGTCCGCGGCGCGGCTGCGCGCCGAGGCCGAGCAGGCCGCCGATGAGCGCCGGGAAGAGGCGCAGGCCGAGCTGGACCGGCTGCGGACCGACGCCGAGGAGAAGGTCGCCGCAGCCGAGGAGTCGCTGCGCGAGGCGCGCACGGAGGCGGAGCGGCTGCGCCGCGAGACGCAGGAGGAGGCCGCCCGGCTCAAGGCGGAGGCCGCCGAGCGGCGCCGGAACCTCCAGCAGCAGGCCGAGGACGAGGCCGAGCGGCTGCGCGCGGAGGCCGCGTCGGACGCGTCGGCGGCCCGTACCGAGGGCGAGTCCGTCGCGGAACGGCTGCGCGCCGAGGCCACGGCGGAGGCGGAGCGGCTGAAGACGGAGGCGCAGGAGAGCGCCGACCGGGTCAGGGCGGAGGCCGCAGCCGCGGCCGAGCGGGCCGGGAGCGAGGCGGCGCAGGCGCTGTCCGCCGCCCAGGAGGAGGCCGCGCGGCGCCGCAAGGAGGCCGAGCAGCAGCTGGGCGAGGCCCGCGAGGAGGCGCACCAGGAGCGCACCGCGGCCCGCGAGCAGAGCGAGGAGCTGCTGGCGTCGGCCCGTACCCGGGTCAGCGAGGCGCAGGCCGAGGCGGAGCGGCTGGTCGAGGAGGCGGACCGGCGGGCCGCCGAGCTGGTGGCCACCGCGGAGACCACGGCCCAGCAGGTGCGGGACGCGGTCGCCGGGCTCCACGAGCAGGCCGACGAGGAGATCGCCGGGCTGCGGTCGGCGGCCGAGCACGCGGCGGAGCGGACGAGGACCGAGGCGCAGGAAGAGGCCGACCGGGTCCGTACGGACGCGTACGAGGAGCGCGAGCGCGCTTCGGAGGACGCGGCACGGGTGCGGCGGGACGCGCAGGAGGCGTCGGACGCCGCCAAGGCCCTCGCGGAGCGGACCGTCGCGGAGGCCATCGAGGAGGCCGAGCGGCTGCGCGCGGAGGCCACGGACGCGCTCGACGAGGCGCGCCGGGACGCACACACCGCGCGGACCGAAGCGGCCGAGCAGGCGGACCGGCTGATCGCCGAGGCGACCGCGCAGGCCGAGAAGCTGGTCGCGGACGCCACCGCCAAGGCCCAGCAGCTGCGGACCGACGCGTCGGACGCGCTGGCGGCCGGCGAGCAGGACGCGGCGCGGGCACGGGCGGAGGCACGGGACGACGCCAACCGGATGCGGTCGGACGCGGCCGGGCAGGCCGACCGGCTGATCGCCGAGGCCCGTACGGAAGCCGAACGGATCGTCACCGAGGCGACCGAGCTGACGTCTTCGGCGCAGGACGACGCCGACCGTACGGTCAAGGAGGCCCAGGAGGCCGCCGAGCAGCTGCGGACGGCGGGCAAGGAGCAGGCGCAGGCGCGCCTGGCCGAGGCCACCACCGAGGCCGAGCGGCTGCGGGCCGAGGCGGCCCAGGCACTGGAGAGCGCGCGGGCGGACGCCGAGTCGACCGGCGACGAGGCACGCAAGGCGGCCAACAAGACCCGGTCGGACGCCGCCGAGCAGGCCGACCAGCTGGTGTCCGAGGCCACCACCGAGGCCGAACGGCTGCGCACCGAGGCGGCGGAGACCGGCGCTGAGGCGGAGCGGGACGCCGACCGTACCCGCGCCGACGCACGCGAGCAGGCCGACCGGATGATCGCCACGGCGACGGCCGAGGCGGACCGGCTGCGGGCCGAAGCGGCCGAGACGGTCACCGCGGCCCAGGAGCACGCCAACCGCACCCGCAGCGAATCGGCCAAGGTCGAGAAGGACGCCGAGGCGGCGGCCGAGCGGCTGCGCGCGGAGACCGAGCAGGAGGCCGAGCGGCTGCTGGACGAGGCCCGCAAGGACGCGGCCAAGCGCCGTGGCGACGCGGCGGAGCAGGCCGACCAGCTGGTCGCGAAGGCCCAGGAGGAGGCGCTGCGGGCCGCCGCTGCGGCCGAGGAGCAGGCCGACACGATGGTCGGGGCGGCCCGTACGGAGGCCGACCGGATCGTCACGGAAGCGACGGCGGACGGCAACTCCCGGGTGGAGAAGGCCCGTACGGACGCGGACACCCTGCTCAGCGAGGCGCGCGGGGACGCCACGGCGATCCGGGAGCGCGCCGAGGAGCTGCGGGTGCGGATCGAGTCCGAGGTCGAGGAGCTGCACGAGCGGGCCCGCCGCGAGTCCGCGGAGACGATGAAGAACGCCGGCGAACGCGTCGACAAGCTCATCGCGCAGGCCACCACCCAGCAGGTGGAGGCCGAGGAGAAGGCCGAGCAGCTGGTGTCGGACGCGAACAGCGAGGCGAGCAAGGTCCGGATCTCGGCGGTGAAGAAGGCCGAGGGCCTGATCAAGGAGGCCGAGAACAAGAAGGCCGAGGCGGTGCGCGACGCGGAGCGGATGCGCACCGAGGCCGAGGCGGAGGCCGCCCGGATCGTGGCGGACGGCCAGCACGAGCTGGAGGTCCTGGTACGCCGCCGCGCGGACATCAACACCGAAATCTCCCGCGTCCAGGATGTCTTGGAAGCGCTGGAGTCGTTCGAGGCGCCAGGTGCAGCGGACGGCAAGACCGCGGGATCCAAGACCGCCGCGGGAGCGGGTGCAACTCGTTCGAGTGGCAAGCAGTCTGAGGGGTAGCCACTCAAATGAGGGGTCATTCTCCACTTCAAACGGTCATTGACTCGATGACACGCCGTTTGGGCCCCTAGGATTCTCCTTATCACCTCACCGGTCTCTTTCGACAGGAACCCCATGAGCGACACTTCCTCCCCCTTCGGCTTCGAGCTCGTGCGGCGTGGGTACGACCGCGGTCAGGTGGATGACCGCATTACGAAGCTCGTCGCGGACCGCGACGGCGCGCTGTCCCGTATCACCTCGCTGGAAAAGCGGATCGAGGAGCTGCACCTCGAAACGCAGAACGCCCAGGCCCAGGTCAATGACGCCGAGCCGTCCTACGCGGGCCTCGGTGCGCGCGTGGAGAAGATCCTCCGTCTCGCCGAGGAGGAGGCCAAGGACCTGCGCGAGGAGGCCAGGCGGGCCGCCGAGCAGCACCGCGAGCTGGCCGAGTCGGCCGCCCAGCAGGTCCGTAACGACGCCGAGCAGTTCGCTGCCGAGCGGAAGGCGAAGGCCGAGGACGAGGGCGCCCGGATCGTCGAGAAGGCCAAGGGCGAGGCGTCCACGCTGCGTGCCGATGCGCAGAAGGACGCGCAGTCCAAGCGTGAGGAGGCGGACTCCCTCTTCGAGGAGACCCGCGCCAAGGCCGCGCAGGCGGCGGCCGACTTCGAGACCAACCTCGCCAAGCGCCGCGAGCAGTCCGAGCGTGACCTGGCCTCGCGTCAGGCCAAGGCCGAGAAGCGGCTCGCGGAGATCGAGCACCGCGCCGAGCAGCTCCGCCTGGAGGCCGAGAAGCTGCGGACGGACGCCGAGCGCCGGGCCCGCCAGACCGTGGAGACCGCGCAGCGCCAGGCCGAGGACATCGTGGCCGACGCGAACGCCAAGGCCGACCGGATCCGCAGCGAATCGGAGCGCGAGCTGGCGGCGCTGACCAACCGCCGCGACTCGATCAACGCGCAGCTCACCAACGTCCGCGAGATGCTGGCGACGCTCACCGGTGCGGCCGTGGCCGCCGCCGGCGCCCCGGGCGACGAGGAGTCCGCCACCCGCGGCGTCCCCGCCCAGCAGACCCGCTGACGGTCCGTCCGTCCCCCACGCGCCCCCGCGCCGCCTCTCCGGTGGCCGGGGGCGCAGGCGTGTCCGGTGGCGGGCGGCATCGGGCGCCCTTAGCGTGCAAGACATGATCGAGCTGGCGGGGCTGACCAAGCACTACGGCGACAAGGTGGCGGTGGATCACCTGACGTTCGCGGTGCGGCCCGGGATCGTCACGGGCTTCCTCGGGCCCAACGGCGCGGGAAAGTCCACCACCATGCGGATGATGCTCGACCTGGACAACCCGACGGCAGGCTCGGTCCGCATCGACGGCAGGCACTACCGCCAGTTGAAGGACCCGCTGCGGTACATCGGCGCGCTGCTGGAGGCCAAGGCGATGCACGGCGGGCGCAGCGCCTTCAACCACCTGCTGTGCCTGGCGCAGAGCAACGGCATCCCGCGCCACCGGGTCGGCGAGGTGCTGGACACCGTCGGGCTGACGACGGTGGCCAAGAAACGCTCGAAGGGCTTCTCGCTCGGCATGGGCCAGCGGCTGGGCATCGCCGCCGCGCTGCTGGGCGACCCGCAGGTGCTGCTCTTCGACGAGCCGGTCAACGGCCTCGACCCCGAGGGCATCCGCTGGATCCGCACCACGATGAAGAACCTCGCGGCGCAGGGCCGCACCGTCTTCGTCTCCTCGCACCTGATGAGCGAAATGGCGGTGACCGCCGACCACTTGGTCGTCATCGGCCAGGGCCGGCTGCTCGCCGACACGTCGATGGCGCAGTTCATCCGGGAGAACTCACGGTCCTACGTGCGACTGCGGTCGCCGGATCAGGAGCGGCTGCTCGACGTGCTGCACGCGGAGCGGATCACCGCGGTGCAGGCCGGCGGCGGCACGCTGGAGGTCGACGGCGAGCCGGCCGAGCGGCTGGGTGAACTGGCCGCCGCCCATCAGCTCGTGCTGCACGAACTGAGCCCCCAACAGGCTTCTCTGGAAGAGGCGTTCATGCAGCTCACCGCGGAATCGGTGGAGTACCACGCACATGACGGCGAGCCGCCTGCCGGGTCGGTGGGCGGCCCGGCGGGTGCTCCGGCCGCGGCTCCGGATCCGGTCGGCGGCTGGGGTGCCGGCTGGCGGAAGAAGGGGGGCTGACGATGGCGGTCGTCGGGCAGGTGCTGCGCTCGGAGTGGACCAAGATCCGGTCGGTGCGGTCCACGGTGTGGACGCTGGGTGTCGCCGTGGTGGTCACCATCGGCATCGGCGTGCTGATCTGCGCCCTCGCCAAGAGCGACTTCGACGCGATGCCGGTGCGCGACCGGATCGCCTTCGACGCCACCAACATCAGCTTCGCCGGCATGGGCCTCGGCCAGCTCGCGATGATCGTGTTCGGGGTGCTGGTCGTCTCCAACGAGTACAGCACCGGCATGATCCGCAGTTCGCTGGCCGCCGTACCGCAGCGTGCCACCTTCCTGTTCTGCAAGCTCGCGGTGGCCACCGCGCTGGTCTTCCTCGTCGGGCTGGTCACGAGCTTCCTCGCGTTCTTCGCCGGGCAGGCGATGCTGGGCGGCCACGCGGCGCGGATCGACGATCCCGGGGTGCTGCGCGCGGTGATCGGCGGCGGGCTCTACATGACGCTGATCGCGCTGTTCTCGATGGCCGTCGCCACGATGCTGCGCTCCCCGATGCTCTCGCTCGGCATCCTGATGCCGTTCTTCTTCCTGATCTCCAACATCCTCGGGAACGTCTCGGCGACGCGGAAGGCCGGCCACTACCTGCCCGACCAGGCGGGCCGGCGAATCATGCAGGTGGTCCCGACGGGCGACGAGGTCCCGTACGGGCCGTGGGGCGGTCTCGGCATCATGGCGGCCTGGACGGTGGCCGCGCTGATCTGCGGATTCGTCCTGCTGAAGCGGCGCGACGCGTGAGGGCGGCGCGGGCGGGACACCACCGGGTGACGCCCGCCTCTTCCCTGTTTTGGCGGGAACCGTCAAGGGACCGATAGCCTCCTAACCCGCACGGGGGTACGAGGGCGCCTCTGCCCCGACGATCTCGCGAGGGGCGGAGAATGATCGAGGCAGTCGGCCTGACGAAGCGCTACGGCGCCAAGACGGCCGTGCACAACCTGTCGTTCCAGGTACGGCCGGGCACCGTGACCGGCTTCCTGGGGCCGAACGGCTCCGGCAAGTCGACCACGATGCGCATGATTCTGGGCCTGGACGCCCCCACATCGGGACGGGCCACCATCGGTGGCCGCCCCTTCCGTGAACTCCCCAACGCTCCCCGCCAGGTGGGCGCGTTGCTCGACGCCAAGGCCGTGCACGGCGGACGCAGCGCACGCCAGCACCTGCTGTCGCTCGCGCAGCTGTCCGGCATCCCGGCCCGCAGGGTCGACGAAGTGCTCGGCGTGGTGGGCCTCCAGGACGTCGCGGGGCGCCGTTCCAAGGGCTTCTCGCTCGGCATGGGCCAGCGGCTCGGCATCGCCGCCGCGCTGCTCGGCGACCCGCAGGTGCTGCTCTTCGACGAGCCGGTCAACGGCCTCGACCCCGAGGGCATCCTGTGGGTGCGCAACCTCATGAAGCAGCTGGCGTCCGAGGGCCGTACCGTCTTCGTCTCCTCGCACCTGATGAGCGAAATGGCGCTGACCGCCGAGCACTTGATAGTGATCGGCCGCGGCCAGCTGATGGCGGACATGGCGGTCAAGGACTTCATCTCCGCCAACTCCGCCGATTTCGCCCGGGTCCGCACCCCCGACACCACGCCCGAACTGCGCGAGAAGCTGACCGCGACGCTCGGCGAGGCGGGCGGCCAGGTCACCCCTGAGCCGGACGGCGCGCTGCGGGTGACCGGCCTGCCGCTCCCCCGGATCAGCGACCTCGCGCACGAGGCGGACGTCCGCCTGTGGGAGCTGTCGCCGCACCAGGCGTCCCTGGAAGAGGCGTACATGCGGCTCACCCAGGGCGCCGTGGACTACCGCTCGACGGCCGACCCGCGGGCCGGCCTCCAGCAGCAGCCCGCCGGGTACGCGCCCCAGGGCGGCGCACCGCAGGGCTACCCGCCCGTCCAGGGACAGCAGGGCATGCCCGGTGGCCCCGTCCAGGGACAGCAGGGCATGCCCGGCGGCCCCGTCCAGGGACAGCCCCACCCGTACGCCCAGCCGGGGCCCTACGCCCCGCAGGCACCGGGGGCGGCCCCCGGCCAGGGGTACCCGCCGCCCGTCCAGGGACAGCCCTACGGGGCGCCCCACCCCTACGGGGCCCCGCAGCCGCAGCCCGCGGCGCCGATGCCGCCCGCCGCCCCCGCCGACCCGACCGTGCCCCACAACGAGGACGCCCGATGACCAGCCCTCAGCAGCCGCAGCCGCAGGCACAGCCTGAGCGCGGACCGAACGACCAGCCCGCGGCGCAGGGACAGACGCCGCCCGCGCCCCCGATGCCGCCCGCCGCACCGGCGCAGCAGCCGGCGCCCGAGCAGCCGGCGCCCGCCCGTGAGGCCGGGACGATGGTGCTCCAGGCCCAGCAGCAGCCGCAGCCGCAGCAGCAGCCCGCGAAGGAGGCGGGCACGATGATGCTCCAGGCGCAGGCACCCCAGCAGGCTCGGGGCGAGGGCCCGGCGCCGCAGCCACTCGCGGCCGGCGGCAGCCTGGCGAAGGACCCGGGCACGATGATGCTCCAGGCCCAGGCCCCCCAGCAGCAGCCCCCGGTACCCCCGCAGGGCCACCCCCAGCAGGGCCACGCGCCCCAGGGGAACCCGCAGGGGAACCCCCAGGGGAACCCGCCCGGCGGCCCCCAGGGCGCACCGCAGAACGGCGGCGCCAACTGGCAGGGCGGTCACCCCGGTTACGTCTCGCCGATCCCGGTGCGGAGCACCCACATCGGGCACGCGCTGGCCTCCGAGTGGACGAAGATCCGCTCGGTGCGTTCGACGATCTGGACGCTGAGCGCGATGGTCGTGCTGATCGTCGGCATCGGCCTGCTGACGGCCCTGGCCCTGGGCTCGCAGCGGGAGGTCGACCCGAAGCTCGGATTCTCCTTCTTCGGCGTCCTGTTGGGCACCCTGTGCGTCATCCCGCTCGGCGTGCTGGTGATCTCGTCCGAGTACGGCACGGGCATGATCCGCACGACCATGACCGCCTGCCCCAGCCGGGCCCGGGTGCTCGCGGCCAAGGCGATCGTCTTCTTCGTGCTGGCCTTCGTGATCACGACGCTCGCCACCGCCGTCGTCTCGGTGCTCACCGCCGGGATGGTGAACGGCCCCGACCCGACGGCCGACGCGTGGCTCCGCGCCACCGTGGGCGCCGGCCTCTACGTCTCGGTGCTCGGCCTGCTGGCGCTGGCCGTCGGCTCGCTGCTGCGGCACTCGGCGGGCGCGATCAGCGCCATGCTCGGACTGGTGCTGCTGCCGATGCTGCTCGCGGTCTTCATGCTCGGCTCGGAGAGCCTGAAGTCGGTGAGCCAGGCGCTGATCGAGTACTCCGTGCCCAACTCGCTGGCGACGCTGTACGGCAACCCGTTCCTCGGCGCCGACACCGGCCCGCAGGGCTGGACCCCGCTGTGGGTGCTCGCCGGGGTGACCGCGCTCGTGCTGGGCGGAGCGTTCGCCGCCCAGTCGCAGCGCGACGTGTAGCGCTCAGTACCTGGGCGCGTTACGGGACCGCTGGAGCCGCGCGCTCCGGCGGTCCCGTGCGTTCCAGCACGCCTTGTGCCAGTGCCTACGGTCGTCGACGTCGCCGCCCTGCGGCCAGGCCACGATGTGCCCGACGCCGGGCGGGATCTCCTGGTCACAGCCGGGGCAGCGGTAGTGCTTGGCGGCCCCGGAGCCGCCGACCTGCCGCACGACCCAGTCCTCGCCGCGCCACTCCTCGGTCTTCTCCCAGCCGAAGCCGGACGTTCCGTAGCCGCCCGTGCCGGAGTGTTCGGCGGGCTTCGCACCGCCGCGCTGGCGGTTTCGACGCGGAGACACAAGGCACCTCGGGAGATCTGCGGGGTCACGGGCTGTCACCAGCGTAGCGGCGCCACCGCCCCCGGTGGCGGCCCGGCCCTTTCCTGCGATGATCGGGAAACTCCGCTGTACGGACCGTGCCTTTGGCACGTGTCAGGCGTTAGTGCCGGTAAGGGGGGAAGCCGCGTCGGCTGCGAGGAGGCAGAGAGCGATGCGCGTTGGGGCTTTCATCCTGGCCGCTCAATTCCCCGGCCAGGGACAGGGGGAAGCACTGTATCGGGCGGTCCGTTCCGCGGAGATCGCGGAGACGGCCGGGCTCGATGACGTCTGGCTTGCGGAGCATCACTTCGTTCCGTACGGCGTCTGTCCTTCGGCGGTGACGCTCGCCGCCCTGCTGCTGGGGCGCACCCGCCGGATCGGGATCGGGACGGCGGTCAGCGTGCTGCCGACCCAGCATCCGGTGGCGCTCGGCGAGCAGGCGGCGCTGCTGCATCTCACGTCCGGCGGGCGGTTCACGCTCGGCGTCGGCCGCGGTGGCCCGTGGGTGGACCTGGAGGTCTTCGGCTCCGGTCTCGCCGCGTACGAGCACGGCTTCCCCGAGGCGCTGGATCTGCTGCTGCGCTGGCTGCGGGAGCCGCGGGTCGGCGCGCGGGGCGAGCGGTACGCCTTCCGCGAGGTGGCGGTCGTCCCGAGCCCGGCGGAATCCCTGGTGCCGCTCGACGATCCCGCGTCGGGGCCTCCGGGACCTGGCGTGGTGGTGGCGTGTACGTCCCCCGCGTCGGTCCGGCTGGCGGCCGAGCGCGGGCTGCCGATGCTGCTGGGCATGCACTGCGGGGACGAGGAGAAGGCGGACATGATCGCGCTGTGGCGGTCCGCGGCCGTCGAAGCCGGGCGGGACGGCGACGAAGTGGCCGCCGCCGGGCACGTATCGGCGGGTGTGGTGCAGATCGCCGACGACCGCACGGCCGCGGTGGAGTCGCTGACGAAGGCGATGCCCGGCTGGCTGCGGCAGGGGCTCGGCGCGCATGTGACGGTCGACGGGCGCTACCGGACGATGCGCGATCCCCTCGCGTACACGGAGCAGCTCTGCGGGCTGCATCCCGTCGGGCCGCCGCGGCTGTGCGCCGACCGGCTCGCGGCGACGGCTGAGCGTACGGGCATCACGAAGTACGCGCTGCTCGTCGAGGGATCGGGCGATCTGGCCGCGACCGAGGAGAACGTCCGCCGGCTGGGCACGGAGGTACTGCCGCAGCTCGGGTGACCCGGCCGGCCCGGCAGGGCGGCGTGCGGCGGTGCTTCCGTGGTGCGGTCATGCGCTGTTCGTCGAAGGGCCTGCCGGGTGACCGGGGGTGCTGCCGCCGGCGCACCGGCACCGGACGGTGCCGTGATGAGCGCAGGACATGACGCGCGCAGCGGCAGCAACTCCGGTCAGCAGTCGCGGAGTTCGGGCGACTGGTTCAGCAACTGACCGCGGATGGAGGTGAAACGGGCCAGGCGGTCGTCCACCACCGGGTCGAGCGGGAAAACCGCGACGCGATGGCAGTTCTGAAAGGCGAGACGCACACCGAAGTGGCGCTCCAACGATCCGCGTATCGCGTCACTCGCCAGTGCGCGCAGCAGCTGGCCGCGCGCCTGCTCGTCCGGCGGCGGCGTCTGATTGTCGGCGAACTCTCCGCCGTCCACCTTCAGCTGGGCCACCAGAGAGCTGATCATCCCCCATGCATAGGGCAGGGAGGTCCGGACGCAGTCGACAAACGCGGCTTCGTCGACCTCGCCTCGCTCGGCCTGTTCGAGGAGGGCCGGTGAGACGTCGAGCGACATGAGGTTCTCCTCTCGCGACCCCGCCGGGACGGGGCCTCAGGAATGGGACAGGGGTCATCGCGACGGAGCGTGTTCGCTTCACGACCCCCTGCATCAACGGTATGCCGCACAAGGGCCCCGCACCAGGAGATTGCACATACAACCGGCCAAGGGCAGGCGCCGGGGGTGCGGGGGTTTCCCCCGTAAACGCACGGCGGTCCCGGGCCGAATCGCGTCGGCGGCCCTCGGTCGAGTAGCGTGACGCCCCATGCGTCTCGTCATCGCCCGCTGCTCCGTGGACTACGCGGGCCGGCTCACCGCCCACCTGCCCTCCGCCCCCCGCCTCATCCTGGTGAAGGCCGACGGCTCCGTTTCCGTCCACGCGGACGACCGCGCCTACAAACCCCTCAACTGGATGTCCCCGCCGTGCTCCCTCAAGGAGGGCGACGGCGACGTGTGGACGGTGGAGAACAAGGGCGGCGAGAAACTCATCATCACCCTGGAGGAGGTCATCCACGACTCCTCGCACGAGCTGGGGGTCGACCCCGGCCTCATCAAGGACGGTGTGGAGGCGCACCTCCAGGAGCTGCTCGCCGACCGGATCGAGACCCTGGGTACGGGCTATTCGCTGATTCGGCGTGAATACCCCACCGCCATCGGCCCGGTGGACATCCTGTGCCGGGATGCGGATGGCCAGACCGTCGCTGTCGAGATCAAGCGGCGGGGCGAGATCGACGGCGTCGAGCAGCTCACCCGCTACCTCGAACTCCTCAACCGCGACCCGCACTTGGCGCCGGTGAAGGGCGTCTTCGCGGCGCAGGAGATCAAGCCGCAGGCCCGGGTCCTGGCCACCGACCGCGGGATCGGCTGCGTGGTGCTCGACTACGACGGCCTGCGCGGCATCGAGGACGACAAGCTGCGCCTGTTCTGAGCGCGGCGCACGCGCACGACGCGACGGCCCGGTACGTGACCTGCCGCCCCGAGGGGCGGCGTCCGTACCGGGCCGTCGTGCGCTGTGCCGGGGGCGGTCAGCCGACCGGGACGTCCTCGTCGTACGTGGCGGGGGCGCCGTCCTCGGGAGCCGCGTCCGAAGGAGCGGTGTCGGACGGGGCGGTCTGCGCCGGGGTGGTGTAGCCGGTCGAGCTGGTGCTCATCGGGCCCGACGCGCTCTGCGACGGGCTCTGGGTGGTCGGCTTGCCGGTGGGCTCCCCGGTCGGCGTCGGAGTCGTCGGCTCGTCCGTCGGGTCGCCCGTGGGGGTGGGGTCGGTCGGCTTGCCGGTCGGCTTGTGCGTGGGGTCGGTGGGCCCGTCCGTGGGTTCGGTGGGCCTGCCGGTCGGGCCGGTCGTCGGGTCCGTCGGCGCCGTACTCGGGTCCGTGGGCGAGGCGCTGGTGGCGGGGGCGCTGGCGGACGGGGACGGGCTGGCTTCGGTGCTGGGCGCGCCGGACGGGGAGGCCGCCTCGACGGGAGGCAGACCGGGCCCGGTGCCCGTGACGTCGGCCGGTGGCTCCTGGCCCTGGTCGTCGGGCGCGGTGCTCTGCTCGGTGCTGACCTGGCCGCCGTGGCGGCCCTCGCCGCCCGAGGTGAAGCCGAGGGTGACGACGGTGCCGAGTACCGCGGCCAGCAGGACACCCGCGCCGATGGCGACGAGGTTGCGCCGGGCCCGTCCGAGAACCGGCCGCTCACCGGCGGCACCCTTGTGCCGGGCGGACCCGGCGGGTGCGGCCGGCGCACCGGAACCGGCGGCCGGGCCGCGGACGACGATGGTCGGCGCGGTGGTGCCGGCCGCCGGTGTCGCAGGGCCCTGGCCGTCATCGGCGGACAGCGGCGCGGCGGGCACGACGACCCGCTCGCCCGGCACCGGCGGCGTGGGGGTGACCGGGGGGAAGGCGCGGGTGCGGTCGGCGACGAGCGCCAGCGCCCGGCGTCCGGCGACCGCGCCACTGCGGTCGGAGAGCACCCCGCGCAGCCCGATGGCGGCCTCCAGCTCGGCGCGCGCCCGGTCGAGACTGTCGGTGCACAGGGCCAGCACGCCCAGCTCGTGGTGGAAGTACGCCTCTTCGGCGACCTCACCGGCCAGCCGTGCGGCCTCCTGCCCGTGCCGCAGGCTGCGCTCCCAGGCGCTCCAGTGCAGCGCGGCGGCGAACGCGGGTGCGGCGGTACGGGCGAGCAGCACGGCGGCGCTGGGGTGGCCGCTCTCGCGGCTGCCGGTCAGCACACCCATCGCGGCGAGTACGGCGTCGGACTCGGCGGCGGCCCGCTCGGGGGTGACCGAGGGGTGGCCCGCCCACCAGGCGTAGTGCTGGGCCGCGGTGTGCGCGCGGGCAGCCGCGTCCTCGCCGTATCCGGCGGCCTCCAGCTGCTCCTGGACGGTCGCGGCGAGGCGGTAGTGGGTGCCGGCCGGGGTGATCAGGCCGCAGCCCAGCAGATCGCCGAGTGCGGCGTCGGCGTGGGTGTCCTGGGTGAGGGCCGGCAGGTGGGCCTGGTGCGGCAGTTCCCCGCCGAGCGCGACGGCGAAGCGGAGGGTCTCCTGGGCCGCCCGTCCGAGGTGGCCTGCCAGCAGCGGCGCGGGCGCGGCGGCCTCGGCGAGGGTCGGCAGCGGGATCTCGGCTGG
This sequence comes from Streptomyces sp. NPDC050161, assembly GCF_044460025.1. NCBI lineage: Bacteria > Bacillati > Actinomycetota > Actinomycetes > Kitasatosporales > Streptomycetaceae > Streptomyces > Streptomyces sp. NPDC050161. Next base: position 419,129 of record NZ_JBITJM010000001.1, on the reverse strand, counting down.
CTCCGCCGCGTCGTCGCCGGCTGCCGGTTCGGCGAACAGGCCGTAGCCGTCGTCGAGGGCGCCGGGCGCGCTGCGCTGCCGGTCGCGTCTGCGCAGCAGTGCCGCCGCCTGGACGAAGCGCAGCGGCAGCCCTTCGGACTCGAACCAGAGGTCACCGGCCCAGGCGCTCTCCTCGTCGGTGAGCGGGCGCTGCACGGCGCGCTCCAGCAGCCGCAGGCAGGCGGCACGGCCGATGCCGCCGAGGAAGACCTCTTCGACGTGCGAGTCGGTGCTGGGGGCGGCGACGTCCGGCGTCGCGGAGAAGAGGAAGGCGCACTCGGGGGTGGCGTCGAGGAGTTCGTCGAGTGCCCGGCCGCCGAATTCGAGGTCGTCGACGACGACGATCGCGCCGATGCCGCCCAGCAGCCGCAGCAGCTCGGCGCGGTCGGGGCGGTGCCTGGGCGCGCGGTGGACGGCGGCGAACAGCGCGTACAGGAGGTCGTTGGGGGTGCGGTGGTAGCCGGAGAGGCGGACGACGCCGTCGGGCGCGATGTCGGCGCAGGCGTGCGCGACGGCGGCGAGCAGCCGGGTGCGGCCCGCGCCCGAGGGGCCGGTGAGCCGTACGGAGCGCCCGCGGGAGAGCAGGCGCACCAGGCGTTCGGTCTCCTCGCCGCGTTCTTCGAGTGCGGCGGTGTGGCCCGCGTAGACGGGCGCTCCCGGCGGGACCGGGGGCGTGGCGGCCCGGACGACGTCGGCGCGCTCCTCGGGACCGAGCTTCCCGGGGGCGGCCGGCAGCTCGCCGGGCGGACAGGGTTCTATCTCGCTGCCGTCAAGGGGGTTGACGGTGACGAGGTAGCTGCCGGAGATGAGCCGCACGACGCGGACCGGTTCGTCGGGGCCGGTCTGCTTGCCGCCGAAGGCCGGCACGGGCGGCTCAGCGGTGTGTGCCCGCTCGCCGTTCTCCTCAGGTCCCCGCTGGGTGTTCGGGTCCATGCTCACAACCCCCAGATGCCCTTCTTGTCGCTCCGGCTGCGCCGCGTGGGTCCGTCCGGGAGGGCGGGCGCGGGTACCGTCCGTCGCCCGGCCGGGGCGTGCCCCGCGTGGCTGCGGTCAGTGCCGCCGCGGCTGCCGGCGGACGGCGCGATGAACCCTAGCCGCGGGGGTGGTGCCGTCGCACCGCCGGGGCCCTGACTTGTCCGGAAAGGACCACTCCGGCGCGGATGGCGCGATTGGTGACGTACGGGGTGTTGCGCACCGCATCGCTCCCCGGCACCGCGCCCCGGCCGTCCGCACCTGACACCCCCGCCCCGCCGGGTGGATGCCGTGCCTCACACGCGAGGAAGCGATTCCGCTGCGAGCCCGCCCTCGATGGCGAGGATGCGGTGCAGGCGAGTGGCGACCAGCAGCCGCTGCATCTGGGGCGGGACGCCGCGCAGCACCAGCCGCCGGCCCACCCGGCCCGCGCGGCGGTGCGCCCCCATGATCACGCCGAGCCCGGTGGCGTCCCAGGAATCCAGCTCGGTCAGATCCAGCACGAGATCGCCGCGACCGGAGTCGACGGCGGTGTGCAGGGCCGTACGGGCGTCCGCCGCGCTGCGGACATCGAGGCGGCCCCCGACGACCAGCTCGGCGTGGTCGCCCCTGATATGCATATGTACTCCCCGGAATGGTGGTTCTCGTACGGTGAGGTCTACCGAACTGACGGCCTCTCACGCGGCGAAGTTTCCGCCTGTGAGCGAACCGATACCGAATTCACCCCACGGAGTGACGAATCGGGCCCGCCCGCCCCTGACGCGGTATCAGTGCGCGTAGAAGCCCTGCCCGCTCTTGCGGCCGATGTCGCCCGCGTCGACCATCCGCCGCATGATCTCCGGCGGCGCGAACTTCTCGTCCTGGGACTCGGTGTAGATGTTGCCGGTGGCGTGCAGCAGGATGTCGACGCCGGTGAGGTCGGCGGTGGCCAGCGGCCCCATGGCGTGACCGAAGCCCAACTTGCAGGCCACGTCGATGTCCTCGGCGCTCGCCACACCCGATTCGTAGAGCTTGGCGGCCTCGACGACCAGCGCCGAGATCAGCCGGGTGGTGACGAAGCCGGCCACGTCGCGGTTGACGACGATGCAGGTCTTGCCGACGGATTCGGCGAACTCCCGCGCGGTGGCGAGGGTTTCGTCGCTCGTCTTGTAGCCGCGCACCAGCTCGCACAGCTGCATCATCGGCACCGGCGAGAAGAAGTGCGTGCCGACCACACGCTCCGGGCGGGACGTGGCCGCGGCGATCTTGGTGATCGGGATGGCGGAGGTGTTGGAGGCCAGCACCGCATCGTCCTTGGCGATCTTGTCGAGGGCCTGGAAGATCTCCCGCTTGACCTCGATCTTCTCGAAGACCGCCTCGACGACGACATCCGCGTCGGCCACCGCGTCCAGGTCGGTCGTGGTGGTGATCCTGGCCAGCGCCTGCTCGGCGGCGGCGGCTTCCAGCTTGCCCTTGGAGACGAACTTCTCGTACGAGGCCGCGATGCCGTCCTTGCCGCGGGCCAGCGCCTCGTCCGTCACGTCCCGGAGGACGACATCCCATCCCGCCTGGGCGGAGACCTGCGCGATGCCGGACCCCATGAGTCCGGCCCCGATGACGGCGAGCTTCCTTGCCACTGCTGTCCCCTAACACGCTGTGCATTTGAGAGCCTGTGAAGGTGACGTTAGCGTCCGTGAGCGATCGTTTGGTAGGTAAGAGAGGCGCGTCACGTCTCACATGACGGACATCACATTGACCGGAGCCGTTCACCGCCCGGAAGACCGTCAGCCGCCCGCCCGTACGGCGTAGTTGAGGACCCGCTCACCGAGCAGTTCCTCCATGTCGTCGAGGATCTCCGCCACCTCGTGGACACGGTGCGCGCCGCCTTCGTCGGTGCGTACGCCTCGCCGGGCCTGCTGCGCGGCGTGCTGGTCGCGGTCGGCTTCGCTGTGTTGTCGGTGGTTCTGTGCGCCCGGGTCTTCCGCGGATCCGCCGCGTAGGCTCGCCCGTATGGTGAATCTGACGCGCATCTACACCCGCACCGGTGACAAGGGCACCACCGCCCTGGGCGACATGAGCCGCACCGCCAAGACCGACAGCCGGATCTCGGCCTACGCGGACGCCAACGAGGCCAATGCCGCGATCGGCGTGGCGCTGGCGCTCGGTTCGCTGCCCGACGAGGTGGCGACGGTGCTGCTGCGGGTGCAGAACGACCTGTTCGACGTCGGCGCCGACCTGTCCACGCCGGTCGTCGAGAGCCCCAAGTACCCGCCGCTGCGCGTCGAGCAGGGCTACATCGACAAGCTGGAGGCGGACTGCGACCGCTTCCTGGAGCAGCTGGAGAAGCTGCGCAGCTTCATCCTCCCCGGCGGCACCGCGGGCGCGGCCCTGCTCCACCAGGCGTGCACGGTCGTCCGCCGCGCCGAGCGGTCGACGTGGGCGGCCTTCGACGAACACGGCGACACCATGAACCCGCTCACCGCCACCTACCTCAACCGCCTCTCCGACCTCCTGTTCATCCTGGCCCGCATGGCCAACAAGGAGGTCGGGGACGTGCTGTGGGTGCCGGGCGGCGAACGGTAGCCACCGCCCGCCGCCCGGCCCGGGGCGCCGCCTAGGGCGACGCCGCGGAGATCCGTCAGAAGCGCCCTTAACGCAGCGACTTCTGCGGCCGGGCGGCCTCGTCCCCGGCGGCCGCTCCCCCGTCCTTGCCCGCCGGGTCCTTCTTCTGCCAGATCAGGTACGTCAGCGCGATCACGCCGTGGATGGCGGCGAGGCGCGCCACGTTGGCCTGCCAGTCGTGCAGGGACGCGGTGTCGCCGCCGTCGCCGACGTACCACGCGGCGAGCTGGAGCAGACCGGCGGCGACCGCGGCCATCAGGACCGTACGCAGCCACAGTTTGCCCTCGTGGACGGCGCGCGCCAGGCCGTAGCGCGGCGGTTTGGGGGGCGGCGGGGCGCCGCCGAAGCGGTGCGCGACGTGCCCGTCGACCCAGGCGATCGTGTAGTGGCCGTAGGCGACGGTGTAGCCGATGTAGACGGCGGCCAGGCCGTGTTTCCAGTCCGCGCTCGCACCGTTCTTCAGGTCGATCGCGGTGACGATCAGCAGGGTCAGCTCCAGCAGCGGCTCCATGAGGAGCACGGCGGCGCCGGTGCGGGGCATCCGCGCCAGGTAGCGCAGCGCCAGACCGCCGGCCAGCAGAACCCAGAAGCCGACCTCGCAGGCGATGATCAGCGTGACGACCATGACGGCCTCCTCTTCACTCGGACACTCCCAGCCTGTCGTGTCCGCAGGCCCCGTTCGTCGTCGCCGATGACGATCCCGGCTGCATCTTTCGATGTAGTGGACGCGCCGAGGGAAGCGCCGTCGTGTGGAGGCGGGGTGCCGCGGCGCCGTGTTGGATGGAGGGGTGAGAGCCCGCCTGCCCGCCGTACCCGCGAGGCCGCACCGCGATGATGTCCTCATCGCGGCAGCCGGGCTGCTCGGCGGCCTGCTGCTGTGGGTGCTGGGGCTGCACGGCAGACCGCCGGTGCCCGGCCTGCCGGCGTGGCTGACGCTGGTCGCGCTGGCCGCCATCAGCGGCGCCGAACTGCTGCGCCGTACCGCCCCGCTGGCCGGCCTCGCCGTCGCCGTCGCCGCGCTCGCCCTGGACACCTGCACCGGGACGCTCATCGCCACCGTCGTGATGTTCACGGACCTGGTCTACGCCGCGGTGCTCTACGGAGGCCCCCGGACGGCCCGGCGGATCCCGCAGTGCGCCGTGCTGGTGACGGTCGTGACCACGGTGGTGCTGCTCGCCGTGCGGCGCGACCCGGAGATGCTGATGTTCGGCATCGTCATCGGCGTCATCACCGCCACCCCCGCCTGGACCGGCCTGATCATCCGCAACCACCGCGACGCGGCCCAGGCCGCCAGGCTGCGCGCCGAGCAGACCGCGCTGCTCGCCGAGATGGACCGGACCCAGGCGGTGGCGGGCGAACGCGCGCGGATGGCCCGCGAGCTGCACGACATGGTCGCCAACCACCTGTCGGCCATCGCCATCCACGCCACCGCGGCGCAGACCATCGACGACCCGGGCGCGACCCGTCAGGCGCTCGGCGTCATCCGCGAGAACAGCGTCCAGGGTCTGGCCGAAATGCGCCGTCTCATCGGATTGCTGCGGGACACCGGCACCGCGGACGGCGCGGACGAACCGGCCGCCGTCCCCACCCTCGACGGGCTGGAAGCGCTGCTCGGCCAGGCCAGGACGAACGGCGCGGGCAGCGGCCTCACCTTCACCCTGGACGACGCCCGGCACACCGACGGCACCGGCCCGCGGACCGCGCTGCCCGCACCGGTGGAGCTGGCCGCCTACCGCATCGTCCAGGAGTCCCTGACCAACGCGCTCAAGCACGCCGCGCCCGGCGAGGTCGCCGTCCGCATCGAACAGCCCCAGGACGGCCCGCTCGGCATCGCCGTGATCAGCCCGTTCGGCGACCGCTCCGGCCCCCGGGCACCCGGCTCCGGCGCCGGTCTGGTCGGCATGCGGGAGCGCACCACACTGCTGGGCGGCACCTTCGAAGCCGGCCCGGCGCCAGGGCCTGACGGCACCGTATGGCAGGTACGGGCCCTGCTCCCGGCCACCGAGGAGGAAACACCGTCATGACAGGCGCGCCCACGCAGCCGATCCGGGTACTCGTCGCCGAGGACCAGTCCGCCGTCCGCGCCGGTCTGGTGCTCATCCTGCGCTCGGCCCCCGACATCGAGGTCGTCGGCGAGGCGGCGGACGGCGAGGAAGCCGTACGGCTGGCCCGCGAGCTGCGCCCCGCGCTCGTCCTCATGGACCTCCAGATGCCGCGGCTCGACGGGGTATCGGCCACCCGCCAGGTCGTCACCGATGGCCTCGCCGACGTGCTGGTGCTGACCACCTTCGACCTGGACGCGTACCTCTTCGGCGCGCTGCGGGCGGGCGCCGCCGGCTTCCTGCTCAAGGACAGCGACGCGACCGCGCTGCTGACCGCGGTCCGCACGGTGGCGTCGGGCGAGGGCCTGATCTCCCCCGCGGTGACCCGCAGGCTGCTCGCGGAGTTCGCCGCGCACTCGGCCCCGGCACGTCACGAGCGGCCCGGCGAGGCACCGGATCCGGCCGTCCTGGACGTGCTGACGCCGCGCGAGCGCGAGGTCCTGGCCGCGCTGGGCCGCGGTCTGTCGAACGCCGATGTGGCGGTACGTCTTGAGATGGCGGAGGCGACGGTGAAGACGCACGTCAGCAGGCTGCTGGCCAAGCTGGGGCTGCGCAGCAGACTCCAAGCCGCGGTCCTGGCACAGGAGTTGGGAATCGACGCCCGGCCGTGATCCGAGGGCCAGACGCCGCGACGCCGCGGAGATCCGTCAGAAACGCCCTACGCCACGTTCACCCTCTGGCCGGGCGGCGCCGCCTCCAGCCAGGCCAGGAAGCCGGTGAGTGCGTCCTCGCTCATCGCCAGCTCCAGGCGGACGCCGCGGTGGCGGCAGGCGAGCACGATCGAGTCGGAGAGCAGCGCCAGCTCTTCCTCGCCCTGCGGGGTCCTGCGCTCCAGGACCTCGATGGCGGAGCGCTCCAGAATGCGGCGGGGCCTGGGCGCGTAGGAGAAGACCCGGAACCACTCGATCCGGTCACCGTTGTAGCGCGCGACGCCGTAGATCCAGCCCTTGCCGCTGGGCTCGCGCTCGTCGTCGGAGACATTCCAGCGCAGGCTGCAGTCGAACGTGCCGCCGGACCGCTGGATGAGCCGCCGCCGCAGCCCGAAGACGAACAGTCCCAGCAGCACCAGCACCACGACCGCGCCGCTCACAAGCAGAGCGAGGACCATCTCGACCGACCTCCTCGCCTCGTATTCCGGAAACGCACCTGCATTGCCTCAGCCGCGGGCCGCTCCGGAGGTCTCCGGGCAGCCCGCGGCTGAGGATCGATCTCGTCGGTGCCGGGGCTCAGTGAACGCCCGTCACCGAGCGCAGCCGGACATCGGCGCGGCGTTCGGCAGCCGCGTCGGCCTCCGACTTCGCCCGCTCCAGTGCCCGCTCCGCGCGCTGGACATCGATCTCGTCCGACAGTTCCGCGATCTCCGCGAGCAGAGACAGCTTGTTGTCGGCGAAAGAGATGAAACCGCCGTGCACAGCGGCGACGACGGTACCGTCCCCGCTCTCGCCGGTCGTACGAATCGTCACCGGGCCGGACTGCAGCACGCCGAGCAGCGGCTGGTGTCCGGGCATGACGCCGATGTCGCCCGACGAGGTGCGCGCGACAACCAGGCTGGCCTCGCCGGACCAGACCTGTCGGTCCGCTGCGACCAACTCGACGTGCAGCTCAGCCACGATGGCTCCTCGGGTCTCCACCTGCCGGGCTCGGCAGATGTTGGGTCAAATACTAGTGGTCGTACGGACCGGGGGCGGCCAGGGCCGCCCCCGGGGCCGGGCCGGGGTCAGGAGACGCCCAGCTCCTTGGCGTTCCTCTCCAGGTCCTCGATGCCGCCGCACATGAAGAAGGCCTGCTCGGGGAAGTGGTCGTACTCGCCGTCCGCGATCGCGTTGAAGGCGTGGATCGACTCGTCGAGCGAGACGTCCGAGCCGTCGACACCGGTGAACTGCTTCGCCACGTGGGTGTTCTGCGACAGGAAGCGCTCGATCCGACGGGCGCGGTAGACGGTGAGCTTGTCTTCCTCGCCCAGCTCGTCGATGCCCAGAATCGCGATGATGTCCTGGAGGTCCTTGAACTTCTGCAGGATCGTCTTGACGCGCGAGGCGCAGTCGTAGTGCTCCTGCGAGATGTAGCGGGGGTCCAGGATGCGGGACGTCGAGTCCAGCGGGTCGACCGCCGGGTAGATGCCCTTCTCCGAGATCGGGCGCGACAGCACGGTCGTCGCGTCCAGGTGGGCGAAGGTGGTCGCCGGCGCCGGGTCGGTCAGGTCGTCCGCGGGGACGTAGATCGCCTGCATCGAGGTGATCGAGTGACCACGGGTCGAGGTGATGCGCTCCTGGAGGAGGCCCATCTCGTCCGCCAGGTTCGGCTGGTAACCCACCGCGGACGGCATGCGGCCGAGCAGCGTGGAGACCTCGGAACCCGCCTGGGTGTAGCGGAAGATGTTGTCGATGAAGAACAACACGTCCTGCTTCTGCACATCGCGGAAGTACTCCGCCATGGTCAGACCGGCGAGCGCGACGCGCAGACGGGTGCCCGGGGGCTCGTCCATCTGACCGAAGACCAGGGCGGTCTTGTCGATGACGCCGGACTCCGTCATTTCCTCGATGAGGTCGTTGCCCTCACGGGTGCGCTCGCCGACACCGGCGAACACCGACACACCGTCGTGGTTGTTGGCCACGCGGTAGATCATTTCCTGGATGAGGACGGTCTTGCCGACACCCGCACCACCGAACAGACCGATCTTGCCGCCCTTGACGTACGGGGTCAGCAGGTCGATGACCTTGACGCCGGTCTCGAACATCTCGGTCTTCGACTCGAGCTGGTCGAAGCTCGGGGCCTTGCGGTGGATCGGCCAGCGCTCGGTGATCTCCGACTCGGCCTCGGGCTTGTTCAGGATCTCACCGAGGGTGTTGAACACCTTGCCCTTGGTGATGTCACCGACCGGGACGGAGATCCCGGCGCCGGTGTCGGTCACCGGGGCCTGGCGGACCAGGCCGTCGGTGGGCTGCATCGAGATCGCACGGATGACGCCGTCACCCAGGTGCTGCGCGACCTCAAGGGTCAGCTTCTTGGTCTTGCCCTGCTCCGCCGGGTCGTCGACGTCGACGTGCAGCGCGTTGTAGATCTCCGGCATCGCGTCGACGGGGAACTCCACGTCGACAACCGGGCCGATGACCCGCGCGACGCGGCCTGCGGCCACGCCCGACGCGGCGGTCGGCTCAACAGTGGTGGTCATAGTTGTCAGTCACTCCCCGCGGTCGCGTCGGCCAGGGCGCTGGCGCCACCGACGATCTCGCTGATTTCCTGGGTGATTTCGGCCTGGCGGGCCGCGTTGGCAAGCCGCGAGAGCGACTTGATGAGCTCTTCGGCGTTGTCGGTGGCCGACTTCATCGCACGCCGGGTGGCGGCGTGCTTCGAGGCGGCGGCCTGCAGCAGCGCGTTGTAGATCCGCGACTCGACGTACCGCGGCAGCAGGGCGTCGAGGACGTCCTCGGCCGACGGCTCGAACTCGAAGAGCGGCAGGATCTCGCCGTCCTTCCCCTCGGCGGCGGCCTCGGCCGTCTCCTTGAGGCTGAGCGGCAGCAGCCGGTCGTCGAGCGCCGTCTGCGTCATCATCGAGATGAACTCGGTGAAGACGATGTGGAGTTCGTCCACGCCGCCCTCGGCCGTGTCCTTCTGGACGGCGGCGATCAGCGGCGCGGCGACGGCCTTGGCGTCGGCGTACGTCGGGCTGTCGGTGAAGCCGGTCCACGACTCCTGCACCGTCCGCTCGCGGAAGGCGTAGTACGACACACCCTTGCGTCCGACGATGTAGGCGTCGACCTCCTTGCCCTCGGCCCGGAGTCGCTCGGTGAGCTGCTCCGCGGCCTTGATGACGTTGGAGGAGTAGCCGCCGGCCAGACCGCGGTCGCTCGTGATGAGCAGCAGCGCGGCACGGGTCGGCCGCTCCGCCTCGGTCGTGAGCGGGTGCTGCGTGTTCGAGCCGGTGGCAACCGCTGTCACCGCGCGGGTCAGTTCACTCGCGTACGGCGTCGATGCCGCCACCTGGCGCTGCGCCTTGACGACGCGCGAGGCGGCGATCATCTCCATCGCCTTGGTGATCTTCTTGGTCGCGGTGACGGAGCGGATGCGACGCTTGTAGACCCGGAGCGTGGCTCCCATGGATCAGGTCCCTTCCGTCGTCACTTGGCGGTGCTGACCGGAGCGTCCTCACCGAGAAGCTTGCCGTCCGAGGTCTCGAACTGCTGCTTGAAGGCGGCGACGGAATCGGTGAGCGCCTGGATGGTGTCGTCGGACATCTTGCCGCCCTCGACGATGCTGGTCAGCAGCTCCTTCTTCTCCCGGCCCAGGTAGTCGAGAAGCTCCCGCTCGAAGCGGCGGATGTCCTCGACCGGCACGTCGTCCATCTTGCCGGTGGTGCCGGCCCAGATGGAGACGACCTGGTCCTCGACCGGGTACGGGGCGTACTGGCCCTGCTTGAGCAGCTCGGTCATGCGCTTGCCGCGCTCCAGCTGGGCCTTGGAGGCCGCGTCCAGGTCGGAACCGAAGGCGGCGAACGCCTCCAGCTCGCGGTACTGGGCGAGGTCCACGCGCAGACGTCCGGAGACCTGCTTCATGGCCTTGTGCTGGGCCGAGCCACCGACACGGGAGACCGAGATACCGACGTTCAGCGCCGGGCGCTGGCCCGCGTTGAAGAGGTCGGACTCCAGGAAGCACTGGCCGTCGGTGATGGAGATGACGTTGGTCGGGATGAACGCCGACACGTCGTTCGCCTTGGTCTCGACGATCGGCAGGCCGGTCATCGAACCGCCACCCAGCTCGTCGGAGAGCTTCGCGCAGCGCTCCAGCAGACGCGAGTGCAGGTAGAAGACGTCGCCCGGGTACGCCTCACGGCCCGGCGGGCGGCGCAGCAGCAGGGACACGGCGCGGTAGGCGTCGGCCTGCTTCGAGAGGTCGTCGAAGATGATCAGGACGTGCTTGCCGGAGTACATCCAGTGCTGGCCGATGGCCGAACCGGTGTAGGGCGCCAGGTACTTGAAGCCCGCCGGGTCGGACGCCGGGGCGGCGACGATGGTGGTGTACTCCAGGGCGCCGGCCTCCTCCAGCGCACCGCGCACGGACGCGATGGTGGAGCCCTTCTGGCCGATGGCGACGTAGATGCAGCGGACCTGCTTCTTCGGGTCGCCCGAGCGCCAGTTGTCGCGCTGGTTGATGATCGTGTCGACGGCCAGGGCGGTCTTGCCGGTCTGGCGGTCGCCGATGACCAGCTGACGCTGGCCGCGGCCGATCGGCACCATCGAGTCGACGGCCTTGTAGCCGGTCTGCATCGGCTCGTGGACGGACTTACGGACCATGACGCCCGGAGCCTGCAGCTCCAGGGCGCGGCGGCCCTCGGACTCGATCTCGCCGAGGCCGTCGATCGGGTTGCCCAGCGGGTCGACGACGCGGCCGAGGTAGCCCTCGCCCACGGCGACCGAGAGCACCTCACCGGTGCGCTGCACCGGCTGGCCCTCCTCGATACCGCTGAACTCGCCGAGGACAACCGCACCGATCTCGCGCTCTTCGAGGTTCAGCGCAAGACCGAGCGTGCCGTCCTCGAACTTCAGCAGCTCGTTCGCCATCGCCGAGGGAAGGCCCTCGACCTTCGCGATGCCGTCTCCGGCCTCGCTTACCGTGCCGACCTCCTCGCGCGAGGCCGCGTCCGGCTTGTACGCCTGGACGAAGTTCTCCAGCGCGTCCCGGATCTCCTCCGGCCGGATCGTGAGCTCCGCCATCTGGGTTCCCTGCTCTCCTTGTTGGGCCCGAAGTTACTTGCGGGGGTCTGGGGGTTGTCCCCAGGGGGTTTCCGCCTACGGCCCAACTCGGGCCGCCGTCGTGCTTGTGCTGTCTTCCGGGGCGGGCCGCGGGCCGCAGCCGGACCTCGTCGGTCCGGCCGTCCGGCCCGGCGTCCTGCCGCCGGTGGTGCAGCTCTTGAGTTGGTGGCTGGGTCAGCCGGCCATCCGCCGTGCCGCCTCGTCGAGGCGGTCCGCGATGCTCCCGTTGATGACCTCTTCGCCGATCCGCACCTGGATGCCGCCGATGATCTCGGGGTCCACATCGAGGTTCAGGTGAACCTGCCGTCCGTAGACCTTGGCGAGCGAGGCACCGAGGCGCGCGCGCTGTCCTTCGCTGAGCGGCACCGCGGAGGTGACCACCGCGACCATCCGGCCCCGGCGGTGCGCCGCCAGCTTGGAGAGGGCGTCGAGCCCTGCTTCCAGGCTACGGCCTCGCGGGTTGCCGACGAGCCGGACCACGATGCGTCCGGTGACCGGGTTGGCCCGGCCGCCGAGCAGCGTGTTCAGCAGCTCCGTCTTGGCCGCCACCGAGGCACTCTGGTCGGTCAGCGCACGGCGCAGCTCGCCGGTCGAGGTGACGATCCGGCCGAACCGGAACAGCTCGTCCTCGACGTCGTCCAGCTGACCGGCCCGCTGCGCCGCCGCGAGGTCGGCGCTGTAGGACAGCTCCTCCATCGCGTCGGCGAGGTCGCGCGAGCCCGACCAGCGGGCGCGGACCATGCCGGCGACCAGCTCGGCGGCCGGGCCGCCGATCTTGCCGCCGAGCAGCCGGTCGGCCAGCTCGGCACGTGCCTCGCCGGACTGCGCCGGGTCGGTCAGGACCCGACGCAGCGAGACCTCGCGGTCGAGCAGAGCGGTGACGGCAGCCAGCTCCTCGGCGAGCTTCGCCGCGTCGACGGAGGACTTGTCCGTCAGCGCGTCGAGCTGCTCACGTGCGGAGGCAAGTGCCTCGCGGCTCGCTCCGTTCATCGGCCGGCCTCAGCCTTCGTCGCGTCCGACGCCGCCTTGGCCTCGATGTCGTCGAGGAAGCGGTCGATGGTCCGGCTCTGCCGGGCGTGGTCCTCAAGGGACTCGCCGACGAGCTTGCCGGCCAGGTCGGTGGCGAGCTTGCCCACGTCCTGACGCAGCGACTGCGCGGCCTGCTTACGGTCCGCCTCGATCTGGGCGTGACCGGCAGCGATGATCTCCTCACGCTGCCGCTGGCCCTCGGCGCGCATCTCGGCGATGAGCGTCGCGCCCTGCTCCTGCGCCTCCTGGCGCAGACGCGCGGCCTCGTGGCGGGCGTCGGCGAGCTGGGCCCGATAGTCCTCGAGCACCTGCTGAGCCTCGGCCTGGGCGGCCTCGGCCTTCTCCATGCCGCCCTCGATCGCCGCCCGGCGCTCGTCCAGAACCTTGTTGATGTTCGGGAGCAGCTTCTTGGCGAGGAAGCCGAAGACGATGAAGAAGGCGATCAGGCCGATGACCAGCTCTGGAATCGGCGGGACCAGGGGGTTCTCAGGAACCTCCGCCGCCAGGTTCAGGGCGTTCACATCAGTGCCTTCCGTCTGAATGGATAGTCGATGTGCTTCGTTTACTTGTAGACGAAGCCCATGACGATGCCGATCAGGGCGAGCGCCTCACAGAACGCGAAACCCATGATCTGGTTGGTGCGGATCAGGCCGGCGGCCTCGGGCTGACGGGCCAGCGCCTGGGTGCCGTTACCGAAGATGATGCCGACGCCGACGCCGGGGCCGATCGCGGCGAGGCCGTAACCGATCGAGGCGACGTTGCCGACCACGGTGCTCTTGGCGGTGTCGCCGGCGGCAGCGAGGTTGATCATTTCGAGAGCAGCGGACATGCCGTTACTTCCTTCTCATTTCACGGACCGGTGGGGGTTGGCCACCGGACAGCTGTTGGGCTGGGAGACGAGGGTGCTCAGTGGTGCTCGGCGAGCGCGCCCTGGACGTAGTTACAGGCCAGGAGCACGAAGACGTACGCCTGGACGGCCTGGATGAAGAGCTCGAAGGCAGTCATCACGATGGTCATCACGAAGGACGCACCGGCGTAGACGAAGCCGATGCCGTTCAGCATGTACCAGCTGGCGATGGTGAACAGCAGGATCAGCAGGTGGCCCGCGAACATGTTCGCGAAGAGCCGGACCGCGTGGGTGAACGGGCGGATGATCAGGTGCTGGAGAAGTTCGAGCACCATGATCAGCGGCAGCACCCAGCCGAGCGACTTGTCGTAGCCCGAGATGTTCTTCAGTCCGCCGACGAAGCCCTGCTTCTTGAACGTGAGGAACAGCCAGGTGACGTAGACGACCAGGGCGAGAGCCACCGGGAAGGCGATCACCGACGTCACGGGGAACGCCATCAGCGGGATGATGGACCAGAGGTTCATGATCCACACGAAGAAGAACAGCGAGACCATGAAGGGGACGTACTTGTCGCCCTCCTTCTTCCCCAGCGCGTCATAGACGAGCCCGCGGCGCACGAAGTCGTACCCCGCCTCGCCGACCATCTGGAGTTTTCCGGGAACGACCTTCGCCTTGCCGAACGCGACCCAGAAGAACCCCACCACCACGATCGTGCTGAGGAATGCCAGCAGCATCGGCTTGTTGAACTCGAAGCCGCCGACTGTGAAGAGGGGTTCGAAAACGAACGAATGAAGACCCGGGGCCTCGAAGCCACACCCCGGGATGAAGAGGTGGCACTCCGTGTCGAAGGCGAGCATCGTTTCAGCACTCACCGCGGGCTCCTTCAGCGTGGCGCATGGGTACGGCAACCTCGTTGTGTCGGCGCGGCGTTGAGCCACGGAGCGGCACTGGACTGGTCTTACGGATGTGGGGGCGGCGTCTCGGCGCTGGGCCGGGTCGGATCACAGGCATCGGCTGCGAGGGCTGCCGGTTCCAGCTCGTGGAACTCGGGCGCTCAGCCGCCTGCGCCAACTGTGCCGCAGTTGGCACCGGACGATAGCAGGCCCGTGGGTGGGCTTTTATTCCGGCCCTACGTGTCACGTCGGCGACCCCGCCGTCTCCGCCTTCTTCGCTTCCGCGGAGTCGGGGTCGACGTACAGAATCTTGGCCTTCATATGACCGCGGGTCTGCGCGGCGATCCACACGAGAGTGGCGCCGAGCAAGGTGAAGGCAAATGCCTTCGTGTCAAAGAGCGTTGTGTCCTTGAACGCCATCAGGAAGACGGCCACCAGCAGGACCTGCACCGTGTACAGCAGCAGCCCCATCATCTGGAAAAGCTGCGGGTGATTTCGTGCGGTGCTCTGCAGGACGACGAGTCCTGCACCCATCACCAGCAACACGAGCGCGGTACCGATGGCCGCGCCGATCGCTCCCGTTCCACCCGCGACCACGGCGCTCACGGCAACGGCGACGGCGCCGATGGCGAGGGTGGGCACAACGGCGTGAAGGAGAAGTCGGGCGTCATTCGACTGCATGGCGGCGCTCCGGCAAGGGGTGGGGGTGTGTCGTCAAGGACGAGCGTAGACCCGGCCTGCAGGCAGAACCTGAGGCCAAAGGACCGTCGCACGAAGCCCCTTCGGCTCTATCGCCGGGTTTCGTGAACGGTATCACAAACTATTTGATGAGGTCTTTACCTCGATAGTGTGCCACCTGTCACACGTGAGCGTGAACCTGCGCGTTGGTGCACCGCACGACAGTCTTTTGCCTGCTATGGGGTCAACTTGTCCTGTATCTGAGGCCGGTTGACCGGTTCGAACCTCTGCTTCAGGAGTGACTGTCCGCTTTCCTTCGCTCCACGAAGCGTGACCGGTCGCCGATCGCGGTGGCCCCGTGCAGCCCGGCGGGAAGAGGCTCGCGCTCCCCCTCGCGCCGCTCCTGTCCCTCGTGCCCCGGCAGCCCGCCGTCCTCGCCGGCCGCCGCCACAGCGCCGTCGGGCAGCGCCGTACGCACCACCCTGCGGTAACGCGGCGGCACCATCCACTCGGCCCAGCGCGGCGCCCGCGGCGTGAACCGCGGCAGCAGGAGCAGCACCAGACCGACCGCGCTCAGCAGCACGATGCCCAGCACGATCCACATGCTCGCGTTGTTGACCGAATAGGCGACCGCGCCGAAGGCGATCAGCGCCGACCAGAAATACATGATCAGGACGGCACGGCTGTGGGAATGGCCGATTTCCAGCAGCCGGTGGTGGAGATGGCCGCGGTCGGCGGCGAACGGCGACTGGCCGTGCCAGGTACGCCGGACGATCGCCAGGATGAGGTCGGCGACCGGCACCGCGATGATGGTCAGCGGCAGCAGCAGCGGGATGTAGACCGGCACCATCGCATGGGTCGCCTCCCGCAGGCCGCCCGCCTTGAGGTTGAGCAGATCCGGGTCGACCTGGCCGGTGACCGAGACCGCGCCGGCCGCCATCACCAGACCGATCAGCATCGAACCCGAGTCGCCCATGAAGATCCGGGCCGGATGCATGTTGTGCGGCAGGAAGCCCAGGCACATGCCCATCAGCACGACGGAGAACAGCGTGGCGGGCGCCGCCGCCTCGATGCCGTAACCGAACCACATGCGGTACGCGTACATGAAGAAGGCCGCGGCGGCGATGCACACCATGCCGGATGCCAGACCGTCGAGCCCGTCGACGAAGTTGACCGCGTTGATGGTGATCACGACGAGCGCGACGGTCAGCAGCGTGCCCTGCATCGGGGTCAGCGAGACGGTGCCGACGCCGGGGATCGGGATCCACAGGATCGTCAGCCCCTGAAGGACCATCACACCTGCGGCGATCATCTGGCCGCCGAGCTTGACCAGCGCGTCCACGCCCCACTTGTCGTCCAGGACGCCGAGCAGCCAGATCAGCGCGGCGCCGGAGAGCAGCGCCCGCGGCTCGTTGGAGTTGTCGAAGACGCTCTGGAGATTGGTCAGGTGCGAGGCGACCAGCAGCCCCGCGCACAGCCCGCCGAACATCGCGATGCCGCCGAGTCTCGGTGTCGGCTCGCGGTGTACGTCCCGGGCACGGATCTCCGGCATCGCCCCGGCCGCGATCGCGAACTTCCGCACCGGGCCGGTCAGCAGGTAGGTCACCGCGGCCGTGACGCACAGCGTCAGCAGGTATTCACGCACGGGCTGCCCCATAGATATAGCTGGCCATCACAGCCACACACCCTATGCGTGTCAGGACCCCGCCCGTGAACGCGTCCGGGACCTGGCAGCCCGCGGGCCTCCCCCGGCGTCAGTCCCGATCGGGATAAGGGGGATGCCGGCGGACCAAAGCGACGGTGCGCGCACGGGCCGTACCGTCCTCGCGCAGCGCGGCGCCGATCAGCTCGCCGATCTCCGCCATCTCGGCCTCGCCCATCCCCTGGGTCGTCACCGCCGCGGTGCCGAGGCGGATGCCGGTACGGCGGGCGGGCACCGCGTCCGGCGTCGCGGAGGTGGGCAGGGCGCAGATGTCCAGCACGATCCCGGCGGCGGCGAGCCGGCCGCGGGCGGTGCGTGCGTCGATGCCGAGCGGCGCGGTGTCGGCGCAGATCAGGTGGGTGTCGGTGCCGCCGGTGGCGATCCGCAGCCCCTGGGCGGCCAGCGCGTCGGCCAGCGCGCGGGCGTGGGCGACCACCTGGTGCGTGTACGCCCGGAAGGCCGGGGTGGCGGCCTCGCCGAAGGCGACGGCCTTGGCCGCGACGGAGTTCATCTGGGCGCCGCCCTGGCTGAACGGGAACACCGCCCGGTCGATCCGCTCGGCCAGCCGCGCCCCGCACAGGATCAGCCCGCCGCGCGGCCCGCGGAGCACCTTGTGGGTGGTGCCGCACACCACGTCGGCGTACGGGACGGGGCTGGGCGCCGCTCCCCCGGCGATCAGCCCGAGCGGGTGGGCGACGTCGGCGATCAAGTAGGCGCCGGTCTCGTCGGCGATGTCGCGGAAGGCGGCGTAGTCGATGGCTCGTGGGTAGGAGATCGAGCCGCAGACCAGGGCCTTGGGCCGGCGGGCGCGGGCCAGGTCGCGGATGGCGTCGTAGTCCAGCAGGCCGGTTTCCTCGTCGACGCCGTAGCCGGCGAAGTCGAACCAGCGGCCGGAGAAGTTGGCGGGCGATCCGTGGGTGAGGTGGCCGCCGTGCGGCAGCGACATGGCCAGGACGGTGTCTCCAGGGCGCAGCAGGGCGGCGTAGGCGGCCAGTACCGCCGAAGACCCGGAGTGGGCCTGGACGTTGGCGTGTTCGGCGCCGAACAGGGCCTTGGCGCGCTCCACGGCGATCCGCTCGGCGAGGTCGACGATCTCGCAGCCGCCGTGGTGCCGGGCGCCCGGGTAGCCCTCGGCGTATTTGTTGGCGAGGGGTGAGCCGAGGGCGGCGAGCACGGCGGGCGAGGTGAAGTTCTCGGCGGCGATCAGCTGGAGGCCGTCGGCCTGCCGGGCGCTCTCGCCGAGCAGCACCCCGGCGATCTCGGGGTCGGCGGCGAGCAGCGCGCCGAAGTCGGGCCCGCCTGCCGGTACGGCGTCCCCGTCGCGCGCGGCGTCCCGTACCCGGTCGGCGAGGGACGCGGCGGTGGCCTCGTCGTCTCCGGGCGGGCCGGCGGCCTCGGGACCTCCGGCGGGAACGCGGCCGGCCGGGTGCCGGCTGCGGGCTGACGCGGTGGTGGCGGACATCGCTGCTCCGGGCCTCGTGCGGGACGTAGTCCCAATGTAGGCGCGACGGGGCGAACGGGCGCGGCGACCGGGTCCGGCCGCCCCGCGGGCAGGCGTCAGGCGCGGGCCGGGACTCCGGTGAGGGCGGTGACGACCGGGTCGAGTGCCTGGTTGATCTCGTCGCCGATGGAGCGGAAGAAGGTGATGGGCGCGCCGTAGGGGTCGTGGACCTCGTCGGACTCCGGAGTGGGCGCCAGCAGCCAGCCGCGCAGCGCGGCGGCGGCACCGACCAGGGCGCGGGCGCGCTCGACCAGGCCGCCGTCCGGCAGCCGCGGGTCGGGCTCGGGCAGCGTGGCCGGGTCTATGGCGCGTACCAGCCGGTTGAACTCCTTGAGCGTGAAGGTGCGAAGACCCGCGGAGTGGCCCATGGAGATGACCTGGGCGCGGTGGTCGCGGGTGGCGGTCAGCACCAGGTCGGCGCGGATGACGTGCTCGTCGAGCAGTTCGCGGCCGGTGAAGCCCGCCGGGTCGGCGCCGTAGTCGGCGAGTACCGTCGCGGCGTGCGTCTCCATCGGGGCGCCTTCGTGGCCCCAGGTGCCGGCGCTCTCCACCAGCAGCCCGCCGCTGCCCTCATCGCCCAGGCGCAGGTCCAGGGCATGGCGGTGCAGCCGCTCGGTGATCGGCGAGCGGCAGACGTTGCCGGTGCTGACGTGCAGGATCCGGAAGCGGCCCGGCACGCCGTTCACCGGCGCGAAGGCGGTGTGAGGGGCAGGGGCGGAAAAACCGGAAGGGGCGGCCGGCGGGAAGGTCGCATCGCCGTGCCCCGCTATGCCACGCCCCAGGGGCGCCATCAATTGGCCACCTCGAGCTCGGGCACGACCTTGCGCAGCTCCTCCGCGCTGAGCGCGCCCTCGCGCAGCAGCACCGGGGTCTTTCCGGTGACGTCGACGATCGAGGACGGCACGGCGGCGGGTGTGGGGCCGCCGTCGAGGTAGACGGAGACGGAGTCGCCGAGCATTTCCTGGGCCGCGTCGCAGTCCTGCGGGGACGGGTGTCCCGTGAGGTTGGCGCTGGAGACGGCCATCGGGCCGAATTCGGTGAGCAGCTCGATCGCGACGGGGTGCAGCGGCATCCGGACCGCGACGGTGCCACGGGTCTCGCCGAGGTCCCAGGTCAGCGACGGCTGGTGGGTGGCGACCAGGGTCAGCGCGCCGGGCCAGAAGGCGTCGACCAGCTCCCACGCCTGCTCGGAGAAGTCGGTGACCAGGCCGTGCAGGGTGTTCGGGGATCCGACGAGTACCGGGGACGGCATGCCGCGCCCGCGGCCCTTGGCCTCCAGCAGGTCGCCGACGGCCTCGGCGCTGAACGCGTCGGCGCCGATGCCGTAGACGGTGTCGGTCGGCAGCACGACCAGCTCGCCGCGGCGGACGGCCGACGCCGCTTCGCGCAGACCGGTCGCGCGGTCGGTCGCGTCGCTGCAGTCGTATCGCCGTGCCATTTAACGGTCCTCCTCGTGCGGAACGGATACATCGGGCCTCGGGGCGGCCGTCATGGCGTCGCCCGGCGCGCGGTGGCGAAACGGGGCCTGTTGTTGAGGTCGGGATGGTCGGCCGCGTCGGCCCAGCCCCGCTCCTCGGTGAAGATCCACGGCACCTGGCCGCCCTGGGTGTCGGCGTGCTCGATGACGACGAGGCCGCCGGGCCGCAGCAGCCGGTGTGCGGTGCGCTCGATGCCCCGGATGGTGTCCAGGCCGTCCTCGCCGGAGAACAGCGCGAGTTCGGGGTCGTGGTCGCGGGCCTCGGGGGCGACGTACTCCCACTCGGTCAGCGGGATGTACGGCGGGTTGGAGACGACCAGGTCGACCTGTCCGTCCAGTTCGGGGAGCGCGGTCAGCGCGTCGCCCTGGTGGAGGTGGACGCGGGAGCCGTCGACGTTCTGCCGCGCGTACTTCAGTGCCTGGTCGGACAGCTCGACCGCGTGCACCTTGGAGCGCGGCACTTCCTGGGCCAGGGCGAGGGCGATGGCCCCCGAGCCGGTGCACAGGTCGACGATGAGCGGTTCGACGACGTCCATCGCGCGGACCGCGTCTATGGCCCAGCCGACGACGGACTCGGTCTCCGGGCGGGGCACGAACACCCCGGGCCCGACGTGGAGTTCGAGGTACCGGAAGAAGGCGCGGCCGGTGATGTGCTGGAGCGGTTCACGCGCCTCGCGGCGGGCGACGGCCTCCCAGTAGCGGGCGTCGAAGTCCGCGTCGGGGACCGTGTGCAGCTGGCCGCGCTTGACGCCGTGCACGTGCGCGGCCAGCTCCTCGGCGTCGAAGCGCGGTGAGGGTACGCCGGCGTCGGCCAGCCGCTGGGTGGCCTGGGCCACCTCGGCGAGCAGCAAGGTGCGGGGGTTTCGGGGTCGTCCCCCAGGGGACTGCTGCACGGGGGTCCTCCAGCCGGTGCGTACGGGGTCTTACTGGGCGGCGGCGAGCTTGGCCGCCGAGTCGGCGTCCACGCATGCCTGGATGACCGGGTCGAGCTCGCCGTCGAGCACCTGGTCCAAGTTGTACGCCTTGAAGCCCACGCGGTGGTCCGAGATGCGGTTTTCCGGGAAGTTGTACGTCCGGATGCGCTCGGAGCGGTCGACGGTGCGGACCTGGCTGCGACGGGCGTCCGACGCTTCCTTCTCGGCTTCTTCCTGGGCGGCGGCCAGCAGCCGCGAGCGCAGGATGCGCAGGGCCTGCTCCTTGTTCTGGAGCTGGCTCTTCTCGTTCTGGCAGGAGACGACGATGCCGGTGGGCAGGTGGGTGATGCGCACCGCGGAGTCGGTGGTGTTGACGGACTGGCCGCCGGGGCCCGACGAGCGGTACACGTCGATCCGCAGGTCGTTGGGGCCGATCTCGACCTCGACCTCCTCGGCCTCCGGGGTGACCAGCACGCCCGCCGCCGAGGTGTGGATGCGGCCCTGCGACTCGGTGGCCGGCACCCGCTGCACGCGGTGCACGCCGCCCTCGTACTTGAGCCGTGCCCAGACGCCCTGGCCAGGTTCGGTGGCCCCGCCGCCGCCCTTGGTCTTCACGGCGACCTGGACGTCCTTGTAGCCGCCGAGATCGGACTCGTTGGCCTCCAGGATCTCGGTCTTCCAGCCGGCCCGCTCGGCGTAGCGCAGGTACATCCGCAGCAGGTCGCCGGCGAACAGCGCGGATTCCTCGCCGCCCTCGCCGGCCTTGACCTCAAGGATGACGTCCTTGTCGTCGCTGGGGTCGCGGGGCACCAGCAGCAGTCGCAGCTTCTCGGTGAGTTCCTCGCGCCTGGCGTCGAGTTCCTTGACCTCGTCGGCGAAGTCCGGGTCGTCCGCGGCGAATTCGCGCGCGGTCTCCATGTCCTCGCCGGTCTGCTTCCAGGAACGGTACGTCGTGATGATCGGGGTCAGCTCGGAGTAGCGCTTGTTGAGCCGCATGGCCTCGCGCTGGTCGGCGTGGACCGCGGGGTCGGCCAGCCGCTGCTCAAGACCGGCGTGCTCGCCGATCAGTTCCTCGACCGCCTCGAACATCGTGGGGTTCCTTCTGACTGGTGGTTCCGGGGGCCGGTCACCTGGTGCGGCGGTGCCGCGGCGTTCGCGGACCCCCGGCCGGGTCCGTGGCCTGGACGACAAAGCGCCGGTCCGGTCACCCCTGCGAGGGGGCGACCGGAAACCGGCGCCTTGCGGGTCGCTACTTCTTGGCCGAACCGGCGGCCTTGCCGAAGCGGGCCTCGAAGCGGGCCACACGGCCACCGGTGTCCATGATCTTCTGCTTGCCCGTGTAGAACGGGTGGCACTCGGAGCAGACGTCGGCGCGGATGGCGCCGCCGTCGACGGTGCTACGGGTGGTGAACGACGCGCCACAGGTGCAGCTGACCTGGGTCTCGACGTATTCCGGGTGGATGTCGCGCTTCAAGGGGTTCTCCTAGGTTCGGGAGTGCTCCGGGTCGTGGTGCGGGTTGCGTCACGTGAACCGGGGCCGACGGTCCAGTCTGCCAGGACTTGCCGTATCTCCCAAAACCGGGGTAGGGCGTCCGGTATTCCCCCGATGCCGGTCCTGCGGCACAGGGTGGGCGGCCCGCTACAGCCGGTAGGCGCCCGCTATTTCACGTACGAGCTGGTGCCGCCCTTGTCCCCGGCCGAGTCCTTGATCGCGGACTTCGGGATGGGCCGGTCCCGGTGCAGCGCGTCCCAGACCTGCTGGGTCTGCCGGGGCAGCGGGAGCACCCGCGCGGGGTCGAGCTTGTCGTACGTCACGGGCAGCGTCACCATGTCGATGTGCTCCGAGCCGATGCCGCCCAAGCTCTTGGCCAGGCCGGTGAGTTCGCCGACCGAGTTGAGGTCGGTGTCGGTGGTGACGGCCTTGGTCGCGGTGTCCGCGATGTCGTAGAGCTTGCTCGGGTTGGTGAGCACACCGACGTGCTCGACCTGCTCCATCAGGGCCTTGATGAAGGTCTGCTGGAGCTGGATGCGGCCCAGGTCGCTGCCGTCGCCGCCGGGCACGCCGTGCCGGGTGCGGACGAGGCCGAGCGACTGCTCGCCGCTGAGGGTGTGCTTGCCGGCCGGCAGATGCAGGTGGCTGCTGTCGTCGTCGATCGGCTTGCTGGTGGTGATGTCCACCCCGCCGAGCGCGTCGATGAGCTTCTTGAAGCCGGTGAAGTCCACCTCGACGAAGTGGTCCATCCGGATGCCGCTGAGCGATTCGACGGTCTTGACGGCGCAGGCGGGGCCGCCGACCTCGTACGCGGTATTGAACATCACCCGCTGCGCGCCGGGGACGTCCTTGCCGTCCTTGGTGCAGTCGGGGCGCTTGATGAGGGTGTCGCGCGGGATGCTGACGACGCTGGCCTTCTTGTGGCCCTTGTAGACGTGCAGGACCATCGCGGTGTCGGAGCGGGCGCCGCCCTCGTCGGTGCCGTATTCGCTGTTCTTCCCGGCCCGCGAGTCCGAGCCCAGGACCAGGATGTCCATCGAGCCGTTGTCGACGTTCTGCGGCCGGTCCTTGCCGAGGGCGGCGTTGATGTCGACGCCCTTCAGGTTGCCGTTGAGCTTGAAGTAGACGAAGCCGAGGCCGGCGCCGCCGAGCAGGGCGCAGCTGACCAGGGCGGACAGGGTGAAGGTCAGCGCGCGGCGGCGCCGGGTCGGGGCCTTGCGCCGGCGGCCCGTGGCGCGTATCCGGCGGGCGCGGCTTTCGGCCGTCTTCACGGTCCCCTTGCTGTCCGCCATCTGCTCCTCAGTCCTCGTTCGCTCGGCAAACCCCTCGTCATCACCGCGCAGGCACGCTGCGTTGCGCCCTGTGAGACGGGGGGACGACCGGAAGGGTTGCACAGCAATGTATGAGCCCTTTCTTAGAAAACGCTGCGCGGATGTCCCGGGTGTGCCTGCGAGCCGACGTCTCTCACCTGGGGTTTCGGGCCGCTGTCGCGCCACGCGGCCCGCGGCGCGGACGGCCGGTTCCTGTGCGGAAGGTCTCAGCCCCGCGCCCGCCGGGACAGCACGAAGCCCTCCTCACCCGGAGGGGTGAGAAGGGCTTCGGTGCCGGCGCTGCGGCCAGGGGCGTCAGTCGTTGCCGTTGCCGCCCATGCCCGGCGTCGTCTTCTGGATCTGGAGCAGGAACTCCGCGTTGGACTTCGTCTGCTTCATCTTGTCCAGCAGCAGCTCGATGGCCTGCTGCTGGTCCAGCGCGTGCAGCACCCGACGCAGCTTCCAGACGACGGACAGCTCCTCGCTGCCCATCAGGATCTCTTCCTTACGGGTGCTGGACGCGTCGACGTCCACCGCCGGGAAGATGCGCTTGTCGGAGAGCTTGCGGTCGAGCTTCAGCTCAAGGTTGCCGGTGCCCTTGAACTCCTCGAAGATCACCTCGTCCATCCGCGAGCCGGTCTCGACCAGCGCGGTGGCCAGGATGGTCAGCGAACCGCCGTCCTCGATGTTGCGCGCGGCACCGAAGAAGCGCTTCGGCGGGTACAGCGCGGTCGAGTCGACACCACCGGACAGGATGCGTCCGGAGGCGGGCGCCGCGAGGTTGTACGCACGGCCCAGGCGGGTGATGGAGTCCAGCAGGACGACCACGTCGTGACCCAGCTCGACGAGACGCTTGGCGCGCTCGATGGCCAGCTCGGCGACGGTGGTGTGGTCCTCGGCCGGGCGGTCGAAGGTCGAGGAGATGACCTCGCCCTTGACCGACCGCTGCATGTCGGTGACCTCTTCGGGCCGCTCGTCGACGAGGACGACCATCAGGTGGCACTCGGGGTTGTTGCGGGTGATCGAGTTGGCGATCGCCTGCATGATCATGGTCTTGCCGGTCTTCGGCGGGGCCACGATCAGACCACGCTGGCCCTTGCCGATCGGCGTCACCAGGTCGATGATCCGGGTCGTCAGGCCGCCCGACTCACCTTCCAGGCGCAGCCGCTCCTGCGGGTAAAGGGGCGTCAGCTTCCCGAACTCGGCGCGCTGGCGGCCCTGTTCGGGCGCCACGCTGTTGACGGTGTCGAGGCGGACCAGCGCGTTGAACTTCTCGCGCCGCTCGCCGTCGCGCGGCTGGCGGACCGCGCCGGTGACGTGGTCACCCTTGCGCAGACCGTTCTTGCGGACCTGGGCCAGCGAGACGTACACGTCGTTCGGGCCCGGCAGGTAGCCGGAGGTCCGGATGAACGCGTAGTTGTCGAGGATGTCGAGGATGCCCGCGACGGGGATCAGGACGTCGTCGTCGGAGACCTGCGGCTCGTTGCCGAAGTCCTCGCGGCCACCGCGGCGGCCCCGGCGGTCGCGGTAGCGGCCCCGGCGACCGCGACGGCCGCCCTCGAAGTCGTCACCGTCGTCGTCGGGCCTGCGGTTGTCGCGCTGCTGGCGGCGCTCGCCCTGCTGGCCGCCGCCGTCGCCGCCGCCGTCGTTCTTGTTGCGGCGGTCGCGCTGGCCGCGCTCGCGGCGGTCGCCGCCCTTCTGGCCGCGGTCCTGACGGTCCCCGCGGTCCTGGCGGTCGCCGCCCTTGTTCGTCCGGCCCTCGCCGTCCTGCTGGGTGGCCGTCGACTCGCCCTTGGCGGGCTGCGTCTCGGTCTTCGCCTCGGCCTTGACCTTGGTCTCGGTCTTGACGTCGCCGGAGGCCGCGTCGGGGCTGCCCGCAGCGGCGGTGGCGCGGCGCCGACGGCGCTCGCCGGCCGGCTGCTCGTCGCTGACCGGCTGGCCGGGGATGTCGATCTGCTGCTGGGCAGCCTTGCTGTCGGCGGCCTTCTCGGCCTTGCCCGCCTTGTCGGCGGCCTTCTCGGCGCCGTCCTCACCGGTACGGGCCTTGGAGGTCGTACGGCGCTTGGGCTTGGTCTCGGTCTCGGCGGGCGCGTCGGCCTTGGCCGCGGAGCCGCCGGCCTGCTTCTCCTTGATGACCTCGATCAGCTGGCTCTTGCGCATCCGCGCGGTGCCCTTGATGCCGAGGCCGGAGGCGACCTGCTGCAGCTCTGCCAGGACCATGCCGTCGAGGCCGGTACCGGAACGGCGACGCCGCGAGGTACCGGCAGCACCGGTGGCAGGCGCGGCGGGAGCGTCCGTGGCGGGCGCGGTGGCACTGCCATCGGTGCGCACGCCCATCAGATCGGTGGTGTCGCTCACGAAGGGTCCTTCCCTGGAGCGGGCGTCGGCCTGTCTGGCTCGGCGACCGGTTGTGCTGTCCGGCTGTGGTCCTGTGCTGCGTGGACCGGGCCGGGGCGGTGGTCCCGCCGGATACGGCGGAAAGATCAGTTCATTGGTTCCGGCGCGAAGGATGCTGTGTGACGCAATTCCGCCACGCCGATTCCGGAGCGTGCTCACTTCTGCTCAGGCCATTGCTCCAAGCAGTTTGGGAGGCTCCCGGAAGAAAGTGGTCCCGATGGGGGACACGAAGCACCGCGCCACTCAGGCGTCGAGTACTGACTTGAGGTTAACACTACCGGATCCAACAAACATTCCCCCTTCCCAAGACCGGTAATCGTCGATCACCCGCGTCGATCACCCGGCGAGCGGCAGGACACTCGCGCCCGCCGCATCGAGGGCCAGCCGGTTGGCCGCCCACCCCTCACCCGCCAGCGCCGCGACCTTGTCGGCCGCCGCGTCCTCGACCAGCGCGAGCACCGTCGGGCCCGCGCCGGAGATGACTGCGGGGACGCCGTCCGCACGCAGTCGGTTCACCAGTGCCACGCTCTCCGGCATCGCGGGGGCGCGGTATTCCTGGTGAAGTCGGTCCTCGGTCGCCGCGAGCAGCAGCTCCGGGCGCCTGGTCAGCGCCTCGACGAGCAGTGCGGCGCGACCGGCGTTGGCCGCGGCGTCCACGTGCGGGACGGTGCGCGGCAGCAGTCCGCGTGCGGTTTCGGTGAGCACCGGTTTCCCGGGCACGAAGACCACCGGAACGATGGACGCGGCGGGATCCATCCGGATCGCCCGTGCGGCACCGGTGTCCGTCCAGGCGAGGGTGAACCCGCCGAGCAGGCAGGCGGCGACGTTGTCGGGGTGGCCCTCGATCTCGGTGGCCAGCTCCAGCAGCGCGTCGTCGTCGAGCTTCTGCTCGCCGCCTATGGTCACGGCGCGGGCGGCGACGATGCCTGCGCAGATGGCGGCGGACGATGAGCCCAGGCCACGGCCGTGCGGAATGCGGTTGGCGCAGACGATTTCGAGACCGCGCGGCTGTCCGCCGAGCAGGTCGAAGGCGGTGCGCAGGGAGCGCACAAGCAGATGACTCTCGTCGCGCGGGAGGGTGTCGGCGCCCTCACCTGCGATGTCGACGTGCAGACCGGAATCGGCCACCCGCACCACGACATCGTCGTAGAGCCCCAGGGACAGACCTAGTGCGTCGAAGCCAGGACCGAGATTGGCGCTGGTAGCGGGGGTGCGCACCCGGACGGCGGCGGCACGGAACGCGGGACCGGCCATCGCTCGATGACTCTCCTTGATTGATGCTGCGGTACTGCCCCACGGCACCGCGGCACCGGAGTGCCCGGTCGGCTCGTGGGGTCTGTTCTGACCTGCCCTGAACACCACTGCGTTATGCCGTGGGGAGGGGAGTTGGCTGCCAGCCTATCGAAGGAAGGTTCTGTGGCGACATAGGGCGCACAGGAGGCGCACGATGCGTGTCGCACGCCTTTCTGTGCCCCGAGGCGTCTTTGCAGCCTTTGCGCAATTTGCTGTACGGCGGGTTCTCCGGCACGGACGGCCGGATGCCCCGCCGCACAGCGGGACGTACGGGGCCTGAGCCCCGGAACTACGCGAGACCGAGGCGCTCGGCCGCGGCGTCCGCGTCGATCGGGATCGTGACCGGCTGCGGCGCTCCGGCCACCGCCCAGTCCGGGTCCTTGAGGCCGTTGCCGGTCACCGTGCAGACGATGCGCTGGCCCGGGTCGACCTTGCCCTCCTCGGCCGCCTTGAGCAGCCCGGCGACCGAAGCGGCCGACGCGGGCTCCACGAAGACGCCCTCCTGGGAGGCCAACAGGCGGTAGGCCGCCAGGATTTGACGGTCGGTCACCTCGTCGATGAAGCCGCCGGACTCGTCCCGCGCCTGCTCGGCGAAGGCCCACGAAGCGGGGTTGCCGATGCGGATCGCGGTGGCGATGGTGTGCGGGTCCTTGACGACCTCGCCGCGCACGATCGGTGCGCTGCCGGACGCCTGGAAGCCCCACATCCGCGGCCTGCGCGAGGAGATGCCGTCCGCCGCGTACTCCTGGTAGCCCTTCCAGTACGCGGTGATGTTGCCGGCGTTGCCGACGGGCAGCACGTGGATGTCGGGCGCGTCGTCGAGCATGTCGACGATTTCGAAGGCCGCGGTCTTCTGGCCCTCGATGCGCACCGGGTTGACGGAGTTCACAAGTGCGACCGGGTAGTTGTCCGAAAGTCGCCGTGCGAGAGTCAGGCAGTCGTCGAAATTTCCGTCGATCTGGAGGATCTTGGCGCCGTGGACCAGCGCCTGCCCCATCTTGCCGAGGGCGATCTTGCCCTGCGGGACGAGCACGGCGCAGACCATGCCGGCCCGCACCGCGTACGCGGCGGCCGACGCGGAGGTGTTGCCAGTGGACGCGCAGATGACGGCCTTGGCGCCCTCCTCCTTCGCCCGGGTGATCGCCATCGTCATGCCGCGGTCCTTGAAGGACCCGGTGGGGTTGGCACCCTCGACCTTGAGGTGCACCTCGCAGCCGGTGCGCTCGGACAGCACCTGGGCCGGTACGAGGGGTGTGCCGCCCTCCCGGAGGGTGACCACCTCGGTCGTGTCGCTGACCGGCAGCCGGTCACGGTATTCCTCGATGATTCCGCGCCACTGGCGGCTGGCCGTGGACACAGTGGAATTGGCAGACATGGGTTCCTTTACTCCCCTTCGACCCGCATGATGCTGGCGACACCGCGGACGGTGTCCAGCTCGCGCAGTGCCCCGACGGTCGACGACAGGGCAGCGTCGGCCGCTCGGTGGGTGACGACGACGAGGGATGCCTCGCCGTCCTTGCCCTGCTGACGGACCGTATCGATCGATACGCCGTGCTCGGCGAAGACCGTGGCGACCTGCGCGAGGACGCCGGACTTGTCGGCAACGTCGAGACTGATGTGGTACCGCGTGACGACGTCGCCCATGGGGCTGACCGGCAGCCGCGTGTACGCCGACTCCCCGGGCCCGGTGGCGCCGGCGAGCTTGTTGCGGCAGACCGCGACGAGGTCGCCGAGCACCGCGGACGCGGTCGGCGAGCCGCCGGCACCAGGACCGTAGAACATCAGCTGGCCGGCCGCTTCGGACTCCACGAACACCGCGTTGTACGCCTCGCGGACGGAGGCCAGCGGGTGGCTGAGCGGGATCATCGCGGGGTGCACGCGCGCGGTGACGGACGCGCCGTCCGCGGCCCGCTCGCAGATCGCGAGCAGCTTGACCGTGCAGCCCATCCGCTTCGCGGAGGCGATGTCGGCTGCGGTGACCTCGGTGAGGCCCTCGCGGTGCACATCGTCGATGGTCACGCGGGTGTGGAAGGCGATGCCCGCCAGGATCGCGGCCTTGGCCGCGGCGTCGAAGCCCTCGACGTCGGCGGTCGGGTCGGCCTCCGCGTAGCCGAGCGCGGTGGCCTCGTCCAGCGCCTCGCTGTACCCGGCGCCGCTGGAGTCCATCTTGTCGAGGATGAAGTTCGTGGTGCCGTTGACGATGCCGAGGACGCGGTTGACCTTGTCACCGGCCAGCGACTCGCGCAGCGGACGCACCAGCGGGATCGCGCCGGCCACCGCGGCTTCGTAGTACAGGTCGGCGCCGTGCCGCTGCGCTGCGGCGTGCAGCGCGGCGCCGTCCGCGGCGACCAGCGCCTTGTTCGCGGAGACGACGCTCGCGCCGTGCTCGAACGCGGTGGTGATGAGCGTGCGGGCCGGCTCGATGCCGCCGATCACCTCGATCACCACGTCGATGTCGCCGCGTTTGACCAGCGCCGTCGCGTCGGTGGTGACCAGCTCGGCCGGGATGCCGTCGCGCACCCTGTCGGGGCGGCGGACGGCGATCCCGGCGAGCTCCACGGGTGCACCGATGCGGGCCGTGAGGTCGTCGGCGTGCGTCGTCATGATGCGCGCCACCTCTGAGCCGACAACACCACAGCCCAGGAGCGCCACCTTCAGCGGACGCGTACGCATCATTCGACCTCTGCTTTTCATCGATTCAGCCGTTTTCCTGCTTGTTGATCCACCAGTCTCACGCACCGGACGGCACTTTCCGTGCCTCGTCCGGATGCCGAGACATTTACGTCATCCGCGCCGGACGCGCGAACGAGCTTCCCTATCCGACATCCAACCGCAGGAGATCCTCTTCCGTCTCCCGGCGGACGATGACCCGCCCCTCACCATTCTTGACGGCCACCACCGGTGGGCGCAGCGCATGGTTGTAATTGCTGGCCATCGAGCGGCAGTACGCACCGGTCGCCGGCACCGCGAGCAGGTCACCGGGCGCCACGTCGGCCGGCAGAAACGCGTCCCGCACCACGATGTCCCCGCTCTCGCAGTGCTTGCCGACCACCCGCGACAGCATCGGCGCGGCATCCGACGTCCGCGACACCAGCGCCACGGTGTACTCCGCGTCGTAGAGGGCGGTGCGGATGTTGTCCGACATCCCGCCGTCCACGGACACGTACGTCCGCAGCCCTTCCAGCTCCTTGACCGTGCCCACCTCGTACAGCGTGAAGGCAGTGGGCCCGACGATCGCGCGCCCCGGTTCCACCGAGAGCCGCGGCACGCTCAGCCCGGCCGCCGCGCACTCCTTGGTGACGATCTCGCCCAGCGCCTTGGCGATCTCGTGCGGCTCGCGCGGGTCGTCGTCCGAGGTGTACGCGATGCCGAGGCCGCCGCCGAGGTCGATCTCCGGCAGCTCCACGCCGTGCTCGTCGCGCACCTGGGTCAGCAGCTGCACGACCCGGCGGGCCGACACCTCGAAGCCCGCCATGTCGAAGATCTGCGACCCGATGTGGCTGTGGATCCCGATGAGTTCGAGACCGTCCAGCTTCAGCGCCCGCCGCACGGCCTCCGCGGCCTGCCCGTCGGCGAGCGCGATGCCGAACTTCTGGTCCTCGTGCGCGGTGGCGATGAACTCGTGCGTGTGCGCCTCGACACCGACGGTGACCCGGATCTGCACCCGCTGCCGCTTGCCCAGCCGCTCGGCGATGTGCGCGACCCGCACGATCTCCTGGAACGAGTCGAGCACGATCCGTCCCACACCGGCTTCGACGGCGCGAGTGATCTCCCGCGTGCTCTTGTTGTTGCCGTGCAGCGCGATCCGCTCGGCGGGCATCCCGGCGGCCAGCGCGGTCGCCAGCTCACCCTCCGAACACACGTCGAGGTGCAGCCCCTCTTCGTTCAGCCACCGCACCACGGCGCGCGACAGGAACGCCTTGCCCGCGTAGAACACGTCGGCGCCCGCCCCGAACGCGTCCTTCCAGGCCCGGCAGCGCGCCCGGAAGTCGTCCTCGTCCAGGAAGAAGGCGGGCGTCCCGAACTCCTCGGCGAGCGCGTTGACGTCGATCCCGCCGACGGTCAGCACGCCGTCGGCGTTGCGCCGGACGGTACGGGACCAGACGCGCGGGTCAAGGGTGTTGAGGTCGGCGGGCGGCCCTGCGTAGTGGCCCTCGGGCAGCACATCGGCATGGCGGGGCCCGGCGGGGTGGGCGGAACGGCTCATAACGGTGAAGATCCCCTCAAGTTCGTTCAGAGGTGTTCGGGCGCGGAGATGCCGAGCAGGCGCAGGCCGTTGGCGAGCACCGTTCCCGTGGCTTCGGCGACGGCCACCCGGGCGCGGTGAACGGCCGAGGGTTTCTCCTCGCCGACCGGCAACGGCTGACACCCGTCGTGCCACCGGAAGAACGCGTCGGCCACCGCCTCCAGATGCCGTACCAGCCGGTCCGGCGCCCGGTGCCGCGCGGCGGCTTCCACCACGTCGGGAAAACCGGCGAGCAACACGCTCAGCGCGGGGCGCGCGGGCCGGGGACCGTGGGCGGGCGGCGCGCTCGCGACGGCGGCATCGCCCTCCGCCCCTTCCCGCGCACCCGGCTCGTCCCCGGGCTCGCCCGCGAATCCCAGCTCCCGTGCGTTGCGCACCACCGCGAGGGCCCTCGCGTGCGCGTACTGCACACGGAACCGGGGATTGCTCTCCCGCTGCTCGGGCCGCGCGGGCAACCGCACCGGATCGTGCGCCGCGGGACGCAGCAGCGCCCACCGCGCCTCGTCGGCACCGAGCCGCGCCACCAGCCGTACGAGTGCGGCCCGCGCGGGACCGGAGGCCGGTGCGCCGCCCCCGGGAGACGGGACGCGGAGCCCACCGGCCGCCGCGTCGATCCGCTCCAGTGCCTCGCCCACGACCACGCCCCGGGCGCCGTCCGGCAGCCGCACCGGGCCGCCGGCGGTCCGCACCGGGCCGTCGGAGCCCGTGCCGTACCGTGCGCCCTGCGCCAGAATGCCGCGCACCAGCGCCGTCTGCGCGCCCTCACCCAACGTGAAATTCAAGAACCCGGGCCCGGCGATCTCCACCCGGGCGATCCCGTCACACCCGGCCAGCCGCTTCCGCAGCACCTCGGCCACCTCACGGGCGGGCCGCCCCGCGGCCTGGGCGAGCTGGAGCGCCACATTGGACGCGTAGTCCCCACAGCCGGGCCGCGGCGGTCGCCGCACCACGACCCGCGCCGGCACCGGCACGGAAAGCTCCTGCTCATCCACGGCACCACGCACGGAGCGCAGGACGGTACGGGAGAGCTCAGCAGGGGTCACAGGACAAGCGTATGGGAGGAGTGGGGCAGTCACGCGACCAGGTTTCGCCCACTGGACACTTCAGCCCCGCAGCTCACCCCGGGCCAACAGCCGCACACCGGCCCCTGGACCTTCCGCTACGCCCCCGAGCCGCCGCCGTCCGGCCCGATCAGGTCATTCCGCGTGATCGTGACAACCGGCCTGACCGTGCTGCCCCCGACGACCGTGCCGATCCTGGCGATCACGATGTTCCTGCTGGTCACGGGGGTCACCACGGTCCGCATGACCGTCGCGCTCGGCCATCCCCTGCTGCCGCCGCACCAGCTCGGCCCGCTCTGCCGCGACCCGCCCCTGGACACCGCCGCCGGGCTCCGCCCGCCGCCCCTCCTGGACCAGCCGGCCCACCGTCCGCACCAGCTCCGTCGGCTCGAACGGCTTCGTCAGGAAGGCGTCCACCCCCATCGACTCACCGCTGTCCACCTCGCCCTGGGTGCAGGCACTGACTATCGCGATGGGAATGTCCCACGTCCGCGGATCGGACCGGAGCCGGGCCGCGGTGTGCAGACCGTTGAGCCGCGGCATCACGACGTCAAGGGTCACGACATCAGGTCTCACGTGGTGCACGACATCCAAACACTCGGCACCATCAGCCGCGGTCACGACCTCGAAGCCCTCCAGCTCGAGATTGACCCTGATCAACTGCCGGATCACCTTGCTGTCGTCCACAACAAGGATCCGACCGGACAAGCCAGGCACACCATGAGACTAGGTGCCCACCTGCGACTGCGTCCCGGTTTTCCCCACTTCCGCCCCCGTGCGGGGGACCTTTCCCCGACCACCGCCGCCACTTCCCCGACATGCGCTAAGGACCGCCGCCCCGCCTCCCCCGCCCCCGCGAAACCCCGTTCATGAACACCCCATCAGAGCTGGTAGTGTTCTACCCGTCGCCGAGAAACACGGCGAAACGCCCCCGTAGCTCAGGGGATAGAGCAACGGCCTCCGGAGCCGTGTGCGCAGGTTCGAATCCTGCCGGGGGCACCTTGTATGAGGTGCCAAAGGACCCCGCCATCAGCCTGGTTGCTGAGTGCGGGGTCTTTGCGTTGGACGGCGAGGATGCGTCTCCCTCGGGGCTGCCCGGTCCGGACGCGTCCGGTCGCCGCTGCTTCTGGATGGCGCCTTGGAGGCCCTCGCTCAGCGTCTACGCAGCGGTGGAGCTGCCTGCGGGTCGGCCGGTCGCCCAGAAATGGGCAATGGGAATTGATGCCGCTTTCGAATGCCGTGCCTTCTGTGCACCTTTTCTGTATACATTTTCCGTATGCCTTTTCCGTAGCGGTGTCGCTCGACCTGGCTTTTTGTGCGTGCCGCAGTGAATGGTTCCCCTGCCGGAAAGGGCCGCTTCGGATGCGTCGTCGACGCATCCGCTCGGAGGGACGAGGTTTCCGTGTGTCCGTCGTGCTGCGTAGGGTGCGTCTACGTCGGTGGGTGGATCAAGGGGACGGCATGGGGTGCGGAATGGCGCGAAGGTGTGCATGCGGCGTCCGGCAGGTACGCGGGTCCGTGGCCTGGCCTCGACCTGTGGGGCGCGCGTGATACCCGGCCGCATTCACCCTGCCGCCCCTCGGATGCCGGACCGGTGGCGGACCGTTGCGCCTCGCCGTACCGTGCTGGGCGTCATCCACAATGCCACTTCGGCGACCCGGCTTCTGGATCTTCTGAGTGTTTTCGAAGGTGATTCGCGGATACAGGTGCTGTTCACCTGCACCGGGTCTTCCGCGTTCGAGCCTGGAATACAGGAATTCATCTCCACTCATGAATTGCCGTACATTCCGTGGAGTGAGGTCGAAGAAAGCGAGTTCAGCCTTGCGGTGACCACAAGCCGGGGTGGCGATCTCCAGAATATCGCCGCTCCGATCATTGGTTCTCCCCACGGTGCGGGATACAATAAAACGCTCAGCCGGGAGCCGGGAGCCGGGAGCCGGGAGCCGGGAGCCGGGAGCCGGGAGCCGGGAGCCGGGAGCCTTCGGCCTGACGGCTGAATGGCTGGCGCACAGAGGGGAGTTGATCCCCTCGGCCATCGTGTTGTCCCACCGGGAGCAGCGGGAGCGTTTGCGGCGCGGGTTTCCTGAGGCGGTTCCCTTCGCGCATGTCGTGGGCGATCCGTGCATGGATCAGATCCGGTCGTCCTTGCCGTTCCGGGAGGCGTATCGGGAAGCTTTCGGCGTGCGTCCGGGGCAGAAAATGCTGCTGCTGACGTCGACGTGGGGGCAGGGTTCCCTTCTCGGGCGTGGGACCGATGCCATCCGCCGCGCGCTGGCGGAGCTGCCGCGCGACGCGTACCGGGTGGTGGCCGCCATCCACCCCAACGCCTGGCACGGGCACGGTGGTTGGCAGATCCGCTCGTGGCTGGAACCGTTCCGGCGGTCGGGTCTGGTGCTGCCCGTTCCGACGACCGACACCTGGAAGGCCGCGGTGTGCGCGGCCGACGCGTTCATCGGCGACCACGGCTCGCTGACCCTGTACGCGGCCGGACGTGGCCTGCCCGGGTTGCTCGCCTCCTTCGACGACAGCAGCGTCGCCCCCGGTTCGCCGATGGCACGGCTCGGCGAGCTGCTGCCGCGCATCGCGCCCGCCGAGCCGCTGACCGCTCAGCTCGACCGCGCCCGACGCGCGCAGCAGGGAGATCTGCGTCTCGCCGAGGTCGGGCAGCTGATCACCTCGTGCCCCGGGGAGGCCCTGCCGCGCTTCCGCAGGCTCTGCTACCGGATGCTCGCCCTGGACGAGCCGGCAGGCACCATTGCCGCGCGGCCCGTCGACATTCCGCTGGATCTTCCGGTGTCCCGCCGGGCGCCGCTGGAGCAGCCGCTGTTCGTCGATGCGCGGGTGGTGGAGCGGGGGCCGGGGCCGGTGGACGCGCAGGATGCGGCGGACGGGGCTGGCGGGCCGGGCGCGCAGGAGGTGCCGGCTCCCGGCCGGGCGGCCGGCGTCGTGCTCCGCCGCTACCCCGCCGGGCCTCAGCACGGCAGCGTCAGGGGGCACCTCCAGGACCCGCATGTCGTCGCCGAGGAAGGCGAACCGGACCCGCGCTGGGCGAATGTGGCGGACGTCGTCGTGTCCCACGGGTCGGGGCCCGACGCACTGTTCGCCCGTCACCCGGGCTGCTGGCTGATCGTCACGGCGGCGTCATCGGCGGGTGAGAGCTGCCGGCTGCGGCTGCGGGGCGGCGGTGGGTACGCGGCTTGCTGGAAGGTCCAGCCGTGGTGGGCCTCGCCGTCCCTCGCCGCGTCGGCGCTGCACGCCTGCTTGGCGCGGTACGGCGACGGGTGGGAGGGAGTGGTCGAGGTCCGTGCGGGAGAGGGGCTACCGCCCGCGCTACTCTCCCTGCGCAAGCTCGCCGAGCCGGCTGCGGGCGACGCCGGACCAGAGGCTGCCGAGCGCGTCGTAGGCGTCGAGCGCTGACTGCCAGTCGGCGCGCGCCCGTTCACTCTCGCCCTTGGCCCGGTATGCGTCTCCGCGCACGAGGCGGGCATCGGCTTCTTCCTTCGGGGCGGTGCGTCCCGCGAAGAGTGGCAGGGCCTCGTCCAGCCGTCGCACCGCTTCGTCGGGGTCACCGGCCGCCAGGCGTGCCTGTGCGTACCTGGTCAGGGCGCGGGCTTCGTTGTAGCGGTCGGGCAGGGCGGCGAACCGGCGGCGGGCGTCCAGCAGTTGCTCGGCCGCCTCGTCGTGGCGGTGGGCGGCGGATGCCGCGCGTCCCAGGTGGTAGTGCAGCAGCGCCCGGCCCCTGGGGTGGTCGATGTCGCCCAGGGCTTGGAGCGCCTGGAGGAACAACTCGCGGGCTTCCAGGGGGCGTTCGTGCTGCAGGGCGACCATTCCCAGCCCTTCCAGGGCGGAGGACTGCGTCCGCGCGTGGCCCGCTTGCTTCGCGGCGTCCAGCGCGTCCGTGTAGTGACGGTGCGCCGCCGCCAGGCCGGATTCCCCGCCACGGTCGTAGTGGGCGAAGGCCAGCTCGAAGCGCATACGGGCCAGCAGCAGCCAGGCGCTCTGCCGGGCGGCCCGGTCCGTGGCCTCGTCCAGCAGCCGCTCGGCCGCCTCGGCACCCAGCCGCGCCGACTCGATCCACCGGGTGGGGTGCTTGCGACGGAAGAAGGTGTCCCGCAGGGCTTCGGTCAGTTCGCAGACCTCGCCGTAGCGCTGTGCCTCGTGCAGGATCCGGGCCACGGCGACGGCGTTCTCCAGATCCGCCTCCATCGCGTCGAGCGCCTGCTCTTCGGAGGTGAAGACCCCGTTCAAGAGGGCGGGATGCGCGAAGAGGCTCCCGATGCGCCAGCGCTTCGACACCAGATGGGCGGCGGCTGCGGCGCGGTGGAGGTACCAGCTCGCCTGCGTGGCAAGCAGTTCGGATTCCTCGGCGGGGTTCTCCGGTGCCAGGGTGCCGGCCCAGTCGTGGACGGCGCCGCCCATGCGGACCCGGCCGGGCGCCGGGCGCTCCAGGAGCTGGGCGGCCAGCAGTGCGCTTCTGACGGACGCGCCGGGCGCCGCTCCGCCGGCCAGGGCGTCGATCAGCTCGTCGGCGCATTCCCGTGCGGGGTGCCTGCCGAGGGCGCGTACGACGCGTTGTGCGGGAGCGTCCAGCGCCGCGTACGACGCCGCGAAGTGCGGGTTCATGGCGGGTTCCTCCGGTGCGGAGTACGGCTGCGGGCCGGGCGGCGGCTCGGTGGGGGCGGGGAACAGTGTGCCGAGGTGGCCGCCTGCTGACAGGTCGGCCGCCCGTGCTCCGGCGACGCGTGCCGCGGCCGGCCGGCCGCGGAAGGTGGCGACCACCTCGCTCAGCCGGTCCGCGTCCTGGGGTGACAGGGCGCCGCTGTCCGACTCGGCGTAGTACAGGAAGACCTGTGTGCACGAGGCGTCGTCCAGTGCCCCGACCCGCATGGACACGGGCCTTTCGACGGTGTGGCGCAGCCCGCCGAGTTCGCTGCGGCTGGTGATCAGGACCAGGCTCGCCGGATGTCCCGGCAGCAGTTCCTTGACGGGGCCCGGGGTGACCAGGCCGTCGAGAAACACCAGGCAGGGCTCGGCGGAGGTGCGTGCGCGGTAGTACGCGCTCAGGGCTGAGACGTCGCTCGGCAGCTCGTCCGGCCGGGTGTCGAGCTGTTGGTGGAGGGTTTCCAGTGCCCCGGCCGTGTCGCGCGGCTCGAACGCACCGGACGGGCTCATGTCGACGTAGAGCACCCCGCCGGGGAATCCCTGGAGATGTCCCTTGGCCCAATGGAGGGCCAGGTCGGTCTTGCCGATTCCCGGCGGGCCGGTGAGGGCCACGACGAGCGGGGATGAACGGCTGCCGAGGCCGGCGACTGCTTCGTCCAGACGGGCGCGGATGAGGTCTCGGTCGGCGAGGAAGCCCGGCGGCGCGGGGGCCGCGTTCGGTGTGTGGCGCGGCCGTGTGTCCACCTGTTGGTACTGGTTGATGCTCACGTACTGGGCCTGGATGGTGTCCCCGATGAACTTCCCGCCCGTGATCAAGTTGCTGACCGGCGCCCCGCCGTCGGCCGAATCCATGCGACCGCCCCCGTCCGCTTCCGTTCCTCATGTCCGCGCGTCCGCCCGCAGTCTTGCAGGTCCGCACGGGGACGCAGGTACGGATTCGGCCATCGGGCAAGGGAAGGCCGTGCTGCACCGGGTGGGTCAGGGCCTGGCCCACCCGGTGCGGCCACGTGCGGTCGGGTTACCCCCTCCCCACCCGCTCCAGCTCGATGTCATGCCGCATCTCTCCCGGTCCCGGTCGTACCGAGAGGAATTCGGCGCGGGGTGGGTGGGTCGAGCCGGAGGCGATGAGGGTGTAGCTGCCGGG
Organism: Streptomyces sp. NPDC050161; assembly: GCF_044460025.1. Taxonomy (NCBI): domain Bacteria; kingdom Bacillati; phylum Actinomycetota; class Actinomycetes; order Kitasatosporales; family Streptomycetaceae; genus Streptomyces; species Streptomyces sp. NPDC050161. Next base: position 381,019 of record NZ_JBITJM010000001.1, on the reverse strand, counting down.
GGGCAGGGCGGTGAGGCGGTAGCGGCCGTTGGTGGCGCGGCTGGCGGCGCGGCGCTTGCCGCGGGCGTTGACGAGGGTGATCCAGGCGTCGCAGCCGCCGGGGTGGTCGGGGCAGCGGAGGGAGCCGGTGACGGTGACCGTGCCGGGGGTGGTGGGCTCGGCAGGAGTGGCCGCCTCGGCCGCCTTGGTGGGGGGCGTGGCCTCGGTGGGGGCGGCGACTGCCTCGGTGCGGGCCGGGGTGGGTGTGGGGGACGCCTGGTGCTGGGTGGGAGTGGGGGTGGTTCGGGGGTGTTGGTTGCGGGCTGCCCAGGCGGCGAGGGCGGCCTGGGTGCGGCGGTCGGCCGGGGTGGTGGGAGTGGTGGGGAGTGTGGGGGCAGTGGGGTGGTGGGGGGTGTTCGGGGTGGGGGTGGCGGTGGTGAGGGTGAGGCCGCGTTGTTCGGCGTAGCCGGCCAACGCCTCGTCCAGGGCGGCCAGTTCGCGCAGTGCGGTGTGCAGGCGGTGGGCGCGGGGGCCCGGCGGGGGCTGGAGGACGGTTTCGAGTTCGCGGATGAGGGGGCTGACGCGGGTCCAAGTGCCGGCCTGGTCGCCGCCCGCGGCGTGCCGGTCGAGGGCGTGCAGGGACTCCACGAAGGTGGTGGTGATGCGGCCGACGCGTTCGCCGAGGTGCGGGGCGAGGTCGATGTCGATGTCGGCCGCGGCGGCGAGGGCGCGGGCGTGGCCGGTGGCGTTGGCGAGCAGCGCGAGGCGGTTCTCGGCGCCTCGGCCGCGGATGCCCAGCGGCATCCGGACCAGCGGGCGGAGCACGCCGCGTACCTGGAAGAGGGCCGCATCGACACCGCGGGCCGCGCCGCGCAGCCGTACCGGCGCCTCCGGGTTCTCCCAGCGCAGCACGATCTGGGAGACCAGGTGTTCCAGGGCCGAGACGTAGCCGCGTTCCGCCTCCTGGGCGATCTTCCGGCTGGAGACGGGGAAGATCAGCGCGGCGCAGGCGGTGGCGATGAGGATGCCGAGTGCGTTGTCCAGCAGGCGTTCGGCGAGCAGGTGGTCCATGCCGCTGTACGGGGTGGTCATGCCGTAGAGCTGGGTGAGGGCGGTGACCAGGCCGACGACCCAGTAGGCGTACTGGCGTTGCATGCCCCAGGCGCCGATGGCCAGTCCGGCGACGATGACCGCCAGTGTCCAGTAGATGTGGCCGTGGCCGATGACGTGCAGCAGGACGATGCCGATCACGGCGCCTGCGATGGTGCCTGCCATGCGGTGGGCGAGTTTGCGCAGCCGTTCGTGGGTGGTGTTGGTGCCGAACAGGGTGATCATGACGCCGACCAGGCCCCAGTAGAAGCGCTGCGGGTCGATGGCGTCGGAGATCGGGCAGACGAGGGCGGCGGCGACCCCGGCGTGCAGCGGGACGCGCAGGTAGGGGATGGCGCGTCGCCAGCCCTGGACGCTCTGGGCGGCGGCGACGCGCCGGGCGACGGCTCCGGTGCCGGCCGGGCGGTTCTGTTCCAGGGCGACGGTGGGCTGGAACGGCACCTTGGCGCGTGCGGTGGGCGCGTTCCAGCCGAGGTCGAGCCAGTGGGCGAGGGAGTCGGCGAGGGAGTCCAGGAGGTGGCCGACGCGGCGGGCGAGGGCGGCGGCCTCCGCTTCGGCCGGTCCCGCGTGCGTGTCCTGGAGGACGAATCCGGCCTGCTGCTGGATGAGTTGGGCGGCGGGGCGCAGCGCGTCGGCCCGGCCGAGCGGGGTGTCGCGGGCGATGACGAGGCCGACGACCATGGCCTCCCGCAGGTGTGCGGGCACCTGGAGGCGGGTGAGTTGCTGGACGGCCTGGCCGATGCCGCGGAGGGCGAGTTCGGCGTCGAAGAGGTGCTGGTGGAGCAGTTCGGCGGTGTCGGGGTCGGCGGCGACCTCGGGCTGGGCGAGCCGGCCGTCGATGGTGACGGTGGTGACGTTGAGCCGTCGCAGGCTGCGGCGCATGCGGGAGATGGCGATCTGGTGGTCGGCGTCCGGGTCCAGGGCCGCGGTGGCGGCGTCGGCGACCCGGCGTGCCTCGACGACGAAGGCCCGCTGGGTGCGCAGCAGGTCCTCGCGGGGCATCGGGTAGCAGAAGACCAGGCGGGCGGCGAGGACCGCGGCTGCGGACACCAGGGCGACGACGAAGAGTTCGCCGCAGAGGTTCAGCGGGATGTTCGCCATCATGCCGACCATGAAGGCGTTGAAGATCATCATGCCGGTCAGCAGGGCGAGGGCCCCGAAGCGCGCGAGGAAGAACGCGACCGCCAACGCGACCACCATGAGGCCGAGTTCGAGTACCCGGTCGTGGTGCAGCCAGGCGGAGAGCGGCAGTACGGCGGAGTACGGGACCGGCATCCACAGGAGGGCGCGGGCCAGCCGGAACGGGGTGTTCTCGGCGACCATGAAGGCGCTCATCATGCCCATCATGCCGCCGACCATCATGCCGAGCATGGCGGGCAGGCCGAGCGCGACGGACATCCCGTAGCCGACCGCGAGCGCGGTGATCATCGAGACCAACGAGCGCCATCCGGCCTGGAGTTGGCCGAGTCCGGGGTCGGCGGCGAGTACCCAGTCCCACCAGCGTCTCGGCCCGCCGACGCGGTGCGGGGCGACGGCGCCCGTGCGGGTCCGCTCGCCCGGTGCGGCGTGGGCGGTGGTGTCCTGGGCCTCGGTACTGGCTGGGGTGGTCAACTGACCTCCGGTTCGATGGCGTGCAGCAGGAGCGATACGGCGTCGCGGGCCTCGCCCGCGGCGCGTCGGGGATCGTCGACGTTCGCGCGGAGCCCTTCGAGGAGGGCCGCGGCCATCCGCTGCCTGGCCTGCTCCAGCAGGTCACGGCCGTCGGGGGTGAGCGAGGTTTCGATGGCGCGCCGGTCGTGGGAGCAGCGGGTCCGCTCGACGAGGCCGCGCTCCTGGAGTTCCTGGAGCACGACGGTGACCCGGGGCTGGGTGAGGCCGGTGTACGCGGCGAGTTCGGTGACCCGGTGCGGGCCGGTGCCCAGTGCGTCCAGTACGGAGACGTGTCCGCGGGGCAGTCCGAACTCACCGGTCCGGAAGAGCACTTGGGAGAGCCTGCCGATGCCCCGGAGGAGTCCCCGGGCGACGTGTTCGATGCGCTGCTCGTCGGACGTCGACGATAGATGCATATCGCAATTATATATGAGGCGGGGCCGGCGACGGGGGCCGGGGCACCGGGCGGGCGCGGGACGGGCGGGCGCCTGGTGCGGGCGCCCGCCCGGTGGTCCGTGGGGTGCGGCCGTCTCAGCCGGTGAGGTGCCAGGTCAACGAGGTGGACAGCCGCTTCCGCAGCGAGGGGTCGCGGACCGCGGCCGTCGGGTCGGTGGCCCTGGCCGTGACGGTGTGGGTGCGGCCGTCGGCGGGGACGCCGAGCGTGTGCGGGCCGACGGTCGTCCTGCCGCGGGCGAGTGCCGCCTCGTGGCCGTCGACGTACCAGGTCAGCTTCGTGTGCGCGGCGGGTGTGACGTGCAGGGCCGTCCCGCGGGCCAGGGTGCGGCCGGTGGGGTCCTGGCTGGTCAGGGCGCTCGCGTGACGGTAGAAGCCGGCGATCATGGCCTCCCGTCCGGGGAGGTTGAACTCGCGGCCGAGCGTGCGCATGATCGAGTTCTCGGTGGGGCGGTTCAGGCCGAACTGGTAGTAGCCGCCGCCCTCGTACGCGCCGACCGTGCCGCCGTCGGGCGACTCCTGGCCGATCCAGCGGTACCACTTCTGCTGCCGGGCGGTCATGTCGTCGGCGGTCAGGGTGGTGAGGTTGGCGTCGGCCGGCTCGGGCCCGGTGTACGTCCCCGGCTGTCCGTAGTCGTACTCGTCGGCGAGCTTGCCGAGCGAGTGGCCGGTCTCGTGGACCGCGATCTGGTCGGACTGGTCGTTGTCGGCGGACGCGGTGGCGATGCCGTCGTAACCGACCTGCGAGGAGACGTTGTTGTAGCCGGCGCCGCCGTATTTGGCGGAGTGGGACAGCACGACGACGAGGTCGGCGGCCGGGGCCTTGGCGGCGTACGACTCGACCGTGTTGGTGTCGACGCAGAGCAGCCGCTCGGTGCCGTCGCAGAAGAAGGCGGAGCCCAGGGCGGTGTCGCGGACCACGTCCTGGGTCGGGTCGCCGGAGACGCCGGAGTCGCGGGAGACGGCGTCGACGGCCCAGACGTTGAACAGGCCGGTGTACGAGGCGTACGGCTCGACCGCGGTCATTTTGGCCCACTTGGCGCGGACGGCGGCGTGGAAGTCCTCCTGCTGCGCCGCGGTGTAGCCGTCGCCGACGAAGACCACGTCGAGCTTGGTGCCGACGTCGCCGTTCTGCACGATCGGCGTGACGTCGCCGTCGGCGGCGATGGCGGCCCGGTCGGCTCCGGACAGCGGCGGCGGGGCGGGGACGGTGGTGTGCCGGGGGTGGCCGTCAGGTCCCGTGAAGTACTCGACGGGCTGCACGGACGGGCCGGACGGGGCGGGGGCGCCCTGTGCGGTGCCCGCGGCCGTCATGGCCAGGGCGGCGGCGAGTGCCGCGGCGGCGGTCGCGGCCCGCAGGGGTATGGAGGTACGGACGGGGTTGCGTCTGCGCATGTGGGGGTCCTCCCGAGGCCCGCCGCGACGGCGGCGGGTTGAGCGGTGCTCAGGGCCTGTGTCTCAGCCGGGATCGGCGCGGCTCAATGTAAGGGCTCGGGGGGCGCCGGGCAACGGTGTCGCCGCCCAAGTGGCGGGCGGTAAAGGCGACTTCGCGGCAGATGCGCGGCGCGTCCGGCATGCGAAGACCGGGCACGCGGCGGTCGGCCGGGTGCCCGGTCAGGGGTGCGGCGGGGGCGGAGCGGCGCGGCGGGAGGCGCTGCCGCCGGTCTCCGTCAGCCGTCGAGGTGGACCGGCAGGGAGTCGATGCCGTAAACGATGGACAGCTTGCGGAATGTCAGCTCCTCGGGTCCGGCGGCGAGCCGCATGGTGGGGAACCTGCGGACGAGCGCGGGGTAGGCCGCGCGCAACTCCATGCGGGCCAGCTCCGCGCCGACGCAGCGGTGGATTCCGTAGCCGAAGGCGAGGTGGGAGGGGACGTTGCGGGTGGGGTCGAACCGCTCCATCTCCGGGCCGAGCCCGCCGTCCCGGTCCGCGCCGCTCAGCGAGCACAGCACCACGTCGCCGGAGGCGATCTGCACGCCGCCGATCTCCAGGTCCTCGCGGGCGAAGCGGGGGAAGGCGACCTGCACCACGGTGAGGTAGCGCAGCAGTTCCTCCACATAGCGGTCGACGGATTCGTCGCCGTCCTTGAGAGCCGCGAAATGCTCCGGGTCCTGGAGAAGGACCAGCGCGCCGAGCGCGAGCATGCTCGCGGTGGTTTCGAAGCCGCCGGTCAGCACGCCGTCGGCGAGCCCCGCCAGTTCTTCGTCGCTGACCGAGTCGCCGTGTTCCTTGACGATCATGCCGAGCAGTCCGTCACCGGGATCCTGACGCTGCTTCTTGACGACCTCCCGGAAATAGGAAAGCGATTCCGATATGGCGCCGAAGGAGGCATTCGCCCCGCTGAAAAGATCGAACCGGGCAGCACTGAGCCGCTCGAAATCCGCGCGGTCCTCATAAGGCACGCCGAGCAGTTCACAAATAACCAGGGACGGAATGGGCAGCGCGAAGTGGTGAACGATATCCACCGGTTCGCCGTTCTTGCCCGCCCGCTCCATGGCGTCCAGCCGCTCCTCCACGATCTCGTGGATACGCGGGGTCAGCCGGCCGAGGCGGCGCATGGTGAATTCCGGGGTGAGCAGCCGCCGGAGACGGGTGTGCACGGGCGGATCGGCGAATCCGAGACCGCCGGGATTCTGCTCGGCGCCCGCGCCGGCCTTGCCGACGAGGTTGGTGAAGTCCGAGCTGAAGGCGTTGGCCTTGCCGAGCACCGCCTTGACCTCGTCATAGCCGGTGACCAGCCAGACGTTCGCGGCTATCGGCACCGGGAGCTTCGTGACGGGCTCCTTCTCCCTGACGGCGGCCAGATCGTCCACGGGATCGAGCCCCTCACGCCGCAAGGGCATCAGGACAGACTCGGGCAAGAAAGACATTCGAGACAGGTCGAAGCCCTTCTTTCGCGTTCTCGCCAGATACAGGCGGCCGGCCCAGGCGATGATCCGGGAACGGAGAGTCGTCATGGCGCTAATACTGCCTTTCGTCGAGGGGGACGGTCATCCGCACTCGGCGGCCCGAAGGGGCCGAGGAAGCACGGGGCGTCCGCTCGGCGTGCACGGATGTGTTGTACGCCATAGCCCCTCGCTTGCGGTGGTCACGGGCCGGTCCGCGACCTCAACCGGTGTGCCCGGTCGCCCGCATCCAGCGTGACGAGCTCGGCCCCTGTCCTTTCCGACGAGTTTACAAACTGCCCTTGCCGACGCCGAGTGAACAACCCCGGAGAACGTCAGGGAAGTCCCTGGGATTTCCCTTACACGCCACGGCACACACCCGAACTCCGGCCCCACCGGCGGTAATCGCCCACCGCGCCGCCCACGCGCACACTTCCGTCACCACGGCATTTCCGTCCGGCGCCACGGACACCACAGAGCCAGCGCTTCCGACATAACACGCATAAGCCTCGACGCTTGCTACGTTGCGGAGCATGACGGCTACGGCACCGACTCCGGCCTCGGCACCCGCCGCCGGCACCCCGGCGGCTCCGGACACGCCCCCGCCCCTCCCGCTGCTCCCCCGCCGCCGCGGAACCGAACTGGTCCTCCTGCTGGCCGCCGTCGGCATCAGCGTCTGCGGCTACGCCGTCGTCGGACTCGCCACCCGGCACGCCGTCCCCGCGGGCGCCGCACGCTACGGCGCCGGGCTCGGCGGCCTCGCCCTCCTGGCCCACCTGGCCGTCCGCCGCCGCGCCCCGCACGCCGACCCGCTGCTGCTGCCCATCGCCGTCCTGCTCAACGGGCTCGGCCTGGTCCTCATCTTCCGGCTCGACCTGGACACCCCGCACGACCGGGCGGCGCCCGCCCAACTGGTCTGGTCGACCGTCGGCGTCGCCCTCTTCACCCTCACCGTCCTGCTGCTGCCCGACCACCGCGCGCTCCGGCGCCACGCCCGCGCGTGCGCGGCGCTCGCCCTGCTGCTGATGATCGCGCCGATCCTGTTCCCCGCCGTCAACGGCGCCAGGATCTGGATCAGGGCCGCCGGGCTCTCGATCCAGCCGGGCGAGTTCGCCAAGGTGCTGATCACCGTGTTCTTCGCCGCCTATCTGGCCGCCAACCGCGGCGCGCTGGCCCGCGCCGCCCGCCCGGCGGGCACCCTGCGCCTCCCCGCGGGCCGGGCGCTCGGGCCGATCGCGGCGATCTGGCTGGTCAGCGTCCTGGTGCTGATCCTGGAACGCGACCTGGGCACCTCGCTGCTCTTCTTCGGCGTCTTCATCGTGCTGCTGTACGTGGCCACCGGGCGGACCGGCTGGATCGCGATCGGCCTGCTGCTGGCCGGTGCCGGGGCCGCCGCGGTGGGCGCCCTGGAACCGCATGTGCACGGCCGGGTCGAGGACTGGCTGCACCCGTTCGCCGGCATCGCCGCGGGCGAGGGCCCCGGGCAGCTCGCGCAGTCGCTCTTCGCATTCGGCAACGGCGGTCTGCTCGGCACCGGCCTGGGCCGCGGCCACTCGTCCCTGATCGGCTTCGCCATGAAGTCCGACTTCATCCTGGCCACGTTCGGGGAGGAGTTGGGTCTCGCCGGACTGACCGCCCTGTTCCTGCTCTACGCGCTGTTCATCGCCCGCGGCTTCCGCGCCGGGATCGGCCTGCGCGACCCCTTCGGCGGGCTGCTGGCCGTCGGGCTCGCCGCGCTGCCCGCCCTCCAGGTCTTCATCATCACCGGCGGCGTGATGGGCCTGATCCCGCTCACCGGGATGGCCATGCCTTTCCTCGCGCAGGGCGGCTCGTCGGTCGTCACCAACTGGCTGATCGTCGCACTGTTGATCCGGCTCAGCGACCGCGCCCGCACCCCGCGGCCCGACCCGGCCGGCCCCGCCGACGCAGCCGACCCGGCCGGCGCGGCAGCGGAGGCCCGCCGGTGATCCGCTGCACCCGGCACGCCGCCGCGTTCTGCCTCCTGCTGCTCGTCGCCCTGCTGGCCAACGCCACCCGGGTGCAGGTCTTCACGGCCGGCCACTACGCCGCGAATCCGGCCAACCGCCGCGCGGAGATCGACCGTTACGAGAAGCCGCGGGGCGCCGTCCTGGTCGCCGGCCGGCCCGTCACCGGCTCCCGGGACAGCGGCGGCCGGCTGCGCTACGAGCGCACCTACACCGAAGGCCCGCTGTACGCGCCGGTCACCGGCTACTCCTCGCAGACCTACGGCACCTCGCTCATCGAGCGCGCCGCGGACGGCGTCCTGTCCGGGGCCGACGAGCGGCTCGCCGCGTTCCCCTGGTGGGACGGCCTCAACCGCACCCGCAGGCGGGGCGGCGACGTCGTGACCACCATCGAACCCGCCATGCAGCGCGCCGCGTTCAGGGGGCTCGGCCGCAAGAAGGGCGCGGTGGCCGCCGTCGAACCGCGCACCGGACGGATCCTCGCGCTGGCCAGCTCCCCCTCGTACGACCCGGCCCTGCTGTCGGGCAACGGCCGTGCCGTGGAGGCGGCGTGGCGGCGGCTGAACCGGGCACCGGACCGGCCGATGCTCAACCGCGCGATCCGCGAGACCTACCCGCCCGGCTCGGTCTTCAAGGTCGTCACCGCGGCGGCGGCGCTGGACAGCGGTCTCGTCACCGACATCGAGGCGCCCACGGACTCCCCCGACCCCTACCCGCTGCCCGGTACGGCCACGCTGCTCGGCAACGAGTCCGACGACTGCGAGGACGCCACCCTCACGGACGCCTTCCGGGTCTCCTGCAACACGGTCTTCGCGCGGCTCGGCGTCACCGTCGGGCAGCGCACGATGGCCGCCACGGCACGCGGGTTCGGCTTCAACGAGCGGGGGCTGCACATCCCTTCGTCCGTGGCCGTGAGCACCTTCGACACCCGGATGGACACCGCGCAGCTCGCGCTCTCCGCCATCGGCCAGTACGACACCACGGCCACCCCGCTCCAGATGGCGACGGTCGCCGCGGCCGTCGCCAACGACGGCGAGCGGATGCCGCCGCACCTCGTCGACAAGGTGACCGACGCGGCGGGTCACACCCTCGCCACCCGGCTGCGCGCCGCCCCGCGCCGCGCGATGAGCCCGGCCGCCGCGCAGCAGGTGCAGCAGATGATGGTGGACGTGGTCGAGCACGGCAGCGGCCGGAACGCCGCCATCGAGGGCGCCACGGTCGGCGGGAAGACCGGCACCGCGCAGCACGGAAGGCACAACGAAGGCGTCCCGTACGCCTGGTTCATCTCCTGGGCGAAGACCGACGAGACCGGCGAGCCCGAGGTGGCGGTCGCCGTGGTCGTCGAGGACGCGGCTGCCGACCGTACGGAGATCAGCGGCGGCGGCAGCGCGGCGCCCATCGCCCGCGCGGTGATGCGCGCCGCGCTGCGCTGAGGGCCCGTCCCGTCCGCGACAATGGCCGCATGGTCGACTCCCGTACGGCACCAGGTACCGCGCCCCTGCTCTCCGTCGCCGAGGTCGAGGCGCTGGCCAGGCGCGCGCACGCCGGGCAGCAGGACAAGGCAGGCGCGCCGTACGCCGGGCATCTGGCCGCGGTGGCGGATGGCGTGCGGCGGCGCGGCGGCAGCCCGGAGCAGATCGCCGCGGCCTGGCTGCACGACGCCGTCGAGGACGGGGCGCTGTCCCGCTCGTGGCTGGCCGGTGCGGCGCTGTCCCCGGCGACCAAGGACATGATCCTCGCCGTCACCAAGCGCCCCGGCGAGCCGGTGGAGGCGTACACCGCGCGGATCCTGGCGACACCGGGCGCGCTGCTGGTCAAGGAGTCCGACCTCGCGCACAACGCCGACCCGGCGCGGCTCGCGGTACTCGACGCGGCGACCCGTGAGCGGCTGACCGCCAAGTACGCGCGGGTGCGGGAGCTGTTGGGCCTGGCCTGAGCCGTCGTCCGGGGTCCACACCCCGGACACCCGCACCGAAACGTGCGGTCTACAGCTAGCCTGCGCCGCATGACCCTTTCGCAGCCTTCGGATCCGGGAGAAGCCCGCGTCATCGCCGCACTGGACGGCGTCGGCGTCCGCCGCTACACCACCGGACAGGTCATCCTCGACGCCATCGACTGGACCGTACGCGCCGGGGAGCACTGGGCCCTGCTCGGGGCGAACGGCGCGGGCAAGACCACCATCCTGCGTCTGGTCGGCGCGCTGATGTTCCCCACCGTCGGCACGGTCGACGTGCTCGGCCACCGGCTCGGCGCGGTGGACGTCCGCGAGCTGCGCGCCGTGATCGGCCTGGTCTCCAGCGCCCAGAAGGTCCCGCAGGACGCCACCGGGCACACGGTGGTGCTGACCGGCGCGACCGGCACCGTGCAGCCGCTGTGGCGCCAGTACGACGACGCCACCCGCGAGCGGGCCCACGAACTGCTCGCCGAGCTGGACTGCAAGGAGCTGGCGGACCGGCCGTACGGGGTGTGCTCGGGCGGGCAGCGGGCCCGGATCCTGATCGCCCGCGCGCTGATGGCCGATCCGTCGCTGCTGCTGCTCGACGAGCCGTTCAACGCGCTCGACCTGCCGTCCCGCGAGGACCTGATCGACGCCGTGCACCGACTCGCCCTGGGGCGGCCGGAGTTGGCGACCGTCACCGTCACCCACCACCTGGAGGAGCTGTCCCCCGCGATCGGGCACGCGCTGCTGCTGCGCGACGGCCGGGTGCAGGCGCGCGGGCCGGTCGACGAGGTGCTGACCGACGACCGGATGACGGCCTGCTTCGGCCGCCCGATCGAGGTGTCACGGCACGCGGGGCGCTGGATGGCGCGGTCGGGCCGCCGCTGACCCCCGGCGGCACGGTGGCGGGCCGCCACCGTGCCACGGTCGCCGGGATGGCGCACACCCACGACCGGCGCACCGTCGTTACCAGGGGGAGGTGCCGCCGCCCGTTGCCCCAGGAGAGCGCCATGCCGAAGATCGTCCCGAATCTCTGGTTCGACACCCGGGCCGAAGAGGCCGCCGAGTTCTACACCTCGGTCTTCCCGAACTCCTCGATCACCCATGTCTCCCACTTCGGCGAGGCGGGCCCGCGCCCGGCCGGCATGGTGCTGACCGTCGACTTCCTCCTCGACGGCCAGGCGTTCACCGCGATCAACGGCGGCCCCGAATTCACTTTCAGCGAGGCGGTCTCGCTGCTGATCAGCTGTGCCGACCAGGACGAGGTCGACCACTACTGGACCCGGCTGACGGACGGCGGCGAAGAGGTGCAGTGCGGCTGGCTGCGGGACCGCTACGGGCTGAGCTGGCAGGTCGTCCCCCAGGAGCTGTACACACTCCTTGACGACCCGGACCCGCAGCGCGCCGACCGCGCCATGCGGGCGATGCTCGGCATGAAGAAGCTGGACGTCGCCGCGCTGCGCGCCGCCGCCGACGGGGCCTGACCCGACCCGAACGACAGGCGCTACTCCCCGTCCCGCTCGCCCTCGGCGATGGCGTCGGCGACCTCGGCGGTGCGGGCCGCTTCCTCGGCGGCGAAACGCTCCGCGTCCAACTGCTCGGCCAGCTCCTCGTCCTGGGCCATCAGGAGGTCCAGGTTGGAGTCGCCCATCTCGAAGACCCCCATGTCGACGTAGGCGCGCTGCAACCGTTCTCCCCACAGGCCGATGTCCTTGACGCACGGCACGATGCGGCTGAAGAGCAACTTCCGGAACAGGTGCAGGAATTCGGAGTTCTCGGTGATCTCGGCCGCCTCGTCGTGCGGGATGCCGAAGTTCTCCAGCACCTCCAGACCGCGCAGCCGGTCGCGCATCAGGTAGCAGCCCTCGATGACGAAGTCCTCGCGCTCGCGCCGTTCGGCGTCGGTGAGCTGCCGGTAGTAGTCGCGCAGCGCCATCCGTCCGAAGGCGACGTGGCGGGCCTCGTCCTGCATGACGTAGGTGAGGATCTGCTTCGGCAGGGGCTTGGTGGTGGTGTCGCGGATCAGGCCGAAGGCGGCCAGCGCCAGGCCCTCGATGAGCACCTGCATGCCCAGGTAGGGCATGTCCCAGCGGGGGTCCTTGAGGGTGTCGCCGAGCAGCGCCTGGAGGTTGTCGTTGACCGGGTAGAGCATCCCGATCTTGTCCTGGAGGAAGCGGCTGTAGATCTCGGCGTGCCGGGCCTCGTCCATGGTCTGGGTGGCGGAGTAGAACTTCGCGTCGAGGTCGGGGACGGACTCGACGATCCGGGCGGCGCACACCATCGCGCCCTGCTCACCGTGCAGGAACTGGCTGAACTGCCAGGAGGTGTAGTGCTGTCGCAGCTCGCCGCGGTCCCTCTCGGTCATCTTGTCCCAGTACTTCGTGCCGTACAGGGCCATCGACTCGTCAGGGGTGCCGAGCGGGTTCTTCGGGTCCACCTCCAGGTCCCAGTCGATGCGCGAGGCGGCGTCCCACTGCTTGTCCTTGCCCTTCTGGTAGAGGGCGAGCAGCCGCTCGCGCCCGTCGCCGTACTCCCAGCTGAAGCGGGCCGCACCGGTGGCCGGCACCTTCCAGAGAGGGTCACCGGGGTCCTGTACGTACAGCTCTCGGGTCGACACGGGCGCCTCCTCGGATGACCGAACCCCCCGACGTACGGGGATCGTTGGCAGGCTCACACGCTCCTTACCGACGGGTCAATAACCCACGCGCAAGGGATTGACGAGCTTGCTGACAGGCAGTCTCATAAGACGTGACCGCTGGTAACCCATGAGCGAGGACGCCACAGCCATGACGAGCGCGACGACCCCAATGACCATGCCGGACACCGAAGTCCTGCGGGACGCCCTCGGGCTGCTCAAGGACCGTGAACAGGTGGCCGAGCGCCTGCTCGACTCCTCCGCCAAGCACTCCTTCGACCCCGACACCGAACTCGACTGGGACGCACCGCTCGAAGACGGCAAGTGGTACTGGCCGCCGGAGCTGGTCTCGCTCTACGACACCCCGCTGTGGCACAAGATGTCGGTCGAGCAGCAGCAGGACCTCTCCCGGCACGAAGCCGCCTCGCTCGCCTCCCTGGGCATCTGGTTCGAGATCATCCTGATGCAGCTGCTGGTGCGGCACATCTACGACAAGTCGGTGACCAGCGCACACGTCCGCTACGCGCTCACCGAGATCGCGGACGAGTGCCGGCACTCCAAGATGTTCGCCCGCCTGATCCAGAAGTCCGACGCTCCCGCGTACCCGGTCTCCCGGCTCAACCACAACCTCGCCCGCATCCTCAAGACGGTCTCCACCACGCCGGGTTCGTTCGCCTGCACCCTGCTCGGCGAGGAGATCCTGGACTGGATGCAGCGGCTGACCTTCCCCGACGAGCGGGTGCAGACCCTCGTGCGCGGCGTGACCCGCATCCACGTCGTCGAGGAGGCGCGCCATGTCCGGTACGCACGCGAGGAGTTGCGCCGCCAGATGGTGACGGCACCGCGCTGGGAACAGGAGTTGACCCGGATCAGCTCGGGCGAGGCGGCGCGGGTCTTCTCCATCGCGTTCGTCAATCCGGAGGTTTACACCCGCGTCGGCCTGAACAGGCGTGAGGCGCTCGCCCAGGTGAAGGCGAGCGGCCACCGCCGCGAGGTGATGCAGTCCGGTGCCCAGCGGCTGACGGACTTCCTCGACGAAATCGGCGTACTCCGGGGCGCGGGACGGAAGTTGTGGAAGAGCTCCGGGCTGCTGGCCTGACCGCCGGGGCGCGACGGCCGGTTCAGGACACCGTCGGCCGAGCGCCTGTACGACCGCAAAGGCGGGGCGGTTACGCTGCTCTCCATGAACGGCAGCGGCACCGCCCCAGCAGTACCCCGGCCCGCCTACCGCAGGCTGAGCGTCGAGCAACGCCGCAGCCAGCTGCTCGCCGCCGCGCTCGGCCTCTTCGCCCAACGCGCCCCCGAGGACGTCTCGCTGGACGATGTGGCGAACGCGGCCCAGGTCTCCAGGCCGCTGGTCTACCGCTACTTCCCGGGCGGCAAACAGCAGTTGTACGAGTCCGCGCTGCGCAGCGCGGCCGACGTGCTCGAAGGGTGCTTCGACGAACCGCCCACCGGCCCCCTCACCCGGCGCCTGGCCCGCGCCCTCGACCGCTACCTGGCGTTCGTCGACGAGCACGACGCGGGTTTCAGCGCCCTGCTCCAGGGCGGCAGCGTGGTGGAGACGACCCGCACCACCGCGATAGTCGACGAGGTGCGGCGCACCGCGGCGGAGCAGATTCTGCGCCATCTCGGCGAGCCGGAGCCCGGCCTGCGGCTGCGGATGACCGTCCGGATCTGGATCACCGCGGTCGAGGCCGCCTCGCTGATCTGGCTGGACGAGGACAAACAGCCCGCCCTTGACGAGCTGCGCGACTGGCTGGTCGACCACTTCATCGCCCTGCTGACCTCGACCGCGGCACGCGACCCGCAGTCCGCACGGGTGATCAGGACGGCCCTGGCCCTGGAGACGCCGGACGGGCAGGTCGGCGACCTGGCCCGGCGGATCCTGCCGGTGACCGCCGACGCCGGCCATCTGCTCTGAGCCCGCCCGCCGCGACGCCACGGAGGTCCGTCAGGAGCGCCCTGGGGCCGCTCCCCCGCCCGGTGTGACACTGGGGGCGTGAGAAGCGAGAACACCCCCTTCACCGGCGGCCCTCTGGACGGCCGGGTGCTGCCGGTGCTCGTCGGCGCCACCGGCCGGCCGCCGAAGGTCTACCCGGTGCCGGTGCCAGGGCACGACGGCATCCCGCCGACGGTGCACGTCTACCGGCGCGAGCCGGGCCCGGCGGGCCGCCTGGGCCTGCCGCGCGGCTGGCGGTACACGTACGACCCGGAGGGCGGGGCGGGACGTTCCCTCAAGTGGCCGTGGTCGAAGGGGCGTTGACCCGCGCCACGGTCCCGCATCCGGTGACCTGCTGAGCTGCCCGCCGCCTGCCGTCACCGCCACCCGCCCCGGCCCGCGCACGCCTACCGGGCGTCAACTCCCAGTCTGGTCCGGACCATTGACAGCAGTGGTCTAGTCCTGTTTGCTGCCTGCGCAGGGGAGCCGTCCCGCCTCCCTGGCCGGCCCCACCGCCACAGGGGCGGCTCCCCCGCCACCCTCGACCCGCGCCGCCCACCCGCAAGCCCGCAGTGCCTTGCCGGACCCCCTCAGCGCCGCCGACCGAAGGAGCAGCCCCCATGCGTCTCCGTTCACCCCGCCCCGACCGTCCCGGCCGCGCCCGCCGCGGAACGGACCGGCGTCCCCGCGCCGTACCCGCCTCGCTCGCCGCCCTGGCCGCCACCGCGGTACTCGCGGCCCTCGCCCAGGCGAGCCCCGCACACGCCACCGCGGCGGCGGACGGCGGGCAGCGGACCGCCGCACTCCCCTCGCACGCCCTCGTCGGCTACCTCCACACCAGCTTCGCCAACGGCTCCGGCTACACCAAGCTCGCCGACGTGCCCGACAGTTGGGACATCATCGACCTGGCCTTCGGCGAACCCACCTCGTCCACGTCGGGCGACATCCGCTTCTCGCTCTGCCCGCAGACCGAGTGTCCCGGTGTGGAGAGCGAGGACGAGTTCAAGGCCGCGGTCAAGGCGAAGCAGGCGGCCGGCAAGAAGGTGCTGATCTCCATCGGCGGGCAGAACGGCCAGGTCCAGCTGACGACGACCGGCGCCCGCGACGCGTTCGTGAAGTCGGTCGGCGAGATCATCGACCGCTACGGCCTCGACGGCCTGGACATCGACTTCGAGGGCCACTCCCTCTCCCTGGACGACGGCGACACCGACTTCGCCAAGCCCACCACCCCCGCGATCGTGAACCTCATCTCGGCGGTGAAGAGCCTCAAGGCGAAGTACGGCGAGAAGTTCACGCTGACCATGGCGCCGGAGACCTTCTTCGTCCAGTTGGGCCACCAGTTCTACGGCTCGGGCCCGTACGGCGGCCAGGACCCGCGGGCCGGCGCCTACCTTCCGGTGATCCACGCGCTGCGCGACGACCTGACCCTGCTGCACGTCCAGGACTACAACTCGGGGCCGATCATGGGCCTCGACGAGCAGTACCACACCATGGGCAGCGCGGATTTCCACATCGCGATGACGGACATGCTGCTGGCCGGCTTCCCGGTGGCGGGCGACAAGGACCACGTCTTCCCCCCGCTCAAGCCCTCCCAGGTCGCCATCGGGCTGCCCGCCTCACCGAACGCGGGCAACGGCCACACCTCACCCGCCGACGTGACCAAGGCACTCAACTGCCTCACCAAGAACACCGACTGCGGCGGCTACACGCCGCACGGCGCCTGGCCCGACCTGCGCGGCCTGATGACCTGGTCCGTCAACTGGGACCGCTACAACAAGTGGGAGTTCCAGAAGAACTTCGACGCCTACTTCGGCGGCTGATCGAGTGGCCTGACTGTCCGTTACCTCCCCCTTCGCTCCGAAGATACGACCGGCGTGGCACCATCCGAACGGTTCGTACCCCGGTGGATGGGCCGCACGGGCGGCGGAGGAGGAGACGTGTCCGGACGGATTCTGCGGACGGCCTGCGCCGCGGCACTCATCGGCGCCGCGGCGCTGGCCCTGCCCAACCCACCGGTCCTGGCCGACCCGGGAGCGGCGGGCACGGCACGCCCCAACTCGCATGATCACGGCCCGGGTTCGGGCTCCGTATCCGGTTCCCCCGATGGCGGTCCTGACGTCCACTCGTCCGATACCGGCGAGGGCGGCCTCGGCACCGTCACCGAAGGCGCCACCGGATCGGACGACGGCGCGGGGGGAGCCGGGACGGAGGCGGCCGGGACGGACGGCGGTGACGGCGCGGGCGGCGACAGCGGCGCGGACGCCGGGGCCGGGGCGGACGCCGAGCCCGCGGCTCCTGCCCTCCCCGCCGCCCCCACGGTCCCCGCCACCCCCGGCACCCCCGCCGCACTCCTCCGTCAGCTCCAGACGCTCTACCGCACCACCGAGGCGTCCACCGAGGCGTTCAACGCGACGCAGGAGGGGCTTGCCACGGCGCAGCGGCGGGCCGCGCTGCTCAACTCCCGTCTGCGGCAGGCCCGTTCGGAGCTGGCCGAGGGGCGTGCCGACGCCGGGCGGCTGGCGCGGATGCAGTACCAGGGGTCGGGTCCTGCCGCGGTCTCGTCGTATCTGCGGGTGCTGCTGTCGAAGGATCCGGAGCGGGCGATGGACGAGGGGCATCTGCTCAGGGAGGCGGCCGGTGGCCAGGCCGCGGTCGTCGCCCGGCTGGCCGCGAGCGAGAAGCGGGCCGCGACGCTGGCCCGGCAGGCGGGTGCCGCGCTCGGCCGGCAGCGTGCCCTGGCCGAGCGGCGCAAGGTGCAGCGGGACACGGTGCGGCGGCAGCTCCAGGGCGTGGAGCGGATGCTCGCCTCGCTCTCCGGTGACCAGCTCGCCGAGGTGGGGCGGCTGGAGAACCGCAAGGTCGACACCGCACAGCGCGCGCTGCTCGCCGACGGCACGGTCGGCCGGGGCGGCGCGCCCTCGCAGGTCGGTGAACGGGCGCTCGCGTACAGCCTCGGCCAGGTCGGCAAGCCGTACGTCTGGGGCGCGGCGGGTCCTGACGCCTTCGACTGCTCGGGGCTGACGTCCAGGGCCTGGTCGCAGGCGGGCCGGGCGATCCCGCGCACCAGCCAGGAGCAGTGGAAGCGGCTGCCGCACGTACCGCTGCGGCAGCTGCGCCCGGGTGACCTGGTGCTCTACTTCCCCGGGGCCACGCACGTGGCGCTGTACGCAGGTGACGGCAAGGTGGTCCAGGCGCCGCGGCCCGGCGCGGCCGTGAAGATCTCGCCGCTGGCGTCCAACCCGCTGCTGGGCGCGGTACGGCCGGACGCGAGCAGCGCGCCGTTGACGGCGTACGCGCCGCCCCGGCAGGTCACCGCCGCCGCGTCGGACGCGGGCTCGTCGGACGCGGGATACCGCGCGGCCTCGGCTCCCGGCGCCTGACCCCCCGGCCGGTGCACCGCGTCCGCGGGCGCCCGGCCGGGGATCGCGCGGGTGTCAGGCGGCCGGGCCGCCGGTCAGCGACGCGAGGTAGGCGTTGGCCTTGTCCGGCTCGAAGAAGAAGTTCTCGAAGTCGGACGGGTCGTTGAAGCCGTTGGCGAAGCGGTCGGCGACCGGCTGGAGCTGGCCCGCCGCGCCGATGACGTTCAGCACGTGCTCGGGCGGCGGCGCCAGCATCGCGTTGGTCCACTTCGTGACGTGCTGGGCGGTCTGCCAGTAGCGGTCGAAGGTGGCCTGCATCCACGCGGCGTCGAACGGTGCGTCCCCGTGCTCGACGATGGAGGCGAGGTAGGCGGCGGCGCACTTGGACGCGGAGTTGGAGCCCTGGCCCGTGATCGGGTCGTTGGCGACGACGACGTCGGCGACGCCGAGCACCAGGCCGCCGGACGGCAGCCGGCCGATCGGGTTGCGGACGGTCGGGGCGTAGCGCCCGGCCAGCGTGCCCTGGGCGTCGGTCAGTTCGACCTTGGTGGAGCGCGCGTACTCCCAGGGGAGGAACTTCTCCAGCAGCTCAAGGGTGAGCGTGAGGTGCTCGTTGGGGTCCTTGACGCCCTGGAAGGCGTCCAGCGGGCCGCCGGGTATGCCCTCCCAGAAGAGGATGTCGGCGCGGCCCGAGTTGGTGAACGTCGGCATGACGAAGAGTTCGCCGACGCCGGGGACGAGGTTGCAGCGGACCGCGTCGAACTCGGGGTGCTCGGGGCGCGGGCCCATGCCGTGGACGTACGCGACGGCGAGCGCGCGCTGCGGGGCGTCGTACGGGGAGCGGGTGGCGTCCCTGCCGAACATGGAGACCAGCTCGCCCTTGCCTGCCGAGACCAGCGTCAGGTCATAGCGGCTGGCGAAGAAGTCCAGGTCGGAGACTGCCGCGCCGTGGATGACGAGCTGGCCGCCGCGCTGCGCGAAGGTCTCCATCCAGCCGGCCATCTTGACCCGCTGGTCGACGGACTGGGCGTAGCCGTCCAGCTTGCCGACCCAGTCGATGGCGCGCTGCGAGCCGCCCGGCTCGGCGTGGCTGCCGGGGGCGGCGACCGAGACGCCCAAGCCCTCGATGCGCGGGGCCTGGCTCTCCCAGAAGTTGATCTGGAGGTCGCGCTCGTGCTGGAGGGCGGTGTGGAACATGCACTGCGTCGACATGACCCGGCCGGAGCGGATCTCGTCGGCGGTGCGGTTGGACATCAGGGTGACCTCGTACCCCTGGGACTGGAGCCCGAGGGCGAGTTGGAGACCGGACTGGCCGGCTCCCACGATGAGTATCTTCCGCATGGCGGCGCTCTTCTCTGCTTACTGCTGCTGCTTGGGGAGGAGGTGGTTCGGGGCGGCAGACAGCCTGATCGGACGTCCTGTGGGGACGTGCTATTCGGGGGTGGTCTCCAGCGCGTGGGCGACGAGCGCCAGCAGCGACTCGATCACCGTGAACCGCTTGCGCGCGTCCATGATCACGATGGGGACGTGCGGCGGTACGGTCAGCGCCTCGCGCACGTCCTCCACGGCGTAGCTGGCGGTCCCCTCGAAGTGGTTGACCGCGACGACGTACGGCAGCGCGCAGCTCTCGAAGTAGTCGAGCGCGGGGAAGCAGTCCTCCAGGCGCCGGGTGTCGGCCATCACGATCGCGCCGATCGCGCCGCGCACCAGGTCGTCCCACATGAACCAGAAGCGCTGCTGTCCTGGTGTGCCAAACAGGTAGAGCACCAGGTCCTGGTCGAGGGTGATCCGCCCGAAGTCCATCGCGACCGTGGTCGTGGTCTTCTCGGGGGTGGCGCTCAGGTCGTCCGTCTCGGCGCTGGCCTGCGTCATCACCGCTTCCGTCTGGAGCGGGGTGATCTCCGAGACCGAGCCGACGAACGTCGTCTTGCCGACGCCGAAGCCGCCGGCCACCACGATCTTGGTGGCGATCGGAGCCCGCGACCTGTCCGTCTGCCAGCTCTGCAGCCCCGCGTCGGCGGGGGTGGCCGCGCTGCCGGACGCGGCCACGGAGCCGGCGGTGGCCGTCGGCGCGGCCGGTATCGTGTCAGAGCCTGTGAAGTCCACTCAGCACCCTTTCGAGCAGCGCGCGGTCGGGCCTGCCGGTGCCGTGCCCGGTGCCGTAGACGCGAATCTTTCCCTGGTCGGCGAGGTCGCTCAGCAGCACGCGCACCACGCCGAGCGGCATCTTGAGCAGCGCCGAGATCTCCGCGACGGAGCGCATCCGGCGGCAGAGTTCGACGATGGCGCGCATCTCCGGCATGACCCGGTCGCCCCAGCCGCCCGACGTCAGCTCGCGCCGCTCGTCGGGTGCGTCGAGCGCGGCCACGAACGTCTCGACGAGCAGGACGTGGCCGAACCTGGTGCGTCCGCCGGTCAGCGAATAGGGCCTGACCCGCGCGGGTTTGCGTTCCCCGCCGCGCACGGGGAGTTGAGGGGCACTGCTCACTGGCTCTCCATCGACTTGCGCAGCTCGCTGCGGAGTTCGGGGGTGAGGACGTGTCCGGCCCGGCCGACGAAGAGCGCCATGTGGTAGGCGATGACGCTCATGTCGCAGTCCGGGGTGGCGTGGACGCCGAGCAGCGAACCGTCGCTGATCGACATGACAAAGAGGCTGCCCTCGTCCATCGTGACCATGGTCTGCTTGACGAGCCCGCCCGCCATCAGCTTGGCGGCACCTGACGTGAGGCTGCCGAGGCCGGAGACGATGGTGGCCAGGTCCGCGCTGGAGCCACGGGGCCCGCCGCCCGCTCCGGTCTGTGCCGCCTCGTCCGCCCGTGCCGGGTCGGAGGAGAGCAGCAGCAGTCCGTCGGATGACACGACGGCCACCGAGCGGATGCCCGGGACCTCATCGACCAGGTTGGTCAACAGCCAGTGCAGGTTCCGGGCCTGGCTACTGGGGCCCTGCCCGTAAGCAGTGGGCGCTTGCGCCTTCAATCGCGTGCCTCCTCGACAACGTGGCTCTCTCCCGGGGCCCCCGCTCCGTCGGTGTCCTTCTGTGGGATGGTCTGCTCCGCTGTACGCTCCGCGATTTCGGCCTCGACGTCGCGTCGGCCGCTTCGCGCCCCCTGCTGGAAGCCGCCGAGCCTGCGCCGCAGCGCCTCGGCGTTGGCCGCCCCGCTCTTGCGCGGGGCGGCGGGCGCCTGCTGCTGCGCCACGATCTTGGGCGTGCGCTTGGGCAGGCCCATGTCGGTCCGCCGTACCTCGCCCGCCGGTGCCGGGCCCGGGTCGGGCGCCGTGGTCTGCGCCGGGGCCGGGTCGGGCGCCGTGGTCTGCGGGACGCTCGGCGCCTCGTCGGCTGCCGGGGTGGCGGGCGCGGTCCTGTGGTCCTGGCCGGGCGCGGCGGCCGGCGGGACGTCGTCGGGCCTGCTGTGTTCGGTCGTGCCGGTCGCGTAGGGGCCGCTGGACAGCGGTCCGTACGCGCTGGGTTCGGGCGCGGACGAGGCGGCGGGCGCGGGCGGTGTGGCCGTGCCCTGGGCCCCGGCGGGCGCCGCGTCCGCGTACGGCGCGGCGGTGCCCGCGCTCTCGGGTGTGCCGTGCTGCGGGTGCGGGCGCGGCTGGATGCCGGCCGCGTCGATCGCCCGCTCCGCAGCGGCGACCAGCGGGTCGGCCTGCTGGGCCGGGATCTGCTGGGCCGGGACAGGCGCCGGTGCGGCGGGCGTCTGCGGGGCGGGTGCCGGGGCCGGGGCCGCGGGTGCGGCGGGCGCCGCCGGGGTGCCGGTCGCCGGGTCGAGCCGGGGCAGCCGCGTCTGGAGGGTGTTGGAGTTCGCCTCGGCGACCGAGCCGGGCAGGGTCGGGCCCGCCAGGTGCGCGTCGGCGCCCGGGGGCCGCGTGCCCGCGGGTCCTGGCCGGGTCGGCAGGATCGATCCGGGCAGCACCACGACCGCGGTCACGCCGCCCTGGTTCTGGGCGCGCAGCTGGACCCGGACGCCGTGCCGGGCGGCCAGCCGCACCACGACGTACAGGCCGAGGCCCAGCGCCTCGTCGACGGTCTCGGACGTCGATGCCGCCTCCGCGTCCGCCAGCCGGTCGTTCAGCTCGGCCAGCCGGTCGGCGGTCATGCCGATGCCCTCGTCCTGGACGGAGAGCATCACCTCGCCGCTCTCCAGCAGCCAGCCGGACAGCTCGACGTGCGCGTCAGGCGGCGAGAACGCGGTGGCGTTCTCCAGGAGTTCGGCGACGAGGTGGCTGATGTCGTCGGCGGCGAACCCGGCGACCTGGGAGTGCGGCGGCAGGGACTGGATGCGGACCCGGTCGTAGCGCTCGATCTCGCTGACCGAGGCCCGCAGCACGTCCAGCAGCGGCACCGGCCCCGGGTGTCCGGTGCCGTGCTGCTCGGCACCCGCCAGGACCAGCAGGTTCTCGCTGTTGCGGCGCATCCGTGCGGCGAAGTGGTCGAGCTTGAAGAGGGTTTCCAGGCGCTCGGGGTCCTGCTCGCTCTCCTCCAGCGATTCGATGACGCCGAGCTGGCGCTCGACCAGGCCGACGGTGCGCAGCGAGAGGTTGACGAACCGGCCGTGCACGCCGGTGCGGAGCGCGGCGAGCCGCTCGGTGAGGGCCGCCACCTCCTGCTTCAGCGCCGCCCGCTCGTCGTTGAGCACCTCGCGCTCGTCGGCGAGACGCTGCCGCCCGGTGATCAGCCGGCCGCGCTCGCCCTCCAGTTCCGCGGTCCGCCTGGCCACCTCGCCGACCTGCGCGTGCAGCGCGTTGACGGCGCGCACGGTGTCGGCGAACTCGTCGTTCTTGCCCTTGAAGGCGACCGGGTCCTCGTGCGCGGGGTCGGCGGCGACCCGCTTGGCGCCGAGCCGCAGCGCGGCCAGCGGGCGCGTCATGGAGCGCGCGGCGGAGATGCTCATGCCGACGGCGAGCAGCAGGCAGAGCCCGACGAGGCCGATCCGGATCTCCAGCGCGGTCACGTCGTCGTCGCGCAGCGCGGCGAGCCGCTGGATGTCCTGGGTGGCCATGGCGGACTCGACGCCGCGCATCAGGCCGATGCGGGCGGTGAGGGTGGACTGCACCCGCTCGCGGCTCAGGGCCAGGTCGGCCGCGTCCAGGTGCGGCTGGTCGGTGAGCCGGGTGAGGTAGCGCTCGGCGGTGGTGACGTCCGCGCCGTTGACGGTGCTGTCGTAGCTGTCCTGGGACTTCTCGCCTGCCAGTTGGGCGAAGTCGGCGAGCGCGCCCTGTTCGCGCAGGTGCGTCAGCTGGGCGGCGCCGGTCAGCTTGGCCTGCGGTCCGCCGGCGTGCAGCGCGGCGATCAGCAGGGCGCGGGTGGCGGCTGCCTGGTCGACGGCGCGGCCGAGCGAGGGCAGTGCGCGGGTGTCGGCGTCGGCCCCGTCGTCGCGGGCGGGCAGCGCACGGGCGATGTCCTCGGAGATGGCGCCGAGCGCCTGGACGACCCTGGTGTACGCGGCGAAGGTGTCTTCGGCGGGCCCGGAGCCGGACAGTGCGTCCTGGCGGGTCTGCGGCAGCGCGGCGAGCAGCTTCTCGGCGGCGACGTAGCCGGGGGTGTCACCGGACGCGTCCTGGGCCTCGGCGCGCAGGTCGCGGAGTTGCCGGTCCACGCGGGAGCGCTGTGCCTCGGACGCGCCGGCGCCGGACTGTGCGCTGCGGCCGGTGGCGACGTACTCGGTCATGCTGTCGCGTTCGTCGGCCAGGGAGTGCGCGAGCGCGATGGCGCGGGAGTCCAGCTCGGCGAGGTCCACCAGGCGCTGCCCGGCCTGTGCCTGATCGGCCGCGGCGACCAGGGCGGGGGCGCCGGCGCCCAGGACGGCGGCGGCCACCACGGCCACCGCGCCCACGAGACGGTTACGCACCCGCGCGGGGCGTCTGCGCGCGGGGTCGCCACCGGACGTCGTGTCCGAACCGGGGTCCGCTCCCGTACCCGGTCCTGAGACCGAACGGGCCGGTGTTCCCGGCTTCCCTGCGCTGCCCCGAAGCCGCTTCTTCCGCACCGCTGCTCGCATTCCTGTCTCGCCTGCCCACGCCGTGTGGCGCGCGGGTCCGGCTCGGTTTCCGCTCGCGGGGCGGACCTGCGCGAAAACCGCAGCAGTGCACACTTCCGCGAAGGGAAACAGCCCGGCTTTGCGCGACGCTACGAATGTCCTGGCCCGCCCCCATGATCCGGGAATTGACCCTTCCACCGGCTCCGCGCAGTGGCTCGGCAACGCTTGCCCGGCCACGCGAATGAGTGAACATCAATCAGAAGTTGACCATCAACTTCCGCGCACGGGCAATGCCCGTTGCAACCCCTCGCAACCCTGGTACAGGTTTGGAGAACCGGTCGGCTCCTGCAAAGATGCGCGCCCGCACCGCGCCGCCCCGCACCCCGGCCCGTCCCGGTCCGCGCACTCCCCCGCCCCGCCCGCCGGGCGACCCGCACACGTCCGGCCACCGGCGGGCCCGCCGCGCTCCGGCAGACTTGCGGCCATGCGCATCGAACTCGCCACCGAGCCCGGCGATCCCCAACTCCCGAACGAGGACTACGCGTCCGTCGCCCTTCCCGCCTCCGGCCAGGGCGGAGTCCTGGTGCTCCTGGACGGCGTGACGCCGCCCGCTGACGACTACGGCTGCGTGCACGAGGTGTCCTGGTTCACCGCCCGGCTCGGCGGCGCGCTGCTCGAACTGTCGGTTTCACGCCGGGATATGACGCTCCCTGAGGTACTGGCCGCGGCCATCTCCCGTACGGCCGACATTCACCGGTCGACCTGTGACCTTTCTCACGTACGCACGCCGCAGGCAACCGTGGTGCTGGCGCGCTGGTCGGGGGAGGACGTCGAGCACCTCGTGCTGTCCGATTCGGTGCTCCTCCTGGAGGGCGCGGACGGCCGTGTGCACCCGGTGCTCGACCCCCGCCTCGACGAACTGCCGCCCGCCGTCCGCGCGCAGCGCGACGCCGTGCGGGCCCTGCCGCGCGGCTCGGCCGAACGCGCCGCGGCGGGCCGGGAGTACGGCCGCGCCGTCGAGGCGCTGCGCAACGCCGACGGCGGGTTCTTCACCGCGGCGGCCGATCCTTCGGTGGCGGCCCGCGCGGTCACCGGCCGCACGCCGCGCGCCGACGTCCGTTCGCTGACCGCGCTGAGCGACGGCGCCGGCCGCTGGGTCGAGGTCTTCCGTAAGGGCTCCTGGGCGCACTGCGCGGCGCTGGTGGCGGAGCGGGGGCCGCAGGCCCTGATCGACGAGGTGCGGGCGGCGGAGGCGGCGGACCCGGAGGGCGCCACCCACCCGCGCGGCAAGCCACGGGACGACGCGGCGGTGGTCTTCGTACAGCCGTGACGCGCCGGGCCGTAGACGGTGCGGGCGCCCCGGGCAAGGGCGAGTTCCGGACGGGCTCGGGGATACGGGTTTAGCGAACCGTCGGACGCCCTACGAGGCGTCGTCGCCGTCCTGTTCGGCGTTGAGGCGGTGCAGCAGGCGGCCGAGTTCGGCGACTTCCTGGCGGTCCCAGGCGGCCAGGCTGCGGGCGTAGCGGGCCCGGCGGGCGTTGCGCACCCGGTTGAAGCGGTCGCGGCCCTCGTCGGTGATGCGCACCAGGACCGCCCGCCCGTCGGCCGGATCGGGCTCCCTGGCGACGAGACCGAGCTGCTCCAGGGCGTGCAGCTGGCGGCTCATCGTCGCCTTGCCGACGCCGAAGTACCCGGCCAGTTCGGTGGCCCGCTGGGCGCCGGCGTCCGCGAGGCGGACGAGCAGGCCGTAGGCGGCCGATTCCAGGTCGGGGTGGACTTCCCTGGCCAATTCGCCGGACGAGGCGCGGGCCCGGCGGAGGAATACCGCCAACTCGCGTTCCAGTGACAGGAATACGTGGTCCACACCACTCGGTTCGCCGTCCGCCGTCGTTCCGTCGGCTCCGGTGTTGTGCACGTCAGCGCCCTTTCCGGCTTTCCCCGTCGTGAAAGTTTCCTCCGGCTGCCGCCGAAGCCGCAGCTTGGCCAGTATTTCGCAGGATTAGACCAACGGCAGCCCCGCGCCCCCCTTTTATCGCCACGGTCTACGCGCGTATCGTCTTTCTGGCATGGCCACACCAATAGTCGTGCTGCCCGCGGCTGCCGGTCACCGCTCTTCACGTCCGCGTCCCACGTCCCGCGTCCCCGTACGTCGTCGCCACGCTCCACGCGCTCGTATCCCCCGCAGGTCACGCTCGTTCCCGTACTGCGCACCCGCGTCACCGCACCCCGGTGGCGGTGCCGCCGGACCGCGGCCCGCCGCGGGTCCTTACCCCCCTCAGGTCACCCACCACCGCTTCGGAGGCACGCATGACCGTGCACAGGTCCGGCTCCCCCCACCGCTCGCGCACGCTGGCGAGCGCGGCCGGGATCCTCTTCACCGCCCTCTCCCTGCTCGTCGGGGTGTCCGCCACCGCGTCCGCGCAGGCAGCCGCGGGCAAGGACGCACCGGAACCCACCCACCCCGGGCAGGACTGGGCCGGCTCCCAGATCGCCGCCCACGAAGGCACCGCGACCGACGGCGCACCGGCCCGCGGCCTGCTCGCCGGCGTCGAGGGCGTGGACGTCAGCGGCCACCAGGGCAACGTCGCCTGGGCGACGCTGTGGAGCAGCGGCGTGAAGTTCGCCTACGTCAAGGCGACCGAGTCCACCAGCTACGTCAATCCGTACTTCGCGCAGCAGTACAACGGCTCCTACAACGCCGGGATGATCCGCGGCGCGTACCACTTCGCCACACCCGACACCTCCAGCGGCGCCGCCCAGGCCAACTACTTCGTCGACCACGGCGGCGGCTGGTCCAAGGACGGCAAGACCCTGCCGGGCGCGCTGGACATGGAGTACAACCCCTACGGGTCGACCTGTTACGGGCTCAGCGCGAGCGGGCTCGTCAACTGGATGAAGGACTGGTTTTCGACCTACAAGGCGCGCACCGGGCGGGACGCCGTCATCTACACCTCCACCAGCTGGTGGAAGCAGTGCACGGGCAACTACGCCGGATTCGGCAGCGTCAACCCGCTGTGGGTGCCGCGCTACGGCTCCTCGGTCGGTGAACTCCCGGCCGGCTGGGGCTTCCACACCATCTGGCAGTACACCTCGACCGGACCGACCGTCGGCGACCACAACAAGTTCAACGGCGCCTACGACCGGCTCCAGGCGCTCGCCAACGGCTGACGGCGACGGCTGACGGCGACGGCTGACGGCGACCGGGCCCGCCGGACCTGATCCGGCCGGGGCGCCGGGCAGCACCGCGGCCCCTCCCGCGTGTTCGTGCGGGAGGGGCCTGCTCCTGCCGCGTCCGTCACGCCGCGGCAGGGATCTCCCTGGCCGGCGCCCCGGGTGCGCGCACCGGGGCCGCCGCGTCGGTCAGCGCCAGCTCCAGCACCCGGCGGACGTCCGAGACCGGGTGGACGTCGAGCGCGTCCAGGATCTCGGCCGGCACCTCGTCCAGGTCCGGTTCGTTGCGCTGCGGGATGATCACCGTCGTGATCCCCGCACGGTGCGCGGCGAGCAGCTTCTGCTTGACGCCGCCGACCGGCAGCACCCGCCCGGTCAGCGAGACCTCACCGGTCATCGCCACATCGGGCCGCACCTGCCGCCCCGACAGCAGCGAGGCCAGTGCGGTGGTCATCGTCACGCCGGCGCTCGGCCCGTCCTTGGGGACGGCGCCCGCCGGGACGTGCAGATGCACGCCGCGCTCCTTGAGATCGCCCACCGGAAGCTCCAGTTCCGCGCCGTGCGAGCGCAGGAACGACAGCGCGATGTGAGCCGACTCCTTCATCACGTCGCCGAGCTGCCCGGTCAACTGGAGCCCCGATGCGCCGGTTTCCGGATCGGCGAGCGACGCCTCGACGTACAGCACGTCGCCGCCCGCTCCGGTGACGGCCAGGCCGGTGACCACGCCGGGCACCGCGGTCCGCCGCTCGGCCGGGTCCTGCGCCGACTCGGGCGTGTGGTGCGGTCGCCCGATCAGCGGGCGCAGCTGCCCGGCGCCGACCGCGAACGGCAGCTCCCGCTCGCCCAGTTCGTGCTGGGCCGCCACCTTGCGCAGCAGCCTGGACACCGCGCGCTCCAGATTCCGCACACCGGCCTCGCGGGTGTACTCGCCCGCCAGCTTGCGCAGCGCGTCGTCCCCGACGGTCACCTCGCCCGGTTCGAGACCGGCCCGCTCCAGCTGGCGCGGCAGGAGGTGGTCCCGGGCGATGACGACCTTCTCGTCCTCGGTGTAGCCGTCGAGGCGCACCAGCTCCATCCGGTCGAGCAACGGCTCGGGGATGGCCTCCAGGACGTTGGCGGTGGCCAGGAACACCACGTCGCTGAGGTCGAGTTCGACCTCCAGGTAGTGGTC
The DNA here is from genome assembly GCF_044460025.1 of Streptomyces sp. NPDC050161. Lineage (NCBI taxonomy): Bacteria > Bacillati > Actinomycetota > Actinomycetes > Kitasatosporales > Streptomycetaceae > Streptomyces > Streptomyces sp. NPDC050161. Next base: position 352,759 of record NZ_JBITJM010000001.1, on the reverse strand, counting down.
GCGGAAGGTGTGGTTCTGCGCCGGGTCCAGGACCTCCAGGAGGGCGGCTGCCGGGTCGCCGCGGTAGTCGGAGCCCACCTTGTCGATCTCGTCGAGCAGCACCACCGGGTTCATCGAACCGGCTTCCTTGACCGCCCGCACGATCCGTCCGGGCAGCGCGCCGACGTACGTGCGCCGGTGCCCGCGGATCTCCGCCTCGTCCCGCACCCCGCCGAGCGCGACCCGGACGAACCTGCGGCCCATGGCCCGCGCGACGGACTCACCCAGCGAGGTCTTGCCGACCCCGGGCGGTCCGACCAGCGCGAGCACCGCGCCACCCGACCGGCGCCCGCCGCCCTGACCTGCGCTTCCGCCATCCGCCGCGGCGCCGTCACCGGCCCGGCCCACCAGACCCATGCCGCGCTCGGCCCGCCGCTTGCGGACGGCCAGGTACTCGGTGATGCGCTCCTTGACGTCCTCCAGGCCCGCGTGGTCGGCGTCCAGCACCTCCCGGGCGCCCGGGATGTCGTACGCGTCCTCGGTCCGCTCGTTCCACGGCAGTTCCAGGACGGTGTCCAGCCAGTTGCGGATCCAGGAACCCTCCGGGCTCTGGTCGCTGGACCGCTCCAGCTTGTCGACCTCCTTGAGGGCGGCCTTGCGGACGTCCGCGGGCAGGCCGGCCGCCTCCACCCGGGCGCGGTAGTCCCCGCCCTCGTCCTCCGCGTCGCCGTTGATCTCCGCCAGTTCCTTGCGGACCGCCTCCATCTGCCGCCGCAGCAGGAATTCCCGCTGCTGCTTGTCGACACCCTCCTGGACGTCCTTGGCGATGGACTCGGCGACGTCCTGCTCGGCGAGGTGCTCGCGCAGCACTTCGGTGGCGTACTTCAGCCGGGCGACCGGGTCGACGGTCTCCAGCAGGCGCACCTTCTGTTCGATGGTCAGGAACGGCGAGTAGCCCGAGTTGTCGGCGAGCGCCGCCACGTCCTCGATCTGCTGCACCCGGTCCACGACCTGCCAGGCGCCGCGCTTGCGCAGCCAGCTGGTGGCCAGCGCCTTGTACTCGGTGACCAGTTCGGTGACGGCGCCGGGCAGCGCGCCCTCCCGGCCGGACTCGTCCGGTCCCGAACCCGGCACCGTCTCCTCGATGGCGCTGCCCTCCACCCACAGTGCGGCGCCGGGACCGGTCGTGCCGACCCCGATACGGACCCGGTGAAGGCCGCGGATCAGCGCACCGGGATCGCCGTCGGACAGCCGTCCGACCTGCTCGATCCGTCCGAGCGTGCCGATCGCCGTGTAGGTGCCGGTCCCGGACGCCGCGCGGGACGCGCCCCCGATCCGGGGCACAAGCAGCACCTCCGGCTTGTTACCCGGTGCGGCGGCTGCCTGCGCGGCCTCCACCGCGGCCCGGACGTCGATGTCGGACAGATCCAGCGGCACCACCATGCCGGGCAGCACCACCTCGTCATCGAGGGGCAGCACGGGCAGAGTGAGTGAGGCGGACGACGAAGCCATGATCTCCCCTTCGGCAGGCAAGTTGAGCTGTACCCACTCAATGCAGAGCGCCCGGCAGATGTTCCCCGGCCCGTGTTCGCCGTGAGCGATCAGAGCCCGGACACCCCGGTCACCCCGACCGGCCGGGCGCATCCGTGCCCCTCCCCCTCCCCCAACTCCCCGGTACAGTGCGCCCCATGGGCGTCTTTTCCTGAGTACGCGCGCACGGTCCGCGACCCCGAGATCCACCACCCGGCAGCCACCGGGACCGTCCGCATGCCATGCCGCACGGGCACCACCCGGCGCATGCCGCCCGCACCGCTCAGGAGACCCATGCCCCACCACACCCCCACCCCCGCGCTCGACCGCCGCATCGAGCGGCTGCGCGAGGCCGCCCGCGCCGAACCCCGGCTGGACGGCGTCCTGCTGTACGGCTCCTGGACGCTCGGCGAGGCCGACGCGTACTCGGACATCGAGGCGTACCTCTACGTGCGCGACCAGGACGCCGACGCCTTCGACGGACGGGAGTTCATCGAGCGGCTGGCCCCGCTGAAGCTGGCCTACACCAACATGTACGGGATCCTCGCCGTCGTCTTCGACGATCTGATGCGCGGGGAGTTCCACGTCGAGGCGGCAGGCCCCGGCATCAATGAAGTCCCCTCCTGGCGCGGCATGGTGCAGCTGCCCGACCCGGACGCCGCGATCCTGCTCGACCGCAGCGGGCGGCTGACCGAAGCGGCCCGCGGGCTCGCCGCCTTCGTCCCGCCCGAGCCGGTCGGCACGGCCCGGCAGCTCACCGCCGAGCTGGCCAACTGGACCCTGATGCTCGCCCAGGTGCTGGCCCGCGGCGAGACCGCACGCGCCCACGCCCTGCTGCACACCGTCGTCGCCCCGTCGCAGCTCCAGCTGTGCCGCCTGCTGCGCGAATCCACCGCGCACTGGCTCACCCCGAGCCGCAACCTGGAGCACGACCTGCCGGCCGACGACCGCGCCCGCTACGCCACGACCACGGCCGCCGCGGAGCCGGCTGCGGTCCGCGCCGCGGCCCGGCACAGCTGGCGGTGGAGCCGCGATCTCGCCACGGAGGCCGCCGCCCGGTGGGACCTCACTCTCCCCGTCTCCCTCCACCAGGAGATCGCGGACCTCCTGGCCGCCTGAACTCCGTTACCAGGACGCCCCGTCGGCGCCTCGTTCAGGACCTCGGCGGCGGCGTCGCCAGGGCCGGGTGGCCGAGGTCGCCGCGCAGCGGTTCCGGGCGGGCCCGCCGGGCGCGACGGCGGCGGAGCAGCGGCCAGCTCGCCACCCCGAGGGCGAGCGCGAGGAGGTGGCCCCAGGCCGCCATCGGGTCGACGAAGGCCACCACGTCGCCGACGGCCAGGTAGCCGACGCCGGCCAGCAGCGGCCACCTCAGCCGTCCCGGCAGCAGTCCCGCGAGCGCGCCGGTGCAGGTCATCACGCCGAAGCTGATCCCGTAGTCGAGGCGGTGCAGCGAGCTGACCGGCAGCTGGCCTGCGGCGACGGCGAAGCCGACCGGCAGTTCCGTGGCGAGGGTGGCCAGTACGTGGCCGCCGGTGAACACCGCGGCGGCGCCCAGGCCCCCGATGCGGCGCTCCAGGGCCGTCAGCACGAACAGGAAGGCGACGGCGAACCCCGAGGTCACCCCGCCGGCTATCCACAGGGCGCTGGCGACGAGTACCAGCAGCGGGGTGTGGGTGAGGTGCGCGACGTCGGTGCTGGAGCCGCGCAGCAGCTCGCCGACGAACGCGGGGGCGGCGTGGGCGGCGATGAAGGAGGTCACCAGGAGGACGAGCGTGTAACCGAAGGTGAAGGGGGTGCCGGTGGGGCTGGGCAGCAGCAGCCGGAGCCGGCTCAGCGCGGCCACCACGCGCGCCCGCCCCGCCGCGGGGACGGTGTCCGCGACGGCGGTGTCAGACGCGGGCCCGGCCTGCGGCGCGGCCTCGTCGGCGCGTACGGACGGCGGTCCGGCGGGCTGCCGGGGCAGCCTCCCGAGCCCGGCCGGTCCGGTGCCCGCCCGCGCGGTGTCCGCGGCGTCCGCGGTGTCCACCAAGCTCACCGTTCCGGGCTCCTTCCGTTCAGGCGCTCGCGTCGGCCGTCTCCCCAGCCGCGCTCCGCTGTGCACAACGTGCGGGACAGCGTGCCTGTTCAACCCATGAGCGAGCTGTGTAAGTGAAGTGCGTCACAAGTGCGTCACCGCGGGCAACCCGAACGGGGTGCACCACGTCCGCTCCGGCGCCGCGCCCCCGGAAGGTGGACCACCGCGGACCGGGCCCGCCAGGATGGCCGCATGGCTCCCGTTCCCCCTTTTCCCTCGACGGCCGGCCTCCCCGAAGGCCCGCGCACCCTCGACCGCCGCGAGGGCCCGTACGGCGAAGTGGTCCTGCGGCGGCGCCGCGCAGGTGACGCGGCGGTCTACGAGATCATTGCCAACGGCTGCTTCCTGATGGACACGTCCGACGGCAGGTCCGAGCGGCTGCTGATCGACGCCGCACTGGCCGGGCTGCCGCAGGACCGGCTGCGCCCCACCGTGCTGATCGGCGGCCTGGGCGTCGGGATTTCCCTGGTCAGGGCGGTGCAGGAGGAGCGCTGGGGCAGGATCACGGTCGTCGAGCGGGAGGCCGCGGTGATCGACTGGCACCGCCGTGGGCCGCTGGCGGAACTCTCCGGCGACGCCCTGGCGGACCCGCGGACGCGGATCGTGCACGCGGATCTGGTCGCCCACCTGCGCGACGGCGCGGGCCGGGAGACCTTCGACGCGCTGTGCCTGGACATCGACAACGGACCCGACTGGACGGTCACCGAGGACAACGACGGCCTCTACACACCGGCCGGTCTCGCGGTCTGCCGGGACCGGCTCGCACCGGGCGGTGTGCTCGCCGTCTGGTCGGCCCAGCCGTCGCCCGCCTTCGACCTCGCCCTCCGGAATGCCGGATTCCAGGGGGTACGTACGGAAGAGATCCCTGTTGCCCGAGGCGTCCCCGACGTGGTGCATCTCGCGCGCAAGGGCGCGTAGCCGACAGTCACACCGTGCCCTTACGCTGCTCCCCTGGACAGGAGTCCGGCGCGACACCGCCCGCCCCCACCGGCGGGCTGCGCGCTGCCGGGCCGCCTCGTCCAGCACTACGCGACCACGCACACGGGGACATGCAGGGGCGGGCGATGGACCAGACTCAGACCAGCCAGGGCGGTACCGCCGCGGCCACGCCGGGCGCCCAGCGCCGGGTGCTGGTCGTCGAGGACGACCCGACGATCGTGGACGCCATCGCGGCCCGGCTGCGCGCCGAGGGCTTCCAGGTGCAGACCGCCACCGACGGCCCGGCCGCGGTGGACACCGCCGAGGCGTGGCAGCCCGACCTGCTGGTCCTGGACGTGATGCTGCCGGGCTTCGACGGCCTGGAGGTGTGCCGCCGGGTCCAGGCCCAGCGCCCGGTGCCGGTGATGATGCTGACCGCGCGGGACGACGAGACCGACATGCTGGTCGGGCTCGGGGTCGGCGCCGACGACTACATGACCAAGCCGTTCTCGATGCGGGAGCTGGCCGCGCGGGTGCACGTCCTGCTGCGCCGCGTCGAGCGCGCCGCGCTGGCCGCGCACACTCCGCGCAGCGGCATCCTGCGCCTGGGCGAGCTGGAGATCGACCACGCGCAGCGCCGGGTGCGGGTGCGCGGCGCCGATGTCCACCTGACACCCACCGAGTTCGACCTGCTGGTCTGCCTGGCGAACACCCCGCGCGCGGTGCTCTCCCGCGAACAGCTGCTGGCCGAGGTGTGGGACTGGGCGGACGCCTCCGGGACGCGCACGGTCGACAGCCACATCAAGGCACTGCGCCGCAAGATCGGCGCCGAGCGCATCCGCACGGTCCACGGCGTCGGCTACGCCCTGGAGACCCCGCCCGCATGACGCGGTGGTGGCAGGCCCGCGCCCGCGGGCTGGGCGAGCGGCTCTGGGACGGGCTGCGACCGCTGGACCCCTACCGTTCGGTGAAGGCCGCGCTGGGTGCGCTGGTCATCGTCTCGGTGATCATCACGACGCTGCTGGTGTTCGTGGCGATGCACTCGGCGACCGAGCTACGGGTGATCACCGTCTTCTCGATCATCGCCTCGCTGCTGATCACCCAGTTCGTGGCGAACAGCCTGACCGCGCCGCTCGGCGAGATGACCGACGTGACGCGGTCGATGGCGCAGGGCGACTACACGCGCCGGGTCCGCTCGGAGCGCCGGGACGAGTTCGGCGACCTGGCGGACGCGTTCAACCGCATGGCCGCCGACCTGGAGGCGGTGGACACCCACCGCAAGGAACTGGTCGCGAACGTCTCGCACGAACTGCGGACGCCGATCGCCGCGCTGCGTGCGGTGCTGGAGAACGTCGTGGACGGGGTCTCCGAGCCCGATCCGGAGACGATGCGGACGGCGCTGAAGCAGACCGAGCGGCTCGGCAGGCTGGTCGAGCACCTGCTGGACCTCTCCCGCCTGGACAACGGCGTGGTGCCGCTGCACAGCCGCCGCTTCGAGGTGTGGCCCTACCTGTCGGGCGTGCTCAAGGAAGCCAACATGAGCCGCGGCGCCTCGACCCTGGCCGGGCTCGCCGGATCCGGCACCCACACCCGGACGGACGTCCATCTGCACCTCGACGTCTCGCCCCCGGAGCTGACCGCGTACGCGGACGCCGAGCGGCTGCACCAGGTCGTGGCCAATCTGATCGACAACGCGATCAAGCACAGCCCGCGGCACGGGCGGGTCACCGTGCACGCCCGGCGGGGCGAGGGGCCCGAGAGCCTGGAGCTGGACGTGCAGGACGAGGGGCCCGGCATTCCCGAGTCGGAGCGCTACCGCGTCTTCGAGCGTTTCAACCGCGGCGGTCCCGCGGCGTCGGGGCCGGGGGCCGACGGGGGCACCGGACTCGGCCTGGCGATCGCGCGCTGGGCGGTGGATCTGCACGGCGGCCGGATCGGGGTGGCCGAATCCACCCGTGGGTGCCGCATCCGGGTCGCCCTTCCGGGAACGGAGTCACATCGAGGTTGACGGCCCGTGGCGTAGGGTCGGTGGCGGAAGCACGCATCAGATGGCGCCTCGCGCCCGTCTGACGGGGTGCCGCGGCGCTGAGTCCTACCCTCACGCAGGCAAACCCCGTGTGTTTCCCGCCAAGTCATGCCTTGAAACCCATCGGTGAATGTGACGTGCGCGACGAGTGGCCCTCCCGGACTGCACCAATGGTCACAAGAGGCGTAGCCTTTATTCCCGCTGTCCACCACCTTAGGAAGCGGAAGAGGGCGGTTGCCGCCGTGTCGCCACAGTCCCCCAACAGCTCGAGCATCTCGACCGACCAAGACGGGCAGGGAAAGTCCCCTGCCGCTGCGTTCGGTGCAAATGAGTGGCTCGTCGACGAGATCTACCAGCAGTACCTCCAGGACCCGAACTCGGTAGACCGAGCCTGGTGGGACTTCTTCGCCGACTACAAGCCGGGCGGCGCCACCGCGCCCAGCCAGCCGGCGGAGGGCTCTGCCCCCGCTCCGGCCGCACCGGCGCAGTCCCCGACCCCGCCGGCCCAGCCGAAGCCCGCCGCCCAGGCCGCTCCGGCCGCACCGGCGAAGCCCGCGGCGAGCGCTCCGGCGCCCGCCCAGGCGGCTCCGGCCAAGGCCGCTCCGGCGAAGGCTCCGGCCGCGAAGCCCGCGGCCAAGCCCGCCGCGGCCGACGCCAAGGAGGCTCCGGCAGGTCCGGAGCTGGTCACCCTGCGCGGCCCGTCCGCCGCGGTCGCGAAGAACATGAACGCCTCGCTGGAGCTGCCGACGGCCACGTCCGTGCGCGCGGTGCCGGTGAAGCTGCTCTTCGACAACCGCATCGTCATCAACAACCACCTCAAGCGCGCCCGCGGTGGGAAGGTCTCCTTCACCCACCTCATCGGGTACGCGATGGTGCAGGCCCTCAAGGCCATGCCGTCGATGAACCACTCCTTCGCGGAGAAGGACGGCAAGCCGACGCTGGTCAAGCCCGAGCACGTCAACCTCGGTCTGGCCATCGACCTGGTGAAGCCGAACGGCGACCGCCAGCTCGTCGTCGCCGCCATCAAGAAGGCCGAGACGCTGACCTTCTTCGAGTTCTGGCAGGCCTACGAGGACATCGTCCGCCGGGCCCGCACCAACAAGCTGACGATGGAGGACTTCACCGGAGTCACCGCGTCGCTGACGAACCCGGGCGGCATCGGCACCGTCCACTCCGTGCCCCGCCTGATGCCCGGACAGGGCCTCATCATCGGCGTCGGCGCGATGGACTACCCCGCGGAGTTCCAGGGCACGTCGCAGGACGCCCTGAACAAGCTCGGTGTCTCCAAGGTCATGACGCTGACCAGCACGTACGACCACCGCGTGATCCAGGGCGCCGCCTCCGGCGAGTTCCTGCGCATCATGAGCCAGCTGCTGCTCGGCGAGAACGACTTCTTCGACGACATCTTCAAGTCGCTGCGGATCCCGTACGAGCCGGTCCGCTGGCTGCGCGACATCGACGTCTCCCACGACGACGACGTCACCAAGGCCGCGCGGGTCTTCGACCTGATCCACTCCTACCGGGTCCGCGGCCACGTCATGGCCGACACCGACCCGCTGGAGTACCACCAGCGCAAGCACCCCGACCTCGACATCATCGAGCACGGCCTCACTCTGTGGGACCTGGAGCGCGAGTTCGCGGTCGGCGGCTTCTCCGGCAAGACCATGATGAAGCTGCGCGACATCCTGGGCGTGCTGCGTGACTCGTACTGCCGCACCACCGGCATCGAGTTCATGCACATCCAGGACCCCAAGCAGCGCAAGTGGATCCAGGACCGGGTCGAGCGGACGCACAACTCCCCCGAGCGCGAGGAGCAGTTGCGCATCCTGCGCCGGCTGAACTCCGCCGAGGCGTTCGAGACCTTCCTGCAGACGAAGTACGTCGGCCAGAAGCGCTTCTCGCTGGAGGGCGGCGAGTCCGTCATCCCGCTGCTGGACGCGGTCATCGACTCCGCGGCCGAGTCGCGCCTCGACGAGGTCGTCATCGGCATGGCCCACCGCGGTCGGCTGAACGTCCTGGCGAACATCGTCGGCAAGTCGTACGCGCAGATCTTCCGGGAGTTCGAGGGCAACCTCGACCCGAAGTCGATGCACGGCTCCGGCGACGTGAAGTACCACCTGGGCCAGGAGGGCGTCTTCACCGGCCTGGACGGCGAGCAGATCAAGGTCTCGCTGGCCGCCAACCCCTCCCACCTGGAGGCCGTCGACCCGATCGTCGAGGGCATCGCGCGCGCCAAGCAGGACATCATCAACAAGGGCGGCACGGACTTCACGGTCCTGCCGGTCCAGCTGCACGGCGACGCGGCCTTCGCGGGCCAGGGCGTGGTCGCGGAGACGCTGAACATGTCGCAGCTGCGCGGCTACCGCTGCGGCGGCACCGTGCACATCGTCATCAACAACCAGGTCGGCTTCACCGCCGCACCGGAGTCGGCCCGCTCCTCCATGTACGCCACCGACGTGGCCCGCATGATCGAGGCGCCGATCTTCCACGTGAACGGTGACGACCCGGAGGCCGTGGTGCGCGTCGCGCGTCTCGCCTTCGAGTTCCGCCAGGCGTTCAACAAGGACGTCGTCATCGACCTGATCTGCTACCGCCGTCGCGGCCACAACGAGTCGGACAACCCGGCGTTCACGCAGCCGCTGATGTACGACCTGATCGACAAGAAGCGTTCGGTGCGCAAGCTCTACACCGAGTCGCTCATCGGCCGTGGCGACATCACGCTGGAAGAGGCCGAGCAGGCGCTGCAGGACTTCCAGGGCCAGCTGGAGAAGGTCTTCACGGAGGTCCGCGAGGCCACCACGGCTCCGGCCACCCCCGAGGTGCCGCAGCCGCAGGCCGAGTTCCCGGTGTTCGTGGACACCGCGATCTCCCAGGAGGTCGTCAAGCGGATCGCCGAGTCGCAGGTCAACATCCCCGAGCGGGTCACCGTCCACCCGCGCCTGCTGCCCCAGCTGCAGCGCCGCGCGGCCCAGGTGGAGGACGGCACGATCGACTGGGGCATGGGCGAGACCCTGGCCATCGGTTCGCTGCTGATGGAGGGCACCCCGGTCCGGCTCGCCGGACAGGACTCCCGCCGCGGCACCTTCGGCCAGCGTCACGCGGTCCTCATCGACCGGGAGACCGGCGACGACTACACCCCGCTGCTCTACCTCTCCGATGACCAGGCACGCTTCAACGTCTACGACTCGCTGCTCAGCGAGTACGCGGCGATGGGCTTCGAGTACGGCTACTCGCTGGCGCGCCCGGAGTCGCTGGTCATGTGGGAGGCGCAGTTCGGTGACTTCGCCAACGGCGCGCAGACCGTCATCGACGAGTTCATCTCGTCCGCCGAGCAGAAGTGGGGCCAGACCTCAGGCGTCACCCTGCTGCTGCCGCACGGCTACGAGGGCCAGGGCCCGGACCACTCGTCGGCCCGGATCGAGCGCTTCCTCCAGCTGTGCGCGCAGAACAACATGACGGTCGCCATGCCCACGCTGCCGTCGAACTACTTCCACCTGCTGCGCTGGCAGGTCCACAACCCGCACCACAAGCCGCTGGTCGTCTTCACCCCGAAGTCGATGCTGCGTCTGAAGGCCGCGGCGTCGAAGGCGGAAGAGTTCACCACCGGCGGCTTCCGCCCGGTGATCGGCGACAGCACGGTCGACGCGAGCGCCGTCCGCAAGGTGATCTTCTGCTCCGGCAAGGTCTACTACGACCTGGAGGCGGAGCGGGAGAAGCGCGGCGCGAACGACGTCGCCATCGTCCGCATCGAGCGGCTGTACCCGCTGCCCGGCAAGGAACTCCAGGCGGAGATCGCCAAGTTCCCGAACGCCGGTAAGTACCTGTGGGTCCAGGAGGAGCCGGCCAACCAGGGCGCCTGGCCGTTCCTCGGTCTGAACCTCATCGACCACCTCGACCTGGCCGTCGGTGCCGACGTCCCGCACAACGAGCGTCTGCGCCGCATCTCGCGTCCGCACGGCTCGTCCCCGGCCGTCGGTTCCGCCAAGCGTCACCAGGCGGAGCAGGCCCAGCTCATCGCCGAGGCGTTCGACGCGTAGCCGAGCGCTCCGGTAGTTCCGGGCACCCGGCAAGGGCCCGCCCCCGCGGTTGCGGGGGCGGGCCCTTCGCCGTGCCCCCGCAGCCCTGCCTATCCTGGCCGGGAACGTCCCATGACCCCTGGTGGAGAGCACGTGTATTTCACTGACCGCGGCATCGAAGAGCTGGAGAGCCGGCGTGGCGAGGAGGAGGTCACCCTCGGGTGGCTGTCCGAGCAGCTGCGCACCTTCGTGGACCTGAACCCGGACTTCGAGGTGCCGGTGGAGCGGCTGGCCACCTGGCTGGCACGGCTCGACGACGAGGACGACGAGTAGGAGGACGCACGGTACCGCCGTCCGCCTCCTGGCCGGCCGGGACGGAGCGGGCGGCTGCCGTCAGCCGCTTGACTTCCCCGATCCGCGATATATCGTGTCTAGCGAGACGCGATATGTTGCGTTGCCATGTCCAGCCAGGGGAGGCCCGGAATGTCCAGGAACGAGCGGTCGCGATATCCGATCCAGGTGGACGGGCCACGCACCCTGGAGATCGAGGAACCCGTCGGCGCGCTGAACGTCCGGGTGTACGGCGGCACGGTCAACGTCGTCGGCACCTCCGACGGCAGCCCGGCCCGCCTGGAGGTCGGCGAACTGCACGGCACGCCCCTGACGGTCTCGTACGAGGACGGCGCCCTCACCGTCGCCTACGAAGACCTGCCGTGGAAGGGCTTCCTGAAGCTCTTCGACCGCAAGGCGTGGAACCGTAGCGCGGTGATCTCGGTGACGGTGCCCGCGGCCACCCGCGTCGAGGTGGGTGTCGTCGGCGCGAGCGCGGTGGTCTCCGGCATCGCGGGACGCACCGACGTCCGCGGGGTGACGGGCGACAGCACCCTGGTCGGGCTGACCGGCGAGGTGCGCGCGGAGACCGTGTCGGGCAACGTCGAGGCCCAGGCGGTCACCGGTGACCTGCGGTTCCACTCCGTCTCGGGGGATCTGACCGTCATCGACGGCGCCGGCGGTGCGGTGCACGCCGGCTCCGTCAGCGGCGACATGGTGCTCGACCTCGACCCGTCGGCCAAGGGCACCGACATCCAACTGACCAGCGTCTCCGGCGAGGTGGCCATCCGGCTGCCGGACCCGGCCGACGCGACGGTGGAGGCCAACACCACCAGCGGCACGGTCTCCAACGCCTTCGACAGCCTGCGGGTCGGCAGCCAGTGGGGCGCGAAGAGCATCACCGGAGCGCTCGGCGCCGGCACCGGCACGCTGAAGGTCACCACCGTCTCCGGCGGCCTCGCGCTGCTGCGCCGCCCGTCGTTCGACGGCCCGCGTCCCGGCGCCACCGAGGCCCCTGGACCGTACGCCGCCCCCGGTCCGCGCGGCGCCGCCCCCGCGGACCGGCCTGAAGAGAAGAAGGTGCTCTGAGCATGCCCCCCGTCTTCGCCCATGGCCGCCTCCGCCTCTACCTCCTCAAGCTGCTCGACGAGGCCCCCCGGCACGGCTACGAAATCATCCGCCTCCTGGAGGAACGCTTCCAGGGCCTCTACGCCCCCTCGGCCGGCACCGTCTACCCGCGGCTGGCCAAGCTGGAGACCGAGGGCCTAGTCACCCATGCGACCGAAGGCGGACGCAAGGTCTACTCGATCACCGAGGCGGGCCGGGCCGAACTCGCCGACCGCAGCGGCGAACTGACCGAACTCGAACGGGAGATAGGCGAGTCGGTGGCCGCGCTGGCCTCCGACATCCGCGAGGACGTCAGCGGCTCGGCCCGCGATCTGCGCCGCGAGATCCGGGAGGCGGCACAACAGGCCAGAGCCGCATCGGGCCGCAGCCGCCGGGCGTCGGAAGGCGCGGCGGGGGACGGCCCGCGGGCGGACGCCGGTACCGGTGAGGGCGAGGGTGTACCGCCGTACCCCGACCTTTCCTCCTTCTTCGACGGCACATACGGCGACAAGGAAGCCTGGCGGCAGGCGAAGGAGGAGTTCCGGCGCGCCAAGGAGGAGTGGAAGGAACAGGCGCGGCGGGCGAAGGACGAGAGCCGACGGGCCAAGCAGGACGCCCAGCGGGCCCGTAAGCAGGCCAAGGACGCGCAGGCATACGCCCGCGATGAGGTGCAGCGGGTCATCAAGCGGGTCCAGGAGCAGACGCAGGACCATGTCCGCTCAGGCGACTGGTCCGGCGCGGTCCGCGAGGCGCTGTCCGAGGTCTCCCGCGAGGTCGGCCGCTTCACGAACGGCACGGCGGGCGACCGTGAGGAGGGTGCGTCCGGGGCGGCGAACGGCGACACCCGGGTGACGGTCGAGCGCATCGATCTGGCCAAGGAGACGCAGGATCAGGAGGCCGGGTCACCGGCCGCCCCGCCGGCGCCGGAGTGGGCCGATGAACCCCTCGGCACCGATCCGGCCCGCGACTTCGACCGGCTGCTCGACCGCTTCCGCGACGACCTGCGGGACGCCGCGCGCGATCACGGCGTCACCGGCGAGCAGCTGCGGGACGCCCGCCGCCGCCTGTCGACGGCCGCCGCCCACATCGGCGCCCTGCTGCGGGATCCGGAACGGTACGCCTCGGCGGCGGAGCCGGACCAGGAGACGGGGGCGGGCTCGGGCTCGAAGGAGTAGCGGGGGCGCGGATGCGGCGGGCTCCGGGGGCAGGTGGCGGCAACGGCGGGGCGGCTCCCGGGGGCCGCCCCGAGCCTCCGGTGCCCGCCCGCCGGGGCCAACCACTCGCCGATTACGGAGAGTTGCTTACGGCAGGCAGGATTCACGGCGCGTAATCGGGGAACGTCATCAATCGCACGGCTTTTCGTCCGGCACCGGTCCCGAGGGCATCCCCCGGCCACCCGGCATCCGGGTCGGCGGCCGTGTGCCGGGCCCGGACGAGCCGCGAGGCTCGCCCCCGCCCGGACCCGTACGGCACGTCCCGGCACAGGGGACCGGCCCAGGCCCCTCGGGCGCGCCTCACCGCCAACTGCCCCTGTCTGCACGCACCGTGAAGGCCATGAGGTACAGCGATGTCGGATTACCTTTCGGTCGCCCGCCGGATGTGGCATCAGCTCGAACCGCTGCACGCCACCCTCTACTCCGCCCCCGAGGCCCTCCGGGTCGCGGCGGGCCTCGGCTTCGACACCACGTCACGCTGGCCCCGCTATTTCGCCTGGCGCACGGCCCCCTTGGGCGCCGCGGGCCCCGAGTTGGTGGCCGCGACGTACTACACGTTCAGCCCGCGTCTGATCGCCCAGCACATTCCGCGGATCTGGTCGACGGCCGGTCCCGCCGAGGTGCTGGACGCGCGGCTGCGGGCGGTCGACCAGGTGCTGTCCCGGCTGCTCGGCGACCGGCTGAGCTGCGGCCAGCTCGCCGAGGCCGCAGGTCTCGCCCGCCGGGCCGCCGAGAACGCCGGCACGACGGCCCGCCCGCTTGCCGCCGCCAACCTCGATCTGCCCTGGCCCGAGGCTCCGCACCTGATGCTGTGGCAGTCCGCCACGGTCTTGCGCGAGCACCGCGGCGACGGCCATCTGGCGGCGCTGCTGACCTGCGGCCTCGACCCGTGCGAAGCGCTGGTCTCACACGCCGCGACGGGCGCCGGGGCCGACCGCGGCTGGGCCGCCCCGGAGTCCGCCGCCGCCCGCGGCTGGAGCGCCCAGGAGTGGAGCGACGCCCATGACCGGCTCGCCGCCCGCGGCTGGATCGCCCCGGACGGCAGCGCGACCCTCCGTGGCCGCAGGGAACGCGCGGCCCTGGAGCAGCTGACGGACCAACTGGCGGCGGGCCCTTGGCGGGCCCTGGGCCGCGCCCGCGCCGAACGGCTGGCGCACCTGCTCCGCCCACTGGCCGACGCGGTCTTCGCCGCGGGCATCCTGACGCCGGACAGCGCCCCACCGAAAGGCACGGCACCGGGACGTACGACACCGGAGGGCCCACCGCCGGGAGGCGCGCTACCAGGAGACACACCGCAGCAGGGAGGCACACCGCAAGGAGGCATCCCCGCGGGCTTGCTGCCCGGCGAGGTCCCCGGCGCCAGGGCCTCCCATGACACGCTCACCCGCGCGACGACCCCCGGCAGAGCGACGGCGGACGGCCCGGTTCCGGGCTGCTTCCTCCCGAACGTACCGACACCGAACACGCCGATGCCGAACACGCCGATGCCGAGCGAGCCGATGCCGAACATGCCGACACCGAACGCGTCGGCACCGGACAGGCCGACACCCCACGATCCGGCACCCGACGAGCCGATACCGGCCGGGGCGGCCCCGGCCGGAACGGCACCCGCGTGCCCCGCCTGGGCGTCGAGCCCCTAGGTCCTGTCGTCGAACTCCCGTCTGCCCCGCGACGCCTGGCACGCACGCTCGCCGCGTTGTCGGGATCTCCCCGGTACACCCAGTACCGGGAAGACCCTCCGCCTTGCGAGCGCACGCACCAGACGCCGCGGGGCCTGCCCTCCGGGCAGACGACGCGAGTTCGACGACAGGACCTAGGCACCACACCCGCCCGGCCCTCCGCGAAGGGCGCCCGTCACCGCCCGGCCCGCACGCCGCCGGCCGGGCAGTCACAGCCGCGACCACACGGGACGTGACGCCCCGCCCCCATCCCCCTTGACCTCAAGCGCACTTCAGGGACGAAGCTCCGAAGCACCACGCACCGCAGAACGGAGCACCCCATGACCCGCACCACCGCCTTCCCCGACGTACGGCGCGCCGACGCAGGCACCGCCCTGATCAGCTCCTGGATCGTTCCCGACCCGGCCGTGCAGACCGCCGCGGCCGACGCGGTCATCGCCGCCTGGGACGGCCAGGAGCGGCCCGACGCGATGCTCTCGCTGACCGCGTTCCTGAGCGCGGACGGCAGCCACGTACTCCATTACGCGCAGTGGACCGACGACGAGGCACACCTGGCCTGGGCGCGTGCCCGGCGGGCGGCGGCCATCAGCCCGATCGACGAGGCGATCCCCGGCATCCGGCGCCCCGGCCTGGTGCGCTACCGGCGCCACCGCAGCCACCTGCCCGCGGTGGCGTCGGGCGGGGCGCCGGCCCTGCTGGTCACCCCCACGTTCGGCACGTCGGGGCCCGACACCCAGCGGGTCCTGGCCGACACCGTGCTGGACGTGCTGGCCGACGCGCAGGTGCCGGGCCTGCTGGGCGCGCACTTCCATCTGAGCCAGGACGGCAGCCGCGTCCTCAACTACGCGGAGTGGGAGAGCAGTTCGGCGTGGCGCGCATTCGCCGACGGCAGCGTGTCGGCGCGGCTCGCCGGGATCATCGCGGGGCTGCCGGGCGTGACCATCACGAACGCGTCATCGGGCCCGCCGCACTACCGCCTGCACCACAGCCTGGTGAATGTGGCCCCGCCCACGCGCGCCACGGCCTGACGGGGCACACCCCAACGGTCAGCAGTCCGTCCTGGCCGTCCTGCCCGCCCCGTCCGCCTCATCCATCCCATCCGCCCCGTCCACCGCGAGCGTGATCACCGCGGCGACGCCCTCCGTCCGCAGCTCCGCCGACCAGTCGCCGGGGAGCAACGCGGCGTCGAAGCGGCCGAGTTGCGCCAGGGACTCGCCGCCCGCCGCGGGGGCCGCGGGCCCGGCCGTCACCGCGGTGCCGCCCGCCAGGGCCACCACCAGCACCTCCCGCCCCTCCCCCGGCGGCACCTCCCCCGCACCCCGTACGATCTCGACGCTCGCCCGCGCGCGTCCCTCCCGCAGCATCACGTTGAGGTTCACGATCGGTCCTTCCAGAAGGCGGCAGCCGGTGGGTGCGGCCCCGGGGAAGGCGAACGGGCGGAAGCGTCCCGGCAGTTGGTGCGGGCTGCCGTCGACCGTCAGCTCCGCGCCCGCGCCCTCGACGACGGTCAGGATCCGGCGGACGCCGGGCAGCGGCGAGTACGGGCCGTCCCGGGTGACGTCGGCCAGGCTCACCCGCCAGTCGAAGGCGTCCCAGCCCGCGCCCTGCGGGCGGACGGCGACCTCGCGGGTCACCCCGCCGCCGTTGCTCCAGGGCGCGGCGGCCCGCCCGTCGGCCCGCAACACCCGCATCCCGCCGTGCACTTCGTCCTCGTCCGTCCGCCGCATCAGACCGTCAGCACGACCTTGCCGAACAGCTCGCCGTCGGCCATCTTGGCGAAGCCCTCGCGCGCCCGGTCCAGCGGCAGCGTCGAGTCGATCACCGGGCGGACGCCCTTGGCGGCGCAGAAGCTGAGCAGCGAGGCCAGTTCGTCCTTGCTGCCCATGGTGGAGCCGACGACCTTCAGCTCCAGGAAGAAGATCCGGTTGAGTTCGGTGCGGTCGGGATGGAATCCGCTGGTGGCGCCGGAGATGACCAGGGTGCCGCCGGGGCGCAGCGACCGGATCGAGTGCGACCAGGTGGCGGCGCCGACCGTCTCGATCACCGCGTCCATCTTCTGCGGCAGCCGCTCACCGCTGCCGAACGCCGCCTCGGCGCCCAGCTGTTCGGCCCGCTTCCGCTTGCCCTCGTCGCGGCTGGTGGCGAACACCCGGAGCCCGGCCGCGGCGCCCAGCGCGATGGCCGCGGTGGCCACGCCGCCGCCCGCGCCCTGGACGAGGACGCTGTCGCCCGGCCGCACCCCGGCGTTGGTGAAGAGCATGCGGTACGCGGTGAGCCAGGCCGTGGGCAGGCAGGCGGCCTCTTCGAAGGTCAGCTCCGGCGGCTTGGGCAGCACGTTCCAGGTGGGCACGGCGACCTGTTCGGCGAAGGTGCCCTGGTAGCGCTCGGTGAGGATGGAGCGCGGCTCTCCGGGGCCGACGCCGTGGCCGGTCTGCCCGATGACGGAGTGCAGAACGACGTCGTTGCCGTCCGCGTCGGTGCCGGCGGCGTCGCAGCCGAGGATCATCGGCAGCGCTTCCTCGCCGAGCCCCACGCCGCGCAGCGACCAGAGGTCGTGGTGGTTGAGGGAGGCGGCCTTGACGTTGACGGTGGTCCAGCCGGGGCGTGCCTCGGGGGCCGGGCGCTCGCCCAGTTCGAGGCCGTTCAGGGGCTGGTCGCGGTCGATGCGGGCGGCGTAGGCAGCAAACATGATCCCAAAGTAGGCCGCCGGTGCGCACCGCGGTACCGGGCGCGGGTGTGACGCGCGCCGCGCCCTCGCCGCCCCGGGACGCGTACGGCAGCGGGCCGGGCCCGCACCCGTCACAGGTGCGGACCCGGCCCGTCGTGTCACGGCGGTTGGTCCGCCGGGCGCTGCGGTCAGCGCCGGGCGACGCCTTCGGCGCGGGCGGCTGCCGCGACGGCCGCGGTCACGGCCGGGGCGACCCGCTCGTCGAACGGCGAGGGGATGACGCAGTCGGCGCTCAGCTCGTCGGCGACGACGGCGGCCAGCGCCTCGGCGGCGGCGAGCTTCATGCCTTCGGTGATCCGCGAGGCCCGCACCTGGAGGGCGCCGGCGAAGATGCCGGGGAAGGCCAGCACGTTGTTGATCTGGTTGGGGTAGTCGCTGCGGCCGGTGGCGACGACGGCCGCGTACTTCTGGGCGACGTCCGGGTGGATCTCCGGGTTGGGGTTGGCCATCGCGAAGATCAGCGAGTTCTCCGCCATCTTCGCCACCGCCGCCTCGGGGACCGTGCCACCGGAGACGCCGATGAAGACGTCGGCGCCGTCCAGGGCGTCCTCCAGGGAGCCGGTGAGCTTGCCCTTGTTCGTGAAGCCGGCCACCTCGCGCTTGACGACGGTGAGGTCGGTCCGGTCAGCCGAGACCACGCCCTTGCGGTCGCAGACCGCGACGTCGCCGATGCCCGCCTCGATGAGGATCTTGGCGATGGCGACACCGGCCGCGCCGGCGCCCGAGATGACGGCACGCAGCTGGCCGAGCGAACGGCCGGTGAGCGTGGCGGAGTTGCGCAGGGCGGCCAGCGTGACGACGGCGGTGCCGTGCTGGTCGTCGTGGAAGACCGGGATGTCCAGCCGTTCCTGGAGCTTGCGCTCGATCTCGAAGCACCGGGGAGCGGAGATGTCCTCCAGGTTGACGCCGCCGAAGGAGGGCGCCAGCCGGACGACGGTCTCGACGATCTCGTCGGCGTCGGTGGTGGCGAGCGCGATCGGCACCGCGTCCACACCGCCGAACTGCTTGAAGAGGATGGCCTTGCCCTCCATCACGGGGAGGGATGCCTCCGGGCCGATGTCGCCCAGGCCCAGCACCGCGGTGCCGTCCGTGACGACCGCGACGACCTGGGACTTCCACGTGTAGTCGTGGACCAGCTCGGGCTGCTCGGCGATGGCGCTGCACACCTTGGCGACGCCCGGTGTGTAGGCGAGGGACAGGTCGTCCCTGTCGCGGACCGGGACGGTGGCCTGAATAGCCATCTTGCCGCCGCGATGCAGCGCGAAAGCCGGGTCGAAGAAGGTGTCGGAAGCACTGTCCGCACTCTCGTCCGCGCCGGTATTGCTGTCGCTGCGAGGATTGACGATCTCCGCTGCCACTTGGTGAACCCCTTTATTCGTAAATCAATTGAGGGTGACCACTCCCTGGTTAAGGGGTGGGCGGGCACCGCGCCCGTGCCCTGCGTGACGGATGGCCGCCGCGCGGGGGGAGGTACGGACGCCGGGCGCGCCGCACACGCGCCCTGAGCCCCGGATGAGGGGTGTAGCGCACCTTTCTACCGGACGGGCGCGGGCCCCGACGAGTCGGATTCGTTACCTCGCCCCCGGACGCTCCGACAATAGGGCTGAAAGGGATGAAAAGGCGGAAGGTTGTCGCATGGTGTCCACATCCCGAGACGTCGCGCGGCGGTCCCCCGGCGCCCCTCCGTGCCCGCATCCGGGCAGCGTCACGGGAGTTCGACGGCGCGGCCCACGGCACCCTCGTCCGTTATCCGATTTTGACCTGAACGGCAGTCCGAATACCGGATCCCTGATGGCAGGATTCCGTCATCAACCGAGGTCGTGGCGCCCCCAACGCCTCCCCCGGACGCTGCCCATCGGTTTTCTCCCATTCGCAGGAGGATCAGCATGACCGCACGCACCACCCGTCGCACGGCCTCCGGCAGGTCTCGTTCAGCCGTGGCCGGCGCGACCGCGGTCGCGGCCTCGCTGCTGCTGCTCACGGGCTGCGGCGACCAGACCGACGCGGCCATCGCCAAGCGCGACGCGCAGAAGAACCGCGACACCAGCGCCCCTCTCTACAAGCTGCTCCCCAAGGACATCCAGGAGAAGGGCCTGATACAGGTCGGCTCGGACATCACCTACAAGCCGGTGGAGTTCCGCAGCAACGGCGCGATCGAGGGCATCGACCCCGATCTGGGCGCGGCGCTCGGCAAGGAGCTGGGGGTCAAGCTCAACTTCAACAACGCCACCTTCGACACCCTCATGGGCGGCATGAAGTCCCGCCGCTACGACATCGCGATGTCGGCGATGACCGACACCCGCGAGCGCCAGCAGGGCATCGACAGCACCACGGGCAAGAAGATCGGTGAGGGTGTCGACTTCATCGACTACCTCGACGTCGGCGTCTCGATCTACACCCGCAAGGGCAAGTCCCAGGGCATCGACGGCTGGGACGCGCTGTGCGGCAAGAAGATCGCGGTGCAGCGCGGCACCGTCTCGCACGACCTGGCCAAGGACCAGTCGAAGAAGTGCGAGAAGAACGGCGAATCGCCCATCGCGATGGAGGCGTTCGACAACGACTCCGAGGCCCAGACCCGGCTGCGTACCGGCGGCGTGGACGCCGTGTCCAGCGACTATCCGGTCGCCGCGTACGCGGTGAAGGTCTCCGGCCACGGCAACGACTTCCAGATGGTCGGCGGCGCGCCGGTCAAGGCCGCGCCGTACGGCATCGCCGTGCCCAAGGGCCACGAGACGCTGCGCGACGCCCTCAAGGCGGCGCTGGAGAAGGCTCTCCAGGACGGCACGTACGCCAAGGTCCTCCACAAGTGGGACGTCAAGGACGCGGCGGTCAAGGACGTGAAGCTCAACGGCGGCTCCTGAGCCGCCGCCGCACTCCCCCGCGCCACTCCCGCCGAACGCTGAAAGGCAGCACCCGTGTCAGTTGACGTCGACAAGTCGGACCGGTCACCGGCCGGCGCACCGCCCCCACCCCCGTCCATCAAAGCGATACCCGTGCGCCATTACGGGCGCTGGGTGGCCGCGGTCCTCGTCATCGCCGTGCTCGCGCTGCTCGGCCGGGCCTTCGCCACCGGGAACGTCAACTGGGACGCCATCCCGGAGTACCTCTTCAACGCGGACATCCTCAAGGGCCTGCGCAACACCCTGCTGATCACCGTGCTCTCGATGATCATCGGCATCGTGCTCGGCGTGATCCTCGCGGTGATGCGCCAGTCCAAGAACCCGGTGACCTCGACCGTCGCGTGGTTCTACGTCTGGTTCTTCCGCGGGACGCCGGTCTACGTCCAGCTGTTCCTGTGGTTCAACCTCGGCCTGGTCTTCCAGTACATCGACATCATGCCGATCTACAAGGACGAGTGGTCGGACTTCATGACGCCGTTCCTGTGCGCGCTGCTGGGCCTCGGGCTCAACGAGGCCGCGTACATGGCGGAGATCTGCCGAGCCGGCCTGAACGCGGTCGACGAGGGCCAGACCGAGGCGGCACACGCGCTGGGCATGAGCCACGGCAAGACGCTGCGCCGGATCATCGTGCCGCAGGCCATGCGGGTGATCGTGCCGCCGACCGGCAACGAGGTCATCAACATGCTCAAGACCTCGTCGCTGGTCATCGCCGTCCAGTACTACGACCTGTTGCAGGCCGCGCAGAACGTCGGCCGTGACTCCGGCGTCGTCGTCGAGATGCTGATCCTGGCCGCCGCCTGGTACCTCATCGCGACGACCGTCCTGAGCATCGGCCAGTACTACCTGGAGCGCTACTACGCCCGCGGCTCCAGCCGCCAGCTGCCGCCCACTCCGCTCCAGCGCGCCAAGGCGAAGCTGTCCGGCGGCTTCCACCGCGCCGGAGGTGCCGCATGACCACCACGAAGTCCACCAGCAAGACGGCCGGGGCGTCCGGCGCCCCGATGGTCAAGGCCGAGAACGTCCACAAGTCCTTCGGCGCGGCCCACATCCTCAAGGGCATCGACCTCGAAGTGGCGCCCAAGGAGGTCTTCTGCCTGATCGGCCCGTCAGGATCCGGCAAGTCGACGTTCCTGCGCTGCATCAACCACCTGGAGAAGGTCAACGCGGGCCGCCTGTCGGTCGACGGCGAGCTGGTCGGCTACCGCGAGCACAACGGCAAGCTCTACGAGCTGCGCGACCGCGAAGTGGCCGCCCGCAGGCGGGACATCGGCATGGTCTTCCAGCGCTTCAACCTCTTCCCGCACATGACCGCGGTGGAGAACATCATGGAGGCGCCGATCCAGGTCAAGGGCGAGTCCAAGGCCACGGCCCGGGAGCGCGCGACCAAGCTGCTGGACCGCGTCGGCCTGTCCGACAAGGCGGCCAACTACCCCTCGCAGCTCTCCGGCGGCCAGCAGCAGCGGGTCGCCATCGCCCGCGCGCTGGCGATGGAGCCGAAGCTGATGCTCTTCGACGAGCCGACGTCGGCGCTCGACCCCGAGCTGGTCGGCGACGTCCTGGACGTCATGAAGGACCTGGCGGCCGACGGCATGACGATGGTCGTCGTCACGCACGAGATGGGCTTCGCCCGCGAGGTCGGCGATTCGCTGGTCTTCATGGACGACGGCGTGGTCGTCGAGTCGGGCCACCCGCGCGACGTCCTGGGCGACCCGCAGCACGAGCGCACCAAGTCGTTCCTGTCCAAGGTGCTCTGAGCCCGGCGCGGCCGGCACACGACAAAGGCGGTACGGCCCGTGCGGGCGCGTACCGCCTTCGTCGTTCAGGGTCGGCCGGGCGCTACTTCAGGCCCAGCACCAGCGCGTCCGACGGGGAGCGCCACACGGTCCGCGCCTCGCCGAACCCGGAGTCGCGCAGCACCTGGGCGTGCCACTGCGCGGAGGGGGTGTCACCGTCCGCGTGCTCGCCGTAGATCTCGAACCGCTCGGCGGTCGGCGCGGCCAGCTGCGGGTCGGCAGCCGCCAGTTGCCACCAGTCCGCCCAGTCGACCGCGCCGGCTTCCCTGGCCCGGTCCATCCGCGCGTGGCGCTGCGCCCGGTCCGCGGCGTTGATCCGCGGCGTGCTCTCCTCCGGCATGTGGTCGGCGTTCATGAACACGCCGCCGTCCCGCACCAGGCGGCCCACCTGCCCGTAGAGGCCGCGCAGGTCCTCGGTGTGCAGCCAGTGCAGCGCGGTGGCGGTGAGCACCGCGTCGTAGGAGTCGTGCGGCAACGCATCCGTCCAGGCCGGGTCCTTGAGATCGGCTCGTACGAAGCGGACCCGGGACTCGCCGGCGAAGTACCCTTCCGCGATGGCCAGCAGCGCGGGATCCAGATCGACACCCACGCTCTCGGCGTCCGGGAACCGCTTGAGCAGCCGGTCGGAGATACTGCCCGTGCCGCAGGCGAGGTCGAGGACGCGGGGCGCGGTGCCCACCAGGGCTTCGACCATGTCGAGCATGACCCGGAACCGCTCCTCGCGGTCGGGCATGTACCACTCCTGCTGGCGGTCCCAGCTGTCCTGCCATCCCTGCCAGTCGGCGCCCGCGATGGTCTCGGTCATCACAACCCCTTTAGCTTGTAATACCCTCGTAGCCATAACGCCTATTACGGCTCCCTGCTCACCCTAGACCGCGCACGGTAAGGACTACAAGTGGAACTGGCCTATTACTCGGATTATGCCGTGCGGCTCGTCAACACCGAGGAGCCCGAGCGCGGCGGCGACTCCCTCACCTCCGTCGACGCCGTACGGGACCTCTTCGGCGCGGCCCAGGGCGCCGCCCGCCGCGCCACCGACAGCGACGTCACCCGGCTGCGGGCGGTCCGCGCCCGGCTGCGCGCCGTCTTCGAGGCGGCCGACTCCGGGGACGAAGTGCTGGCCGTGGACCTGCTCAACGCCCTGATGATGGAGTTCCCGGTCAGCCCGCAGATCTCAGGACACGAGTACCGGGACGAGGACGGCCGCCCCGACTGGCACATGCACATCGCCGACCAGGCCGCCAACGCCACCGCCGGCTTCACCGCGACCGCCTGCATGGGCCTGGCCTTCCACCTCACCGAACTCGGCGTCGACCGCCTCGGCATCTGCGAGGCGCGGCCCTGCCGCAACGTCTACCTCGACACCTCGACCAACCGCTCCCGGCGCTACTGCTCCGACCGCTGCGCGACCCGCGCCAACGTCGCCGCCTACCGCGCCCGCAAGCGCCTGGAGACCGAACGGTCCGCCCGCAGCGGTCGCACCGCCGACAGCGCCCAGGCGACCACGGCGAGCGGCGAGCGCTGAATCCCGCGCGGCGACCGCACCCGCACCCGGGCGCGCGCGATGACCAGCTCGTCGGGCACCGTGCCGAACTCCCGGCTGTCGTTGACGACATAGGGGTTGTCGCCCCGCACCCACCAGCCGCCGTCGCGGCGCTCCACGGCCCGCTTCACGATCAGCAGGTCCTGCCGGAACGGGTGCCGCACCACCACCACGTCACCCGGCCGCACCGCGGCGCCGTACTGCACCACCAGGTGGTCACCCGGCCGGAGGGTCGGCACCATCGACGGGTTGTAGACCTCGGCGAGCCCGAACTTCCCCGCAGGCCCGCGGCGCCCGCGCCCCGCCCCGCGCTCCCGCACCGCTTCCGGCACCCGTGCCTCCCGCCCCGGCCCGTTCACGGGTCCGTCGTTCCGCCAGCTCACCGTTCCATCCTCCATCAGTCCCGGCCGCGTACCGGACTTTCGCCCTAAGCCCCCCGGGCCGCCCGAGAAAACCCTTCCCGCACCGAGTAATCTCGCACCTGAGAAGACGATCACGAGGAAGGACTGAACATGCTTTCCCGCCTGTTCGCCCCCAAGGTGAAGGTCAGCGCCCACTGCGACCTGCCCTGTGGCGTGTACGACCCCGCCCAGGCCCGCATCGAGGCCGAGTCCGTCAAGGCTGTCCAGGAGAAGTACCAGGGCAACGAGGACGCGGACTTCCGCACCCGCGCCGTCCTGATCAAGGAGCAGCGCGCCGAGCTGGCCAAGCACCACGTTTCGGTGCTGTGGAGCGACTACTTCAAGCCGCCGCACTTCGAGAAGTACCCGGAGCTGCACCAGCTGGTCAACGACACCCTCAAGGCCCTCAGCGCCGCCAAGGGTTCGAACGACCCGGCCACCGGCCAGAAGGCCCTGGACTACATCGCCCAGATCGACAAGATCTTCTGGGAGACCAAGAAGGCCTGATCTCCGGCCAGGCCGTCCGCCTGCGGTTTCGCGGGCCGGATCGCCTCCCTGTCCGCACCCGGTCCACCGGTCGCCGAGCACGGCGTCCGTCGTGGACCGGGTGCGGTCTTCTTTGCGCCCGGGGACGGGCCGACGAGGACAGGCCGACGGGGACGGCCGCCCTCCCGTGAGCGCCCGGGGCGGAGCGAAATGTTTCGGTCAAGTGCCGTTCCCGCAGCGGCCGTTCGCGCGCGGCCCCCTTAAAGTCACGTCATGGAAACACGTGGTGACGCGCCTTCTCGTCCAGGGGCGGACGCGGAGCCGGTCCACCGGCGGCAGGACGCGGGCCACGGCGCGCCGCGGGCCGACGGGCGGCACACCACGTGGGCCGCGCCGGCTGACGGTGAGAGCCGAGTGCTGGTGACCGACCTGGACGGCACGCTGCTGGGCGGCACCGCGGCGGACCGGCGCCGGCTGCGTGAGGCGCTGGAGCGGCATCCCGAGATCACCCTCGTCTTCGCGACCGGCCGCGGCCTGCCGTCCGTCCAGCAGCTCCTGGCCGACGACCCGTTGGTCCCCGCGCCGCGGTGGATCATCTCCGACGTCGGGGCGAGCGTGGTGGACGCCACCGACCTGGCCCACGTCGACGCGCTGGAGAGCCGGCTGCGCACCGGCTGGCCGGGGGCGGCGCGCGTCCGGGCGGCCCTGGCCCGCTTTCCCGGCCTCGTCCACCAGAGCGAGGTGGTCCAGAGCGGTCGCTGTTCGTTCTACCTCCGGCCCCAGGACCTCACGCGGGACCTCACCGACGCGGTGACGGAACTCGGCTGCGCCTGGGGGTACTCGGCCGACCGCTACTTCGATGTGCTGCCGCCCGCCGCGGACAAGGGCAACGCCGTGCGGCTGCTGGCCGGCGCACTCCGGTGGCCGATGACGTCGGTCCTGGTGGCGGGCGACTCGCTGAACGACCTCTCGCTCTTCGGGATCGGCGCCCACGGCGTGCTGATGGGCAGCGCAGAACCGGCGCTGGAGGCGCAGGTCGCGCACCGTCCCGGCGTCCACGCGCCCCGCCTGGAGGGGGCGGCGGCGATCCTGGACGCGCTGCACCGCCTGGGCTGGGTGGCGCGCCGCTCCCCGGTCGTGATCGGCTACCACCGCCCGCCCGTGCGCTGGGCCGACGGGCGGTGGCAGCAGCCGCTGAGCCCCAACGGGATACTGCCCACCCTGTGCGGCCTGTTCACCGCTGACACCGATCCGCTGGATGCCGTCTGGGCCACCGCGCTCGTCGACGACGAGGGCCGCGAGCCCCGTCCCACGACACAGCCGTCCGCGGTCCCGCTGGCGTTCCTGCCCGTCCCGCCCGACCGGTGGGCCCGCTATTTCCACTCCGCGTGCAAGGAAACCCTGTGGCCCGTGCTGATGTCCCAGCCAGGACGGATGCGCGACGATCCGGGGGCCTGGGCCGACTACGAGGCGGTCAACGCGGCGTTCGCGCAGCACATCGGCGTCCACGCGGAGCAGGGAGCGACGGTCTGGCTGCACGACTACAACCTGTGGCTCGTCCCCGGCATCCTGCGCGCCGCGCGGCCCGACCTGCGCGTGGGCCTCTTCCACCACACGCCCTTCCCGCCGCCCGCCACGTTCGCCCTCCTCCCCCACGCCGCACAGCTGCGCGCCTCGCTCGCCTGCCTGGACTGGGCCGGCTTCCACACCGCCGACTTCGCCCGGCACTTCGCGCAGACCCTCGCCCCCGGCGGACGCGTCCCCCGCACCGGCGTCCACCCGCTGGGCGTCGACCGCCGCGCCATCGCGGACCTCGCCCGCTCCCGCCCCCGGCCTGCCTCGCGCGACGACGGATCGCTGCTGGTGCTGTCCGTGGAACGGCTCGACTACGCCAAGGCGCCGCTCCAGAAGATCCACGCCCTGAACGCCCTGTTCGCCGGCCACCCCGGCATGCGGGGGCGGGTGCGCTTCCGTCTGGTGTGCCCGGCGCCCGAACCGGGTCTCCGCGCCCACGACGACACCCGCGCCCGGCTCGAAGACGCCGTCGCCGAGCTGAACCGCGCCTGGCGCACTCCCGGTTGGGAGCCCGTCGAATTCCTTCCCCGGTGCCTCCCGTTCCCCGACGTCGTCGACCACTACCTGGCGGCCGACGTGTTCTGGGTGACCTCTCTGGCCGACGGCATGAACCTCACCGCCAAGGAGTTCATCGCCGCCCAGGACGCCACCGGGCGGCACGGCGTCCTGGTCCTGTCCCGGCACGCCGGGGCCGCCCGCCAACTCGCCCCCGCCGCCCTGCTCACCGACCCCAGCTCCCCCCAGGACCTCACCCGCACGCTCCACCGCGCGCTCACCATGACGGCGGAGCAGCGCGCGTCCCACATGGCGCGGCTCGCCGGTCTCCTCGACCCGGAGGAGCCCGACCGGTGGGCGCGGCGGATCATCACCGCCATCCATGCCGCCGCCGTCCGGGAGCCGTCGCCGGGTGACGCCCGCTGAGCCGACGTGGCTCGCCAGGCGCGGCGGGACGGCTCCGACGAGGGTGATCCGGCGGGGAGTTGACGCCCCGCGTCAGGTGGCGACCGGCAGCGGCCCGTCGTGCCGGCCGAGCCAGGCGCGGTAGGCCGCGCTCGCCCAGGCGATCTCCATGTACGAGGCGGTGAGGTCGGCGAAGAGGGCTTCGGCGGGGGCGGCGAGCACGGCGTCCCGGCGGCAGGCCATGAACAGCCGGACGGCCAGCGGGTCGCCGCGCAGCGGGCGGATGTCCATGCCGTGCCGGGGGCGGGAGGTGGGCTGGCAGGGGGTGACCACCTCGCCGGCGGCGACCAGGTCGGCCGCGGTGAGGTAATCGCCGTGCACCACCCGGGGGTTGACGCCGGCCGCCGCCCAGATGCGGCGCAGTCCGGCCCATTCGCCGTCCACGGTCGGGTCGACCATCCACGGGTCGCCGGCCAGGTCGGTCAGCTCGACGATCTGCTTCGCGGTGGCCGGATGGGTCTCCGGCAGGGCGATGAACTGCGGTTCCCTGGCGATCAGTTCGTGTTCGACCAGGTTCGGCGGGACGCGCAGCGGGGCGCCCTCGACCTCGTGGACGAAGGCCACGTCGAGCTGTCCCGCCGCGACCATCTGCAGCAGCGCGTTGGCCGAGACGTCGGTCCGTATGGTGGGTTCGGTGCCGGGCAGCCGCAGCCGCAGGCGGCGCAGCCAGCCGGCCACCGCGCGGCTGCTGGTGCTGCCGATGTGCAGCCGGGCGCCGCGGTCGCTGACGGATGCCGAGGCGATCTCGTCGACCAGGGCCCGCATGTCGGCCACTATCGGGCGCGCCCTGGAGAGCACCACGTGCCCCAGCGGCGTCGGCCTGCTGCCCGTCGACTCGCGGAAGAACAGCTGGCCGCCCAGGGCCTTTTCGATCCGGTGGAGCTGGGTGGTCAGGGAAGGCTGGGTCATGCCCAGCTGCCGGGCGGCTTTCCGCACGCTGCCGTGGTCGGCGACGGCGCACACTGCGCGAAGGTGCCTCACCTCAAGCTCCACGCCGGGAGCATAACGAGGCATGGACGCGTCACACCAGCCTTCCAAAACGGCAGGAACTCCCCTATTTCCCAGGGGTATTGACCGGCGCTATCGCCACCTGGCATCTCCGCCCCGTGGGTGAACTGCCCCCAGACTCAGCGGCACCAAGAAATCCGGGGCCCCGGCCGCCGCCCCACACGGCGGCCGTAGCCCTCGGAAATTAAGGAGCCCCCACATGAGATCTCCCAAGACGGCGCTGTCGGCAGCGCTCGGTCTGGGCCTCGCCGCCGCACTCACCGCCGCGGTGCCGGCAGCGGCGACCACCGCCTCCCCCTCCTCCCACAGCACCCGCGCCTCGATCGCGGCCTACACCGGCTCGGCCGCGGAGAAGGCCGACACCAAGGCGTTCTTCGAGGCCGTCATGAAGTCGGCCAAGGCCAAGATGAAGGCGCACCCGAACGCGGCGTCGGTGACCGTCACTTATGACGCGAGCGCCGCCCCGACGTTCAAGGGCCAGATAGGCGAGGCCGCGCAGATCTGGAACAGCGCGGTGAGCAACGTGAAGCTCCAGGAAGGCAGCGGCGGCGACTTCCAGTACAAGGAGGGCAACGACCCGCGCGGCTCGTACGCCAGCACCGACGGCCACGGCAGTGGCTTCGTCTTCCTGGACTACCAGCAGAACCAGGAGTACAACTCCACCCGCGTCGTGGCGCACGAGACCGGCCACGTGCTGGGCCTGCCCGACCACTACGAGGGTCCGTGCAGCGAGCTGATGTCCGGCGGCGGCCCCGGCCCGTCCTGCACGAACACCCAGCCGGACGAGAACGAGCGCGCCCAGGTGGACCAGCTCTGGGCGAACGGCCTGGCCGGCCTGCACTTCGGCAAGGCCGCCTGACCTACCGCGCAGAAGCACGCGGCGGGGCTCTTCCCGGGCCCCGCCGCGTACGCGTGCGCGGAGTTCCGGGGCAGGTCACGGGAGCCCCGGTCGTTTGACAGCCGCAAACATGGGATGTTCCCATCTCCGGGAGAATTCGGTGAGCGTCCGCTGATCCATGGGGCGCCGTGACACGGAGGACGGCGTTCCATGCCCCTGCGCAGCACCGCCAGGACCAACCTGGTCGATCTCGTCATCGAGCAGATGGAGACGCTGATCGCCGACGGCGAATGGCAGGTCGGGACGAAGATCCCGCCGGAACCCGCCCTGGTCGAGCAGCTCGACGTGGGCCGCAACACCGTCCGCGAGGCGGTCCGCGCGCTGGTCCACACCGGGATGCTGGAGCCGCGCCAGGGCGACGGGACCTACGTCCGCGCCAGCAGCGACTTCGGCGCCGCCGTCCAGCGCAGGCTGCGCAGGGCGGAGAGCCTGGAGGCGTACGAGGTGCGCGCCAGCCTGGAGCGGGACGCGGCGCGGCATGCCGCACGGCGCCGCACGGACGAGGACCTCGCCGCGCTGCGCACCGTGCTGGACGAGCGCCTCGTGGCCTGGCGCGCCGGCGACACCGCCGCCTTCATCGACGCCGATGTCCGCTTCCACCAGACGATCGCGCAGGCCGCGCACAACACCGTGCTGGCCGAGCTGTACGCCCATCTCACCGATGCGCTGCGCGGCACGCTGGAGGCGGTGCTCGGCGCGCATCTGCCCGACGCGGTGCACTACCAACTCGACGCGCACACCGCCCTCGTCGACGCGATCGAGGCGGGCGACGCCGAGGCCGCCGAGCGGGTGGCGCTGGCGCATCTCACCGAAGCGATGGACGCGCTGCGGGGCGCGGCGGGCGGCACCGATGCCGCGCCCGGCGCCCCGCGGACACCGCACGACACAGGAGACGACGACCATGCCTGATCCGGGCCCGACGGCCACCGAAGGACCGATAGCCACCGTCGCGGAAGCACCCGCGGCGCCTGCCACGCCCGCACCCGGCGTCACCGGCAGGCGCGCCCTGTACGTCGCCGTCGGCGTCGTGCTGCTGGCGCTCAACCTCCGCCCTGCGCTGGTCGCGGTCTCCCCGCTGGCCGGGACGATCCGCGAGGACAGCGGGATGTCGGCGGCGGCCACCAGCCTGCTCACCGCGCTCCCGCTGCTGTGCTTCGGCCTGCTGGCGCCCGTCGCGCCGCGGCTCGGCCGCAGGTTCGGCATGGAGCGTTCGCTGCTCGGCACGATGGTGCTGATCTGCGCCGGTACCGCGCTGCGGCTGGTGGACTCGGTCGTGGCGCTGTTCGCGGGGACGGTGGTGATCGGCGCCGGTATCGCGGTCGCCAACGTGCTGCTGCCCGGCCTGATCAAGCGGGACTTCCCCACCCGTTCCGGGCTGATGACCGGCCTCTACTCGATGTCGCTGTTCGGCGGCGCCGCGCTCGCCGCGGGGGTCACGGTCCCGGTCCAGCAGGCCGCCGGGCTCAGCTGGCAGGCCACGCTGGCCTGCTGGGGCTCGCTCGCGGTCCTGGCGATCGTCTTCTGGCTGCCGCAGCTGCGTGCGCGTACCCGCGTTTCCGCCGCGTCGGCCCGGCAGGCGGCGCATCCGGTGCGCGGTCTGTGGCGCGACCCGCTGGCCTGGCAGGTCACCGGCTACATGGGCCTGCAGTCGCTGAGCTACTACGCGGCGGCTGCCTGGCTGCCGACCGTGCTGGAGGACGCGGGCATGTCGGCGGGCGACGCCGGCTGGATGCTGTCCTTCTCGTCCCTGCTGGGCATCGCGGGCTCGTTCCTCGGTCCCGTCATCGTCGGGCGGCGGCTGCGCGCCGGCGTGCTGGCGGGCATCGGCGCGCTGCTGTGCGCGGCCGGTTTCACGGGGCTCCTGGCCGCGCCGGTCGGCGGGGCGTACGTCTGGATGACGCTGCTGGGGCTCGGCCAGGGTGCCGCGATCAGCCTGGCGCTGCTGTTCATCGTCCAGCGCGCGCCGGATGCCCGGCACACCGCGCAGCTGTCGAGCATGGCGCAGTGCTTCGGCTATGTCCTCGCGGCCACCGGGCCCGCCGTCCTGGGCGCCGTGCACGACGCGTCGGGGAGCTGGACGGTGCCGATCGTGGTGCTGCTGGTGCTGCTGGTGCCGCAGATCGTGGTCGGCTGGGGCGCGGCACGGCCGCGGCACGTCGCGGGGCGGTAGCACCCGGGGGCGGCGGCTGCGGCCGTCGCCCCTACAGCCAGCCGTTGCGCTTGAAGCCGCGGTGGATGGCCCAGCAGAGCAGCAGGGTCACACACACGACCAGCGGGTATCCGAAGGTCCAGTTCTTTTCCGGCATGTACGTGAAGTTCATGCCGTAGATGCCGCAGACCATGGTCGGCACCGCGAGGATCGCGACCCAGGCGCTGATCCGGCGCATGTCCTCGTTCTGCGCCACGGTGACCTGCGCGAGGTGCGCCTGGAGTATGGAGTTGAGCAGTTCGTCGAAGGACGTGATCTGCTCGATGACCCGGTCGAGGTGGTCGGCGACGTCCCGGAAGTACGTGGTGATCCGCAGGTCGACGAAGGGTGTCGACCGGGCGGCCAGCGCCTGGAGCGGCCGGTCCAACGGGGCGACCGCGTGCTTGAGTTCGAGCAGCTCGCGCTTGAGCTGGTAGATCCGCCCGGCACCGCGACCGCCCCGCACGGCGGCGAAGACCTCGCTCTCGACGTCGTCGATGTCGTCCTGGACCGCGGCGACGGCGTCGAGGTAGTCGTCCACCACGAGGTCGGCGATGGCGTGCAGCACGGCCGACGGGCCGATCGCCAACTGCTCGGGCTCGCTCTCCAGTTGCTCGCGCAGCGGCCCGAGCGAACCGTGCCCGCCGTGCCGGACGGTGATCACGAAGTCGGCGCCGGTGAAGACCATGATCTCGCCGGTGTCCACCACCTCGCTGGTGTCGGTGAGCTGGTCGTGCTCGACGTAGCGGACGGTCTTGAAGACGGTGAACAGCGAGCCGTCGTACTGCTCCAGCTTGGGCCGCTGGCGGGCGTACACCGCGTCCTCGACGGCCAGCGGGTGCAGC
Organism: Streptomyces sp. NPDC050161; assembly: GCF_044460025.1. Lineage (NCBI taxonomy): Bacteria > Bacillati > Actinomycetota > Actinomycetes > Kitasatosporales > Streptomycetaceae > Streptomyces > Streptomyces sp. NPDC050161. The sequence continues at coordinate 320,561 of NZ_JBITJM010000001.1, read as the reverse complement.
CCGAACAGCTCGACGATCCCGGCGAACTCGGTCTCCGATGGCTCGTGCAGGCCGATCCACACGAAGCCGGAGCCGGATTCCCGCACCCGGCGGATCGCCTCGTCGGCCGGGTGGTCGCCGCGCTGGCGCACGCCGTCCTCGTACACCACGCAGTTGACGACGGCGGAGCCGAGCGGCGAGCGGGCGGGGTGGCTGAGGTCGACTCCGCGGGTGCGCGGCTGCGGCAGCCGGACGGCCCGGCGGAGGTTGCTGATCATCGACACCGGGACAGTATGGCGCGCGGCGCCCGGCGTGGGTACGGCGCAGCCCGGGATTTCCCGGCCCGCGCGGGGCGCCCGCGGCGGCGTGGGACGCCCGGTCCCGACCCTCGCGCCCCACACGCATCATGGACGCCATGAGTGAGACTTCGGCACGGCTGCTGCGGCTGCTGTCCCTGCTCCAGACCCCCCGCGAATGGCCGGGCAGCGAGCTGGCCGCCCGGCTCGGCGTGACCGCGCGGACCATCCGCCGCGACGTCGAGCGGCTGCGCGATCTCGGCTATCCCGTGCACGCGACGCGGGGCGCGGTGGGCGGCTACCGGCTGGCGGCCGGCCGCGCCATGCCGCCGCTCCTGCTGGACGACGAGGAAGCGGTGGCCATCGCCGTCGGGCTGCGCTCGGCGGCCACCCACACCGTGACGGGGATGGCGGAGGCGTCGGTACGGGCGCTGGCCAAGCTCGAACAGGTGCTGCCCGCCCGGCTGCGGCGGCGGGTGGGCACGCTCGGCACCGCGACCGTCCCGATGCCGGCGGACGGCGCCCCGACCGTCGACCCCGGCCACCTGACCGCTCTGGCCGCCGCCATCACCAACCGGGAGCGGCTGCGCTTCCGCTACCGGACCGGCACCGGCGAGGCCACCGCCCGCCTCGTCGAACCGCACCGGCTGGTCGCCGCCGGCCGGCGCTGGTACCTCGTGGCGTACGACAACGACCGCGAGGACTGGCGGATCTTCCGGGTGGACCGGCTGGCCGAGCCCTTCCCCACCGGGGCGCGCGTCCCGCCGCGCGAGCTGCCGGCCGCCGACGCGGTCGCCTACGTCCAGGAGCGGATGCGGGGGATGGCGTCGGGCCACCGGGCGGTGGCGACGGTCTGCGCACCGGCCGACGAGGTCACCGCGCGCCTCGGCGGCCCGGCGGCGGGCGACGTCGAGCCGCTCGGCCCCGGGTCCTGCCGGGTGCGTCTGACACCCGACACGCTGGAGTGGCTGGCGCTCCGGCTGGCCCTGCTGGGCTGCGAGTTCACCGTGCACGAGCCGCCGGAGCTGGCGGCGTACCTGCGCGAGATGGGCGGCCGGGTGACCCGGGCCGCGGGGGCGGGAGGGGCGGACGGGGCCGCGGGGACGAAGCCGGACGGGCCCGGTGAGGTGACGCGGGGCGACGGATGAAGGCCGTGCGGGAATACCCCTAGGGGGTATAAGGTTGTTCCTGATGGACGCCGGACACCGCCGCCGTCCCCGCCTTCCGGGAACTCCCGATGAGGAGAACGCCATGACGCCCCCGACCACACAGGTCACGCTCGGCGGCTACGCGCTGGTCCTGCTCGTCGTCCTCGCCGCCGGCTTCGGCATCGGCCGCGCGGCCGGCACCGACCCCGCCCCGCAGCGGGCACCCGCGCCGCACTCGCAGACATCCCCGCAGCACGCCCCGCACGCGCACCCCGAGGAGCAGTCATGACCACCGCGGTCGGAGAGCAGCACATCGAGCTGGAGATCGGCGGCATGACCTGCGCCTCGTGCGCGGCCCGCGTCGAGAAGAAGCTCAACCGCATGGAAGGCGTCACCGCCACCGTCAACTACGCCACCGAGAAGGCGAAGGTGGAGATCGCCGACGGCAGCGGACTCGACACCGCCGACCTGATCGCCACCGTCGAGAAGACCGGCTACAGCGCCGCCCTGCCCGAACCCCCGGCCCCCGCGCCGTCCACCCCCGACGACGACACCCACACGCCGGGCCAGGCGGCCGACGCGCTCGCCCCGCTGCGGCAGCGGCTGCTCACCTCGCTGGTGCTGTCCGTCCCCGTGGTGCTGATGGCGATGGTTCCGGCCCTCCAGTTCACCAACTGGCAGTGGCTGTCCCTGACCCTGGCCGCCCCCGTGGTGGCGTACGGGGCCTGGCCGTTCCACCGCGCCGCGTGGACCAACCTCCGCCACGGCGCGGCCACCATGGACACCCTCATCTCGATGGGCACCCTCGCCGCGCTCGGCTGGTCGCTGTGGGCCCTGTTCTTCGGCACCGCGGGCATGCCCGGCATGACGCACCCCTTCGAGCTGACCATCGCCCGCACCGACGGCAGCGGCAGCATCTACCTGGAGGCCGCGGCCGGCGTCACCACCTTCATCCTGGCCGGACGCTACTTCGAGGCCCGCTCGAAGCGGAAGGCGGGCGCCGCGCTGCGCAGCCTGCTGGAACTGGGCGCCCGGGACGTCGCGGTGCTGCGCGAAGGACGGGAAGTCCGCATCCCCACCGCGCAGTTGGCCGTGGGCGACCACTTCGTCGTACGCCCCGGGGAGAAGATCGCCACCGACGGCCGGGTACTGGAGGGCTCGTCCGCCGTGGACGCGTCCATGCTCACCGGCGAGTCCGTCCCCGTGGAGGTCTCCCCCGGCGACACCGTCACCGGCGCCACCGTCAACGCGGGCGGCCGGCTGGTCGTCGAGGCCACCCGGGTCGGCGCCGACACCCAACTCGCCCGGATGGCGCGGCTCGTGGAGGACGCGCAGAACGGCAAGGCCGCGGCCCAGCGGCTCGCCGACAAGATCTCCGCGGTCTTCGTGCCGGTGGTCATCGCCCTGGCCGTCGGCACCCTCGGCTACTGGCTCGGCAGCGGCGCCGGCGCGTCGGCGGCCTTCACCGCGGCGGTCGCGGTGCTGATCATCGCCTGCCCGTGCGCCCTGGGCCTGGCCACCCCGACCGCCCTGATGGTCGGCACCGGACGCGGCGCCCAGCTCGGCATCCTGCTCAAGGGCCCCGAGGTCCTGGAGAGCACCCGCGCCGTCGACACCATCGTCCTGGACAAGACCGGTACGGTCACCACCGGCGTGATGACGCTGACCGGCGTCCACCTCGCCGACGGCACCGCGCGCGACGAGGCGCTGCGGCTGGCCGGCGCGCTGGAGCACGCGTCGGAGCACCCGATCGCCCGTGCCATCGCCACCGCCGCCGAAGAGGCAGGTCAGGGCCGCCCGCTGCCGGTCCCCGAGAACTTCGCGAACGTACCGGGCCTCGGTGTCCAGGGCGTCGTCGAAGGCCGGGCCGTCCTGGTGGGCCGCGAGCGCCTCCTCGACGACTGGAGCCTGCCGCTGCCGCCGGAGCTGGCCGCGGCCAAGGCGGAAGCCGAGGCGGCGGGGTCCACCGCGGTCGCCGTGGCCTGGGACGGCGCGGCGCGTGCCGTGCTCGTCGTCGCCGACGCGGTCAAGCCCACCAGCGCCGAAGCGGTCCGCAGGCTGCGCGCGCTGGGCCTGACCCCGGTGCTGCTGACCGGCGACAACCGGGCCGTCGCCGAAGCGGTCGCCGCCGAGGTCGGCATCGACGAGGTCATCGCCGAGGTGCTGCCGCAGGACAAGGTCGCCGTCGTCGAGAAGCTGCGCGCCGATGGCCGCTCGGTCGCCATGGTCGGCGACGGCGTCAACGACGCCGCGGCCCTCGCCACCGCCGACCTGGGCCTGGCCATGGGCACCGGCACGGACGCCGCCATCGAGGCGGGCGACCTGACCCTGGTCCGCGGCGACCTGCGCACCGCCGCGGACGCCATCCGGCTCGCCCGCGCCACCCTCGGCACCATCCGCACCAACCTCTTCTGGGCCTTCGGCTACAACGTCGCCGCCCTGCCGCTGGCCGCCGCCGGTCTGCTCAACCCGATGATCGCGGGCGCCGCGATGGCCTTCTCCTCGGTCTTCGTCGTCGGCAACAGCCTGCGCCTGCGCCGCTTCCGGCCGCTGGCGGACGACCACGGCGTACCCGCGGAGCCCGTCCGCCGGACGGGACGGACCGACCGGGAGGCCGCCGAGACCCCCCGGTAGGGTGTGGCGCCCCTCCGGCCGGGGAGTTAAGGGAGCACGGTGCGGCGGTCGGATGTCTCCAGTAATGCGGCCAGAAGATTGGCAGATCACGCAACCACCGGCCGCCCGCCAGGGGTGAGACTTGTCGGATACCCATCGACCACGTACAGATCGGGAACTCATGACCGGGTCACGTGTCCTGGCTCTCGGCCATTACCAGCCATCGGGCGTGCTCACCAACGAGGATCTCGCCAAGATCGTCGACACCGACGACGCCTGGATCCGCAGCCGGGTCGGCATCCGCACCCGCCATGTGGCCGCACCCGACGAGAGCGTCGACGCGATGGCGAGCGAGGCCGCCGCCAAGGCGCTCGCCGCCAGCGGTCTGGCCGCGGAGGACATCGACCTGGTCCTGGTCGCCACCTGCACGGCCACCGACCGCAGCCCGAACACCGCGGCCCGGGTCGCCGCCAAGCTGGGCCTGCGGGCCCCCGCGGCGATGGACATCAACGTCGTCTGCTCCGGCTTCACCCACGCGCTGGCCACCGCCGACCACGCCATCCGCGCGGGGTCGGCGACCCACGCCCTGGTCATCGGGGCCGAGAAGTTCACCGACGTCGTCGACTGGACGGACCGTTCGACCTGCGTGCTGGTCGGCGACGGCGCGGGCGCGGCCGTCGTCTCCGCGTCCGACGAGCCGCTGATCGGCCCCGTCGTGTGGGGCTCGGTCCCGCAGATGGGCAACGCCATCCGCATCGAAGGGGAGCCCACCCGCTTCGCCCAGGAAGGCCAGACGGTCTACCGCTGGGCCACCACCCAGCTGCCCGCCATCGCCCGCACGGTGTGCGAACGCTCCGGCATCCTCCCCGCCGACCTGGGAGGGGTCGTCCTGCACCAGGCGAACCTGCGGATCATCGAGCCGGTCGCCGAACGCATCGGCGCGGTCAACGCGGTCGTCGCACGCGATGTCATCGACTCCGGCAACACCTCGGCAGCCTCGGTGCCGCTGGCCCTGTCGAAGCTGGTCGAACGGCGCGAGATCCCCTCCGGCGCCCCGGTCCTGCTCTTCGCCTTCGGCGGCAACCTCTCGTACGCGGGCCAGGTCATCCGCTGCCCGTGAGCCGCCCGGCCCTTCGGTGACACGGAGGGCCGGTCTTCGCGGCGTCCGAAACGTTCAATACCCCGGCGGGGCACCCTGCCTACGCTCCCCCCATGAGCACTTCGACACCGCACCTGGCAGCCATCGGCATGACCGTCGCCGACATGGCCGCATCCCTCGCCTTCTACCGCCGCCTCGGCCTGGATGTCCCCGCCGCCGCGGACACCGCCCCGCACGCCGAGGCCACGCTGCCCGGCGGGCTGCGGCTCATGTGGGACACCTACGAGACCGCGCGCGCCATCGACCCGGACTGGACGCCGCCGCAGGGCGGCACCCCGACCGGGCTCGCCTTCGCCTGCGAAGGACCGGCCGGCGTCGACCGCACCTACGCCGAACTGACCGCCGCAGGGCACACCGGCGAGAAGGCCCCCTGGAACGCCTTCTGGGGCCAGCGCTACGCCGTCGTCGCGGACCCGGACGGGCACGGCGTGGACCTGTTCGCGCCGCTCGACGACTGACCGGGCGCGGACGGGAGCCCGGCGACCTGACCTACGGCACCTCACGCAGGTAGACCGCGCCGCACAGGAAGCAGAACGGCTCCCCTTCCGGAGAGCCCCAGACGTCGGACGGCTGGGTGGCGGCGGACTGCTCCAGCATGCGCCCGCACATCGCCTTCACCCCGTCCCGCCTGACCATGTGCCAGACCTTGACCGGGGCGCCCGCCTCCGGCGTCACGCCTTCCTCGTACTCCGCGCGCATCTCGTGCTCCATGGCACTGCACCTCCCCTCCCACGATGCGCCCAGCGGATCGCCGCCACAACGTGGCAGGTCGGGGAGAGGTGGCCCGCGGCGCACCGTCTCAGAACACCGACCAGCCGGTCAGCGTCGTGAAGTGGTCGAGCGCGGCGGCACCCGCGACGGAGTTGCCCCGGCGGTCCAGGCCAGGACTCCACACGCACAGCGTGCAACGGCCCGGCACCACGGCGATGATCCCGCCGCCGACGCCGCTCTTGGCCGGCAGCCCGACACGGTAGGCGAACTCCCCCGCCGCGTCGTAGGTGCCGCAGGTCAGCATCACCGCGTTGATCCGTTTCGCCTCGCGCGCCTGGAGCAGCCTGGTGCCGTCGGCGCGCACGCCGTGCCGGGCGAGGAAGCCGCCTGCCGTCGCCAGATCCCGGCAGCTCATCTCGATCGAGCACTGCCAGAAGTAGTGCTCGATGACGCTGGGGACCGGGTTCTCCAGGTTCCCGAAGGACGCCATGAAGTGCGCGAGCGCCGCGTTCCGGTCGCCGTGATCGGCCTCGGAACCGGCCACGGCCTGGTCGAACGCGAGATCCGGGTTGCCGCTCTCCTCCCGCAGGAAGTGCAGCATCGTCGTGCTGGCGTCGCCGGTGAGGGACTGCAGCCGGTCGGTGACGACCAGCGCGCCCGCGTTGATGAACGGGTTGCGCGGGATCCCGTTCTCCCACTCCAGCTGGACCAGCGAGTTGAACGGCGTCCCGGAGGGCTCGCGGCCCACCCGCTTCCAGATGTCGTCGTCGCCGTGCGCGTGGGCCATCACCAGCGCCAGCGAGAAGGTCTTGGAGATCGACTGGACGGAGAACGGCACCTCCCAGTCGCCCACGCCGTACACCGCGCCGTTGATGTCCGCCACCGCGATCCCGAAACGGTCGGCGGAGACCCGTTCGAGCGCCGGAATGTAGTCGGCGACCTGTCCTCGTCCCGCGAACGGCCGCGCGAAGGCCGCTACCTCCTCGAGAACGGCCTGGTAGTCCATGGTCCACACGCTAACCCGGCACCAGCAGGCTCCCCAGGGGAACCCCCGCGAGCGACCGCACCTCGCGTGCCAGGTGCGCCTGATCCGCGTATCCGGCACGGGCCGCCACCTCGGCGTACGGGACGCCGGCCCGTGCCAGTTCGAGCGCCCGCACCAGCCTGAGCACCCGGGCCAGCGTCTTGGGTCCGTAGCCGAACGCGTCCAGGCAGTACCGGTGCAGCTGCCGGACACCGAGCTGCACACCGTCGGCGGTCTCGGCCACGGAGCGGCCCTGCGCCAGGGCGCGGGTGATGGCGGCGCTGCGGGCGGACCGTCCCGCCCGTCCCGGGGGCAGGCGGTCCGCCGCCTCCCGGACGCGGGCCGCCGCGATCTCCTCCAGGAGGCGGCCCGGCGCACCGGCAGCCGCCAGCCGCCCGGTCAGCTCCCGCACCCGCGCCCCGGGCCACAGGTCCGCCAGCGGGACGCGGCGGTCACGCAGGTCACGGGCGGGTACGCCGAAGACGGCCGGGCCCTGTCCCGGTGCGAAGCGCAGCCCGGTGAAGCAGGTACCCGGCCCGCCTTCCGCCATGTGCGGGCGGGTGTCGGGTCCGGCCACCAGCAGCCGCCCCGCGCCCCAGATCAGATCCGTGCAGCCGTCCGGCAGCACCGCGCCGCCGACCGGGCGCCGGCCGCTCGTCCACAGCACCGCGCCGTGCAGCCGGGACGCCCGCTCGCGGTACGCACCGGAAGGACCACCCGTCTCGCGCTCCGCGTCCACGTCCTCCAGCCTGGCACGGGAACCCGACGGCCGGGTGCGCCGTTGACCTTTATGACACCGATCTTCACGGAGGCAGCGATGGCAGGGTTTCTCGACCGCGCCAAGGAGCAGGCACAGAGTGCCTTCGACCAGGGCAAGCAGAAGGTCGACGAAGTACAGCAGCAGCGAGCGGGCAACGACCTGCTGAAGAAGCTGGGCGCGGCGTACTACGCCGAGCGCAGCGGCAGCGGTTCCCCGGAGGCGACGCGGAACGCACTCAGTGCTCTGGAGGCGCACATCAGCGCCCATGGAGACGGCTTCCTGCGGTCCTAGGTCCGACAGGGGCTGGGGCGGACCCGCCGGGTCGCGCGGCCCGACGGCCCGGCGGCCGGAAACGCTCGCACAGGAGACGAACGACCGGTCCGTTAAATACCGTTCCGGCCCGTCGGGTGCCGGTCATCCCGTAGAAGCGAGGGATGAGGCGGTGCGCGGTCGGCGACCGCCGCGCACCGATCGGAGTCGGCCATGTCCGCACCGCTGTCCGCATCCCGTCTCCTCGCCGCCCTCAAGGGCGAAGGGCTCGATGTCGTCGAGGTCGGCGACTGGCGGCACCACGACCGCAACGACAAGGGACCGTGGGGCCCGGTGCACGGCGTGGTCATCCACCACACCGCGACGTCCGGGGCGAAGACGACCGTCCGGACCTGCTACGACGGCCACCCTGACCTGCCGGGACCGCTGTGCCACGGTGTGATCACCAAGGACGGCAGGGTCCATCTGGTCGGCGCCGGGCGCGCCAACCACGCGGGTCTGGGCGACGCCGATGTGCTGCGCGCGGTCATCGCGGAGAAGCTGCTGCCGCACGACGACGCGTCCGACGCCGACGGCAACCGCGCCTTCTACGGCTTCGAGTGCGAGAACCGCGGCGACGGCCACGACCCGTGGCCCGCGGTGCAGCTGACGGCGATCGCGAAGGCCGCGGCGGCGGTGTGCCGGGCGCACGGCTGGAGCGAGCGCTCGGTGATCGGCCACCTGGAGTGGCAGCCGGGCAAGGTCGACCCGCGCGGCTTCCCCATGGACCGGCTCCGCGAGCTGGTCGCCGAACGCCTGAAGTGACCTCGGGCCGTCCGGGCCGGATGCGGCGCGCCCCGGCGGCGGTCGCGACAATGGACGGTGTGACCAGCCCCGTTTCCGGCCCCGCCGCCGGCCCCGACGCTCTGCGCCCGCTGCTGCCCTCACCGCTTCGTGAGGTCGAGGACCCGGCGTTCGCCCGGCACGGCATACGGCTGCTGCTCAAGCGGGACGATCTGATCCACACCGCGCTGCCCGGCAACAAATGGCGCAAGCTGGCGCCCAACCTGCGCGCCGCGGCGGACGCCGGCGAGCGGACCCTGCTCACGTTCGGCGGCGCGTACTCCAACCATCTGCGCGCCACCGCGGCGGCCGGCCGGCTCCTGGGCTTCGCCACCATCGGCGTCGTACGGGGCGAGGAGCTGGCCCACGCGCCGCTCAACCGGTCGCTGGCCCGCTGCGCGGCCGACGGTATGCGGCTGCACTTCATCGACCGTGCCACCTACCGCCGCTCCGGCGACCCGGAGGTGCTGGCCGCGCTGCACGACCGGTTCGGCGCGTTCCGCGTCATACCGGAGGGCGGCAGCAACGCGCTCGCCGCACAGGGCGCCGCGGAGCTGGGCCGGGAGCTGCGCGGGGCGGCCGGCACGGCGGCGGTGCCGTGCGGGACGGGCGGCACCCTGGCGGGCCTGGCCGCGGGGCTCGGGCCGGGTCAGCGGGCCATCGGCTTCGCCGTGCTCAAGGGCGGCAGCCCGCACTTCCTCCAGGGGACGGTCGAGGGGCTCCAGCGCGCGGCGTTCGGCGGGCCGCGCGGCGACTGGCGGCTGGAGGACCGGTTCTGCTGCGGCGGCTACGCCCGGCGCACCCCCGAGCTCGACGCCTTCGCCGACGCGTTCGAGGAGCGGCACGGGCTGCCGCTGGAGCGGATCTACGTCGCGAAGATGCTGCTGGGCCTGGCGGCCCTGGCCGGTGAGGGCGCCTTCGCCCCCGGCAGCGCGGTGGCCGCGGTGATCACCGGCACACCCTGAGCCGCCTGCCGGACCGCTTCCCCTGGTGGGCCCGCCCGGTCAGGCGCCCTCCCGATAGGCGGCGGCCTCCTCCAGGTCGAGCCGGCGCAGCAGCGTCCGCAGCATCTCGTCGTCGATCCGCCGGCTGTCGCGCAGCCGGACGAAGACCCGCCGCTCGGCGTCGATCATTTCCCTGGCCAGCCGCCGGTAGGTCTCGTCGGCCGATTCACCGGTCTCCTCGTTGACCGCGCCGAGCCGCTCCCAGACGGCGTTGCGGCGCCGCTCCATGACCGTGCGCAGCCGGTCGGAGAGGGGTCCTGGCAGGGTGTTGCGCCGGTCGGCCAGCAGCTCGTCCAGGCGCGCTTCGGCGGCCCGGGACGCCTCGTTCTGCGCCTGGGCCTCGGCGAGCGTCTCGGCCTGCACGTCCCTGGCGGGGAGTTTCAGGGCGCGGATCAGCGGCGGCAGCGTCAGACCCTGGACGACCAGCGTGGCGATGACGGTGGTGAAGGTCAGGAAGAGCACGAGGTTGCGGGCGGGAAACGGGCCGCCGTCGTGCACGGTGGCGGGGATGGAGAAGGCGATGGCGAGCGACACCACGCCGCGCATCCCGGCCCAGCCGACGATGAGGGGCGCAGCCCAGGTCGTGTCGGGCTCCCGGCCGCGGATGCGGGACGACAGGGCGCGCGGCAGGTACGTCGCGGGGTAGACCCAGACGAACCGCGCCAGCACCACCACGGCGAAGACGGCGAGCGCGTACCAGGTGGCCTCGACGCCGCCGAACTCGCCGAGTCCGCGCAGCACGACGGGCAGTTGGAGGCCGATCAGCGCGAAGACCGCGCACTCCAGGATGAAGGAGACGACGTTCCAGACGGCCGCCTCCTGGAGCCGGGTCTCGAAGTCGACCTGCCAGGAACGGTGCCCCAGGTAGAGGGCGACCACGACGACGGCGAGCACTCCGGAGGCGCCGACCTGCTCGGCGGCGGCGTACGCCACGAACGGGATGAGCAGCGAGAGGGTGTTCTCCAGGAGCGCCGACGCCCGTAGCCGGCGGCGCAGCCAGTGCAGCGGCACCATCAGGACGAGGCCGACCCCGATGCCTCCCAGGGCGGCGATCGCGAACTCCTCGATCCCGCGGCCCCAGGTGGTGCCCATGCCGACCGCAGCGCCCAGCGCCACCTTGTAGGCGGTGATGGCGGTGGCGTCGTTCACCAGGGATTCGCCCTGGAGGATGGTGGTGATCCGGTGCGGCAGGCCGAGTTTGCGGGCGATGGCGGTGGCCGCGACGGCGTCGGGCGGCGCGACGACGGCGCCCAGCACCAGGGCCGCGGCCAGTGGCAGGTCAGGGATGAGGAGGTAGGCGGCGGCGCCGACGGCGATGGTCGCGAAGAGGACGTAGCCGACCGACAGCAGCGCCACGGGGCGCCAGTTGGCGCGCAGGTCGAGGTAGGAGCTTTCGAGCGCGGCGGTGTGCAGCAGCGGGGGCAGCACCAGCGGCAGCACGATGTGCGGGTCGAGGGTGTAGTCGGGGACGCCGGGGATGAAGCCGGCGGCGAGCCCCGCCGCGACCAGCATCAGGGGCGCCGGTACGGGCGTACGCCGCGCGAGCGCCGCGACCGCCGCGCTCCCCGCGATCAGCAACAGCAGCGGCATCACATCCATCGGGCCGCACCCTCCGCACCTCGTCCGTCGACGCCGGCACACTCCGCCGCCCGTTCCGGCGATCTAACCTGGCCATCATGAGCGAGTGCACGCATGTCCTTGAGCTGCCGCGCGCCGAGCCCGCCCCGCGCAGCGCCACCTGCCTGGAGTGCCTGGCGGCCGGCAGCCACCCGGTACAGCTGCGGCTGTGCCTGGTGTGCGGGCACGTCGGCTGCTGCGACTCCTCGCCGTTCCGGCACGCCACGGAGCACTTCGAGGAAACCGGCCATCCCGTGATGCGTTCGTTCGAGCCGGGTGAGACCTGGCGGTGGTGTTTCACCGACCAGCTCCTGGTGTGAGGCTGCCGCACGGCTCCCGGCGGGCACCTCTTAGCCTGGCCGCATGATCCGCGATGCGACCCCCGCCGACGTCCCCGTCATCCTCACCATGATCCGCGAACTGGCCGCCTACGAAAGGGAACCCGAGGCCGCGCGGGCCACCGAGCCGCAGTTGGCCGAGGCCCTTTTCGGCGACCGGCCCGCGGCCTTCGCGCTGATCGCGGAGGCCGCCGAAGGCCCGGTCGGCTTTGCCCTGTGGTTCCAGAACTTCTCGACGTGGACGGGCACGCACGGTGTCTACCTGGAGGACCTGTACGTCCGCCCCGAGGCGCGCGGCGGCGGGCACGGCAAGGCGTTGCTGGCGGCGCTCGCCGAGCTGTGCGTGGATCGCGGGTACGCGCGTTTCGAGTGGTCAGTCCTGGATTGGAACGAACCGTCCATCGGCTTTTACCGGTCGATCGGTGCGCAGCCCATGGACGGATGGACGGTCTTCCGGCTCACTGGAGATGCGCTGCACAACCTCGCGAAGACCTCGTGAGTCAACGGAGCGTAATCGGGAATGATTTGACTGTGCAGACCCCTAGCCACTGTGCGTACCCGTAGCCTTACAATAAGTGACAACGTCGGCCATGGATGACCACGGGCCGGATCGTTGCCCGGACGGCAACCGTGCTCCCTCCGGGCGACACCGGCCCGGAGATCGCGATAGCGTCGCAGCCGAACCATGTGCTGCGCCGCGTCGTTCTCCTTTCACCTGACAGGAGAGACGTCCGGTACAGATGCGCCGAAACCGCACAAAAGTCACGCATACCAGCTCAACCATCTTGTGCCACCTTGGAGGTGAGGGTGTCCCAGATCGCAGGCGAGCCCGGGAATCAGGACTTCGTGGAAGTCCGTCTGCCCGCTGCGGGTGCCTACCTGTCTGTGCTGCGTACGGCCACGGCCGGACTCGCAGCCCGTTTGGACTTCACCCTCGACGAGATCGAGGATCTGCGCATCGCGGTCGACGAGGCGTGCGCCATCCTGCTCCAACAAGCCGTCCCCGGCTCCGTGCTGAGCTGCGTCTTCCGCCTCATCGACGACGCACTACAGGTGACCGTCTCGGCGCCCACCACCGACGGGCGCGCACCCGAGCGCGACACCTTCGCCTGGACGGTGCTCTCCGCACTGGCCGGCAAGGTCGACTCCACCGTCGCCGAGGACCGTACGGTCACCATCAGCCTGTACAAGGAGCGCGGCGCCGGTCCCGGACCGTCATGACCGAACAGGGGGCCCCGTGAAAGATCTCGAACGCGGTACGGGGATGGCGCCCGGTGCGACCATCCCCGACCAGCATTCCCGGCCGCGTCCGACGGGCGCAGACGACCACGGCGGCCGGTTGGACGCGGCGGAGCAGGCGGATCACATGGACCACAGCGAGCAGCAGGGGCAGCAGCACGACCCGCGCCCACCTCAGGCACAGGACCCCCAGGGGCCGCAGGACACCCAAGAGCCCCAGCACGCCGTCGAGCCCGCGCACACCCACGATCCGCACGACCGCAACGGCGCGCGGGCGCTCTTCCTCGAACTGCGCAAGCTCCCCGACGGCTCCGCCGAGCGCGCGGAACTCCGCAACACCCTGGTGCGGATGCATCTCCCGCTGGTCGAACACCTGGCCCGCAGGTTCCGCAACCGCGGTGAGCCCCTGGACGACCTCACCCAGGTCGCCACGATCGGTCTGATCAAGTCCGTCGACCGCTTCGACCCGGAGCGCGGCGTGGAGTTCTCCACCTACGCCACCCCGACCGTCGTCGGCGAGATCAAGCGGCACTTCCGCGACAAGGGCTGGGCGGTCCGCGTCCCGCGCCGCCTCCAGGAACTGCGCCTGTCCCTGACCACCGCGACCGCCGAGCTGTCCCAGCGCCACGGCCGTGCCCCCACGGTCCACGAACTGGCCGAGCACCTCGGGATCTCCGAGGAGGAGGTCCTGGAGGGCCTGGAGTCGGCGAACGCCTACAGCACCCTCTCCCTGGACGTCCCGGACACCGACGACGAGTCCCCCGCGGTCGCCGACACCCTCGGCGCCGAGGACGAGGCGCTGGAGGGTGTGGAGTACCGCGAATCCCTCAAGCCGCTGCTGGAGGACCTTCCGCCGCGCGAGAAGAAGATCCTGCTGCTGCGGTTCTTCGGCAACATGACCCAGTCCCAGATCGCCCAGGAGGTCGGCATCTCCCAGATGCACGTCTCGCGCCTCCTGGCCCGCACCCTGGCCCAGCTGCGCGAGAAGCTCCTCGTCGAGGAGTGAGCGCCGGCCAACGGCACAACAGGAGGGGCGGGGCCCGCACGGTCCCCGCCCCTCCTGCACGTCCGCTCTAGGAACGCTGTTCCCGGGGGCCGATGCCGAGCGCCTCGGTGGCCGTCGGGTTGACCAGCAGACCGAGGACCACCAGCGCCGCCACGGCGAGCACGACACCGGCCGCGATGAGGACGCCACCGCCGTTGACGAGCGTCCAGGCGACCGGCAGCGCGACGATCTGCGTGATCAGCGAAGGCCCCCGGCTCCAGCGGCGCAGCAGCCACAGGCCACGGGCGGCGAGCAGCGGCAGCACGGCGAGCACGATCACCGTCACCGCGCCCGTCACTGCCTGCTGCGGGCTGTCGGGCGAGCCGGCCAGACCCTCGACCAGCATGAAGATGCCGAGTGCGGCCAGGGCCACCCCTTCGACCGCGGTGAGCGCGGCGGCGGCGGTCAGCCGGGCCGGCCGCGGCCCGGTCGGCTCGGGCGCCGCGGCGGCGCCGGCGGCTCGGTTCGCGGACTGTTTCTGCTGACTGCTCACCCCAGCAGGGTAGCGCCGCCGCGTGGGCCGCCCCGCGCCCCGGCCCACGCCCCCGTCGGCGGCCCGTTGCGGAGGTGGGCGTGCGGGCGAGAACCCGCAGGTAGGTACGCTGGCGCACATGCGCGCACTTCTCGTGGTCAATCCCGCAGCTACCACCACCAGTGCCCGCACCCGTGACGTACTGACCCACGCGCTCGCCAGCGACCTCGATCTGGAGGTCGCCGAGACCCGTTACCGCGGCCACGCCCGCGACCTCGCCAGGCAGGCCGCCGAGGACGGCAGAACCGAGCTGGTGGTGGCGCTCGGCGGCGACGGCACGGTCAACGAAGTCGTCAACGGCCTGCTGACCCACGGCCCCGACCCGCAGTCCCACCCCCGCCTGGCCGTCGTGCCCGGCGGCTCCACCAACGTCTTCGCCCGCGCGCTCGGCCTGCCGAACGACGTCGTGGAGGCCACCGGCGCCCTGCTGGACGCCGTGCGGGACGGCAGCGAGCGCACGGTCAGCCTGGGGCTCGCCTCGGGGACACCCGGAAGTGAGGACGAGGGCGTCCCGGCCCGCTGGTTCACCTTCTGTGCCGGCTTCGGCTTCGACGCCGGCGTCGTCGGCCGGGTCGAGCAGCAGCGCGAACGCGGCAAGCGTTCGACCCACGCCCTGTACGTGCGGCAGGTCGTACGGCAGTTCCTGGGCGAGCCGAACCGCCGGCAGGGCACCATCACGCTCGAACGGCCGGGCGAGGAAGCGGGCTCGACCGAGATCGTCGAGCATCTGGCGATGTCGATAATCTGCAACACCTCTCCCTGGAGCTACCTGGGCAATCGCCCGCTGTACCCCTCCCCGGAAGCGTCGTTCGACACCGCCCTGGATCTGTTCGCACTGAGCAAGCTCTCGCCCCCCGCGGTGACCCGGTATGCCACTCAGCTGCTGACGTCAACACCGGAACGCGGCCCCCGCGGCAAGCACGCGGTGTCCCTGCACGATCTGACGGCCTTCACCTTGCATTCCCAGGTGCCTTTGCCCTTCCAGATGGACGGCGACCATCTGGGACTGCGCACGAGTGTGACGTTCACAGGCGTACGCCGTGCACTGCGTGTGATTGTGTGAGCAGTAGGGCCTAAAGTCCTTCCACTCGAACGTTTAGGCTGACTCCCACCCCCTAGAAGTACGGCTGTGACCTAGGCGACACCAAGGAATCAAAAAAAAGTTTCCAGTAGGGGTTGTATCCGTCGCCGAGGTTTGCGAGTCTCTTCATGGCGATCGGGACGGCCACTTCACCGGCCCCCTTGAGAGCCCGAATCCTTCTCCTCATCCCACAGGTCCGCACCAGTTTGCGAACTGGCACTCGGCCCTTCCCGTGCGGAGGGATTCGTGAAAGCGTTCACATTCACAAGCAACGTTCCCGTCATACGAGGAGATGGAGCAGCCATGGACTGGCGTCACCGCGCCGTTTGCCGCGAGGAAGACCCCGAGCTCTTCTTCCCCATCGGCAACACCGGTCCTGCGCTCCTGCAGATCGAGGAAGCCAAGGCCGTCTGCCGCCGCTGCCCCGTCATGGAGCAGTGCCTGCAGTGGGCGCTCGAGTCCGGTCAGGACTCCGGCGTCTGGGGTGGTCTGAGTGAGGACGAGCGCCGCGCAATGAAGCGCCGTGCAGCTCGCAACCGGGCGCGCAACGCCAGCGCCTGACACAGACTCCCCGTGGCCCCCGAGCCGCAGCGCGCAGTACCCCCGATGCGCAGAGCAACGTGAGCTTTGAGCCCCGGACCTGATGGGTCCGGGGCTTACTGCTGTCCAGGGGCCGTGCGCCGCCCGCCGGCGTTCTAGCTCTTCTCGGCGCGGACCGGCACGTCCAGGATCACCTGCGTGCCCCCTTCCGGCGCCGGCACCATGTCGAACGCGCCGCCCAACTCCCCCTCCACCAGGGTCCGTACGATCTGCAGCCCCAGGTTTCCGGCGCGCTGCGGATCGAATCCGTCGGGCAGCCCCCGGCCGTTGTCCTGGACGGTGACCAGCAGTCGCGGTTCCGTACGGCTGCCGCCGCGTACCGCGCCGACCTCGACCGTGCCGTGTTCACTCTGGTCGAAGGCGTGCTCCAGGGCGTTCTGCAGCACCTCGGTCAGCACCATCGACAACGGGGTGGCGACCTCGGCGTCCAGGATGCCGAAGCGTCCGGTGCGGCGGGCGGTCACCTTGCCGGGCGAAATCTCGGCGACCATGGCGAGGACCCGGTCGGCGATCTCGTCGAACTCGACCCGCTCGTCGAGCGTCTGGGACAGCGTCTCGTGCACGATCGCGATCGAACCGACCCTGCGTACCGCCTCGTTGAGCGCCTCGCGGCCCTGCTCGGAATCCATCCGGCGTGACTGGAGGCGCAACAGCGCGGCGACGGTCTGCAGATTGTTCTTCACCCGGTGGTGGATCTCCCGGATGGTGGCGTCCTTGGTGATCAATTCGCGCTCGCGGCGGCGGAGTTCGGTGACGTCCCGCAGCAGGACCAGCGAACCGATGTGCGTGCCCTTGGGCTTGAGCGGGATGGCGCGCAACTGGATCACGCCTTCCTCGCCCTCCACCTCGAACTCCCTGGGCGCCCAGCCGCTGGCGAGTTTGACCAGCGCCTCGTCCACCGGGCCCCGGGCGGGGGCGAGTTCGGCGGTCGCCTGGCCGAGGTGGTGTCCCACGAGGTCGGCGGCGAGGCCGAGCCGGTGGTAGGCGGAGAGCGCGTTGGGGCTGGCGTACTGGACGACGCCGTCCGCGTCGAGGCGGATCAGGCCGTCGCCCGCGCGCGGGGACGCGTCCATGTCGACCTGCTGCCCAGGGAAGGGAAACGTTCCGGCAGCGATCATCTGGGCCAGGTCGGACGCGCTCTGCAGGTAGGTGAGCTCCAGCCGGCTGGGGGTGCGCACCGTGAGCAGGTTGGTGTTGCGGGCGATCACTCCGAGTACCCGGCCCTCGCGGCGGACCGGGATGGACTCGACGCGGACCGGCACCTCCTCGCGCCATTCCGGGTCGCCCTCGCGCACGATCCGGCCCTCGTCCAGCGCGGAGTCCAGCATCGGACGGCGACCACGGGGTACCAGGTGACCCACCATGTCGTCCTGGTAGGAGGTGGGCCCGGTGTTCGGGCGCATCTGGGCCACCGACACGTACCGCGTGCCGTCGAGGGTGGGAACCCACAGCACGAGGTCGGCGAAGGACAGATCGGACAGCAGCTGCCATTCCGAGACCAGCAGGTGCAACCATTCAAGGTCGGAGTCGCTCAGAGCGGTGTGCTGGCGTACGAGATCGTTCATGGAGGGCACACACGGGAGCCTACCGGCGTACGGTGTATCTGTTCTCCTGCACGGGCATGGACAGATCAGAATGGTCTAGTCCACAATATCTCTGGTAAAGACCTCCGCTCTCCCCGCACAGGAGAGCGGATCGAGGCCGACGCGCTCTCTGCCCTGACTGCGCCGAGGTCTCCGATCGACCGGTTCCCGGACGGGCCGCTCCCCTACCGCACTTGGGGTGCACACCCCGCCCCACGGAACCGGCCGATGAAGCTCCGGGCTGCGGTGCCGGACAGGTTGAGGGTCCTGTCCCGGCGCCGCGGCCCGCGGGTGTATCGGGGCCCGGCCCGCCTTCCCGACCCGCGCCCGGTTCAAGGGCTGTCCGGCCAGACCTTCATCGCCAGCTCGGCGATCGCCTCCAGCGTCGTGCGGTCGGCGCCGTCCCGCGCCTGCTGCGACATCCCCTGGATCACCGCGCCCACGTAATGGGCCAGCGCGGGCGCGTCCGTGTCCACGGGGAGCGTGCCGGATGCCACGTCCGCGCGGATGCGGCTCTCGATCCCGTCGATGTTCGCCAGCCGCATCGCGCGCAGCTCGTCGGCCACATCGGCGGACGCCGGTGCGGTGTTCTGGGCGGCGCTGATCACCAGGCAGCCGCGCGGACGGCCGGGCAGGGTGTATTCGGCCGCCGCCTCGCGCAGCGCCCGCTCGACACCCTGGCGGGCGGTCGGCTCCTCGGTCATCGCGCGGTCCAGGAAGCCGCCGTGGAGCCGGCCGTACTCGGCCACCACCTCGCGGAAGAGCGCCTGCTTGTCGCCGAAGGCGGCGTACAGGCTGGGGGCACTGATGCCCATCGTGCGGGTCAGATCGGAGATCGAGGTCGCTTCGTAGCCCTGCTCCCAGAAGGACCGCACCGCTTTCTCCAGCGCCGTCTCCCGGTCGAAGGACCGGGGCCGGCCGCGCTGCTTCGTTTCCTTGGCTGCCATGCCTGGAATTCTATAGCGGTCGGTACGGAAGCGTGTTACGGTTTTTCTGTAGCGAGCGATACATAAAAGTATGGCACGGCGCTCGCTGCGGTGATGGACGCTGACCGAGGGGCCGGGCGCGCGAGCGAACGGTCGCGACGACGAGGGGGCAGGAGCGATGAGCGCACGGAACGGCGGGGCCGCATTGAGCGGCAGGACCGCGCTGGTGACGGGCGGCAGCAGGGGGATCGGCCGGGCCGTAGCGGAACGGCTGGCGCGGGACGGTGCGCGGGTCGCCGTGCACTACGGACACGACGCGACCGCGGCGAAGGAGACGGTGACGGCCATCGAGGCCGCGGGCGGCCAAGCCTTCGCCATACACGCCGAGTTGGGCGTACCGGGCGGCGTCGAGGCGCTGTGGGAAGCCTTTGACGCCCAGGCGGACGGCCTGGACATCCTGGTCAACAACGCCGGGGCCAACAGCAGGGCGGACGGCATCACGCAGGTCTCCGAAGCGGAATTCGACCGGCTCTTCGCGCTCAACACCAAGGCACCGTTCTTCCTCACCCGGCTCGGCCTGCCGCGACTGCGGGACGGCGGCCGGATCATCAACACCTCCACGGGCCTGACGCGCGGCACGGCCAAGCCCGAGCTGATCACGTACGCCATGAGCAAGGGCGCCCTCGATGTCTTCACCTCGACACTGGCCAAGGAGCTGGGCCCGCGCGGGATCACGGTCAACGCCGTGGCGCCGGGCGCCGTCGACACGGAGATGAATGCCCACTGGCTGCGCGGGGAGGCGAATTCCGGGGCGCGGACGGCGACGCGGGCGATATCCCCGCTCGGCCGGATCGCGGAGGCCGGCGACATCGCGGACATCGTGGCGTTCCTGGCCTCGGACGACAGCCGCTGGGTGACGGGCCAGTGGATCAACGCCACCGGTGGCGCCCAACTATAGGGGCGGGAAGCCGGATGGCGGCGGGCGGGAACAAGAGTCACCTCACGCCTCCGCAGGGACGGGACGACTTCCATCGGGCCGTCTCACCACCGGGCCCGGCGGGCCCCTCTCTGATAGATTGGTCTATACCACATGAGTCCATTCTCCAGAACGGCAGGCCAAGCGTGGAAGTTGTCATCGTCCCGGACGCCAAGGCAGGCGGCGAACTCATCGCGGAGGCCATCGCCACCCTGGTGCGCCGCAAGCCCGACGCTCTGCTCGGCGTGGCCACCGGCTCGACCCCGTTGCCCATCTACGAAGCGCTCGCGGCGAAGGTCAAGGCCGGTGCCGTGGACGCCTCGCGGACCCGTATCTGCCAGCTCGACGAGTACGTCGGCCTGCCCGCGGGGCACCCCGAGTCCTACCGTTCCGTGGTGCTGCGCGAGGTCGTCGAGCCGCTCGGCCTCGGCCAGGAGTCCTTCATGGGCCCCGACGGCTCGGCCGATGACGTCCAGGGCGCCTGCGAGGAGTACGACCGTGCGCTGCGGGAAGCCGGCGGAGTGGATCTTCAGCTCCTCGGCATCGGCACGGACGGCCACATCGGCTTCAACGAGCCGTGTTCCTCGCTCGCCTCGCGTACCCGCATCAAGACCCTGACCCAGCAGACCCGGGAGGACAACGCCCGGTTCTTCGACCACCTCGACGAGGTGCCGCACCACGTCATCACGCAGGGCATCGGCACCATTCTGGAGGCCCGTCACCTGGTGCTGCTGGCCACGGGCGAGGGCAAGGCGGACGCCGTGGCGCAGTCCGTCGAAGGTCCGGTCGCCGCGCTGGTGCCGGCCTCGGCGCTCCAGTTGCACCCGCACGCCACGGTCGTCGTCGACGAGGCCGCTGCGTCGAAGCTGAAGCTCGCCGGGTACTTCCGCGCCACCTACGCGGCCAAGCCGGACTGGCAGGGCATCTAGGCACATCGGCAGGAAAACGCCGAAGCGGCCGGGTGCTCCTGGGAGGGGCACCCGGCCGCTGTGTGTGCGGTGGCGGGGCGGGGCGGGGCGCCCCAGACCGGGGCGGGCGAACGGGGAAGCTCGGCCTGTTCGGCCGGGTCGGCGCGGGTGGCCCGCTCGGCGCGGGTCGACCGGCCCGGTCAGCCCGCCGGTGCGGTCGGGTGGGACGGGGCCGATCCCGTGAGGGCCTCGGCGGCGGCCTGGGCGCAGACGCGGGCGGCGCCGTGGGTGGCGAGGTGGAGCGCGCCGCAGGGGGGTGCCTGCGGGACGCCCATCTCGACGACGACGGTGTCGGGGCGGGCGGCGATGAGGGCGTCGAGGGCGTCGGCCATCCAGGGGTGGCGGTGCACGTCGCGGACGACGGCGACGATGCGGCGCCGGTCGGCGGCCGTGACCAGGCCGGCGACCAGGCTGCCGGTGCCGTCGGCGGCGGCCTCGGCGGTGTAGGAGGCGGTGTCGGTGCCGGGCAGGAGGCGTGCCAGTTCGGCGGCGACGCCCCAGGGGGTTTCGTGACCCACCGCGATGTTCGCGAGGGGGGTGAAGGCGGCGACGTAGGCGGGGGAGGTGAGCGGGGTGAAGGGTTCCCTGGCGGTGCGGCGCAGTGCGCGGCGCGCGGCGGTCAGCCCGACCTCGGGTGCGGGCGCGGCCCCCTCCCCCGCGCCCGCACGCCGGGTCCAGCGCGCCAGGGCGCGCACCCGTGCTGCGGCATCGGCGAGCCGCTTCTCCGACAGCTCGCCGTCACGCACCGCCCTCACCAACGCGTCGCGCAGCCGCAGCACGGTGTCTTCGTCGGCCAGGCCGCCGCCGACACAGATCGCGTCGGCGCCGGCCGCGATGGCCAGTACGCTGCCGCGTTCGATGCCGTAGGTGGCCGCGATGGCCCGCATCTCCATTCCGTCGGTGACGATCAGCCCGTCGAAGCCGAGTCCGCCATCCGCCGCCGGGGCGCGCAGCAGGCCGTGCAGGGCGGCGGCGCTGAGTGTGGCGGGGCGGGTGCCGTCCAGGGCGGGCAGCAGGATGTGCGCGCTCATGACGGCCTTGGTTCCGGCCGCGATGGCGGCGCGGAACGGCACCAGTTCGCGTTCCTGGAGGGTGGCGAGGTCGGCGGCGATCCGCGGCAGGTCGTGGTGCGAGTCGACGGAGGTGTCGCCGTGGCCGGGGAAGTGCTTGGTGCAGGCGGCGACCCCGGCGGACTGCATGCCGTCCACGTACGCGGCGGTGTGCCGGGCGACGAGTGCCGGGTCCGCGCCGAAGGAGCGGACGCCGATGACGGGATTGGAGGGGTTGGAGTTGACGTCGGCGGCCGGCGCCCAGTTGAGGTTGACGCCGCAGGCGGCCAGGCGGCGGCCGAGTTCGCGGGCGACCTGGCGGGTCAGCGTGGTGTCGTCGACGGCGCCGAGTGCGAGGTTGCCGGGGAAGGAGGAGCCGCCGCGGACCTCCAGGCGGGTGACGTCGCCGCCCTCTTCGTCGATGGCGACCAGGATGTCCTCGCGCTCCGCGCGCAACTGCGCCGTGAGCGCGGCGAGTTGCCCGGGATCCGCGACGTTGCGGCCGAAGACGCCGACGGACGCCAGCCCCTCGTCGAGTCGGCGGAGCAGCCAGTCGGGGGCGCTGGTGCCGGTGAAGCCGGGCTGGAGGACGGCGAGTGCGTCCCGGGTCAGGGTGTCAGCGGAGGATACGAGGGTGGTCATGGGGCTGCGTCATCCCTTCACTGCGCCGGAGGTGAGACCGCCGACCGCCTTGCGCTGGAGGAACAGGAAGAGAATCAGGATGGGGATGGCGAAGATGGACGCGGCGGCCATGGTGGCACCCCAGTCGTCACCGAACTGGCTCTGGAACTGTGAGAGCCACAGCGGCAGGGTGCCCTTGGCGGGTTCCTTGTTGAGGACGAGCACGAGCGGGAACTCGTTCCATGCCGTGATGAAGCCGAAGAGGGAGGTGGCCATCAGCCCGGGGGCGAGCAGCGGGAAGACGACCTTGACGAACGCCTGGCGTCGCGTGCAGCCGTCGACCATCGCCGATTCCTCCAGCTCCTTGGGGACGGCTGCGACGTAGCCGCGCAGGGTCAGGAGGGTGAAGGGAAGGACCATCAGCATGTAGAAGCAGGTGAGCGGTACGAGGCTGTTGAGCATGTCCGCGTCCCGGACGATCATGTAGATCGAGATGACCATGACCTCCCAGGGCGCCATCTGGGCGACCATGAAGGTCAGCAGGATGCCCTTGCGGCCCTTGAAGCGCATGCGGGTGATGGCGAAGGAGCCGCAGAGCGCGATCAGCAGGGAGAGGCCGACGGCGAGCACGGTCACCACGACGGAATTCCCGGCGAGGGTCCAGAAGTTGGGCGCGGAGACGGCCGTGACGAAGTGCTCGAAGGTGCCGTTGACGGGGAACCACACGGGTTCGTCGCTGATGATGTCGCCGGTCGGCTTGAACGCCGTGTTGAACATCCAGTAGACGGGGAAGACGAATCCGATGGCGAGCACGATCGCCGTCGCGTTGGGCCAGATACGGCCGGCGAGCGAGCGCTTCACAGCTCGTCCTCCTCTTGCTTGAGGGTCAGGCGCAGGTAGTAGGCGGTCATGCCGAGCAGCACGAGGATCGTCAGCAGCGAGATCGCGGCGCCCATGCCGAAGTGGAGGTTGCCGACGCCCTCGGTGAAGGCGTAGATCGGCAGCGTCTCGGTGAGGCGGTCGGGGCCGCCCTTGTTGATCGCGAAGATCTGCGGGAACGCCTTGAAGACCCAGATGATTTCGAGGAACGTCGTGGCGAGGAAGAAGGGCTTGAGGAAGGGGAAGGTCACCGAGGTGAAGACCTTCCAGGTGCCGGCGCCGTCCATGCGTGCGGCTTCGTACAGCTCCTTGGGGATCGTGGTGGTGGCGGCGTAGAGGTTCAGCGCCACGAAGGGCAGGGACATCCACACGATCAGGAGGGTGATGACGAAGAAGGTGGAGAACTGGGTGCCGACCCAGTCGTAGTGGGCCATGGAGTGCCAGCCGAGCTTGTCCAGCACCCAGTTGACGACGCCGTAGCGGGAGTCGAAGAGCCACTGGAAGACGGTGGTGGCGGCGATGACGGGCATCGCCCAGGCGAGCACCAGCGCGACGGACAGGGTCAGCCGCATCTTCTTGCCGAGGCGGGCGAGGAGCAGCCCGATCAGCACGCCGATGACCATGATCAGGACGACGTTGACGGCGGTGAAGACGATGGTCCGGACGGTGACCCGCCAGAACTCCTCGTTGCCCAGGACCTGCTGGAAGTTGTCGGTGCCGTTCCAGACCGTGAGGTGCTGGATCAGCTCCTTCATGTTGAGGGTCTGGAAGGAGAGCAGGATGTTGCGCACCATCGGCCAGCCCAGGAAGGCCGCGGTGGCGAGCAGGGCGGGGAGCAGCAGCAGGTAGGGCGTGCCGCGGGCGACCCGCGAACGTCGGCTGCCGGTACTGCGGCCGGCCGGCGGGGCGCCGCCCTTGCCGATCCGCGGCGCGGTCTTCTCCACCGCGTCGTCGAGCTGCACTGCCATGGCCCTCTGCTCCCCTTTTCCCCGTAGGTACCGGTGTCGCACACGCTGCGGTACGGGCCGGGGACGGCCGGCCCGTACCTGACAGGGTGGTTACTGCTGGGCCAGCCGCTTGTTGATCTCTCCGTCGACGGCCTTGGCCGCGTCGGCCGGTGTCTTACCGCTGAGGACCGCGGTCATGTAGTTCTTGATCGGGTTCGGCACGTTCTCCACGGCGGCCCACTGCGGGATCAGCGGCGTGGTGCCGCCGGCCTTCGCCGCCGCGGGGGCAGCCGCCTCGGCCGCCGGGTTGCCCTTGGCCGCGTCCTCCAGGTCGGGCGACTTGGGTGTCCAGCCGACCTCCTTGACCATCTGGGCGTCGGCCTTCTTCGAGAGGGCGACCTTGAGGAACGCCTTGGCGAGGTCCTGCTTCTGACTGCCGCCCGCGACCGCGAAGTTGGAGCCGCCGAGGAAGACACCCTCGGGCTTGGCCTCGGTCTCACCGGGGATGGTGAAGAAACCGATGTCGTCCTTGATCTTCGGGTCGGCCTTGACGGCGGTCGCAGCCTCGTAGCCCATGGCGATGACGGCGCCGGTCTTGCCCTTGGCGAAGACCTCGGCCTGCTGGGGCGTGGCCTCGTCCTTGTTCTTGGGGGCGGAGCTGAAGGACTGGTACGTCTTGTAGATGTCCATGGCCTTGGCGACCTTGGGGTCACCGAGGTTGGAGACCCACTTGCCGCCCTCCTTCTTCACCAGCTTCGCGCCGGTGCCGATGGTCAGGCCGTCGAAGAAGTACCAGTTCTGGCCGGGCAGATAGAGCGGCTCGGCCTGGGTCTTCTTCTTGATGGTGTCGAGGTCCTTGAAGAACGCGCTGCGGGTCTTGGGGGTTCCCTCGATGCCCGCGTCGGCCCAGATCTTCTTGTTGTACATGACGACGCGGTTGCCCGCGTACCACGGAAGGGCGTACTGCTTCCCGTCCGCCATCGCGGCCTTGTTGAAGGTGTCGCTCCAGTCGGAGCCGATCTCCTTCTTGAGGTCGCCGAGGTCGAGGAGGGCGCCGGCCTTGGCGTACGCGGCGGTCTGGGTGTTGCCGATTTCCACGACGTCCGGCGGGGTGTCCTCGGAGAGGGCGGTGGTCAGCTTCTGCTGGATTCCCTCCCACTGCTGGACCTTGAAGTCGACGGTGGCGCCGGTCTTCTTCTTGAATTCCTTGGAGACCTGCTCGGTCCACTGCGCCGGGTTGGATCCGTCCATCACCCAAACGGTGAGCTTCTGCCCCTTGAAGCCATCGGCTCCGTCCGTGCTGTTGCCGCTGGACCCACAGGCAGCGACACTCACCAGCATTCCCGCGACCGCCGTCGCTGCTATGAGCCCACGCTTCATTGCGCTCTCCCCTAAAGGCCGGGTGTGGTCTTTAATGGTTTAGACCAGTGCCCGCAGCTTGGCCTAGACCTTTTGGGGTGTCAAGGGTGTATAAGAGTCGCTGTCGGCTCCGTTACCGGACCGACATCTGCCGGGCGCGGACCTGCGAGAGAGCACGTGGATCCCACCCGTGCCACGATGTGAGCCGCTATGTACGGAGGAGCCGGTGACGGCAGCGCAACAGGGGTCGGAAGGGCGGGTCATGGAGACCGACGGGGGCAGCGCGGAGAGCAGTGGAAGCGCCACGCGCACCGCTCGTGTACCCAAGTACTACCGCCTCAAGCGGCACTTGCTGGAGATCACCGAGACCCTGCCGCCCGGCACCCCGGTCCCGCCCGAGCGCGCGCTCGCCGCGGAGTTCGACACCTCCCGCACGACCGTCCGCCAGGCACTCCAGGAACTGGTCGTCGAAGGCCGCCTGGAGCGTATCCAAGGCAAGGGCACCTTCGTCGCCAAACCGAAGGTTTCGCAGGCGCTGCAACTGACCTCCTACACCGAGGACATGCGCGCCCAGGGTCTCGAACCGGCCTCGCAGCTCCTCGACATCGGCTATGTCACCGCCGACGACCGGCTGGCCGGGCTGCTGGACATCGCCGCGGGCGGCCGGGTGCTGCGCATCGAACGGCTGCGGCTGGCCAGCGGCGAACCGATGGCCATCGAGATCACCCACCTGTCGGCCAAGCGGTTCCCCGCGCTGCGCCGCAACCTCGTCAAGTACACGTCCCTCTACACCGCGCTGGCCGAGGTCTACGACGTGCGCCTCGCGGAGGCGGAGGAGACCATCGAGACCTCGCTGGCCACGCCCCGCGAGGCGGGTCTGCTGGGCACCGACGTCGGCCTGCCGATGCTGATGCTGTCCCGGCACTCCCGTGACGCCCAGGGGCAGCCGGTGGAGTGGGTGCGCTCGGTCTACCGCGGCGACCGCTACAAGTTCGTCGCCAGGCTGCGCCGCCCGGCCGACTGAAACCCCGCGGTACGGCGGGGTTTCGGCCACCGCCGTACCGCCAGGACCGCACGGAATCCGGACGGGCCGCCTCGCGGGTCCATGACCTCCGGCTTCCCGTACGCGTGGACCAGCGGGCCGGCCGCGAGCGCACCCGTCGCCCAAGTCCCGTTCCCCTGGCGGAAGATGTCGTTGCCGTACCGATATGCGGACAGCTAGTGACGTCTGCCACGGCGCTGCCATAGATTTCCAGCCTCGTACAGGAGATCGCCAGGGACGGAGCCACGGTCATGACAGAGCAAGCCGAAACGCCGGATTCCAGACAGGTCGTCACACCGACGCGTGTGGTGGCCGGGCTCTGCCTGATCGCTCCGTTCGTGGCGATGCTGTGGGTGAGTTCGTACGCCAAGGTCGAGCCGAGGCTCATCGGGATCCCGTTCTTCTACTGGTACCAGATGCTGTGGGTGCTGATCTCGACCGTGCTCACGATGACCGCGTACAAGCTGGTCCAGCGTGAGCAGCGGATCCGCAAGGGCGGTGCGGCGACATGACCACCACCCCATCCGCCGCCCTGGCCGCGGCCGGCACGGACGGCGTCAACGGCGTCGCGCTGGCCGTCTTCATCTTCTTCTTCGTGGCCGTCACGGTCATGGGCTTCCTCGCCGCCCGCTGGCGCAAGGCCGAGCAGTCCGCCAACCTCGACGAATGGGGCCTGGGCGGCCGGAGTTTCGGCACCTGGGTGACGTGGTTCCTGCTCGGCGGCGACCTCTACACCGCTTACACCTTCGTGGCCGTCCCGGCGGCCATCTACGCCGCGGGCGCGGCCGGCTTCTTCGCCGTCCCCTACACGATCCTCGTGTACCCGTTGATCTTCACCTTCCTGCCCCGCCTCTGGTCGGTCTCGCACAAGCACGGCTACGTCACCACCTCCGACTTCGTGCGCGGCCGGTTCGGCTCGAAGGGCCTGTCGCTGGCCATCGCGCTCACCGGCATCCTGGCGACGATGCCGTACATCGCCCTCCAACTGGTCGGCATCCAGGCCGTCCTGGATGTGATGGGTGTCGGCGGCGGCGAGAACACCAACTGGTTCGTCAAGGACCTCCCGCTGCTGATCGCGTTCGCGGTGCTGGCCGCGTACACCTACTCATCGGGCCTGCGCGCGCCGGCGCTGATCGCATTCGTCAAGGACGGGCTGATCTACCTGGTCATCGCCGTCGCCATCATCTACATCCCGATCAAACTCGGCGGTTTCGACGCCATCTTCGACGCGGCGGGCAAGGCGTTCGCCGAGCCGGGGCCGACCGGCAAGCCGCGCGGTGAGCTGGCCAGCGGCCCCAACAACCAGTGGGCGTACGCCACTTTGGCGCTCGGCTCGGCGCTCGCGCTGTTCATGTATCCGCACTCGATCACCGCGACGCTGTCGTCCCGCAGTCGCAACGTGATCCGCCGCAACACCACCATCCTGCCGCTGTACTCGCTCATGCTGGGCTTCCTCGCGCTGCTCGGCTTCATGGCGATCAAGGCGGGCACGGACACCCACGGCAACGCGCAGCTGGCGATCCCGCAGCTGTTCGAGGACATGTTCCCGAGCTGGTTCTCCGGCGTGGCGTTCGCCGCGATCGGGATCGGCGCGCTGGTGCCCGCCGCCATCATGTCCATCGCGGCGGCCAACCTCTTCACCCGCAACGTCTACAAGGACTTCATCAAGCCGCACGCCACCCCGGCGCAGGAGCACAAGGTCGCCAAGCTCGTCTCACTGCTCGTGAAGGTCGGCGCGCTGATCTTCGTCCTGGGCATGGACAAGACCGTGGCGATCAACTTCCAGCTGCTGGGCGGCATCTGGATCCTGCAGACCATGCCGTCGCTGGTCGGCGGCCTGTTCACCCGCTGGTTCCACCGCTGGGCGCTGCTGGCCGGCTGGGCGGTCGGCATGGTCTACGGCACGCTCGCGGCGTACGGCGTGGCAAGCCCGACGCAAGCGCACTTCGGCGGCTCCAACGCCGAGATCCCCGGCATCGGCCAGATCGGCTACATCGGCCTGACCGCGATCGTGCTCAACGTCCTGGTGACGGTCGTGCTGACCTTCGTCCTGCGGGCCCTGAAGGCGCCTGACGGCGTCGACGAGACCAGCCCCGGGGACTACACCGCGGACGTCGGCGACAAGGCCGCCGACTCCGAACTGCCGCCCACAGCAGTGGGTTCGGCGACCGGCCACTGACCCCGGCTCTCTCCGGCACCCGCACGGGCCGTCACGTCCCTCCGGACGCGGCGGCCCGTCGCCGTATGGGGGCGGGCACGGCGGGCCGTCGCCGTATTGGGACGGACGCGGCGGGCCGTCCGCCCGGGGTCAGCTCTACCCCGCCGATGAATTCCAGCCGCACGCCTTCCTCCGCCCGCTCGACTATCCGGGCGGCCTCTTCGAAGTAGTCGGTGAGCGTGCTGTGCGGCCGGTCGGCGAGCGCGGTCATGGGGCCTCCTCCTGCTGTCGTCGCAGTGCGGGGAACGTGGGAACGACGATAGCGGGGACCACTGACAGACACCGCGCGATCACACACGACTCACTAGATGTGGGGGTGCGCACGAGGTGGCACCCCCACATGTATGCTCGTGCTCGCTGTCGCCGCAGGGGAATCCGGTGTGAGTCCGGAACTGTCCCGCAACGGTGTACGTATGCGCAGACATCGCTTCACCGCCTGTCGTGCGCACCTGTGAGTCCGAAGACCTGCCGACAGTACGCCCGCGCCGCCATCGGCGTGGACGTCGATACGTCCGGGCCCCGAGGGATGGGCCGGTGGACGCCGCGCGGTGTGCCCGCGCCCCGTGTGTCCGGGGTGCCGTATGCCCGCGTGCGGCCGTCGCGCACCGCCCCTCCCGGCCCCCGCCGAGTGAGGGAGAGCACCACGTGACCATCGCGCCAACGGAGTCCGCGACAGCCGCCGAGGCCGGATCGCCCGATGCGGCCACGCTCCCCACCGCGGACGGCCGCCCCCAGCACGCCGACGACGCCCCTGGCACCGCCCTGCTGCGCACCCTGACCGAGCTGACCGCCGACCTCACCGCGACCGACCCCGGCAAGGTGGCCGCCGCCGCGCTCCGCGGCCGGCACCCCGGCTCCGACGAGGCCGAGCTGCGCACCCTGGCCATCGACGCGGCGGCCGGCCTGATCGGCGACGAGCCGCAGTACTCCAAGCTCGCCGCGCGGCTGCTCACCCTCGCCATCGCCGAAGAGGCCGCCGGCCAGGGCTCCGTGGCGTTCTCCGCCTCCGTCGAGGTCGGCCACCGCGAAGGTTTGATCGCCGACCGGACCGCCGCGTTCGTCCGCAGCCACGCGGCCCGCCTGGACGCGCTGGTCGAGAAGGCACTCGCGGACGGTGCCGACGACCGCTTCGGCTACTTCGGTCTGCGCACCCTGCACTCGCGCTATCTGCTGCGGCACCCCACCACCCGCCAGGTCATCGAGACCCCGCAGCACTTCCTGCTGCGGGTGGCCTGCGGCCTCGCCGAGAACGACTCCGCGGCGGCGCTCGACGACGTCGCCGAGCTGTACCGGCTGACCAGCTCGCTGTCCTACCTCCCCTCCTCCCCCACCCTCTTCAACTCCGGCACCCGCCACCCGCAGATGTCCTCCTGCTACCTGCTGGACTCGCCGCTGGACGAGCTGGACTCGATCTACGACCGCTACCACCAGGTCGCCAGGCTCTCCAAGCACGCCGGCGGCATCGGCCTCTCCTACTCCCGTATCCGGGCGCGCGGTTCGCTGATCCGCGGCACCAACGGCCACTCCAACGGCATCGTGCCGTTCCTGCGGACCCTGGACGCCTCGGTGGCCGCGGTGAACCAGGGCGGCCGGCGCAAGGGCGCGGCCTGCGTCTACCTGGAGACGTGGCACGCGGACATCGAGGAATTCCTGGAGCTGCGCGACAACACCGGCGAGGAGGCCAGGCGCACCCACAACCTGAACATCGCGCACTGGATCCCGGACGAGTTCATGCGCCGGGTGGAGGCGGACGCCGACTGGTCGCTGTTCTCGCCGTCCGACGTGCCGGAACTGGTCGACCTGTGGGGCGACGCGTTCGACGCCGCGTACCGCAAGGCGGAGGCCGAAGGCCGCGCCCTGAAGCAGATCCCGGCGCGAGTGCTCTACGCCCGGATGATGCGGACCCTCGCACAGACCGGCAACGGCTGGATGACGTTCAAGGACGCCGCCAACCGCACCGCCAACCAGACCGCCGAGCCCGGCAAGGTCGTGCACTCGTCCAACCTGTGCACCGAGATCCTGGAGGTGACGGACGACGGGGAGACCGCGGTCTGCAACCTCGGGTCGGTCAACCTCGCGGCTCACCTGGGTGAGAACGGCGAGATGGACTGGGAGCGGCTGGACGCCACCGTCCGCACCGCCGTCGCCTTCCTCGACCGGGTCGTGGACATCAACTTCTACCCGACCGAGCAGGCCGGCGCCTCCAACTCCCGCTGGCGGCCGGTCGGTCTGGGCCTGATGGGCCTCCAGGACGTCTTCTTCCGGCTGCGGCTGCCGTTCGACTCCCCCGAGGCGACGGAGCTGTCCACCCGGATCTCCGAGCGCATCATGCTCGCCGCCTACGAGTCGTCCGCCGACCTCGCCGAGCGGCACGGCCCGCACCCGGCGTGGTCCGCGACGCGTACCGCCCGCGGCGTGCTGCACCCCGACCACTACCCGAACGCCGAGCCCCGCTGGGCGGACCGCTGGGAGGCGCTGCGCGCCCGGATCGCCACGACCGGTATGCGCAACTCGCTGCTCCTGGCCATCGCGCCGACCGCGACCATCGCCTCCATCGCCGGTGTCTACGAGTGCATCGAGCCGCAGGTCTCCAACCTCTTCAAGCGCGAGACCCTGTCGGGCGAGTTCCTCCAGGTGAACGCCTACCTGATCGAGGAGTTGAAGGCGCTGGGCCTGTGGGACGCGCGGACCCGTGACGCGCTGCGCGAGGCCAACGGCTCGGTGCAGGACGTCGCGTGGATCCCCGAGGAGATCCGCGCGCTGTACCGCACCGCCTGGGAGGTCCCGCAGCGCGCGCTGATCGACATGGCCGCGGCCCGTACGCCCTACCTCGACCAGAGCCAGTCGCTGAACCTCTTCATGGCGTCGCCGACCATCGGCAAGCTCAGCTCGATGTACGCCTACGCCTGGAAGCGCGGCATCAAGACCACGTACTACCTGCGCTCCCGTCCGGCGACCCGGATCGCGCAGTCGGCCCGCGGCACCGCCGCCGCCACCCCCGCCCCCGTACCGCAGCAGGCCACCGACCCCGACGCGGTCGCCTGCTCCCTGGAAAACCCCGAGTCCTGCGAGGCCTGCCAGTAATGCCCAACCCGTCGCCCGACCACCGCCCCTCAACGACGGCGCTGCGCGCCGAAAGCCCCATCGCCCCCGAAACCGCCGTTCCGGAAACCACGGCTCCGGAAACCACCGCCACCGGCAACGGCCCCGCCACCGGCACCAAGAACCTCCTCGACCCGGGCTTCGAGCTGACGCTGCGGCCCATGCGGTACCCGGACTTCTACGACCGCTACCGCGACGCGATCAAGAACACCTGGACCGTGGAGGAGGTCGACCTCCATTCCGACGTCGCCGACCTGGCGAAGCTCTCGCCGGGCGAGCAGCACATGATCGGCCGGCTGGTGGCGTTCTTCGCGACCGGTGACTCGATCGTCGCCAACAACCTCGTGCTGACGCTCTACAAGCACATCAACTCCCCCGAGGCGCGGCTGTACTTGTCGCGGCAGCTCTTCGAGGAGGCCGTGCACGTCCAGTTCTATCTGACGCTGCTGGACACCTACCTCCCCGACCCGGAGGACCGCGCCGCCGCCTTCGCGGCCGTGGAGAACATCCCGTCCATCCGGGAGAAGGCGCAGTTCTGCTTCAAGTGGATGGACTCGGTCGAGAAGATCGACCAGTTGGAGAGCAAGGCCGACCGCCGCCGCTTCCTGCTGAACCTCATCTGCTTCGCCGCCTGCATCGAGGGGCTGTTCTTCTACGGGGCGTTCGCCTACGTCTACTGGTTCCGCTCGCGCGGCCTGCTGCACGGCCTGGCGACCGGCACCAACTGGGTGTTCCGTGACGAGACCATGCACATGAACTTCGCGTTCGAGGTCGTCGACACGGTCCGCGCCGAGGAGCCCGACCTCTTCGACGACGCGCTGGAGCAGCAGGTCACCGACATGCTCAAGGAAGCCGTCGAGGCGGAGCTCCAGTTCGGCCGCGACCTGTGCGGCGACGGCCTGCCCGGCATGAACACCGAGTCGATGCGCGAGTACCTCCAGTGCGTCGCCGACCAGCGCCTCCAGCGGCTCGGCTTCCCGCCCGTCTACGGCTCGGAGAACCCGTTCTCCTTCATGGAGCTCCAGAACGTCCAGGAGCTGACGAACTTCTTCGAGCGCCGGGCGTCGGCCTACCAGGTCGCCGTCGAGGGCTCGGTCTCCTTCGACGACGAGTTCTAGGAGTCCGCAGACACCGATGCCCTCCTGCCGCGGCCGTGCGGCAGGAGGGCATCGCGCTGCTGCGCGCGGGGCTCAGTCGTTGGCGACGACGGGGTAGCGCGGCTCCTGCTCGGCCATCTGCTTGAGCGCGTCCTTGCGGTCCCGCTTGGAGAGCCGGTCGATGTAGAGGTAGCCGTAGAGGTGGTCGGTCTCGTGCTGGAGGCAGCGCGCGAAGTAGCCGGTGCCCTGGACCGCGATCGGGTTGCCCTGGGCGTCCTGGCCGCGCACCACGGCGTAGTCGGGGCGGGCCAGCTCGGCGTAGGCGCCGGGCACGGACAGGCAGCCCTCGTTGGAGTCGTCCAGCACCCGGCGCGGGGCCGGCAGCTCGTCCAGGACGGGGTTGCAGACCGCGCCGACGTGCCGGACACCGCTGTCGTCGAGGCAGTCGTAGACGAAGACCTTCAGGTCCACGCCGATCTGGTTGGCGGCCAGGCCGACACCCTCGGCGGTGCGCTGGCTGGCGAACATGTCGTCGATCAGCTGAGCCAGCTCGTCACCGAACTCCGTGACGTCCTTGCACTCCTTGTGGAGCACCGGATTGCCGACGACCGTGATCGGCCGCGAGGTGCCGCGCTCGCGGTGGGCGCTCTCCCGCTGCTCCGCATCCGTCGTGTCGTCGATGAACTCGTCGTCCACGCGCTGCTCACCGTCTTGATCAAACACAGGCTGCTGGGCCATCTCCGCCGTACGCCTTCCCTAAAACCTTGACTGGTCGCCCTGAGGCAGGGCCGCGAGCCCGGCAGGACGTCGCGACACGCCCTACAGCCTACGGGGAGGCGCCCTGCCCCCTCAGCAGACCTCTTCGAGATCCCGCCACTCCCGGCTGTCCGGGCTGTCCGCGACCCAGCCGTCCAGCAGCCCGCGCACCAGCGCGGCGGGCGCCGCTATGCCGCATTCACGCTCCGGCACCCACAGCGAACCCGAGCCCGCGGTCCGGTGCCCCAGCGGCCCGGGATGCCCCGGTTCGCTGTGGTCGTGCGGATCGAGGTGCTCGCCGTCGCCCTCGTCGCTCGGCATCCGGCTCTCCGAGCAGGTACGGCACAGCAGCCGCACCGACGACGACCAGTCCTCGGCGGCGAAGCCCGCATCGGCGGCAAGCCGCTCCAGGGCGTCCCGGTCCGCCTCGGTGGCCGCCTCCAGGAGGACGACCCAGGTGGGCACCGGCGACGGCGCCCACAGCTCGATCTCGTCGAACACCGGGTAGGAAGGCCCGGCCGCGGTCGTCCGCTCGCCGTGCGGGACGCCGTCGTGCAGCACGACCTCGCCCCAGCGCCGCCCGGAGGACGGCAGCGGGATCGACAGCACCTCTATGCGCGCCGGATCCAGCCGGCGGCCCCAGACCACCTCGGCCTCGCCCTCGGGCGAGAGGCGGACGGCGGCGCTGCCCAGGGCCATACCGACCGGTTCGCCGGACGGTGAGCCGTCGGCGGGCACCCGCAGGCCGTACGCCTGCCAGGCGCGGCGGGCCAGCGGCCAGTCCTGGAGTGCGGTGGCGGCGATGCCGACGTTCCACCAGTCGGGCGCTCCGGTGCCGCGGTCGAGCAGCGCGACGGCGCGCAGCCCGGCGGCCCTGGCGCCTTCCCAGTCGTGCCGGAACTTGTGCAGCAGGGCGAGGTTGAACCAGGACTCCGACAGCCAGGGCTCCATGTCGGCGGCGCGGGTCAGCAGAGCGCCCGCGTCCTCGTAACGGCCGTCACCGATCAGCGTGAAAGCGCGGTCGGTCGCCTGCCGCCACGAGGCGGATGGGCGGTGCCGTACCTTGCCGAAGATCCTCACGATTCCCGCCTGCTGGTTGCTCTTGATGCCGCTTTCGGATGTGTCCCGAGCGGCGCCCGGGGCCGTCTGGGGGCCCACTCGACAACCTGCCACAGTTTGCCGTCGGGCTCAGCCTGATCTGCTGTGCCCCCTGCGGCTCCTTGCCCTGCACGTTCCCCCTGAACCCCTTTCGGGGTTCCCTTCGCATCCAACCATGCCCATCTCGGCGGGCGCTCATTACCCATGGGTTCCACGGACTGCCCGACGGGCCGGGGCCGCCCGGCGCGTTCCGCGTCCGGCGAACAGCCACCCGCGCGCGCCCTGCCTCCTGAAGGGCGCGCCCTCACGCCGTCCTGCCGCCCCTCGCCAGGACCCGGGCGAGTGCCTCCACCACCCGCGGTTCGTGGTCCTGCGCTCCGGACAGCCGCAGCCGCTCCAGGGCGCGCAGCGGCCCTCCGGGGTCCGCGGCGCCGCCCGACCAGTCGTCGTAGGCGTTGACGGTGCGCACGATGCGTGCGGTGAGCGGCTGGTCGCGGTACGGATCCGCCTGCCGTTCGACGATCACGGCGACCTCGGCGGGCACCCCGGTACTGCGCACCACGGCGCCGCCCAGCAGGGCGATCCGGCGCTGTTCGCCGGACGGCAGCAGGGCGGTGGCACCGGCGGGCACCGGGTCGAGCAGCGAGAGCTGGCCGATGTCGTGCATCAGCGCGGCGTACTCCAGGACGTCCAAGTCCGGTGCGGTGAGCCCGAGTTCCCGGCCGACCGCCCGGCTGAGCGCGGCGACCCGGCGGGCGTGGCCGTGCGGGGTGTAGCCGGCGATCTCGGTGGACCGGGCCAGCGAGGCGATGGTCTGCCGGTAGGTGGCCCGTACGGCGGCGAACCTGCGGAACGCGTACTGGGTCAGCAGCAGCGGCAGGCAGAACACCGGCAGCGCCCAGAGCCCGGCGACCGCGGTGGCCAGCGACATCACCACGCCGGTCGCGCAGATCGCCGAGCCGATGCCGGGCAGCGCCCGCAACTCGTCGCGCAGCAGCGGCCCGTACGGCCAGCCGGTGCGGCCCCGGGCGAGCGCGGCGGCCAGGACGGCGTCGCACAGCGCGGTGAGCGCCAGGACCGCGAGCATGACCAGCGGATGGCCGGGACCGTCGCCCGTCCACGCGCGCAGTGTGCCTGTCGTGTAGAGGGGCTGGAAGCAGGTGGCGGCGAAGCCGGTGGTCAGCAGGCGGCGCGCCAGGTGGTCGAGCGCGGGCCCGCGGCCACGCGCGAGGTGCGGGACGAGCCCCACCAGACCGGCCGCGGCGACGACCGCCAGGGTCTGCGCCACTCCGTGCGTGGTCGGCCGCCCGCCGACGTCGCCGAGCAGCGCGTACGCCAGCGCGCCCGCGGCGCCGAGCGGCGCGCACTCCCGCTCGCCCGGCGCCCGGCCCGCCACGCAGGTCCTGGTGGGGCCGAGCCGCACCAGTTCGCCCACGACGATCAGCAGCCCGAAGGCCAGCGCGACGCGGGGCTCGGCCACGCCGTTCCGCAGGGTGTTCCCGAGCGCCCAGACCGCCGATGCCGCGGCGGCCACGCAGACCGCCACGACGAGCGCTCCGGACCGCCGGGCGGGCTGCGGGCCGGCCCCCGGCGCCCGGCGGCCCTCGCCGTTCACCGCTCGCCCGGCCTTCGCGCGGGACCTGCCGGGCCGCACCACCGCTTCGCCACGGCCTGCACACGTCCGATCCCGGGCGCCGCGCGGTGGCCGCCTGAGCCGCGCCCGGCCCGGGACGCGGCGGCCCCGGCACCGGCCGCCGCCCCGGCATCTGCCGCCTGCTCCGGCCCGTCCGCGTCGGCAGCAGGGACGTTTCCGCTACCCGGAGCCACCGCCGCGGAGACGGCCGGCGCCAGGGCCTGCGTGCGCCCCTGCGCAGGCCCGCCGGGGCCGTCGCCCGCCTGCGCCCGGCACCGCGCGGCGGCCGGATCCGCCCCGTCCGCCCCGTCATCGTCCGTCCTGTCATCGACCGCCACCGCCGCCACCGGATCCGCGTCGGCCGCCATGACGAGTCCGGGATGCCAGCCGTGCCGATCGAGCGAGGCCGCCAGGGCCCGCACCATCCGGGGGTCGAACTGCGCCCCGGCGCAGTTGCGCAGCTCCGCCACGGCGGCGGCCACCGGCCGGGCCCGGCGGTAGGAACGGGTGGAGGTCATCGCGTCGAAGGCGTCGGCCACCGCCACCACCCGGGCGAACTCCGGGATTTGACGCCCCGTCAGCCCGTACGGGTAGCCGCGGCCGTCCAGCCGCTCGTGGTGGTGCAGGATCGCCGCCCGCGCCTCGCCCAGGAAGCCGATGCCCCGCACGATCTCGTGGCCGTACTCGGGATGCAGTTCGATGACGCGGCGCTCCTCCGGCGTCAGCGGCCCGTCCTTGCGCAACAGCCGGGTGGGCACGCCGAGTTTGCCGACGTCGTGGAGGATGCCGGCGAACCGCAGCACCTCGACCCGGTCCTCCGCCATGCCCAGTTCCCGCGCGATCATCACCGAGGCCCGGCCGACCCGTTCGCTGTGCCCGCGGGTGTAGCGGTCCTTGATGTCCACGGCCTGCACCAGCGCCCTGATCGTCGCCCGGTGGGCGGCCCGCTCCCGGTGGTACCGGGCGAGGACCCAGCAGGAGAGGTACATCGGCAGCAGCACCAGCAGCGCGGCGGGCGGCCCGTACGGGCTGCGCCACAGGACCGCCATCATCAGCCCGGCCAGGCCGTGCACCAGGTACGGCGGCAGGGAACGGGCCGGTCCGCCGCGCCAGGCGGTGCGCGGCGGGTGCCGTTCGGCGGCGACCAGCACCCCGCCGTCCAGCACGGCGATCACTCCGCAGAACGCGGCTGCGGTGGCCGCGGCGGGCAGCAGCAGGGCGGGGAACTGCGGTGCGGACAGCGGGTGATGGCCCGTCGCCTGGCAGATGTGTGCGGAAACCCAGCAGGCCAGGGCCAGTTCGGCGGCGTGCCAGAGCCTGCGGGCGGCGGCGGACCGCGCCTCGGCGGGGGCGGTCAGCCCGCCCGGTACGGCGGCCAGCGCGGCGAGCGGCGGCGGCAGCAGGAAGACCCCGGCCAGCAGCACGGGGAAGAACGCGGTGCCGCCGATCGGCTCGCGGCGGCCCTGCACCGGGCAGTGGCGCGCCCGCTCGCACACCGCGTAGAGGGTGGCGAGGGCGGCGGCGTCGCCCCAGGGCGCGTCGGCGCCGAGTCCTGCGGCGGGGGCCGCGCACAGCGCCGCGGCAAGCACGGCGCAGCCGATGAACCCCTGCGCGGCCACCGGAAGTTCCCGCATCGCGCCCTCCTCCCCGAAGCCACAGCGTGTCCCCGCACAGGGGTGTCCCGTGCACGGGGGTTCGGTGAGGATAAAGGGGCCGAGAGGCGCGCGACGGCGCATCGGCGGATCGGGCGGGACGAATCGCCCCGCCCCTCACCCCTTAGGGTGACGCGGCGCCTTATTCGGCGCGTGCGGCCTCGGTACGTGCTGCGGCGGACCCGTCCTGGCCGGCGGCGGCCGGTGCGTCCGCGTCGCCGCAGGCAGCCGGGGTGTCGCCGCTGTCCGCGCCCGGGGCGGCGGCGCGGTTCCGCTGTGCCTGTTCGTGCTTGGCCTGGTCGAGGACGCTGACCTCGGGGACGGTCTCGCCCGCCCTGATCAGGTCGATCCTGCCCATGACCTTCGAGCGCAGGTCGGTGGGCACGTCGTCGTGGCCGCAGCAGCGCTTGACCAGCTTCTTGACGGCCTGTTCGAGTCCGTACTTCTCCAGGCACGGCGAGCACTCGTCGATGTGCACCTGGAATTTCTCGCACTCGCCCGCGGGCATCTCACGGTCGAGATACTCGTAGAGGTGGTCGAGAACCTCGGAGCAGTCCTTGTCGTGCGGATCTCCGCAGCTCATGATCCCGAGCCTTTCCGGTCGTGCGGCTGCGGTGCCTCCGCCGCAGCCCCTGCCCCGGCCGGGACCAGCCCGCGCTCACGGGCGTAATCCTCCAGCATGCCGCGCAGTTGGCGTCGGCCTCGGTGCAGGCGGGACATCACCGTGCCGATGGGTGTCCCCATGATGTCGGCGATCTCCTTGTACGCAAACCCCTCGACGTCCGCGAGATACACCGCGATACGGAATTCCTCGGGAATGGCCTGGAGCGCGGCCTTCACATCCGAATCGGGCAGGTGGTCGAGCGCCTGCGACTCGGCGGAGCGCAGCCCCGTCGACATGTGCGACTCGGCGCGCGCGAGCTGCCAGTCCTCGATCTCCTCGGCGGCACTGCGCTGCGGCTCCCGCTGCTTCTTGCGGTAGGAGTTGATGAAGGTGTTGGTGAGGATGCGGTACAGCCACGCCTTGAGGTTGGTGCCCTCCCGGAACTGGTGGAAGGACGCATACGCCTTTGCGTACGTCTCCTGCACCAGGTCCTCCGCGTCGGCCGGATTGCGCGTCATGCGCAGCGCGGCGGAGTACATCTGGTCCAGGAAGGTGAGGGCGTCACGCTCGAAGCGGGCGTTGCGCTCGGCGTCGCTCTCCTTCCGGGCCCCGGCGTGCTCCTCAGCCGTGCCGTCGGTCCCTGCGTCGGTCCCAGTGACCGGACCCACCTCCTCCACCACCGTGACGGATCCGGATGCGGACCCACTCGATTCGGAGAATAGACGACGATCCGGTGCCACCGCCGCTCCAGCCAGAGCGGGCTGCGATACCTGCACCTGCGACCACTGTAGATCGGCGGCCGGACGGGCCGGGCAAGCGATTCCCATGCGGCGGGCTCCCATTCCTCACGATGCGCTGGATGTACTCGGGCGTCTTACGCCTTGGTCAACAGCCGGACCGACGCGGCCATTCCCGCACCGCCGCCCCCGTTCCGCCGGGGCCGGACAGTGGGCGCACCGGCCGTCGGAACCGCCGCGTACGCCCTCTCGACAACGGCCGCACCCGGCCCTTCATTCCCGCCCCGCCCTCCGCTCCGCCCCCAGGGCTTGACAAAACGCATTGCCGCTTCAGCAATGGAGGGGTGACGGACAACGCATACGAACAGGTGCTCTCCGAGGTCGGACCGCGGCTGCGCCGCCTGCGCCAGGAACGGTCGGTGACGCTGGCCTCGCTCTCGGAAGCCACCGGCATCTCGGTCAGCACCCTCTCCCGGCTGGAATCCGGCGGGCGCCGGGCCACCCTCGAACTGCTGCTGCCGCTGGCACAGGCCCATCAGGTGCCGCTGGACGAGCTGGTGGGCGCGCCGGAGGTCGGCGATCCGCGGGTGCGCGCGGTGCCGCAGCGGCGCGAGCACATGACGTTCGTGCCGCTGACCCGCCAGCCGGGTGCCCTCCAGGCGTTCAAACTCGTCATCGACCCGGTCAAGAGCCAGCCCGAGCAGCGCACCCACGAGGGCTACGAATGGCTCTACGTACTGTCCGGCCGGCTGCGGCTGCTGCTGGCCGACCGCGATGTCCTGCTGAAGGCCGGCGAGGCGGCGGAGTTCGACACCCGGCTGCCGCACTGGTTCGGCCCGGCGGACGACGAGCCGGTGGAGCTGCTCAGCCTCTTCGGCAGGCAGGGCGAGCGGATGCACGTACGCGCCCGGCCACGCGGCCGGACGGAGTGAGGCCCGCCGGGGATCAGCCGAAGAGCCCGTCCAGCCACTCCACCACCACGGCGGTGAGCCGGTCCATCGACTCCGCCTCCGTCACCCCCGCCTTCTTGGGCACCGCGAAACCGTGGTCCCCGTGTGCCACCTCGCGCAGTTCCGTGCCGCCAGGGAACTCGCCAGGCCCGCCGAACGGATCCCGGCCGCCCTGGACGACCAGCGTCGGCACCCCCGCACCGGCCAGTTCGCCGGCCCGTGACTTCTCGGGCCTGCCCGGCGGGTGCAGCGGGAAGCTGAGGGCGAGGACGGCGTGCGCGCCCAGTTCACGTGCGGTGCGGCAGGCCACCCTGGCGCCCGCGCTGCGGCCACCCGCGACGACCGGCAGCCCCGGCTTCTCCAGCGCGGGCCACAGCGCCGTCCATGCCACGTCCAGGGTCTTGGGCGCGGGCGCCACCTTCTTGCCCGCGACCCGCCACGGCTGCTCGACCAGTGCCACGGTGTAGCCGCGTCCCGGCAGCGCGGCGGCCAGGGCCCGCAGGTCGCGCGCCTCGATCCCGCCGCCTGCGCCGTGCCCGACGGCCACCACGGCCCGCGCCGGCACCGGCGCCCGGTACCAGCTGATCCGCGCGTCCCCTGCCGGTGTCGCCACCGTCTCGCTCTCGTTCGCCCCTGTGCTCATGCCCCCATCCTGCCGGGCGGGCCCGCGAGGGGCGGGCGCGCCGCTTCAGAAGAGGGTGGCGACCTCGGGCCCTTCGAGTTCGGTGAGCAGCTCGGGTCCGTTGTTGCGGACGTTGCTGACGTCCGTCGGGACGGGGTAGGCGCGCATCAGCCCCGGGGGCGGCGGCGTGAGGAGTCCGCGCAGCCGGTCGAGTCCTGCGGGCGCCGGGTCGAGCCAGGCGTCCCAGCGGTCCGGGGGCATGACCAGCGGCATCCGGGGGTGGATCTCGGACAGCGACTGCGGTCCTTCGCCGCCTTCGGCTCCGGCCAGCGGCGTGGTCTCGGCCTCGGTCGTGAGGACCGTGCAGGTCACCCACCACGCCTGCGGGTGGTCGCCGGGCAGGGTGGTG
Organism: Streptomyces sp. NPDC050161; assembly: GCF_044460025.1. Lineage (NCBI taxonomy): Bacteria > Bacillati > Actinomycetota > Actinomycetes > Kitasatosporales > Streptomycetaceae > Streptomyces > Streptomyces sp. NPDC050161. The sequence goes on along the minus strand of NZ_JBITJM010000001.1, from coordinate 279,095 downwards.
TCCCGCCAGAACTCGTAGAGCCCGGCCATCGCCATCACGGAGCCGTCGGCAGGCGTCACGAAGTACGGCTGCTTCCGCGCCCGCTTCTTCCTGCCGCGCTCCTCCAGCTCCCGCTCCTCCGGTGCGGTCACCCACTCGTAATAGCCGTCCCCGGGGAGCAGGCAGCGGCGGGTGGCGAACGCCTGCTTGAAGGACGGCTTCTCGTGCACCGTCTCGGACCGCGCGTTGATCATCTTCGCGGCGCCTTCGGGTGACTTCGACCACGACGGCACCAGGCCCCACTTCAGCGTCCGCAACTGGCGCACCGGCGCTCCCGGGGGGAACGCGGCAGCCGCCTCGCCCTTCAGGGGACGTTCGAGCACCGCGTGCACGTTGACCGTCGGGGCGATGTTGAAGTCGGGCGCCAGGGTCTCCTCCGGATCCCAGCGCCGGACCCCGAAAATCTCCACCAGTTCCTCGGGCCTGCGACTCGCTGCATACCTTCCGCACATGCGTGCCACACTGCCATGCCACACGAAGGGACGACATGGACACCGATCACCTCACGGACGTATGGAGCCGCGTCTTCGGGATCCAGCCCGATCCGCCGGCCTGGCTGGTGATCGTCACGGCGGTCGTCGCGCTGGCCGCGGTCGCCCCGCACCCCGCCTGGCGCCTGTCCCGCAACGCCGTCACCATCGCGCACGAGGGCGGCCACGGCCTGCTCGCGCTGGTCACCGGGCGCCGCCTGGAGGGCATCCGGCTGCACTCGGACACCTCCGGGCTGACCGTCTCGCGCGGCAAGCCGACCGGCATCGGCATGATCCTCACCGCGGCGGCCGGCTACATCACGCCGTCCCTGCTGGGGCTCGCGGGCGCCGCCCTGCTGGCGGCCGGGCACATCACGGCCCTGCTCTGGGGCGCGACGGTGCTGCTGATCGCGATGCTGGTGATGATCCGCAACGCCTACGGCGTGCTCACCGTCGTCCTGGCGGGCGCCGCGTTCGTCCTCGTCTCCTGGCTGACCACACCGGACGTCCAGGCCGCGTTCGCGTACGTGGTGGTGTGGTTCCTGCTGCTGGGCGGCGTACGGCCGCCGTTCGAGCTGCAGCGCAAACGGCGGCGGATGGCCCGCCCCGCCTTCGTGAGCCCCTCCGGGATGATGGCCGAGCGGCGGGATGGCGACTCCGACCCCGACCAGCTGGCGCGGCTGACGCACGTCCCCGCGGTCGTCTGGCTGGGCCTGTTCCACGTCGTGACGCTCTGCTCGCTGATCGGCGGCGGACGCTGGCTGCTGGGGATCTGAGGGGCGGGGCGGCCCGCCTCCGGGACGCCCGGAACACCGGCCCGCCCCTTGGCCCTGTCCCCCGAACGGGCAAGCCACGCACCGGATTCGGGCCCACACGCCCTATCAGCGTCATGTTTCGTGAGAGTTGCACCGTTTTTGATCAAGATCGGCACCCTTGCCCAGCGATTAAAGTGAGGGGCATGACCGAGCGCCCAGCACTTCCCGCCCTCTGGCCCGCCCCCGTCGCCTCCGGGGCGGTCGATGCGACCGTCACCGTGCCAGGCTCCAAATCGGTCACCAACCGCGGACTGGTGCTGGCCGCCCTCTCCTCCGAGCCCGGCTGGCTCCGCCGCCCGCTGCGCTCCCGGGACACCCTGCTGATGGCCGAGGCGCTGCGCACCCTGGGCGTCGGCATCGAGGAGACCGCGTCCTCCAGCTCCGCGGGCGGGCAGCCGCCGGCCGGCGGCGGCGAGGCATGGCGGATCATCCCGGCCGGACTGCGCGGCCCGGCCACCGTCGACGTCGGCAACGCCGGCACGGTCATGCGCTTCCTCCCCCCGGTCGCGGCCCTCGCCGACGGCCCGATCCGCTTCGACGGCGACCCGCGCTCCTACGAGCGTCCGCTGGGCGGCGTGATCGAGGGGCTGCGCGCCCTCGGCGCCCGGATCGAGGACGACGGCCGCGGCGCCCTCCCGATGACGGTGCACGGCAGCGGCGCCCTGGACGGCGGCCCGGTCGAGATCGACGCCTCCTCGTCCTCCCAGTTCGTCAGCGCCCTGCTGCTGTCGGCCCCGCGCTTCAACCAGGGTGTCGAGGTCCGGCACACCGGCTCGGCGCTGCCGTCCATGCCGCACATCCGGATGACCGTCGACATGCTGCGCAGCGCCGGTGCCCAGGTGGACACCCCCGAGTCGGGCGGCGAGCCGAACGTCTGGCGGGTCACCCCTGGCGCCCTGCTCGGCCGCGACCTGGTCGTCGAGCCCGACCTCTCCAACGCCCAGCCGTTCCTGGCCGCCGCCCTGGTGACCGGCGGCCGGGTCACCATCCCGGACTGGCCCGAGCACACCACCCAGCCCGGTGACGCGCTGCGCGAGATCTTCACCGCCATGGGCGGCTCCTGCGAGCTGACCGACAGCGGCCTGACCTTCACCGGCGGCGGCGCGGTGCACGGCATCGACGTCGACCTCAGCGAGGTCGGCGAGCTGACCCCCGGCATCGCCGCCGTCGCGGCGCTCGCCGACTCGCCTTCCACCCTGCGCGGCGTCGCCCACCTGCGGCTGCACGAAACGGACCGGCTGGCCGCGCTCACCAAGGAGCTGAACGGCCTGGGCGGCGACGTCACCGAGACCGCCGACGGCCTGCACATCCGGCCGCGCCCGCTGCACGGCGGCGTCTTCCACACGTACGAGGACCACCGCCTGGCGACCGCCGCCGCCCTCATCGGTCTGGCCGTCGAGGGCGTCGAGGTGGAGAACGTCGCCACCACCGCCAAGACGCTGCCCGACTTCCCCGCGCTGTGGACGGACATGCTCACCCCCGCGTCCGGCCCCGCCGCCCGGAGAGCCTGAGGGTTTCCGCCGCCATGCGCCGCTACGGCAAGAACCCCGACGAGGACGACATCCGTGTCCGCCCCAACCGCAAGGGCAACCGTCCCCGCACCAACATCCGCCCCAAGCACGAGGACGCGTCCGAGGGCCTGGTCCTGACCGTCGACCGGGGCCGCCTCACCGTCCTCATCGACGACCGCACGGTCACCGCGATGAAGGCCCGCGAACTGGGCCGCAAGAGCGCGGTCGTCGGCGACCGCGTCGCCGTGGTCGGCGATCTGAGCGGCGCCAAGGACACCCTGGCGCGCATCGTCCGGGTCGAGCCGCGCACCTCCACGCTGCGCCGTACGGCCGATGACGACGACCCGTACGAGCGGGTCGTCGTCGCCAACGCCGACCAGCTCGCCATCGTCACCGCGCTCGCCGACCCCGAGCCGCGCCCCCGGCTGATCGACCGCTGTCTGGTCGCCGCCTACGACGCGGGCCTCGACCCGCTGCTGGTGCTGACCAAGTCCGACCTGGCGTCGGCCGACAGCCTCCTGGAGTCCTACGGCGCGCTGGGCGTCCCCTATCTGGTCACCAACCGCGACGAACTCGCCGACGGCGCCGCCGCCGACCGGGTGCGCGAGCGGCTGACGGGACGCATGACGGCCTTCGTCGGCCACTCGGGCGTCGGCAAGACCACCCTGGTCAACTCCCTGGTGCCGGACCGCCGTCGGGCGACCGGACACGTCAACGCGCACACCGGCCGCGGCCGGCACACCACCACATCCGCGCTGGCCCTGCCGCTGCCCGGCGACTCGGGCTGGGTCATCGACACCCCTGGCGTACGGTCCTTCGGACTGCACCACGTCGATCCGTCGCGGGTCATCCTGGCCTTCCCCGACCTGGTGCCCGGCACCGCCGAGTGCCCGCGCGCGTGCAGCCACGACGAGCAGGACTGCGCGCTGGACGCCTGGGTCGCCGACGGCCACGCCGACCCGGCCCGGCTGTATTCGCTGCGGCGCCTCCTGTCGACCCGTGAGCGACGCGAGGGCGACTGATCACCGGAGTTCGCCCTCCGCCGCCCGAGGTAAAGGCATAATCACACCAAGGCAGGCGGAGCGGTCAGGATCTGACGGAGGCATGGGATATGGCGTGGCTGCTCGTCGTGGTGGCAGGTCTCCTGGAGACCGGCTTCGCGGTCTGCCTCAAGCTGTCGCACGGCTTCACCCGCCTGTTCCCGACCGTCGCCTTCGCCGCCTTCGCACTGGCCAGCTTCGGCCTGCTGACGCTGTCCCTGCGCAAGCTCGACGTCGGCCCCGCGTACGCGGTCTGGACCGGCATCGGCGCGGCCGGCACGGCGATCTACGGCATGGTCTTCCTCGGCGACGTGGTCTCCACGCTGAAGCTGGTGTCCATCACCCTCGTGATCATCGGTGTCGTCGGGCTGCAGCTGTCGGGATCGGCCCACTGACGGACCGGCCGCGGGAGACCGCGGGCACCCGCCGCCCCGCGGCGAACACGTCCCGCCGCACCCAGCGGTGACCGCCCTTCAGCCCGCGGCCCGGCCCCCGCCGGACACCGCGCTGCCGGACGCCCCACGGGCCTCGGGCAGGTGGGCGAACGCCCCGCGCACCAGCCGCGCCACCGCCTCGGTCTCCGCGTCCCGCCGCCCTCCGGCCCCGGAGGGTGCCGCGCCGGGTCTCTGCGCTCCCCGCCGCCCCGGGGCCCGTACGGGCGGACCGGCCTCGGGGGCGACGACGCAGGACAGGGTCAGCCGGGCGGCGGCCTCGCAGGCGGTGCCCAGGGCGGGCAGTTCCTCGACGGGCCAGTCCGGCTCCAGGGCGGCCACCGCGCGGTCGCAGAACCTGCCGACCCATTCGGCGGGCCCCGGCAGCGGTGCGTCACCGGCCGACCGACGCGGCGCGGGGACACCTGACCGCGCACCACGGACCGGCGGCGGGGCCGGCAGCCGGTCGCTCCAGCAGCCCGTCAACGCGGCCCGCACCAGGGGGTTGGCGCGGGCGGTGCGCAGCGTCCAGGCGGCAGCCGCGACGACCCGGCCCGCCGCGTCGTCCCCGGTGCGCGCGGGCCGGCCGTCGGCCAGGGCCCGTTCGACACCCGCGAGATAGCTGTCGGTCTCGCGGCGCACGAGCGCGCGGGCGAGCCCTTCCTTGCTGCCGAACTCGTTGTAGAGGGTCTGCCGCGAGACCCCGGCGCGGGCCGCCACGTCCACCATCCTGACCGCCGTCCAGGGGCGGCTCGCCAGCGCCGTGTACGCGGCATCGAGCAAGGAATCACGCGCTGCAGGCATCGTCGCCTCCCCGGCCCACCGGCCCAAATGACCGGCGTGCGGACAGAATTGACGCGGCGCCAGGGACTGTCAAGGGTCGCCGCACGGCGGGCCTGAACCGTCGTACACGCCCGGCGGACCATGGCCGTGTGGCTCCTGCGTATACCAGTCGATACTGTTCGCACATGCCCGACTATCACGATGATCTCCGTCTCGGCCACGTCCTGGCGGATGCCGCTGACGCCGCCACCATGGACCGGTTCAAGGCACTCGACCTGAAGGTCGAGACCAAACCGGACATGACCCCGGTGAGCGAGGCGGACAAGGCCGCCGAGGAGCTGATCCGCGGCCATCTCCAGCGGGCAAGGCCACGCGACTCGGTGCTCGGCGAGGAGTTCGGCAGCACCGAGGGCGCAGGACCGCGCCGCTGGATCATCGACCCGATCGACGGCACGAAGAACTACGTCCGCGGGGTGCCGGTCTGGGCCACCCTGATCGCGCTGATGGAGCGCGGCGAGGGCGGCGACCGCCCGGTGGTCGGCATCGTCTCGGCCCCGGCGCTCAACCGCAGGTGGTGGGCGGCCGAGGGTCTTGGCGCCTTCACGGGGCGGAGCCTGACCTCCGCCAGCCGGCTGCACGTCTCGGAGGTCGGCAGCATCCGGGACGCCTCGTTCGCGTACTCGTCGCTGGCCGGCTGGGAGGAGCGCGACAAGCTGTCCGGCTTCCTGGAGCTGGGCCGGGACTGCTGGCGCACCCGGGCCTACGGCGACTTCTGGCCGTACATGATGGTCGCCGAGGGCTCGGTGGACATCTGCGCGGAGCCGGAACTCTCCCTGTGGGACATGGCGGCCTGCGCCGTCGTGGTGCAGGAGGCCGGCGGCCGGTTCACCGGCCTGGACGGCAAGCCGGGCCCGCACAGCGGAAACGCCGCGGCCTCCAACGGCCTGCTCCACGACGACCTGCTGACGTACGTCGGGGACGCACGGCACTGACCTGCGTGGTGACGGGGGCCGGGCAGACGTCCGGCCCCTGACTCTTGTGACCCCGCCGGAGAGCATGTGAACATGAGAATCCCCACGTTTGTGAACTTGTGAATCCCTTCTCCAGTTCACATCCGCCAAGGAGGTGGCTCTCTTCCATGCCCCTGCTCGTCAAGGACGCCATGAGCACGCTGGTCCTCACCATCGGGCCCGCGCACACCCTCCGTCAGGCCGCCCAGCTGATGGCGGCCCGCCGCGTCGGCGCGGCGGTCGTACTCGACACCGACACCAGCGGCCTCGGGATCCTCACCGAGCGCGACATCCTCAACTCCCTGGGCGCGGGCGAGAATCCGGACCGGGAGACCGCCCAGACCCACACCACGTCCGATGTGGTCTTCGCCGCACCGGACTGGACCCTGGACGACGCCGCGGACGCCATGGTGCGCGGCGGCTTCCGGCATCTGATCGTCCTCGACGACCGCGAGCCGGTCGGCGTCGTATCGGTCCGCGACATCATCCGCTGCCGCTCGGCCGCCATCGTGAGGACCGACGCGGTACCCGCCTGAGGCCGCAGGCACGAAGAGGCCGGAGCCCCATGGCATCCGGCCTCTTCGGCTGGTACGGCAAGCAGCCGTCGCGCGCCGCCCCCGGCCGGGCCACCGCCGCCGCGCGGGCGGTGGCGGTCCGGCCGGGGGAAACCGCTCGTCAGCCGCGCAGGGCCTGGACCGCGGCTTCCAGCCGCTTGCCGTAGTCCGCGTCCGCCTTGCGGAAGTTCTCGATCGCCCGCTGGCGGATGTCCTCGCGGGACACCTCGGAGATGGTGCCCGCCAGGTTGTTGATCAGACGCTCCTTCGCGTCCTCCGGCATCAGCCGGTAGAGGTTCCCCGCCTGCACGAAGTCGTCGTCCTCGGCGTGCGAGGGCGCCGCGCTCTCGCCGCTGGCGCCGGACACCTCGACCGACTGCCACAGCGCCCGGCCGGTCTCGACCGGACCGCCGAAGCTGTTCGGCTCGTAGTTCTTCCGGCCCGCGTGCCGGCCGTCGTAGAGGAAGCCGTCCCGCCCGTAGGTGCGGGCCTCGGTGGCCCGGGGGCGGTTGACCGGCAGGTGGTCGGCGTTGATGCCGACGCGGTAGCGGTGCGCGTCCGCATAGGCGAAGAGCCGGCCCTGGAGCATCTTGTCGGGGGACGGGCCGATGCCCGGCACGAAGTGGTGCGGGGAGAAGGCCGACTGCTCGACCTCGGCGAAGATGTCCTGCGGGTTGCGGTTCAGCTCCAGCTTGCCGATCTCGATCGGCGGGTAGTCCTCGTGCGGCCAGACCTTGGTCAGGTCGAACGGGTTGAAGCGGTAGTTCGCCGCCTCGGCCGCGGGCATGATCTGCACCTGCACGGTCCAGCTGGGGAAGTCGCCCCGCTCGATGGCCGTCCGCAGGTCACGCTGGTGACTGTCGGCGTCCTCACCGGCGACCTTGTCCGCCTCGGCCTGGGTGAGGGTCTTGATGCCCTGGTCGGTCTTGAAGTGGTACTTGACCCAGAAGACCTCGCCGGCCTCGTTGTTCCACTGGAAGGTGTGCGAGCCGAAGCCGTCCATGTGGCGCCACGAGGCCGGGATGCCACGGTCGCCGAACAACCAGGTCACCTGGTGGGTGGTCTCCGGCGAAAGGCCGAAGAAGTCCCAGACGTTCTCCGCCTCCTGCGAGCCGGTGTACGGGTCGCGCTTCTGGGTGTGGATGAAGTCCGGGAACTTCATGGCGTCCTTGATGAAGAACACCGGGGTGTTGTTGCCGACGAGGTCGTAATTGCCCTCTTCGGTGTAGAACTTCAACGCGAAGCCCCGGGGGTCACGCACCGCGTCCGCCGAACCGAGGCTGCCCGCGACCGTCGAGAAGCGCAGGAACGTCTCGGTCTGCTTGCCGATCTCCGAGAGGAACTTCGCCCGCGTGTACTTGGTCACATCGGCGGTGACGGTGAAGGTGCCGTACGCACCGCCGCCCCGCGCGTGAACGATGCGCTCGGGAATGCGCTCGCGGTTGAAGTGAGCGAGCTTTTCGATCAGGAGCTGGTCCTGGATCAGACCCGGTCCGCCGACGCCGGCCGTCTCGCTGTTCTGGTTGTCCGCAACCGGAGCCCCGGACTCCGTGGTCAGCGGTCCCGTAGTGCTCTCTACCGACACGTGCGCCTCCTGATGTCTCTACACCTGCCCTTGGCTTGTGCCGTTGCCGATCCTACATTGGACATTGTCTAAGTCAAGAAGCACCCGAAAGCCATACCCGATCCGGTGATGGACCGGCCGCTGCTACCCTGGCTTTATCTGACTGATAGGTGAATGGCATGAGTGACCTGCTGGAACGACTCCGGGAACGCGGCTGGCGTCTGACCGCACAGCGGCGCGTGGTCGCCGAGGTGCTCGACGGCGACCACGTCCACTACACCGCCGACGAAGTGCACGCACGCGCGAGCGACCGGCTCCCCGAGATCTCCCGCGCCACGGTCTACAACACGCTCGGCGAGCTGGTCTCGCTCGGCGAGGTGCTGGAGGTCAGCACGGACGGCCGCGCCAAGCGCTACGACCCGAACGCCCACCACGACCACCAGCACCTGGTCTGCTCCCGCTGCGGCACGATCCGGGACGTCCACGTCCAGGGCGACCCGCTCACCGCGCTCCCCGAGCCCGAGCGGTACGGCTTCCAGGTCTCCGAGGTAACGGTCACCTACCGGGGCATCTGCCCCACCTGCAACTCAGCCACCTGACACCCCGGGCGCGCCCCCGTCCGGGCCGCCCGCATCCCCTTGCCGACCCGCGCCCCTGACGGACGCGGGTCCGTTCGCATGCCCGGACGCGACGACCCCACGCCCCACCAGAGGGCACGGCGGCACCGGGTGGAGGAAATCAGGGGAAGGGCGCGAACCGGCCCGAGGATCGCACCGACCCGAAGAACCCCCGAGGGACGAAGGCCGGCCGCACATACGACGAAGGCCCGGATCCTCAAGGAATCCGGGCCTTCGTCTTGCAGTAGCGGGGACAGGATTTGAACCTGCGACCTCTGGGTTATGAGCCCAGCGAGCTACCGAGCTGCTCCACCCCGCGTCGTTGTGTCTTTACTCTAACCCCAGGCCGACGACCAGCGCAAATCCCTTCCGCAGGCCCCGGGCCCCGCCTCGGGGACGAGCCCCGGGGACCGGGCCCCGAGGCCGCCCCGGGGCTCAGGCGCTGAGTTCCTCCTGGAGGGCCGCCCGCAGCCGCGCCGCCCGCTCGGCGACCTCCGGCGGCCCCAGCTCCACGGCCCGCGCGCACCAGGTCTGCGCCTCGGCCAGCGCGCCGCGGCGGGCGGCCAGCAGCGCCAGCCGCAGCGCCGCCCGTCCGTGCCCCTCCGCGGCGGCCCGCTGCCACCACAGGGCGGCCTCGGGCAGGCTGCCCTCGCGGGCCAGCAGCAGGCCGAGGTTGAAGGCGCCGTTGCGGCTGCCGGCTTCGGCGGCGGCCCGGTACCACTTCGCGGCCTCGACCACCTCGCCCCGAGCCGCCGCGAACATGCCAACCCGGACCTGAGCGCGGCGGTGCCCCTCGCGCGCGGCCTTCTCGTACCAGCGGGTGCTCTCGTCGTCCGGCGTCCGCGCCTCGTCGGGCAGCCGGCCGCGGCCCGATTCCACCGCCTTGCGGTCCAGCAGGTCGGCGAGCCGGAACGCCGCCTCGGCGCTGCCGCCCTCCGCGGCGCAGCGCAGGTTCCGCTCCGCGGCGGCGTCCTCGCCACTGCGCTGCTGCACGATCGCGACCTGGAGGGCCGCCTCGGTGTGCCCGGCAGCGGCGGCCCGCTCGTACCAGGTGTGCGCGGTGCGCTCCTCGCCGCGTCCGGCGAACAGGATGCCGAGGTTGAACGCCGCGTCCACGCTGCCGGCCTCGGCTGCCTTGGAGAACCACGGTTCGGCGCCCGACGCGTCGCCGCGCTGGAGCAGCAGGATGGCGAGCGCGTTGGCGGCCTCGCGGTGCCCGGCGTACGCGGCCCTGCGGTACCACTGCTCGCCGCGCCCGGCCCGCCCCTGCTCGGCGCAGAGCAGCCCGAGGTTGTAGGCGCCGTTGACGTCGCCCGCGTCCAGCGCGGCGCGGTACCAGCGCTCGGCGGTCTGCAGCTCGCCGCGGTCGGCGTGCAGCGCTCCCAGGGCGTTGGCGGCGTTGCCGTCGCCGTCCTGGGCGGCGCGCCGCCACCACTCGGCCGCGCTTTCCACGTCGCCCGCGTCACGCAGCAGGAAGCCCAGCGCGCAGGCGGCCTTCGCCTCGCCGTCCTTGGCCGCGGAGAGGTACCAGCGGCCCGCCTCCTGGATGTCGCCGCGCTCCTCCAGCAGCGTGCCCAACTGGAGGGCCGCACGCCGGTGTCCGCGCGCGGCGGCCTGGCGGTACCACTGCTCCGCCTCGGCTTCCTGGGTCAGTTCGCCGTAGGCAGGTGCCGTGCGGCGGTCCGCGCCGCGGCCCTCTTCGACGAGCCGGGCGATGCGGTACGCGGCCTCGCGGTGGCCGCGCTCGGCGGCGGCCCGGAACCAGCGCTCGGCGCCGACGTCACCACGGTGTTCGAGAAGGTCGGCGAGAGCGTAGGCGCCCAGGCAGTGGCCGGATTCGGCGGACTGCCGCAGCCAGTACTCGGCCGCCGGCTCGTCGCCGCGCTCGCGGTGGTAGCGGCCCAGCGCGTGCGCCGCCGCCGCGGAACCGGCGACGGCGGCGATCCGCCACCAGCCGGACGCCTCGTCCACGTATCCCCTCTGGTGCAGCAGCACACCGAGGTTGTTGGCCGCCGCGCGGTCGCCCGCCACGGTCGCGGAGCGCAGATACGGCTCGGCGCCGTCGAGGTCACCTCGGCGCAGCAGCAGTGCGCCGAGCACACTCATGGCCGCGGTGTTCCCCGCTTCGGCAGCCCGGCGATGACCGGTTTCGGTCATCGCGTCGGACGCTTCGGCGGCCTCCGCGGCCTCCATCTCGTCCATCGGCAACTCGGATTCGCGCCCGTCATCGGACGCATACGCAAACCGGTCCGTCTCCAACAACCTTGCCTTGTCCCCCATAAGAGCCATCGTCGCACCACCCGTAACCCTCGTACACCTGGTATACCGCAGCCAGTGAGGTCACTTCAGCGGTTTGTCGACTTCCCGACACAACGACTTGCCAAACTCAAGCACACAGGTTCCCCACATCGGCAGTCCGACGCGGCCGAACCCGCCGCGAGCCTTGCCCGGAGGGGCCGCACCCATGACGAAGGCCCGGATTCTCAAGGAATCCGGGCCCTGGTCTTTTCCGTAGCGGGGACAGGATTTGAACCTGCGACCTCTGGGTTATGAGCCCAGCGAGCTACCGAGCTGCTCCACCCCGCGTCGTTGTGAACTCAAGGTATCACGCTGCGGGGACGGCCCTTGACCACCTCCGCGCGTGCGGCCACCGGTGGCACCGGTGGCCGCACGCGCGTCGGCCGTGGTCTGCTCAGTCCCCCGAACCGCCGCCCTTCTTCGTGGACTTCTCCTCGGCCGCCGCGGCCCGGTCCAGCGCCTCCTTGAGCTTCTTCTGCGCCTGGCCGTAGCCGGCCCAGTCACCCGAGACGCGGGCCTTCTCGCCGGCTTCGTACGCCTTCTGGGCGTCGTTCAGCGCCTCCTGGACCGTCTGGTTCACGGGAGGCTGCGTCGTCTGGCCCTCGCCCGGTGGCGCCGTGCCGGTGCTGGGCGCCTTCTTGCCGAAGACCACGTCCAGCGCGTCCTCAAGGGAGTTCTCCAGGACCGGCTTGTTGTCGCCGTAGCTGACCAGGACCTTCTTCAGCAGCGGGTAGTTGGTGTTCGCGCCGCGCAGATAGACCGGCTCGACGTACAGCAGTCCGCCGTCCAGGGGCACGGTCAGCAGATTGCCGTACTCGATCTCGGAGTCGCCGAACTTCTTGAGGATGTTCAGCTCGTTGGCGATCTTCGGATCGGAGTTGAACTTCGACTGCACCAGTTGTGGGCCGGGGACCGGTGTCTCCGACGGCAGTTTCAGAATTCTGATCTTGCCGTAGTCATTGCTCTTCGCGTTGGCGTCGACGGCCATGAACGCCCCGAGGTTGTCTCTCTTGTTGGGCGTGAACGTCGTCGTCAGCGAGAAGGTCTGATCCTTCTGGTCCGGCATCTTCATGCTCAGGTAGTACGGCGGCACGGAGTTGCCCGACTTGTTCGTCGGATCGTTGGGGATCTGCCAGCGCTCGGAGCCGGTGTAGAACGTGCCCGGGTCCGTGACGTGGTACGTCGTCAGCAGCTGCCGCTGGACCTTGAACAGGTCCTGCGGATACCGCAGATGCTCCTCGAGCGACGAGCTGATGGCGTCCTTCTTCTCGACCGTGCCGGGGAACGCCTTCATCCAGGTCTTGAGGACCGGGTCCTTCTTGTCCCACTGGTAGAGCTTGACCGAGCCGTCGTACGCGTCGACCGTCGCCTTCACCGAGTTGCGGATGTAGTTGACCTGGTTCTGCTGGGCCATCACCGCCCGCTGCCCGGTGGTGAGCGAATCGGCCGTGGTGTCGCCGAGCGTGGTGCGCGAGGCGTACGGGTAGCCGTTGCTCGTGGTGTAGGCGTCCACGATCCACTGGATCCGGCCGTCGATGACCGCCGGATAGGCGTCACCGTCGATGGTCAGCCAGGGGGCCACCGCTTCGACGCGCTCCTTGGGCGTGCGGTTGTACAGGATCCGTGAGCCGTCGCCGATCGCCCCGGAGTAGAGGATCTGCGGCTCCCCGAACGCCACCGCGTACGCGGCGCGGTTGATCGGGTTGGAGAGGTTGACGCCGCTCTTGCCCTGGTACGTGTAGCTCTTCTCGCCGTTGTCGTCGGAGTAGTCCAACTCCTTCTGCGGACCGCCGACGATGGAGTACTGCGTGGTCTTCTCGCCGTAGTACACCCGCTGTTCGTACGGGCCGAACTGGCCCTTGGACGGCAGCTTCGACTCGGTGTACTTCGGGCCGCCGCCCTCCGTCGTCTCGGTGCCCTTCGCGGCCACCGCGCCGTATCCGTGGGTGTACTTGAAGTGGTCGTTGATCCAGTTGCGCTCGGGGATTCCCGCGATGTTCAGCTCACGCAGACCGATGACGGTGTCCTGTTCGGCGCCGTCCTTGTCCTTGTAGCGGTCGACGTCGAGGGTGGAGGGGAACTGGTAGTAGCCACGCGCCTGCTGCTGTTGCTGGAACGCCGGGGACACCACGTTCGGGTCGAGCAGTCGCATGCTGGCGGTGGTGTCCGCGTTGTCCCGCAGCTTCTGGCTCTCCTCCTTGCCGACGGGCTTGTAGTTGCCCTTGTAGCCGGTGATCTCGGAGTCCTGGATGTCGTACGCGTCCCGGGTCGCCTTGATGTTCTGCTTGATGTACGGCGCTTCCTTGGCCTGCTCGTTCGGCTGGACCTGGAACTTCTGCACGATCGCCGGGTACAGGCCGCCGATCAGCACGGCGGAGAGCACCATCAGGCCGAAGCCGATGACCGGCAGCTGCCACGTACGGCGCCAGAGGGTGGCGAAGAACAGCACCGCGCAGATCGCCGCGATGAAGAACAGGATCGTCTTCGCCGGGAGGTAGGCGTTGGCGTCGACGTACCGCAGGCCCGTCCAGCCGTCGGCCGACTTCAGGCCGCTGGACTTCACCGCCAGGCCGTACCGGTCGAGCCAGTACGCGATGGCCTTGAGCGACACGAAGATGCCCAGCAGCACGGACAGATGGCCGGTGGCCGCCGCCGTCGCGCGCGAGCCGGGGCTCGTCAGCCGCAGTCCGCCGTAGAGGTAGTGCGTCAGTGCGGCAGCCACCAGGCACAGCACCGCCGCGGCGAAGCCGAAGCTCAGCAGGAAGCGGTACCAGGGCAGGTCGAAGGCGTAGAACGCGATGTCCTTGCCGAACTGCGGGTCCTTCTGGCCGAAGGGCACGCCGTTGACCCACTGGAGCCACGTGCGCCACTCACCGGACGCGGAGGCACCGGCGATCAGGCCGACGACCGCGGCGATCGCGAGGAGCGCCCACTTCTTGAACGGCGCGAGGCCCATGCGGTAGCGGTCCAGGCTCTGCTGCTCCATGGACATCGCGCTGAGCGGCGGTCGCAGCCGGTGGGCCAGCCAGACGTTGACGCCGACGGCCACGGCCATCAGCACGCCGAAGAAGACGAAAAGACCGATCTTGGTCCACAGGGTTGTGGTGAAGACCGATGAGTACTTGACCGAGCGGTACCAGAGCCAGTCGGTCCAGAATCCCGAGAACATCACGAAGAGCATGGCCAGCACGGCCAGTACGCCCAATGTCATGAGCAGGGTCCGGGCCCGCCGCGACGGTCGGCCGACTCTGATCCGTGGCCCGGAGGGGCCTCCGCCGCGGTCCGGCATCTGGAAAGCCAAGGTGCGCACCTCGAAGTTCGCTGTCGTGTGGAACAGGCCCGGCGATAGTAGGACCCACTGATGCAACTTACGAAGGCTTTACTCGGTTCCCGATTTCGGGGGTGTACAAGGCACGATGTGAAACATGACCAACCTCCCCGTTGACGGCACCCCTCTCGCCTCCGATCCACTGACCCGCGCGGTACTCGAAATCGACGAGTACAGCGCCGGGCTCGGCTGGGACCAGCCCGCCCGCCTGTTCGCCCTCGTCGATTCCGCGAAGCTGCGTGACCAGGAGCCTTCGCTCGCCGAGCAGCTCGGTATCGATGACTCCACCACCGCGTCCCTCACCCCCGTCGAGCAGGACGAGATCCCCGCGGGGGCGCCGCTCGACGAATTCCTCGCCACCATCGCCTGGCCGGAGGCGGTCGTCGGCTGCGCGCTGACCGTGGAGCGGCTGATGCTGCCGCCGTCCGCCGAGGATTCCGTGCCCGACGGCATGGACGAGGCGCAGCTCGCCAAGTGGGTGGCCGGGCATCCGGACCGTCAGGAGGTCCGCATGACGGTGGCGGTCCTGCGGGACGGTTCGCGGGAGTCCGCGCTGCGGCTGCGCGAGAAGGACTCGACCTCCGAGGTCCTCACGGGCGCCTCGCTGGTGCCGGGCCTCGCGGACGCGCTGGCCACGACCTTCGAGTCCTGACCGGCCGACACCCGCCCGCCCCGGGCGGCCCGGTACTGCCGGTCCGCCCCGGGGCGCGGGCGGGTGTGGCGCCTGCCCGAGTGGCCGCGCCGCGGTCGCTACTTGGCGCAGCCGGGCAGGCCCGCCGTGTGCCCGCTGCTGATCTTCTTCAGTGCCTTCACCGCGTCACCGATGGTGTCGACCTTCACGAGGGTGAGGCCGTCCGGGATGTCCTTGGCCGCGGTGGCGCAGTTGTCCTTCGGCGTCAGGAAGTACTCGGCGCCCTTGGCCCGCGCGCCGACCGTCTTCATCGAGATGCCGCCGATCGGCCCGACTTTGCCTTCGTCGTCGATGGTGCCGGTGCCCGCCACGAACTTGCCGCCGGTCAGGTCCTGCGGTGTGAGCTTGTCGACGATGCCGAGCGCGAACATCAGGCCGGCGCTCGGACCGCCGACGTCGGCCAGCTTGACGTCGATGGGGAACGGGAAGGTGTGGTCGATGCCGGCCTGGATTCCGACGACGGCACGGCCGTCCTCCGCCTTCTCCGTCGTGAGCGTCACCTGCTTCTGGCCGGCCTCGGGGCGCTTGCCCTTCTTCTCGTCCGCAGCGGCGGCCTTGGCGGGGATGACCGTGAAGACGACCTTCTCGCCCGCCTTGTGCCGGGTCACCAGCTTGGCGACGTCTCCCGTCGCCTTGACCGGCGTGCCGTCCACGGCCTTGATCACGTCCCCGGCGTGCAGCCGCCCGTCGGCCGGCTTGTCCTTGACGACGGAGCCGACGACGGTCTGGGAGGCGACGGGGATGTTCAGCTGCTTGAGCGCCGCGACCTTGGCGCTCTCCTGGGACTGGCTGAACTCCTCGGCGTTCACCTGGTCCGCCTGCTCGGCCGTCTGCCCTTCGGGGTAGAGCGTCTTGTGCGGGACCACGGCGTTGTCGTGGTCGAGCCAGCCGTAGACCGCCTCAAGGAGGTTCATGGTGTAGTCGGGGCCGGTGACGCGGACCGTGGTCATGTTGAGGTGACCGGTCGTCGGATACGTCTTCCGGGCGCCGATCTGGAGCACCGGCTTGCCGTCGTGATCGCCCAGGGTGTTCACCGTCGGTCCCGGTGACATCTCGGAATACGGCACGGGGATGAGCACCCCGGCGCAGAGCAGCGCGATCAGCATCAGTGTCGAGGCGAGCAGCGTCGCGGTGCGGCGTGGCATGGAACGACAGTACGGGACGGGTATGACAACCGGCCCGCGGGGCCGTCCGTACGAGGCTGTCGGTGACGGCGGCGCGAAGCGCGGTCAGGCCGCGTCGGGCCCGGAGTGTTCCTTCTCCATCGCGGCGCGGAACCGGGCGTATCCGGCCAGCTCGGCGACGTCCCCGCTCTTGCGGTTCCGCAGGGTCCAGGTGCTCCAGAGAGCGGCGGCGAGCGCGGCGAGGAGCGGAATCAACAACCAGAGGAGCGCACCCACAGCGGCCTCCCGACCCTTAGCACAACCACATTCGACGAATAAGCAGATTAACCATCTGATGGGTCAACGCTCACGCCAGGGGGCAGGTTACGCAACCGGAACGCAAGGCACCGGATCAGCCGAGCGTCCGGGAACCGTACAGAGGTGTGGCGGGCCGTCAGGCGCGGCCCGCGGGGCCCCTCCCCCGGAACTACTGGGCACCCACCCACTCCTCGGTGCCGTCCGAGAAGGTCTGGTGCTTCCAGATCGGCACCTCGTGCTTGAGGTCGTCGATCAGTTTGCGGCAGGCGTCGAACGCCTCGCCCCGGTGCGGGCAGGAGACCGCGACGACGACGGCGAGGTCCCCGATGGCGAGGTCCCCCACCCGGTGGACGGCGGCCAGCGCGCGGACGGGGAAGTCGGCCACGACCTTCTCGGCGACCCGGCGCAGCTCGGCCTCGGCCGTCGGGTGCGCGGAGTAGCCGAGACCGTCGACGTCGGCGCCGCCGTCGTGGGAGCGGACCGTGCCGACGAACAGGGCCGTGCCGCCCGCCGCGGCGTCACCGACCGCCGCGTGGACCTCGTCCACGGACAGCGGGGTGTCGCGGATCGCCAGGAGACGGATCGGATCCGCCGCGGCCTGCTCACCGGGGTGGTCGGGGCGCGGGGACGGAGGAAGGGGCGTGCCAGACATGCTGCCATCGTGCCGTACTCGGCGGGCGAACGGGAATGGCCGGATCTGCCGGGTGCCGGGACCGCCGTATGGAGGGTCCTCCAGGCCGGCCGCCCCGCCCGCCATCCCCGGGTCAGATGCGGCGGCGTGCCTTGCGGGCGCGCCGGACCAGGGCCGCCGTGCCCAGGAGGGCGACGGTGGCACCGGCGGCGCCGGCCGCGGTGGCGTCCTTGCGGCCGAGCCTGCGTCCGGCGAGGGTGTGCCGGCCCGCGACCTCTTCCAGGAGTTCGGCGAGGACGTCCTCGTTCGTCCACCGGGGCCGCCAGCCCGCTTCGTGGAGCCGGCTGCCGCTGACCACCCAGGGGTGCATCGTGTACGCGAGGTCGCCTGCGGGCGACGGGGTCAGGCCGATGCGGTGCAGGCGGGCGGCGGCGCCCAGGGCCACCGATGACGGCAGTTCCATCCGCCGGATCCCGGACAGCTCCTCGACCTCCTCCTGTTCCAGCCAGCCGTCGCAGCCCACGGCGAGTTCGCCGTCGACCTTCTCCAGGGCGGCGTATTCCAGGGCGCTGACCAGGTCGTCCACGTGGCAGAACTGCCAGGCGGGGCGGGATCCCGCGACGACCAGGAGGCGCGGCGATTCGAAGTAGCGGGTCAGGGCGGTGTCGGTGCCGCCCACCAGGACGGTGGGCCGCAGCACGGTGACGTTCAGGCCGGGGTGTGCGCGGGGCGCGCGGCGGGCGAGGTGCTCGATCTCCAGGAGGTCGCCGACTCCCGTGGCGTCGGCGGTGGCGCGCAGCTCGGCGTCCTCGGCGAGCGGCACGTCGTTGTCGGGGAGCGCGCCGTAGACCATGGCGGAGGTGCACAGCACGACGCGGTGGACGCCGGCCGCAGCGGCGGCGGTGAGCACGGTCTGGGTGCCGCGGACGTTGTAGGCGGTGCGGGCCGCGGCGTCGGTCTCCAGGTCGAGGTCGAGCGCCAGGTGGACGACGACGTCGGCGCCGCGCAGCTTCTCGGCGATGGCGGGGTCGCGTACGTCCAGCAGGTGCCAGTGCGCCTCGGGGACGTCGCCGCGCCTCTCGTCGATGGCCACGACCTGTTTGACCTCGTCGGATGCCACGAGGGCGCGGGTCAGCAGCTCGCCGACCCCGGAGGCTGCTCCGGTGACGGCGACGACGGGGCGGCGGCCCGGCCGCGGGGCCGTGCGGTCTTCGGTGTGGCCTGCTTTCTCGGTCGGGGCGGCAGCGTTTCGCGCTGCGCGAACGGTCGGATCTGGGGAACTCACCGGGCGTCTCCAGCGGTTGTCTTCAGTACGCACGCGTACTGGCGCGTACGTACAGGTGGCGTCCATCCTGCCGCAGGCATCACGACAGCGAAGCACCGAGGCCCGAAGCTCTCGGGGTGTCTACGCTGGAGGGTGATGTCGGGCAGTCGCCGTCGGCCCCGGGCCGGCGGCCCTACGAGCCGAGGAAACCCGTGAGTGACACCCCATTTGGATTCGGCCTTCCGCCGGAGGAGCCGGAGGACGGCGACAACGGCGAGAAGAAGGGCGGCCAGGGAGGTGGCCAGGGCCCTGCGGACCCGTTCGGGTTCGGCGGCGGGAGCGGCGGCGCGGACAATCCGTTCGCGGCGCTCTTCGGCGGCATGGGCGGTCCCGGCGGCCAGATGAACCCTGGCGACCTTGGCGCCGCCTTCCAGAAGCTCGGCCAGATGCTCTCGTACGAGGGCGGGCCGGTGAACTGGGACATGGCCAAGGACATCGCGCGGCAGACCGTCGCGCAGGGCGCCGAGGACGGCAGCAAGGACGCGAGCCTGTCTCCCGGTGAGCGCGTCGCGGTCGAGGAGGCCGTGCGCCTGGCGGACCTGTGGCTGGACGGCGTGACGTCGCTGCCGTCGGGGTCGGGCTCGGTGGTGGCGTGGAGCCGTGCGGAGTGGGTCGAGGAGACCCTGCCGGTCTGGAAGGACCTGGTGAATCCGCTGGCGGAGCGGGTCGGGTCGGCGATGGGCGATGTGCTGCCCGGGGAGATGCAGGCCATGGCAGGCCCGCTCCTGGGCATGATGCGTTCCATGGGCGGCGCGATGTTCGGCACCCAGATCGGCCAGGCGCTGGGCGTCCTGGCGGGCGAGGTCGTCGGCTCGACGGACGTCGGGCTGCCTCTGGGTCCGGCGGGCAAGGCCGCGCTGCTGCCGGGGAACATCGCGCACTTCGGTGCGGGCCTCGGCGTGCCGGAGGAGGAGGTGCGGCTGTACCTCGCTCTGCGGGAGGCCGCCCACCAGCGGCTCTTCGCGCATGTGCCGTGGCTGCGGTCGCATCTGTTCGGTGCCGTGGAGGGCTACGCCCGCGGCATCAAGGTGGACACGTCCAAGCTGGAGGACGTGGTCGGCCAGATCGACCCGCAGCATCCCGAGGAGCTGCAGAACGCCCTCCAGCAGGGCATGTTCCAGCCCGAGGACACTCCGGAGCAGAAGGCCGCGCTGGCCCGTCTGGAGACCGCGCTGGCGCTGGTGGAGGGCTGGGTGGACGCGGTGGTGCACGCCGCGGCCGCGCCGCACCTGCCGTCGGCCGACGCGCTCCGGGAGACGCTGCGGCGGCGCCGGGCGACCGGTGGTCCGGCGGAGCAGACCTTCGCGACGCTGATCGGTCTCCAGCTGCGTCCGCGGCGTCTGCGGGACGCTTCGCGGCTGTGGGCGTCGCTGACGGACGCCCGGGGTCTGGAGGGCCGCGACGGCCTGTGGGAGCACCCGGACATGCTGCCGACCGCGGCCGACCTGGACGATCCGGACGGCTTCGTGCACCACGAGCAGATGGACTTCTCCGAGCTGGACAAGATGCTGGGTGACGCGGCGAGCGGCACGACGGACCTGCGCAAGCCGGACGCCCCGCAGGCGCCGGACGCCGCTCCGGAGACGCCCGGTGAGGGTCACGGGCCCGGCGGCGGCAAGGACGAGAGCGGCGCCAAGGGCGAAGGTGACCGGTGAGTCTGCGTGACGAGGCGGCGCGGGCGCTCAAGGAGTGGCCCGCGCCGTCGCCCGCCCAGGAGGAGCTGCGGCTCGCCTACCTGGAGCACCTGGCGGCACACCAGGACGGCATGTGGAAGCCCTGCAAGGAGGGGCACCTCACGGCGAGCGCGCTGGTGATCGATCCGGCCGAGGGCCGGGTGCTGCTCACACTGCACCGCAAGCTGGGGATGTGGCTCCAGATGGGCGGTCACTGCGAGCCGGAGGACGCCACGCTCGCGCAGGCGGCGCTGCGGGAGGCGCGGGAGGAGTCCGGGATCGCGCAGGGCCTGACGCTGCTTCCGGGCGGCCCGGTGCGCCTTGACCGTCATCACACGCCGTGTGCCTGGCATCTGGACGTGCAGTTCGCGGCTCTGGCGCCCGCGGGCGCGGTCGCGGAGATCAGCGACGAGTCGCTGGATCTGCGGTGGTTCGGTTACGACGAGGTGGCATCCGTCGCGGACGACTCGGTGGTGCGTCTGGTGGACCGCACCCGCGCGCTTCTCTAGGGGCGCGCGGGCGGGTCCGCCCCGGCGGTCGGCGGGCCGCCGTCAGTTGGTGAAGATGTTGCCCTGGTTGTGGCCTCGGGCGCCCTGTTGGCCCATGCCGAACTGGGCGGCCAGGCCGGAGCCGATCTCGGCGTTCTGCGGCGGCAGCAGCTCGCTGGGCTGGACCAGCGCGTAGCCCTGGCCGAGGAAGCTGAGTTCCCAGCCCTCGCCGGTGCCTCCGCGGCGCCGCCACACGCCGGACGAGTGTGTCTGTGCCTGCATCTGGACGCGCAGCGAGGCGGACCAGGCGACGACCGCGTCGGCGTCGGCGTTGACGTACTTGTCGGGCGTGACCTGCATCATCAGCGGCTGGCCCGAGGTCATCAGGGCGACCTTGCCCTGTCCCGAGATGTTGATCTGGTACTTGCCGGTGCCGGAGATGCCGTACTGGCTGTCGACAGACACGACCTCCCAGTGGAGGCCCGAGTCGAGCGCCAGGACGTAGCTGCTGTCGACGGTCAGGCCATCGTGGTCGACGTCGACGACGTGGACGTACTGGCCGAGGTTGGCGAGGTAGACGGTGCCCTGCCCGGAGACCCGCATCAGCTCCAGGCCCTCGCCGGTCATCGCGCGGGCGCGGTGCTGGCCCTGGGTCTGGTAGTTGCCGTCGAATTCGAGGAGCCCCTGGTAGGCGACCATCGTGCCCTTGCGGGCGAGGATGTCCTCGTGGCCCTGGAGTGCGACGCGCAGCAGTTGTGCGTTCTGCAGCGCGTAGCGGTCCTGGGTCTGTGCCTCGGTGAAGGCGAAAAGCGGACTCTGCATGGTGTGTTCGGTCCTCCCCCTCAGCCCCGGGCCCGGAGCCGGTCGGTACTGTCCTCGCTGGGCTGGACGACGACGAACCCCTCGCCGGAGAAGCCGAGTTGGTACGCCTCGCCGCTGCCGCGGCCGATCATCGAGGACGCCTTGAAGCTGCGCTTGCCCTTCATCTTCAGGTTGCTGGACCAGGCCACCAGGGCGTCGGGGTCCACGTACGTCTCGTCGTCGCCTCGGCCGCAGTCGACGACGATCGGTGTGCCGCGGGAGGTGAGGGCGACCCAACCGGTGCCGGAGATACCGACGTTGAAGAGTCCCTGGCCGGCGAATTTCGCCATGCCCTTGACCCGCTGGACGCTCCACTGGAGGTGCGCGTCGAGGGCGAGGAGGTTGGTGCCGTTGACGGAGAGCGAGTCGCCGTTGAGGTTGATGCAGACGACGTCGGCGCCGTAGTCGGCGAGGTAGAGGATGCCGTCGCCGCTGCACTTCATCAGCGGGGCGCCCTCGCCGGTGATCCACTGGGAGGCCATCTGGCGGACGGCGGGTGGGTTGGGCTCGTACTGGATGAAGCCTTCGTAGGCGACCATCGATCCGGTGCGGGCGAAGACGTCCTGGCCGCTCTGCATGGCGATCTTGGCCATGGCGCTGCCGTGGTTCTCCATGCGGGCGGCGGGCGGGGTCGGGGCGTAGCCCGACAGCTGCTGCTGGCTCATGTTCCGGGCTCCCTCAGACCTCGTAGGGCTGGACGATGATGAAGTTGCCCGGCGCGCCGCGGAACTGGAGGTTCACGGTCTCGCCGGAGTGGCCGGGGTAGGCGTGCCGTCGCAGGCTGACCTGGCTGGAGATGATCACCTGCGAGGCGGCGGACCAGGCGACGATGGCGTTGGCGTCGGCGAACGTGGTCGGCGTGACCGGCAGCACGACGGGGCTGCCCTGGGTGGTGACGATGACCGTGCCGGTGCCCTGGAACTGCATGGTGAACAGGGCGCCGCCGGGGATGCCGTGGCCTTCGATGCGGCGCACTTCGTGCTGGAGCGACTCGTCGAAGGCGAGGACGCTCTCGGCGGACACGCAGATGGCGTCGCCCTGGAGCTCGATGGGGTGGACGTGCGCGCTGTTCTCGGCGAAGAACACCTGGCCCTGGCCCGAGCAGCGCATCAGCTGCATTTCCTGGCCGGTGGCGTTGCCCACGATGCGACCGCGGAAGCCGGCGCCCTTGTAGCTGAAGTCGACCTTGCCCTGGTAGAGCACCATGCTGCCCTGGCGGGCGAGCACCGGCTGGCCGTCGACACCGAGGTCGACGCGGACCAGCTTGCTGTTCTGCGGTGTCCACCGCTGGCCGGTGGGCGCTTCCTTGTACTTCTCCAGGACGACGCCGAGCCCGGGGCCGCCCTGCGCGGGCACGGCCGGGGTCTGCCCCGGGTAGGGCGCTCCCGGCTGTCCGTACGGGGCGGGCTGCCCGGGGAACTGTCCCGGCTGTCCCTGGGGCGCGCCGAATCCGCCGGGCGGCGGGGCGGGTTGCCCGTACGGGGCGGGCGGCGGGGGCTGCTGCCCGGGGAAGCCGCCGGGGGCGGGCTGTCCGTAGGGCGCGGGAGGCTGCTGACCGGGGATTCCGGGGGCTGCCGGGGGCGGGACCGGCGCGGCGGGCGGGGCCATCGGCGCGGCGATGGTGGGCGCGTTGTGGACCTGCGGGGCGGCCGGCTGCGGCGTGGGAGCGGCGGGCGGAGCGCCCTGGGGCGGGCCGAAGTCGGGGGCGGGCTGCTGCGGTGCGGCGGGGGCGCCGAAGGACGGTGCGGGGGCCGCCCCGGAGGGCGGGGCGAAGCCGGGCACGGCCTGCGCGGCGGCGGGCGGGGCGGGCTCGGGGGCGGCTTCCTCTTCGGCGACCTCGCCGCCGAAGTTCTTCAGCAGCGCTTCGAGGCCCCCGTCGAATCCCTGGCCCACGGCGGCGAACCGCCAGACGTCCTTCAGGTAGAAGTCGCCGAGCATGACGGCGCGTTCGGTGCTGAACTCGGAGCCGTTGAAGGAATAGCGGGCGACTTCCTCGCCGCCTGCCACGATCCGGATGTACCCGGGGCCGATCTGGGAGACCTGGCCCGCGCCGTCCAGAGCCGCGGTGAAGGACAGCTTCCTGATCTGCGGCGGGATGCGGTCGAGGGTGACCCGGAAGGACTGGGTGTCGCCTGCCTGCTCGCCGAGCTGCTGGATCGACTCCTCGGGCGATGCCGGCTGGTTGAAGAAGATGAAGTACCGGTCGTCGGAGAGCCGTTCGTCCGCGTCGAGACCGAAGCAGCTGATGTCGAAGGTGAGGCCCGGTCCGCCGATCTGCACGCCGACGTACAGGTCCGTCCCTGCCGTCAGGTCACCGATCCTGGCTTTGTGGCCCCGCTGGAATTCCCTGGCCATAGGTAATGCCCGTCCCCCGCTCCGGCTGTGAGTTGGTAGTGCGCGCCAGGCTAACCGCTGGCGCTGACAGTGGGTGATGCCGGGGCTGTACAGGGGGCTTGCGGCACGGCCGCTATTCGCTGCGGGCGGCGGGCAGATGGGGCAGCCGGTCGGCGGCGACCACCCCTTCGAGGTATCCGCGGGCCCGTTCGGTGCGCGGATAGGACTCCAGCAGCTTCCAGAACCGGGGGCCGTGGCCGGGGACCAGGAGGTGCGCCAGTTCGTGCAGCAGGACGTAGTCGATGACGTATTCCGGCATGCCCTGGAGGCGGTGTGAGAGGCGGATGCTGCCCTCGGCGGGGGTGCACGATCCCCAGCGGGTGTTCTGGTTGGTGACCCAGCGCACGGACGCGGGGCGGGCGCGGGCCTGCAGGAACTGTTCCGAGAGCCGTTCGGCGCGCTCGGCCAGCTCGCCGTCGCCGAGCATCCGCTTGCTCTCCTGGGCGGCGAGCTTGTCCAGCATGACGGTGATCCAGCGCTGTTCCTCGGCCTCGGACATGCGGGCCGGGATGAGAACGATGGTGCGGTCGCCCTCGCGGTAGGCGGAGACCGTCCGGCGCCTGCGTGAGCTGCGGCGCACCTCCACCGCGCTGGTGGCCGGTCCCCGAGGCGAGGGGCCCGAGGCAGCCCTGCGGGACGTGTCTGCGGCGCGACGCAGGGGAGTCTCCCCAGCGACACGTGGGGAAGGGTCGGCGGGCACGCGCCCGACGTTACCTGCTGGCCCTGCGGGAAGTCCCGACCCGCGAACGGTCGGACCCGAAACACCCCCTGCGGGAACCGTTTGTATGACTGATTCGGGTGCCTGTGGATAACTCGGCGCACGAAATCCGCGTTCGGCGCATGCTGGTCCCGCACGACGCCGAAGGCAGGCGCAGAGGGCAAGCGGACGGACGGAAGACGGGGGCGGATGTCATGCATCCGATGGTGAAGCCCGCGCTGCGGCGCGGCTGGCGGGACAGGTCCACGGTGCGATTCGGGGTGACGCCGGCGCATGCGGTGGTGGTCGGGCCCGTGGACATGGCGACGGGCTATTTCCTGGACATGATCGACGGCAGCCGCACCATGGATCAGCTCGTCGCGGACGCCGCGGCGCTGGATCTGTCACCCGGCCATGTGCGGGGTGTGGTGGACCGGCTCGGCGCCGCCGGGCTGCTGGACGCCCCGGCGGCGGGCGGGCCCGCGGCGGACGCGGTCCGCGCGGACGGCCCGGCCTTCGAGCGGCTCCGGCCCGACCTGGCGTCCCTGTCGGTCCAGCACCCGGAAGCCACCGGCGCGTTGGGGCGAATGGGGGCGCGCCGGGCGGTACGCGCGCGGGTGCGGGGCGCGGGACGGGTGGGAGCGGCCATCGCGGCGCTGCTGTCCTCCGGGGGCATCGGCCGGGTGGAGGTGCTGGACGGCGGGAAGGTCGAGCCGTGGGACGTGCTGCCCGGCGGGCACCCCGCGGAGCGCGTCGGCGAGCGGCGGGACGCCTCCGCGCGGCGGCTTGTGCACGACACGTCGCCGTGGGCACGCAGGCCACGGCCGGTCGGTCCGGTGAGCGAGACGGGAGAGCCGGGCCTGTCCCTGGTGGTGCTCGCGCCGCGCGACGGCCTCGGGGCGTACGCGCCCGACCCGGTGCTGTCCGAACCACTGCTGACGGCCGGCATTCCGCACCTGTACGCGGGGGTGCTGGAGGGCACGGGTGTGGTGGGGCCGCTGGTGCTGCCCGGCGGCTCCGCGTGCGCCCGCTGCGACGAGTTACGGCGTACGGAAGCGGAGCCGGCCTGGCCGCGGCTGCTGGCGCAGTGGCGTTCGGGGCGCATCTCCCCCGCGGTGCCCGCCTGCGACGCGTCCCTGGCGACGATGGTCGCGGGGCAGGCCGCAGCGCAGGCGCTGGCGTTCCTCGACGGTGCGCTGCCACCGTGTACGGGCGCGCGGCTGGAGTTCGCCCTGCCCTGTGCGGAGCTGCGCACGGTGCGGATCGCGCCGCATCCGGAGTGCGGCTGCGGCGCGGCGGATTCCTCCGCTGCGGCGGACGCCTCGGATCCGTCGCCGCAACACGCCACAATGACGGAGTAACCCCGGTTGGGGACAGTGTGAGTTGGAGGGGCGCATGTCTGATCTTCCCCGCAAGGCGGTCACCCGTACCGCCAAGCTGGCCGCGCTGCCACTGGGGTTCGCCGGCCGCGCCACCTGGGGCCTGGGCAAGCGGATCGGCGGCAGATCCGCCGAGATCGTCGGCCGGGAGCTCCAACAGCGCACCGCGGAACAGCTCTTCAAGGTGCTGGGCGAGTTGAAGGGCGGCGCGATGAAGTTCGGGCAGGCGCTGTCCGTCTTCGAGTCGGCGCTGCCCGAGGACGTCGCCGGGCCGTACCGCGCGGCGCTGACCAAGCTCCAGGAAGCGGCCCCGCCGATGCCGACGCGCACGGTCCACACGGTGCTCGCCGAGCGTCTCGGCGAGGACTGGCGGGAGCTGTTCGATGAGTTCGACGACAAGCCGTCGGCGGCGGCCTCGATCGGCCAGGTGCACCACGCGGTGTGGCACGACGGCCGTGAGGTGGCGGTGAAGGTGCAGTATCCGGGGGCGGGCAAGGCCCTGCTGTCGGACCTGGCGCAGCTGAGCCGGTTCGCGCGGCTGCTGGGCCCGCTGATCCCCGGCATGGACGTCAAACCGCTGATAGCCGAGTTGCGCGACCGGGTGGCGGAGGAGCTGGACTACGCCCTGGAGGCCCAGGCGCAGCAGGCGCACGCGGAGGAGTTCGCCGGCGATCCGGACGTCCTGGTGCCGGCCGTGGTGCACCAGGGCGAACAGGTGCTGGTCACCGAGTGGTTGGAGGGGCGGCCTCTGTCCGAGGTCATCGCGGATGGCAGCCAGGAGGAGCGTGACCGGGCCGGGCAGTTGCTGGCCCGCTTCCTGTTCTCCGGCCCGGCGCGGACGGGCCTGCTGCACGCCGACCCCCATCCGGGCAACTTCCGGCTGCTCGGCAACGACGGCCCGGTGCACGAGTGGCAGTTGGGCGTACTGGACTTCGGCACCGTCGACCGGCTGCCCGAGGGACTGCCGCCGACGATCGGCACGTCGCTGCGGATGACGCTGGACGGCGAGGCGGAGGCGGTCTACCGGCAACTGTGCGAGGAGGGCTTCGTCAAGGACTCCATCGAGCTGGACCCCGGCGCGGTGCTCGACTACCTGCTGCCGATCATCGAACCGGCGCAGGTGGAGGAGTTCACCTTCACACGGAGCTGGATGCGGCAGCAGGCCGCCAGGATCGGTGATCCCCGCTCCCCCGCGCACCAGTTGGGCAAGCAGCTCAACCTGCCGCCGTCGTATCTGCTGATACACCGGGTGACGCTGAGCACGATCGGGGTGCTGTGCCAACTGGGCGCGACGGTACGGCTGCGCGACGAACTGGCGGCGTGGCTGCCCGGCTTCACGGCGGAGCCCGTCGAGGCTCCCGACACCCTGGAGGTCGAGGAGTCCACGGCGTGAACCTCCCGCCGCGCATGCGTCAGGAGGCCGGGCCCCGGCGCCCGTAGCGGTCGTGCGGGCACGGCTCTACGGGCGCGCGCTCACCACCCGCTGGAGTCCAGGCGTCCTTCGATGGCGCGGAGGTTCTCCCGCGCACAGCTGACGCAGAAGTAGCGACGGGTGCCGTTCTCGACGGAGCAGGTCCAGGTCGGCGGGGTGCCCTCGGCGATCGTGCCGCAGCGGGCGCAGAGCGTGTTCTCGGCGGCGGATTCCGGCTGTTCATACGCCTTGTCATACGTGTTGCGTTCCACCGTCCGACGATAGCCCCGTCGGCCGCCCGAAAGCGGATACCACGCACCACGGGGCCCGCCCTGTCGGACGGACCCCCGTGTGGGCGGCACCGGTGTGCCGCTTTACTGCATCACTGCCATGGCCAGTGCCCGGCGGGCACGGAGCGACGCGCGTTCGGCGCGCCGCTGCATACGCCGCGCGGCGGCGAGCCGATGAGCCCTCCGTTCGGACTCGGCCTCATGCAGGCGTTCGTGCATATGAGCACGCGCCAGGGCTTCTGGGATGAGTTGCATTTCGAGGTTCCTGTTCTGGCGCGACTCGATCGCACCGGAGTTCATGGGGACGGGCATGTCGGTGACTGTGGGGTTCATCGCTGGGTCCTGCTTCTGGGGATCCCGGGTGACGGGACGGTCGATCGTTCCTGTGCCGAAGGTGTTCATGCCGCAACCGGGTTCTTGCGCGGACGGCCACGCGGGCGCTTCCGCGCCACGACGACGCCCTGGACGAAGAGTTCCCCGCCCCAGACGCCCCACGGCTCGCGGCGGTCCTTGGCGCCGGCCAGGCACGCCTCACGCACCGGGCAGGTCTGGCACAGGGACTTGGCGTACTCGACGTCGGCCGGGGACTCGGCGAAGAAGACCTCGGGGTCGTAGGTCCGGCACGGTACGGCGGCGCCGAGACGGTCGATTTCGTTGTCGAGCTCGGTGAGGGGCAGCAAGGAGTTCTCCTGGGGGGCGGGCGGAGGGATCAGGTCGGTCGCTACGGACGGGGTGTGCGTCTGGAGTTGCACGGTGGTGTGTTCCTCGTCTGTGTGGCCCGGCTGGTGGCTGGGCTCTTGGGCAAAACAAAAGGGCCGCGGATCCCGGTGTGGGTTCCGCGGCCCTGGAAGGTGCCGACCTGATCATGCCGATCAGGCTGGATCTCTCCAGGGTTCGAGGCCGCGGTAGGCCCACGTTTCATGCTGCTGCTGGTACTGCTTCGGGAATCCGGCACCATTGGCCGCCGCGTGGGCAAAGGAATTCGCCGCTGCCGCCGCTACCGCAGGTGCCTCGGTCGGTCGCGCGCTGCTCTCCTCGGTCGACAGGACCAGGAGGGACTCGGGACGCGCGACCTCGACGCCGGACAGGCGGCCGAAGCCGGACATACCGGTGCCAAGGAGCGAAGCGCCGAGAGCGCAGGGGGCGACGACCGAACGATCGGTCATTTTGTTCGTCTCGATAATGCTGATCACTGGGCTCGCCTCCTCTCGGCGTCTCGGTGGACCGGGAATCCCGTTCCAAGCTCGTTCAAGTACAGCACGGATTCTACGGATCTCGGAAGGCCCGTTGTCACCGTGCTCCCGCAGGCTATGGGGATGCCGTCCGCGCGCGCAAACTATTTTTCCGACGAGTTTTCCGCGGCCTCCCCCGAACCCTCCCCAAGGTCGTCCGCACAGCCGTCCGCCGGCTCCTCACCGGCGCACAGCGCCAGCACATCCGCGCCGAAACGGTCCAGCTTGCGCCGGCCCACACCCGAGATGCCCGCCAGCTCCCCCGCGGTCCCCGGCACGGCCTCCGCGATGGCCATCAGCGTCTTGTCCGTGAATACACAGAACGCCGGCTGGCCCAGCCGCCCCGCCTGCTCTGCCCGCCAGTCCCGCAGCCGCTCGTACAGCGCCTCGTCGAGGTCCGAAGGGCAGTCCTCGCAGCGCATCAGCTTCATCTCGCCCGCGTCGGTCAGCGTCCTGCCACACACCCGGCAGCGAGCCGGAGAACGGTCCCTACGGCGGACGGAGCCCGCCACACCGCCCGCACCGCGCTCCACGCCCCCCGCTGCCGCGCCCGCCGCACGGCGGGCCGTGCCGCCGCCCGCACCGGGACGCAGGCCGTTGAGGAACCGGCTGGCCCGGCGGTTCGCCCGGCCGCCCGGAGAGCGGGCCAGGGACCACGACAGCCCCAGATGCCGGCGCGCACGGGTGACGCCGACATACAGCAGCCGGCGCTCCTCCTCGACCTGCTCATCCGTCTTCGCGTACGTGATCGGCATCATGCCTTCGGTGAGCCCCACCAGGAAGACGGCGTCCCACTCCAGGCCCTTCGCCGCGTGCAGCGAGGCGAGCGTCACACCCTCCACCGTCGGCGCGTGCTGGGCGTGGGCCCGCTCGTCGAGCTCCGCGACGAGATCGGCGAGAGAGGACCCCGGCCGCGCCCCGGCGAAGTCCTCCGCGAGCCGCACCAGCGCCGCCAGCGACTCCCAGCGGTCCCGCACCGCCCCCGATCCGGCCGGCGGCTCACCCGTCCACCCTTTGGTGCTCAGCACCGCCCTGACCTGCGACGGCAGATCCACGGCGTCGTCCAGCAACGCGTCATTGCCGCCGAACCTGGCGGCGCTGCGCAGCGCGACACCCGCCTCGCGCACCTCGGGCCGCTCGAAGAACCGCTCGGCGCCGCGCA
The DNA here is from genome assembly GCF_044460025.1 of Streptomyces sp. NPDC050161. NCBI lineage: Bacteria > Bacillati > Actinomycetota > Actinomycetes > Kitasatosporales > Streptomycetaceae > Streptomyces > Streptomyces sp. NPDC050161. The sequence goes on along the minus strand of NZ_JBITJM010000001.1, from coordinate 248,981 downwards.
GCTGATACGGCACCCCGACATCCGCCAGCGCCTGCTCGTACACCTCGGACTGCGCATTGATGCGGAACAGCACCGCGATCTCGCCCGCCGAGACACCCGACGCGATGAGGTCACGGATCCGGCGGGCGGTGCCCTCGGCCTCGGCGGGCTCGTCGGCGTACTCGACATACGCGGGCTCCGGGCCCGCCTCGCGCTGCGACACCAGCTCCAGACGGTGCTCGGCTGCCCGGCCGCTCGCCTGGGTGAGCAGACCGTTGGCGAGATGCACCACCTGCGGCGTGGAACGGTAGTCGCGGACCAGCTTGACGACCGTCGCGCGGGGATGGCGGGTACGGAAGTTCAGCAGGTGGTCCGGGGTGGCCCCGGTGAAGCTGTAAATCGTCTGGCTGGCGTCGCCCACCACACACAGCGCATCGCGCTCCCCCAGCCACAAGTCCAGCAGCCGCTGCTGGAGCGGGCTGACGTCCTGATACTCGTCGACGACGAAATGCTGGTACTGGGCGCGGATCTGCTCCGCGATGTCGTGCCGGTCCTGGAGCACCCCCACCGTCAGCAGCAGCACATCCTCGAAGTCGATCACACCGCGATCGCGCTTGAGCTGCTCGTACATGGTGTATACCTGCCCGACCTCGGCCGGATCGCGGGGCGCCTCCCGGCCCGCCTTGGCGACCGCCGCGGGATAGTCCGCCGGCACCGTCTGAGTGACCTTCGACCACTCGATCTCCGCCGTGACGTCGCGCAACTCATTGCGGTCCAACCGAATCCGGCAACGCGCCGCCGCCTCCGCCACCAACTGGATCTTGCGCTCCAGCAGCCGCGGCACCTCGCCACCCACCGCCTTCGGCCAGAAGAACTGCAACTGCCGCAACGCGGCGGAATGGAACGTCCTCGCCTGCACACCGCCCGCGCCCAGCTGCCGCAGCCGGCCGCGCATCTCACCCGCCGCACGCGCGGTGAAAGTGACGGCCAGCACACTCGCCGGCTGCAGGATCCCCGCCCGCACGCCGTACGCGATCCGATGGGTGATCGCACGGGTCTTGCCCGTGCCCGCGCCGGCCAGCACACACACCGGACCGTGCAGAGCCGTCGCCACCTCGCGCTGCTCCGGGTCGAGCCCGTCGAGCACCGCGTCGGCCGAATCCGGGACCTGCGGGAAAAGAGAGGAGTCCGATGCTGCTGTCACCCCGCCATGCTGCCAGGTCCACCGGGACACCCGGGAAAACCGTCCACAGCCGCCGCCTCCGGTCGTACCGGGGAGGGCTTCTGGGGACGGCCGGACACACAGATCGCCGGGTTCTGCTTTCGTGGGGTGAGGCGGGGGCGTGGGAGGCGGTGGTGGGGTGATGGTGGGGGCGCTGGAGGGCTGGGGTGTGGGGCGGCGAGGGGGCGCCGTGGGGGCGTTGAGGGCTTGAGGGGGGCTGGGGTGGGGTGGGGCGGGGGTGGGCCCCCGGGGGGGGGAGGGCGGGGGGAAAGGGAGAGCGAGGGAAGGGGGAAAGCCCAAGCCCCTCCCCCGGGAATGGTCCAGGCACCACGGACGTTCTTTTGGTTGCCGCCTTCCCGGGGCGGGGCATGGGCCCCGGGCCGGTGGGGTCGGGTCCGGGCTGTAGGGGCCCGGCTCGGTTGTCGGGCGGCTTCTGTTCGAGACTTACCGAAGGAGCGCAGGACGCATGGCGGGCACTGTGACGATGTACAGCACGACCTGGTGCGGTTACTGCCGTCGGCTGAAGGGCCAGATGGACCGCGAGGGCATCGCGTACAACGAGATCAACATCGAGCTTGACCCGGAGTCCGCGGCGTTCGTGGAGAAGGCGAACGGCGGCAATCAGACGGTGCCGACCGTGCTGGTCGTCCCGCCCTCCGGCGGCGAGGACATCGTCATGACGAACCCGAGCCTGAATCAGGTGAAGCAGGCCCTGGCCGTCTGATTCCCACGGCGCTGCGCCCCCTCCGGCCGATGGTCGGAGGGGGCGCAGTCGTGTGTGCGGGGGGCCGCGGCAGGGCCGCGGACCAGGGGTTCACCTCACGGCTTGGGCAGCGGCTTGCCGTACCAGGTCTCGATGAGGCGGGCGGCGATGGAGATGCCGTAGGGGGGCAGTACCTCGCCGGATTCGAAGGCGGCGCGGAGGTCCTCACGGGAGAACCAGCGGGCCTCTTCGATTTCCTCGCCGTCGACCTGGATGTCGGATGAGGTGGCGCGGGCCATGAAGCCGAGCATCAGGCTGGAGGGGAAGGGCCAGGGCTGGCTGGCGATGTATTCGACGTCGCCGACGACGACTCCGGCCTCTTCGAAGACCTCGCGGGCCACCGACTGTTCGATGGGTTCGCCGGGTTCGACGAAGCCGGCGAGGGTGGAGAAGCGGCCTTCGGGCCAGTGGACCTGGCGGCCGAGGAGGGCACGGTCCTCCTCGTCGGTGACGAGCATGATGACGGCCGGGTCGGTGCGCGGGTAGTGCTCGGCGCCGCAGGCGGGGCAGCGGCGGATGTGTCCTGCGGCGGCGATGACGGTGCGTTCGCCGCAGCGGGAGCAGAAGCGGTGCAGTCGCTGCCAGTTCTCCAGGGCCACGGCGTGGACGAGGAGGCCGGCGTCGCGCGGGGAGAGCAGCAGGCCGGCTTCGCGGAGTCCTGCGGGGCGCGCGGACTGGTCCATGCGGCCGGGCAGGGAGTCCTTCTGGAGGGCGAAGTAGCTGACGCCTTCGTCGTCGGTGCCGAGGTAGTAGCGGTGCGCTTCGGTCATGGGCGCCTCAAAGGAGGGCGTCATGATGAGTTCGGTGCGGCCGTCGGGGGTGTCGTCGATGAGGGCCTGGCCGCCGGAGACCACGAAGACGCGCGTCGACGGGTGACTCCAGGCCGCCGCGAGCCATGCCTCGTCGAGGCGGTGGTGTGCGGAGCGGTCGATTCCGCTCGGTGCGCTGAAGGTGAGCGGCCGGTCGGCGCTGTGGTCGGTCCAGGTGGTCACTGCTGTTTCCAACTCCCCCTATGACGTGGGTGATTGCTGCGTACGGGCACGGTGCGGCACGGCGGTACGCGTGCGGGTCAAGCGGTGCGCCAGTTCTCCGCCAGGTCGCCCCACAGGTGGGCGGCGGTCTCGACGCCCTTCATCAGCAGGTCCAGTTCGACCTTTTCGTTCGGTGCGTGCCAGCCGTCGGAGGGGACGGATATACCGAGGAAGAGGACCGGGACGCCGAGGACGTCCTGGAGGTCGGCGGCGGGCCCTGAGCCGCCTTCGCGGGTGAAGCGGATCTTCTGGCCGAAGGCGCGGCCCATGGCGCGGGCGACGGATTGCAGGGCCGGGTGGTCGAGCGGGGTGAGGCAGGGGCGGGTGGCGCCCCAGAAGGTGAGGTCGTGGCGGATGCCGGCGGGGAGGCGGGCTGCGACCCAGTCGCGTACGGACTGCTGGACGGCGTCCGCGTCCTGGCCTGCGACGAGGCGGAAGGAGAGCTTGAGCTGGGCGGTGGCCGGGACGATGGTTTTGCCGCCGGGGCCCTGGTAGCCGCCGGAGATGCCGTTGACCTCGGCGGTGGGGCGGGCCCAGATGCGTTCGAGTGTGGTGCTGCCGGCTTCGCCGAGTGCGGCGTGGGAGTGGGCGGTGCGCAGCCATTCCGCTTCGTCGAACGGCAGCTCGGCGAAGAGTTCCCGTTCGCGGTCGGTGAGTTCGATCACACCGTCGTAGAAGCCGGGGATGGCGACACGGCGGTCGTCGTCGTGCAGGGCGGCGGCGAGGCGGGCGGCTTCGGTGGCGGGGTTGGGTACGGCGCCGCCGAAGGAGCCGGAGTGGATGTCCTGGTCGGGGCCGTGGAGGTCGATCTGGCAGTCGGTGAGGCCGCGCATGCCGGTGCAGACGGTGGGGGTGTCCTTGGACCACATGCCGGTGTCGGAGACGATCACCGTGTCGCAGGCGAGGCGGTCGGCGTGCCGGGTGATGAGCGCCGGGAAGTTCGGGGAGCCGGATTCCTCTTCGCCCTCGATGAGGAGTTTGAGGTGGACGGCGGGGGTGCTGCGGCCGGTGGCGGCGAGGTGGGCGCGGACGCCGAGGGTGTGGAAGAACACCTGGCCCTTGTCGTCGGCGGCGCCGCGTGCGTAGAGCTTGCCGTCGAGGGTCTGCGGCTCGAAGGGGTCGGTGTGCCAGCCGTCATCGGGCGCTGCGGGCTGTACGTCGTGGTGGCCGTAGACGAGCACCGTCGGGGCGTCGGGGTCGTCGGAAGGCCAGTGGGCGTAGACGGCGGGGAGGCCGTCGGTTTCCCAGATCTCGGTGGTCGGGAAGCCGGTGTCGGCGAGCTTCGCGGCGAGCCATTCGGCGCTGCGGCGCACATCGCCGGCGCGGCCGGGGTCGGCCGATACGGAGGGGATGCGCAGCCAGTCGGCGAGGTCGTCGAGGAAGGTCTCGCGGTGGCTGGTGATGTACGCGCGGACGGCGCTGTCCGGGGTGGTGCTCATGTGCCCGAGCCTATCGGCCTTCTGGGGGAACGCGGTCGGCGGTCTCGCCGATGAGGATGCGTTCCAGACCTGCGCGGCCGGGGAGGTCGGCGGGTCTGATGAGGTCGCCGGTGCGGACGTGGAGGAAGGCGGCGTCGACCTCGGAGGGGTCGAGTCCGTGGCGCTCGGCCCAGGCGAGGCGGTAGACGGCGAGTTGGAGGGGGTCGGCGTTGCGGTCGTGGCCGGTTTTCCAGTCGATGATCTCGAAGCGGTCGCCGTGGGGGCCCGGGTTCTTGTAGACGGCGTCGATGCGACCGCTGATCACGCGGCCGGCGAGGGTCATCCGGAAGGGTGTCTCGACGCGGTACGGGGTGCGGTGGGCGTACGGGGTGCGGGCGAAGGCTTCCTTGAGGGCTTCGAGGTCCGCTTCGTCGGCGATGTCGGCTTCTTCGTCGGGGTCGGTGCCGGGGAGTTCGTCGGGGCCGATGAGGGGGAGGGTGAGTTCTTCGAAGCGGGATTCGACCCAGGCGTGGAAGCGGGTGCCGCGGCGGGCCGCGGGCTGGGGCGGGCGGGGCATGGGGCGGGCCAGTTCGCGGGCGAGGCCGTCGGGGTCGGCGGCGAGGCGGAGGAGCTGGGTGGCGCTGAGGGCGTGCGGGAGGGGCACGTCGCGGACGGTGGCGCGGGAGCGGCGCAGTTCGGCGGCGAGTGCGTCGAGGTCGCGGTCCCAGGAGCCGATGGTGCGGCGTTCTTCGGGGAGGAGGGTGTGGGGCGCGGTGTCGGGGTCGGCTTCGGAACCGGCTTCGGCGGCGGGACGGGTGCCGGTGGTGGCGGGGTCGGCGGGATGGCGGGGCCCGGGGATGGCCGGGTGCGGGGGGCGTCCCGGGGCGTGGTCGGGGGCCGCTGCGGGGTCGGCGGCGTGCTCGGGCTCGTCGGGCTCCGGGAAGTCGCCCTCCGGGCCGTGTTCGGGGGCGTACGCGCCCGCCGTGCCGTCGTCCCCCGGGCCGTACGCGTCGTCGTACGCGTCGTCGTACGCGTCGTCGTACGCGTCGAACGCCGGGTCGTCCTCCGGAGGCGGGGGCCAGTCGGGGTCGTCGGCGAACAGGGAGGCGGCGGGCGGGGCGGCGGGGGGTGTGTCCGGTGTCGCCTGTGGGGCGGGGGGTGACTGGCGGCGGTGGAGGTGGGCGCGGACCGTGGCGGCGGCGGTGCGGCGGCGGGCGGTGGCGGCGGGGTCCAGGGGCAGCGGCCATTCCTGTTCGGTGGTGGCCTCGGCGAGTGCGGGGTTTTCCGCGCCGTCCTCGGGGGCGTCGGCCCACGCCTCGATGTCGCCGTGGCCTGCTTCGCAGTGGGTGCGCAGGGCTTCCAGGAAGGCGGACGGGCCGCGGGGGCGCTTCTGCTGCGGGCCCCACCAGTGGCCGGAGCCGAGCAGGAGGGAGCGGGGGCGGGTGAAGGTGACGTAGCCCAGGCGGAGTTCTTCGGTCTCCTGGTGGTGCTTCATCGCCTCCTTGAAATTCTTGAGGCCGCGGGCGTCCCATTCCTCGACGTCGGGGAGGGTGGCGGCGTCGCCGCGGAGGGTGTGCGGCAGGACCTTGGGCTGGGTGATCCAGGACTCGCGGGCCTGTTCGCTGGGGAACTGCTTGGTGACCAGGCCGGGGACGGCGACGACGTCCCATTCGAGGCCCTTGGATTTGTGGGCGGTGAGCACCTTGACGGTGTTCTCGCCGCCGGGGAGTGAGCTGTCGAGGCCCTTTTCGTGCTGGACGGCGGTGCGCAGGAAGGCGAGGAAGGCGGGGAGGGTGGCCTCGCCGTCGAGGGTGCCGCCTTGTTGGGCGGCGAATCCCGCGGCGGTGTCGAGGAAGGTGCCGAGGGTTTCGCGGCGGCGGGCGGCGAGGGCGTGTGGTGAGGCGGAGAGTTCGACTTCCAGGCCGGTGGTGGCGAGGACGCGGTGCAGGACGTCCATCAGCGGGTCGCCGAGGGAGCGGCGCAGGTCGCGGAGTTCGGTGGCGAGGTAGGCGAAGCGGATCCTGGCCTCGGGTGAGAAGGGCAGGCCGTCGTCGGGGCCTTCGGCTTCGAGGAAGGTGTCGAGGGCGTCGGCGAGGGAGAGGGTTTCGGCGGGGTCGGTGCCTTCGACGGCTTCGGCGAGGCGCTGTTCGGGGTCGTCGGACGGGGTGCCGTGGTGGACGAGGGTGCGGGCGCGGCGGCCGAGGAGGGCGAGGTCGCGGGGGCCGATGCGCCAGCGGGGGCCGGTGAGGAGGCGGACGAGGGAGGCGTTGGCCGTGGGGTCCTGGAGGACGTCGCAGACGGCGACGAGGTCGGCGATTTCGGGGAGGTGGAGGAGTCCGGAGAGGCCGACGACCTCGACGGGGATGTCCCGGGCGACCAGTTCGCCCTGGATGCGGGCGAAGTCGCCCGCGGTGCGGCAGAGTACGGCGATCTCGCCGGGTGGGGTGCCGGTGCGGACGAGGTGGGCGAGGGAGTCGGCGAGCCAGGCCAGTTCTTCGGCGTGGGTGGGCAGCAGGGCGCAGCGGACCGTGCCGTCGCGTTCGGCGCCGGGGGCGGGGCGGAGCGCTTCGACTCCTGCGTGCAGGTGGCGGAGGGGGGCGGCGAGGCTGTTGGCGAGGTCGAGGAGCCGGCCGCCGCTGCGGCGGTTTTCGCTGAGTGCGTGGCGGTGGGCGGGGGTGCCGTCCTGGAGGGGGAAGTGGTCGGGGAAGTCGTCGAGGTTGGCGACGGAGGCGCCGCGCCAGCCGTAGATGGCCTGGCAGGGGTCTCCGACGGCGGTGACGGCGTGCCCGGTGGCGGTGCCGTTGGCGGCGCCGAAGAGGCCGGAGAGCAGGAGTCGCTGGGCGACGGAGGTGTCCTGGTATTCGTCGAGGAGGACGACGCGGTAGGTGTCGCGGAGGATGCGGCCGACTTCGGGGCGGGTGGTGGCGAGGGTGGCGGAGAGGGCGATCTGGTCGCCGAAGTCGAGGAGGTCGCGGCTGCGTTTGGCGGTGCGGTAGGCGCGGACGAGGCTGAGGAGTTCGATGCGTCCGCGGCTGGTTTCGGGGACTTTGCGCAGGTCGGCGTTGGTGAGGGGGGCGGTGTCGAGGGTGGTCAGCAGGTCGGTGTCGTGGGTGTGGAGCCGGTCGGGGTCGACGAGGTGTTCGGCGAGTTCGGCGTCGAGGGCGAGGAGGTCTTCGACGAGGGCGGGGAGGGATTTGGTGAGCGCCGGGTAGGGGCCGGGGGCGGCGCGCAGGACGCGGGCGGCGAGCTGGAAGCGGGTGGCGTCGGCGAGGAGCCGGGCGCTGGGTTCCAGGCCGATGCGCAGGCCGTGGTCCTTGAGGAGTTGTCCGGCGAAGGCGTGGTAGGTGGAGATGCGGGGCTCTCCGGGGGGCGTCTCGCCGCCGGGTGGGGTGTCGGGGCCTGGGGCGGGGTCGGTGACGCCGGCGGCGTGGAGTGCGGTGCGGACGCGTTCGGCGAGTTCACCTGCGGCTTTGTTGGTGAAGGTGAGTCCGAGTACTTCTTCGGGTGCGACCTGGCCGGTGCCGACGAGCCAGACGACGCGGGCGGCCATGACGGTGGTCTTGCCGGATCCGGCTCCGGCCACGATGACCTGCGGGGCGGGCGGTGCGGTGATGCAGGCCGTCTGCTCCGGTGTGAACGGGATGCCGAGGAGTTCTTTGAGCTGCTCGGGGTCGGTGAGTCGCGCTGGCACATCGAAAACCGTAACGGGCGGCACTGACATTCCCGCCCTGTCGGCTCTTGGCACGGCTCTCACCTGGGGCGATGCGGGTGGGATGGAGGTGGGCGGGGGTCATTCCACGACGTGTTTGCCTTCGGGTCTGGCGCTGCACGAGGCGCGGAAGGCGCAGTGGGTGCAGTGGGTGCCGGTGGTGGGGGTGAAGCGTTCTTCGAGGACGCGTCCGGCGGCGGTGGCGAGGAGTTCGCCGATCCATGCGCCGTCCAGGGGTGGCTGGGCCTGGACGGCGGGCAGGGCGTCGCCGCCTTCCTTTTTGGGTGCGCCGAGCCGCAGGTGGACGAGTTGGGCGCCCGCGGTGTCGGGGGTCTGTCCGGCGAAGGCGTCGTCGGCGGCACCTTCGCGCAGGGCGAGCTGGTAGACGGCGAGCTGGGGGTGGCGTTCGACTTCGGGGCCTGTGGGTTTCTGTTTGCCGGTCTTGAAGTCGACGACGTAGGCGCGGCCCTGTGCGTCGCGGGCGACGCGGTCCATGCTGCCGCGGATCCGGACGGCGTAGGCGCCGGCTTCGAGGGTGACGTCGAAGCCGTGCTCGGTGGCGACGGTTTCGCTGCCGTGGGTGTCGCGTTCGTGGACGTGCCAGCGCAGGAAGCGTTCGAGTGCGGCGCGGGCGTGGTCCTTTTCCTGGCGTGATTTCCAGGGGGCGTCGAAGGCGAGGGCGTCCCAGACGGAGTCCAGGCGTTCCATGAGGACGGCCAGGTCGGCGGGGGTGCGGCCGGAGGCGACCTCGTCGGCGAGTACGTGGACGACGTTGCCGAAGCCCTGGGCTGCGGTGGCGGGGGCGTCGGCCTTGACCTCGCGGCCGAGGAACCACTGGAGGGCGCAGGTGTTGGCGAGCTGGTCGAGTGCGCTGCCGGAGAGGACGACGGGGCGGTCGCGGTCGCGGAGCGGTGTGCTGCTGTGGGTGGGTTCGTGCAGGCCCCACCAGTTGTCGGGGTGGGCGGCGGGGACGAGGGGGCGGTCTTCGTCGTCGTGCAGGGCGGCGAGTTTCGCGAGCCGTTCGGCGGCGGCCTCGCGCAGGGCGGGGGTGGCGGACGGGTCGACGGTGGTGGCGCGGAGTTCGGCGACGAGGGCGGCGACGGCCAGGGGGCGGCGGGGTCTGCCGGTGACGTCCTGGGGGGTGACGCCGAGTTCGGTGAGGAAGCGGGAGGGCTGGTCGCCGTCGTCGGCCGCGGCTTTGACGGCGGTGACGACGAGGCGTTCGCGGGCGCGGGTCGCGGCGACGTAGAAGAGCCGGCGTTCCTCGGCGAGCAGGGCGCCGGGGGTGAGGGGTTCGGCGAGTCCGTCGCGGCCGATCCGGTCGGCTTCCAGGAGGGAGCCGCGGCGGCGCAGGTCGGGCCAGAGTCCTTCCTGGACGCCGGCGATCACGACGAGGCGCCATTCCAGGCCCTTGGAGCGGTGTGCGGTCATCAGCCGTACGGCGTCCTGGCGGAGGGTGCGGCGGGTGAGGGTGTCGGCGGCGATGTCCTGGGCGTCGAGTTCTTCGATGAAGTTGAGTGCGCCGCGGCCACCGGTGCGTTCCTCGGCGCGGGCGGCGGTCTCGAAGAGTGCGACGACGGCGTCGAGGTCGCGGTCGGCGTTGCGGCCTGCGGCGCCGCCGCGGAGGGCGGCGCGTTCCAGGCGCTGCGGCCAGGGGGTGCCGTTCCAGAGTTCCCACAGGGCGGCCTCGGCGGTGCCGCCCGCGGCGAGGAGGTCGCGGGCGGTGCGCAGCAGCAGTCCGAGGCGTTGGGCGCCGCGGGCGTAGGCGGGGTCGTGGGCGACCAGGCGCTGGGGTGCGGCGAGGGCGCGGGCGATGAGGGTGTCGGACGGTGGGGGCAGGGGGTGTCCGGCGGCGCGTTCCTCCTCGCGCAGGGCGCGTCCCAGGCGGCGCAGGTCGGCGGAGTCCATGCCGCCGAGGGGTGAGGTGAGCAGGTCGATGGCGGTCTCGGGGTCGAGGGGGGCGGCGGTTTGCGGTGCCTGGCCCGGCTCGTCGGGTACGTCGTCGGGGTCCGGCTCCCCGTCGGCGTCCGGCTCTCTCCGTAGTGCTGCCTGCGCGGCGGTGCGCAGGGCGGACAGGAGGGGGGCGACGGCCGGTTCGTGGCGCAGTGGCAGGTCGTCGCCGTCGATGTCGAGGGGGACTCCGGCGGAGGTGAGGGCGCGGCGGACGGCGGGTATCGAGCGGCCTCCGGCGCGGACGAGTACGGCCATCTCGTGCCAGGGCACCCCGTCTTCGAGGTGGGCGCGGCGGAGGATGTCGGCGATGTTGTCGAGTTCGGCGCCGGGTGTCGGGTACGTGTGGACGTCGATGCGACCGCCGTCCCGTACGGGGGTGGGGTCGCGGTGGGCGCGGACCTTCCGGGCGGGCAGGCGGGTGAGCGGCATCCGGTGGGCGAGCAGCCGGGTGGCGGCCAGGAGGTCGGTGCCGGAGCGGCGGTTGGTGGTGAGGACGGCGACCGGGGCGGGTGTGCCGTCGCCTGCCGGGAAGGTGTCGGGGAAGTCGAGGATGCCGTTCACGTCGGAGCCGCGGAAGGCGTAGATCGACTGGTCGGGGTCGCCGAAGGCGACGAGGGTGCGGCCGGGTGCGGTGTCGTGGCGGGGGCCGTGGTCGTGTCCCGCGAGTGCGTGCAGCAGCCGGATCTGGGCGGCGTCGGTGTCCTGGTACTCGTCGACGTAGACGGCGTCGTAGGTGCCGGCGAGTGCGGTGGCGACGTCGGGTTGTCCGGCGAGCAGTACCGCGCGGTGTACCAGTTCGGCGTAGTCGAGGACGCCTTGTGCGTCGAGTACGTCGAGGTATTCGGCGAGGAAGCCGGCCGCGGCGCTCCAGTCGGGGCGGCCGGTGCGGCGGGCGAAGTCGGCGAGTGCGTCGGGGCCGAGGCCCAGTTCGCGGCTGCGGGCCAGGACCGCGCGGACCTCGTCGGCGAAGCCGCGGGTGGTCAGGCAGGCGCGGAGTTCGTCGGGCCAGCCGACCTGGGAGCGGTCGGCGCCCGCCAGTTCCGCCTGGCCTTCGAGGAGTTCGCGGACGACGAGGTCCTGTTCGGGTCCGGAGAGCAGTCGTAGCGGGTCGGCGAAGAGGTCGGCGTCCTGGTGGGCGCGGACCAGTGCGTAGCAGAAGGAGTGGAAGGTGGTGGCCTGCGGCAGGGTGGTGCCGCCGATGCGGGCGGCGAGGCGGTCGCGGAGGGCGACGGCGGCCTTGCGGCTGAAGGTGAGGACGAGGATCCGCTCGGGGTCGGTGCCCTGGTGTACGCGGTGGGCGACGGATTCGACGAGGGTGGTGGTCTTGCCCGTGCCGGGGCCGGCCAGGACGAGCAGCGGTCCTTCGCGGTGCTGAACCACGGCGCGTTGGGCTGCGTCCAAGGCAGGGGGATCCACCGGCCCCGGGTCGGTGCGTACCAGGCGGTACGTACCGGGGGCGTCCCGCCGTGCCGCGCGCGGGTGTGGCCGCGTCGGCGGGATGTCCGAGAAGGAGGAGCTCACGTGGATCGCCGGTTCTGGTGGAGGTGCTGTTCGTGCTGCGGTCGGTGACGCCGTGCCGGGCGTCTTCGGGGGCGGTACGGGCCGGGCCCGCGCGTCGGGGGTGCGGCGGCGGGGCGGCGGTTTCCGCGCTGTCCGACGCTACGCCAGGTGGCGCACGGGCCGCAGCGCGTCCCGCGGCCGGATCCGCGATGCTGGCAGGTGTGCTGCCGGCCGGGGTCTTCGGCGTCCCGCAGGGCGAGGTGCCCGGTGCGCGGGACGGTGCGTGGTGGGCGCCGCCGGGGCGGGTGGGGTCAGGGGTGCGCCTCCGGGCCGTGGCCGTCTGCGGGCGGTACGCCGTCCCACGCGTCCCCGGGCGGTACGCCGTCCCCCTCGCCGCCGACCGGCCGGCCGTCCCACCGTGCCCGTCGCATGTCGAGTCGCGGTATGTGTCCTGCCGTGGCTCCGCGGCCCTTCGCCGCGCCGCTGCGGGCGGTCGACGTGCCGCCGCGGGCGGTGTCGCGCAGTGGTGTGCCCTCGTCGCGGTAGTGCGCCAGGGCGCGCAGTTCGCTGCCCGGCAGCAGGGCGCCGTCCGCGCGGACGACGCGCCACCAGGGCACCGCGCCGCCGTAGAGGGCCATCACCCGGCCGACCTGGCGTGGTCCGCCGGTGCCCGCGGCGCCGGGCGGTGCCTCGCCCGCCAGCCATTCGGCGATGTCGCCGTAGGTCATCACCCGGCCCGGCGGGATCAGCTCGGCGACGCCGAGTACCTGCTCCGCGAAGGCGGGCAGCTCGGCCGCCGCGGGCGGGGTGGTGTCGTCCGCGGGTGGCCGTGCGGTGTTTCCGGTCCCACTCATTCGGCCCATACTGCCGCACCCCGCCGACAACGGCACACGGCGCAGGCGGGGGCGGGGTGCGGCGCTCCCGGAGTGCGCGCGGTGCGGTGCGCCCGGCCTGTTGCGGCGGCCTTCGTTCCGTTTCCCGCGTCCCCGAAATGCACCCTGATGCCCCCCTCCCCCGCACGGCCGTGCCACCATCTTCCCGGCGGTGACCGGTGAGACGAGATCGAGGAGAGCCAGCCGGGCAGCAGGGAGCGGGACCTCCGACGGGGGCCGGCGGCCCTGCCGCACCGGAGCCGGAAGCCGCCGCCACCGCACCGGAGGTGGCCGCGTCCCGCACGCGGCGCGGCCGGCGGCGGGTGGCCCAACAGGGGAAGCAGCAACGGAGGCCGGCGACGGCGTCCGCGACCGAAAAGGCGAGCACGATCGAGAAGGCCGAACGACCCGAGGCGTCCGAGAGGCCGGAAGGGCCCGCAGAGCCCGCGCACCGCGAGGGGCACGACGAGGACGAGCAGGAGCAGCGAAGGCAGCGGGAGCAGGGCACCGGGCCGCAGCCGGACGTGGAGCACGCGGGGCCCGAGCGTCCCGCCGGTGCGTCCGGGTGCGGCGTCGGTGCGCATGTGCCCGGGTCCGGGTCGCACCGTGCCGCGCCGGACGGCGGCGGCTGCGGTGAGATCCACGTCGACCGGGTATCGGGCGACGAGCCGTTGCTGCCCGCGCGGGTCCACCGGCCGTCCGATCTGCTGCGGCTGCTGCTCGGCATCGCGGGGATCGCGCTGGTCCTGGCGCTCGCGACGTTCGCGCACGCCACCACGCAGGGGCTGGCGGACGACATCGGCAAGGGCGCGGGTGCCGCCCCGCGGCTGCTGATCAACTTCGCCGGGCTCGCGTCGAGCGTCGCCGTGCTGATCGTGCCGGTGGCGTTCGCCGTGGAGCGGCTCATCAAACGCGACGGGCTGCGGATCGCCGACGGTGTGCTGGCCGCCGTGCTGGCCCACGGGGTGTCGCTGGCCACGGACCTGTGGGTGGCCGAGGCGGCGCCCGACTCGATCCGGGCGGCGTTGACGCAGCGGATGCAGGACGGCTCGCTGACCACCCCGGTGCACAGTTATCTCGCGCCGGTCATCGCGTACATGACGGCGGTGGGGATGTCCCGCCGGCCGCGCTGGCGGGTCGCGATGTGGTTCGTGCTGCTGCTGGACGCGTTCGCGGTGCTGGTGGGCCGCTACACCACGCCCTTCGCGATCGCCACGACCGTGCTGATCGGCTGGACGGTGGCGTACGGCACCCTCTACGCCGTGGGCTCCCCCAATGTGCGGCCCACCGGCCAGCATCTTCTGGCGGGTCTTCGCCGGGTCGGTTTCCGTCCGGTGTCGGCGCTGCGCGCGGAGGACGCCGGCAGTCCCGAGCACACCGACCGTGGCCGCCGCTATCTGGTGACGCTGGAGGAAGGACCGCCGATCGATGTGACGGTCGTCGACCGTGAGCAGCAGGCGCAGGGCTTCTTCTACCGGGTCTGGCGCCGGCTGTCGCTGCGCGGCATCAATCAGCGGCGCAGCCTCCAGTCGCTGCGGCAGGCCCTGGAGCAGGAGGCGCTGCTGGCGTACGCGGCCATCGCCGCCGGCGCCAATGCGCCGAAGCTGATCGCCACGTCGGAGCTGGGTCCTGACGCGGTGATGCTGGTGTACGAGCACATCGGCGGGCGCGGTCTCGACTCGCTGGCGGACGAGGAGATCACCGACGCGCTGATGCACAGTGCCTGGCGGCAGGTCGAGGCGTTGCAGTCGCGGCGGATCGCGCACCGGCGGCTGGTCGGGGACGCGCTGCTGGTGGATCGTTCCGGCGATGTCGTGCTGACGGAGCTGCGCGGCGGTGAGATCGCCGCGGGTGACCTGGTGCTGCGGATGGACATCGCGCAATTGCTGGCGACGCTGGGGCTGCGGGTGGGTGCCGAGCGGTCGGTGGCCGCGGCCGTCGAGGTGCTCGGCCCGGACACGGTCGCCGACAGTCTGCCGCTGCTCCAGCCGATCGCGCTGAGCCGGACGACGCGGGCGACGCTGCGGCATTTGGCGCGGGAGCGCTCGGCGCGGGAGCGGGACGCGGTGCTGGAGGCGTCGCGGGCGGCGAAGGAGGCGCGTGAGGCGCGGACCGCGGAGGTGGCGCACGACCGCAAGGCGCTGCGGGCCGAGCGCAACGCCCTGAAGAACGCCGAGAAGCGGGCGCTGGACGAGGCGTCCCAGGAGGCGCGGCAGGAGGATCTGCTGGCCCAGATCCGGCAGCAGGTGCTGCTGATCCGGCCGACGGCGACGATCGAGCCGGCGAAGCTGGAGCGGCTCAGCCCGCGGAAGCTGATCACCTGGATCGCCGGTGCGTTCGCCGTCTATCTGCTGCTGTCGCAGGTCAGCGACTTCAATCTGACGGATGTGGTGACCCGGGCCGAGTGGCCGTGGGTGCTGGTCGCGATGTTCTTCTCGGCGACGACCTATCTGGCGGCGACGATGAGCCTGCTGGGCTTCGTCACGGAGAAGGTGTCCTTCGTCAGGACGATGATCGCGCAGATCGCCGGCAACTTCGTGAAGCTGGTGGCGCCGGCCGCGATCGGCGGTGTGGCGCTCAACGCCAGGTTCCTGCAACGGGCCGGGGTGCGGCCGGGGTTGGCGGTGGCGAGCGTCAGCGCGTCCCAGCTGTTCGGTCTCGGCTGTCACATCCTGCTGCTGCTGACCTTCGGCTATCTGACGGGCACGGAGCACGCGCCGCAGCTGTCCCCGTCGCGTACGGTCATCGCCGGTCTGCTGACCGCTGCCGTGCTGGCGCTGATCGTCACGGCGGTGCCCGCGCTGCGCAAGTTCGTGTCCACCCGGGTGCGTTCGCTGTTCGCGGGGGTGGTCCCGCGGATGCTGGACATTCTCCAGCGGCCCCGGAAGCTGATCACGGGTATCGGCGGGACGCTGCTGCTGACGGCGGCGAACGTGATGTGTCTGGACGCGTCGATCCGGGCGTTCGGCGGTGGCGACAAGCTGAGTTACGCGAGCATCGCGGTCGCCTTCCTCGCCGGGAACGCGCTGGGTTCGGCGGCGCCGACCCCCGGCGGAGTCGGCGCGGTCGAGGGCGCGTTGATGGGTGCGCTGACCTTGTCGGGGCTCACCTACGACACGGCGTTCCCCGCGGTGCTGCTGTTCCGGCTGATGGTCTTCTGGCTGCCGGTGCTGCCCGGCTGGGTGGCGTTCAACTACCTGACGAAGAAGGGCGAGATCTGACCCGCCCGCGTCCGCCGCTTCCTCGTCGGCGACGCCCCGCGTACCGAAGAAGCCGGGATCTCCGCGCACCGTACGGCGTGCGGAGATCCCGGCTTCTGCCGCGTTGCGGCGGGGGCCGTCAGTAGACCGGCTTCTCCGGCTCGACGGTGTTGACCCAGCCGATGACGCCGCCGCCGACGTGCACCGCGTCGGCGAAGCCCGCGGACTTGAGGACGGCGAGTACCTCGGCGGAGCGGACGCCGGTCTTGCAGTGCAGGACGATCTTCTTGTCCTGCGGCAGGTCCTGGAGTGCGGTGCCCATCAGGAACTCGTTCTTCGGGATCAGCTTGGCGCCGGGGATCGAGACGATCTCGTATTCGTTCGGCTCGCGGACGTCGATGATCTCGATCTTCTCGTCGGCGTCGATCCACTCCTTGAGCTGCTTGGGGGTGATCGTGGCGCCCATCGCCGCTTCCTGGGCCTCTTCGGACACGACGCCGCAGAAGGCTTCGTAGTCGATCAGCTCGGTGACGGTGGGGTTCTCGCCGCAGACCGCACAGTCGGGGTCCTTGCGGACCTTGACCTGGCGGTAGGTCATCTCCAGCGCGTCGTAGATCATCAGGCGGCCGACGAGCGGGTCGCCGATGCCGGCCAGGACCTTGATCGCTTCGTTGACCTGGATGGAGCCGATGGAGGCGCACAGCACACCGAGGACGCCGCCCTCGGCGCAGGAGGGCACCATGCCGGGGGGCGGGGGCTCCGGGTAGAGGCAGCGGTAGCAGGGGCCGTGCTCGCTCCAGAACACCGACGCCTGGCCGTCGAAGCGGTAGATCGAACCCCAGACGTACGGCTTGTTCAGCAGCACGCAGGCGTCGTTGACGAGATAGCGGGTGGCGAAGTTGTCCGTGCCGTCCACGATCAGGTCGTACTGCGCGAAGATCTCCATGACGTTCGTGGAGTCCAGGCGCTCTTCGTGCAGGTTGACGGTGACGTACGGGTTGATGCCCAGGACCGAGTCCTTGGCGGACGCGGCCTTGGAGCGGCCGATGTCCGCCTGGCTGTGGATGATCTGGCGCTGGAGGTTCGACTCGTCGACCTCGTCGAACTCCACGATGCCGAGGGTGCCCACGCCGGCCGCGGCGAGGTACATCAGCGCGGGCGAACCCAGGCCGCCGGCTCCGACACAGAGCACCTTGGCGTTCTTCAGCCGCTTCTGCCCGTCCATCCCGACGTCGGGAATGATCAGGTGGCGGGAGTACCTGCGGACCTCGTCGACGGTGAGCTCCGAAGCGGGCTCGACCAGGGGTGGCAGCGACACGGAAGACCTCAACAAGGGGGTTGGTCGATGATTCAGTACGGTTGTTCTGCCAGTAACACTGCCACGCCCGTCTTCATTCCAAGACACCCGGTCCGATGCGCGAGACGAAATCGTCCCAGTAACCGGGCAGCGTTTCCCAGGCGTCGCCGCCCCGGTCCCTGCGGTCGGTGAAATACACCGTGCCGGCGCCCTGCCAACGGGCGATCCGCAGCGCCTCGTCGAGGTGGCTGCGCGGCACGCCGTGCACGAGGTGGCAGAACCTCTCGGGCGGGTGGTCGGCGGTCCACTCGGCCGCCTGTGACCAGCGGTATTCGGCCCACGGCCCGGCGAAGGTGACGAGCTGGTCGGCGGATTCGGCGTAGCCGGGGAAGGGCTGCGCGCCGTGCCCGAAGACCACATAGGAGTGGTCGACGAGGGTGCGCAGGGCGGTGGTGACCCTCCGGGATTCGGGCAGCATCGTCCGGTCCGTGGGACAGCGGTCGAGCCAGAAGCCGTCGGTCTTGTACCACTCCAGGTAGCGGTGCGCGTCGGCCAGCAGTTCCCCGAGGGGCCTGGCCCCGTCCCGCATGTCGAGGTGTCCCAGCAGCCGGACACCCGTCTCACGCAGCCGGGCCGCGACGGGCAGGCAGTGCGGGTCGGGGCGGGCGCCCGGCCCGTTCGAGACGTTGAGCACCGCCCAGTGCAGCGGCGCCACACCCGCGTGCCCGAACCGGGTGTCACGGGACGGGACGAATCCCCGGGAGATCCGCAGCAGTCCGGCCCATTCGGTGGGCGCGATCAGCGGGTGGGCGATGCCCGGGACGCCGACCCCCAGCGGCGCCGCGCCGGTCGGGGCGCGGGCGGTGTCCACGGTGGTCAGATGCGGCACGCGGCCTCCATCCAGATGTCGGCGAGCGATTCCTCCAGTCCGATCCGTGGCCGCCAGCCGAGCCGGTCGCGCGCGGTGCGCACATCGGCCTGCTGCCAGGTGCCGCAGCCGTCCGGGTAGGGGTAGGTGGGCGCCGCGCCGCCGTGCTCGGGGGAAGGGCCGGGGATGACCAACCGGGTGGGCGGCGAGTCGAGTTCGTGCAGCGCGCCGCCGAATCCGGCGACCCTGGCGAGGACGGATGCGGCCTCGCGCAGCCGCACGGCGCGGCCGGTGCCGATGTTGACGACGCCCTGCGCGGCGGACAGCGAGGCGGCGTGCACGGCGCGGGCCACGTCGCGTACGTCGACGAAGTCCCGCTGGACGCCGAGGCCGCCGAGCTTGAGTTCGCTGTCGCCCGACTGCATGGCGCGGCGCATCGCCTCGGCGAGCCTGCCGAGCGGGGATCCGGCCGGGGTGCCGGGCCCGACGGGCGAGAAGACGCGCAGCACGACGGCGTCCAGGCCGGATCCCAGGACGAGTTCGGTGGCGGCGAGCTTGCTGACGCCGTAGGGGCCGCCGGGGCGGGGCACGGCGTCCTCAGCGGTGGAGGATCCTGGCTGGGAGGGGCCGTATTCGGAGGCGCAGCCGAGGTGGACGAGGCGGGCGCCGCAGCCGCTGCGGCGCAGCGATTCGCAGATCGTGGCGACGGCGACGGTGTTGTGCCGGGTCAGGTCGCGGGCGCCGCCGCGGGTGGCGCC
Source organism: Streptomyces sp. NPDC050161 (assembly GCF_044460025.1). Taxonomy (NCBI): domain Bacteria; kingdom Bacillati; phylum Actinomycetota; class Actinomycetes; order Kitasatosporales; family Streptomycetaceae; genus Streptomyces; species Streptomyces sp. NPDC050161. The sequence continues at coordinate 230,411 of NZ_JBITJM010000001.1, read as the reverse complement.
CGCGCAGTTGACGACGACGCCGGGGTGCACGGCGTCGAGGAAGCGGGTGAGCGCGCCGGGGCTGCCGGTGGCGAGGTCGAAGCGGACGTCGGCGTCGTCGCCCCGGCCCAGGACGGTGAGCTGGACGGCGGGGTCGGCGAGCAGGCGGTCGGCGACGTAGCGGCCGAGGTATCCGTTGGCGCCGATGAGCAGGACCCTCATCGTGTGACCCCCCGGTCCCCGAGGCGTGTGGTCGGGTGGACGTTCATGTGTGGTGCTCCTCAGGCAGGTTGGCGGGAATGCGTCGGGTTCGGCCGCGGACGGGCGGCCGTCCTGGGGACGGCGGCCCGGTGGGGGTCGGGGTCCGCGTCGAAAGGGGTGGCGCCGGCCGTACGTGGGGCGGCGGCGGGGTGTACCGGGGGCGCGGGGCCCGGCGGCGCGATGGGGGTGCGTGCCGGATGCCGGGCGCCTGGCGGGTGGGGGCGGCTGTGCCCCGGGCCCAGGCCGGCCGGTCCTGTCGGACCCGGGGCACCCGGCGCGGCGCCGCGCGGCGGTGTCCCCGTACGTGCGGTGGGCGGCCGGTGCGCCGTCGCCCCCGGCCGGTCCGGCGCTGACGGGGCACGGGGTGCGGGCCGCGGTGGGCGGGCGGGGGTGGATATCCGGAGGGTCACGGGCGGCCCGCCTCGGCCGGGAGGGAGGGGACGGGCGGGTGCGCGCAGGCGCCTGCCAGGGCGCGCAGGGCGTGGCCGAGCATGCCGAGCGCGGCGGCGGCGCAGGCCACGGCAGGGACGGCGGACGGCCCTGCGAGCGCGGTGAGTTCGGCGACGGGGCGGTCGGCGAAACCGAGGCCGGGGAGCCTGGCGATGAGGGCCAGGGCCGGGGCCGCCGCTTCCAGGACGGCGGCGACCGCAGGTCCCACGGCCGCCGCCACGGGGAAGCCGTGGACGGCGAGCAGCCGGGAGAGGAAGAGCAGGACGCCGAGGGCCGCGGCGGCCGGTACGGCGCCGCCGTCCGCGCCGGTGAGCCGTCCGGCGCCGAGCAGCAGCGCGCACTGCGCGGCGAGGAAGAGCAGGGTGGCGGCGAGCAGCAACGGGCGTACCCGGGCGGCGAGTTCGCCGAGCCCGCGGCTGGCGGCGAGCCCGCGCCTGCCGCGTACCGCGAACCAGCGGGCGCACCAGGCGGCGGGCGCGACGGCGCAGGCCAGGGCCAGCGCGGTGGCGGTGGCCTGCGGCGACGGCCCGAGCGTCAAGTCCGTTGTGCCGGAGAGGAGTTGGGTCAGCAGCCGGTCGCCGAAGAGGGCGTAGCCGGTGAGCCAGGCGGCGGACAGTACGGCGACCGGTGAGCCGCCGCCCGGCTGCCGTGCGCGCAGCGGACCGGTACGGATGCACAGCCGTACGGCGAGGACGACGAGTACGGCGCCCGCGGTGGCCGTCGCGGGGCGGACGAGGGGGGAGACGGGCCGGGCGGCGGCGGTGGCGGCGAGGGTGGCCGCGCAGAGCGCGCCGGGCAGCAGGTGGAGCGCCGCGCGGACGGTCAGGGACCGCTGGGCGGGCTCGGTCTGCGGTACCGGGGGGCCGGCCGCGGCGCGCGGCACCCGGGCGTACAGCTCTTCGGCGAGGGAGAAGACGTCGCGGTGCCGGAAGCGGGCGGCGGTGCGGTCGGTGACGCCGTGCGCCTCCAGGCGGGCCGCGATCTCCAGGGCGTCGACGGCGCGTTCGCACAGCGCGCGGTGACGGTACATCAGGATCCGTACGGGGTCGGCGGGGCCGCGCCGCGGCGGGCGCGCGGCGCCGTCGGGGGCCGTGGCGTCCGGGGTGCGGGGGTTTCCGGTGTGCGGCGATGCGGTGGGTTCCGTGTGCGGGGCGGTCATGTCCGGTCTCCTCTCGCCGCTGCCGCCGGGCGGTGCGGTCCCGGTGCGGCCCAGCTCGGCGTGCGGGCCGCGGGGCGGGCGGCGGTGCCGGGGGCGGCCCAGTGGCCGGGTACGTGGGCCTCGGCGGGCCGGGCGAAGGGCCGCGGCGCGGCGGGGGTTCGGGCGGCGTGGGGTGCGGCGGGGCGGGCGGGCGCGCGGGAGATCAGTTCGAGGTAGATGCCGCGGAACGCCGCGGTGTTCCGCTCGGTGGTGAACAGTTCGAGCGCCCGCGCGCGGGCCGCGGCGCCGAGCCTGGCCCGGCGGGCGGGGTCGCGGAGCAGGGCGCAGCAGGCGTCGGCGAGGGCGCGGGGGTCGCGGGCGGGGACGACGAGGCCGGTGCCGCCGATGACTTCGCAGACGGCGCCGACGTCGGTGGAGACCGTGGCGCGTCCGCAGAACATCGCCTCCACCAGGGGGCGCGGGAAGTCCTCGGCGCGGCTGGGGAGGACGAGGACGGTGCCGGACGCGTAGGCGTCGGCCGGGGTCGGTGCCGCGGGCCCGCCGGTCTCCTCGAAGCTGACCGGACTCCGGGCGGCGGTGCCGGTACCCGCGGCGCCGCCGGGGAAGAGCTGCCCGGCCAGCGCCCGGCAGTGCGCGAGGTAGCCGGGCGCTTCCGGGTCGTCGGACGGCCCGCCGATGAGGCGCAGGGTGGCGTGCGGTACGGCCGTGCGGACGGCGGCGAAGGCGTGCAGGAGTCCGACGAGGTCCTTGGCGGGTTCGACGGCGCCGACCCACATCAGGGTCGCGGAGTCGTCGGCCGCGGCGTCGGGGACCGCGGCGAACGGCGCGGCGTCCAGGCCGGGGTGGACGGTGCGCAGCCGGGCCGGGTCGGCGCCGCAGCGTTCCTGCCAGCGGCGGGTGCGGGTGTGGCCCGGGGTGATCAGCGCCGCCTGGGCGTAGGTCTCGGCGGCGAGCGCCTTGCGGAAGGCGGCGAGCAGGGCGCGTACGGGGGCGCTGAGGGGGGTGGTGGCGCGGGCGAGGTAGTGCTCGCGCAGCCGTGCGCCGTACTCGGTGACCAGGAGCGGGGTGCCGAAGAAGCGTTTGGCCAGCAGGCCCGGGAGGGCGGCGGGTCCGGTGGACGTGGTGTGGCAGAGGTCGGCGGCGGCGAGCCCGGGGGTGCCGTCGCCGCCGTACCAGTCGAGGGAGAGGGGGCGCAGCGCGCGGGAGACGTGGTCGGTGACGGCCAGCAGGTCGGGGACCTGGGCGGCGTGCGCGGCGGGGAGTGCGCCCGGCGCGCGGCAGGCGCGTTCCAGGATGCGGAGGGTGTCGTCGGAGCGGAGCAGGGCGGCCAGGTGGGTGTCGCGGGCGAGGTCGGCGAGCCCGTAGAGACCTGCGGCGAAACGGTCCGCCTCGCCGGTGGCGGGGTCCGTCGCGGCGGCACCGGTCTGCGTGCCGGGGGCGGTGAAGGCGGCGGCGAGGTCGCCGAAGTGCTGGGCGAAGCGGCGGCGTTCGCGGCGGGCGGGGTGCCGGTGGCGGTCGTCGTGGCGGCGGTCCTGTCCGGTGGGCGCCGGGCCGTCCAGCGCGGCGCGGCGTACCCGGCGGACCTGCGGCGGCGGTGCGGGGCAGTGCCCTGCCGCCCGGTGGGTGCCGTCGGTGAGGGCGTAGATGTCGAACTCGTGGCCCGTGAGCCCCCGTACGAGCCGGTCGCACCACAGGTACGACTCACCCGGCGCGTAGGGATCACCACCCTCGGTGAGCAGTCCGATGCGCACGAGTGCACCCCCCGTCCTCGATTTCGTCGTTTGCGGCCCGACGGCCCGGCCGTCAGCTCCAGGGAGACGCTATGCAAAAGGGCCGGTGGCGCGATGGACGGTTGTCCGTCGCACCACCGGAAGGGGTGAACGCTCGTGACTTTCCGCCCCACGAGGCGTTTCGGCGCGATAAAGCGGATCCGTACCGTCTGCCCGGCGCCGTGCGGGCGACCGCCGGACGGCACGGAGTCCGCCCCGCCGCTCAGGCGGCCACGCGGCGCGCCCTCCGGTCGGCGGCGATCCGCGGATCGAGGACCGGCACTGCCGCCAACAGCCCTTGTGTGTAGGGGTGTTGAGGGTTGTCGTACACGGCGTCGACCGGTCCTTCCTCCACGACGTGACCGGCCCGCATCACCGCGACCCGGTCGCTGGCCGCACGGACGACCGCCAGGTCGTGGGCGATGAACACCATGGAGAGGCCCAGGTCACGGCGGAGTTCGCCGAGCAGGGCCATCACCTGGGCCTGGGTCGTCACGTCGAGCGCGGAGACCGGTTCGTCGCAGACCAGCAGCCGGGGCGAGGGGGCCAGGGCGCGGGCGATGCCGACGCGCTGGCGCTGGCCGCCGCTGAACTCGTGCGGGTAGCGGTGGTACCACGCCGGGTCGAGGCCGACCCGCTCCAGCAGTTCCCGTGCCCGGCGCCTGATCTCGGCGTCGTCGGTGCCGCCCGCCGCGCGCAGCGGGTCGGCGACCGATTCGCCGATGGTGCGCCGGGGGTTGAGCGAGGAGACCGGGTCCTGGAAGACCATCTGGAGGTCGCCGCGGAGCGGGCGCAGGGCGCGCTCGCCGAGACCGCCGATGTCGCGGCCTTCGTAGTGCAGTGTGCCAGCCGTGGGGTCCAGGAGGCGGACCAGCATCCGGCCGACGGTGGTCTTGCCGCTGCCGGATTCGCCGACGAGCCCGAGGGTCTCGCCCGCCCGTACCGTCAGCGAGACGTCCGCGACGGCGGTGGTGCGGTGGCCCCGGCGGCCGAACTCCCGGCGCAGCCCGGCCGCTTCGAGCAGCGGCAGGGCGGCGTCGGGGGTGCCGGGGCCGGGAGCCGCGGCCGGCCGGTCGGTGGCCCGCAGGGTGGCGGTGCGCGGCGCGGGCACCGCCGCCGGTGGCCGCGCCCCGGCATCCGCTCCCCCGCGCGCCGTCTCGATGCGGGGCACGGCGGCGAGCAGGTCCTTGGTGTACGGCTCCCGGGGCGCGCCCAGCACCTCGCCGACCGGGCCGCGTTCGACGGCCCGCCCGCCCCGCATCACCAGGACCTCGTCGACGCTGCCCGCGACCACGCCGAGGTCGTGGGTGACCAGCAGCAGTCCCATGCCGGTCTCGGCCCGCAGGGTGTGCAGCAGGTCGAGGATCTGGGCCTGGACGGTGACGTCGAGCGCGGTGGTCGGCTCGTCGGCGATCAGCAGGCGCGGCTCGCAGGCCAGCGCCATCGCGATCAGGGCGCGCTGCCGCATCCCGCCGCTGAACTCGTGCGGCCTGCTGCGGGCGCGCCGGGCGGCGTCCGGGATGCCGACCCGGTCGAGTGCGGCGGTCGCGCGGGCCCGTGCGGCGCGGCGTGAGGTGCCGGGCCGGTGGATCCGGTGCACCTCGGCGATCTGGTCGCCGATGGCGTAGTAGGGGTCGAGCGAGGACAGCGGGTCCTGGAAGATCATCGCCGCGGTGCCGCCGCGCAGCGTGCGCAGGGCGGCGTCCGGGGCCGTGAGGACGTCGGTGCCGTCGACCCGTACGGTGCCTTCGACCCGGGCGCCGGTGCCCCGGTGCAGGTCGAGCAGGGCCGCGGCGGCGGTCGATTTGCCGGAGCCCGACTCCCCCACGATGCCCAGGGCGGCGCCGGGCGCGAGGGTGAACGACAGGCCGTCGACGGCCCGTACGCCGTCGCCGGTGTCCCCGGGGAAGGTGATCGCGAGGTCGCGGACCTCGACCAGGTCGGCGGTCATGACAGGGTCACCCTTCGGTCGGCGAGTGCGTACAGGACGTCGGCGATGGCGCCCGCGATGACGACGGCGGCGCCGATGCCGAGGACCGCGCCGACCACCACCGGGAGGTCCACGGTGCGCACCGACTGGACGGTGAGCCGGCCGATGCCCGGCAGGCCGAAGAGGGTCTCGGTGAGCATCGCGCCGCCGAACATGGTGCCGAGGTCGATGGCGTTGAGCGCGATGACCGGGGGCAGGGCGCCGCGCAGCGCGTGCTTGCCGATGACCGTGCGCTCGCGCAGACCGTAGGCGCGGAAGGTGCGGATGTGGTCTTCGGCCAGCGTCTCCAGGGTGGCGGAGCGGGTCAGCCTGGCGTACTTGGCGGATTCGAGCAGGGCCAGCGCCGTCCAGGGGAGCAGCAGGTTCCAGGCCCACTGTTCGGGGTCTTCGGTCAGCGGCACGTACGTGGGGAACGGCAGCCACTGGAGGGCGGCGCAGAACACCATCAGGAGCAGCAGTCCGGTGATGAAGACGGGGGTGGCGGTGCCGGCCAGCGTCAGCACGGTCAGGACCCGTTCGGTGGTGCCGCCGCGGCGCAGGGCGGAGAGCAGTCCGGTGCCGACGCCGAGCAGCAGCCACAGCACCATGGCGCCGAGCGCGAGGGATGCGGTGACCGGCAGCCGGGACGCGAGGAGCGTGGTGACCGGCTGGTCGTTCTGGTACGAGAGGCCGAGGCAGGGTGCCTGGCAGTGCAGGACGCCGGTGCCGGTGGAGTAGTCGCGGCCGGCGACGATGCCCTGGAGGAAGTGCAGGTACTGCTGGAGCAGCGGTTCGCCGAGGTGCAGTTGTTCGCGGACCTGGCGGATCTGTTCGACGTTGCAGCGGGGCCCGCAGGCGAGCTTGGCGGGGTCGCCGGGCGCGACGTAGAAGAGGAGGTAGACCAGGGCGGAGAGCAGGAAGAGGACGATCAGTGCGCCGCCCAGTCGGCGCAGCACGTAGCCGGTCATCGGGCGGCTCCCTTCGTCGTGTCCGGTGCCGCGGCGGCGGCCGGTTTGCGGGTCCGGCGCGGGCCGGGGCCGCGGACGCCCACCCGCAGGCGGGAGCGCTCGCGCGGGTCGAGTGCGCCGCGCACCGCGTCGCCCAGCACGGTGAACGCGAGCACGGTCACGAACAGGCAGGCGGCGGGCAGCAGGACGTACGTCGGGTCGGCGCGGAACCACGTGGTGGCGGTGGACAGCATCTGTCCCCAGGAGGAGGTGGGGGGTTTGACGCCGATGCCGAGGAACGACAGGGACGCCTCGACGACGATGTTGGACGGCACCAGGATCGCCGCGTAGGTGATCACCGGCGCGGCGAGCGCGGGCAGCAGTTCGCGGCGGGCCACCCGCCAGGGCCCCGAGCCGCCGAGCCGGGCCGCCGCGACATGGTCGAGCTTCTTCAGGGACAGCGTCTGGGCCCGCACGATCCGGGACATGCCGCCCCAGTTGAGCAGTCCGATGACGACGATCAGCAGCAGCGGGCGGGGGAATTCCGCGGGGACGACGGCGGTCAGCCCGACGGCGAAGACCAGCATCGGCAGCGCCACCAGCACGTCGGTGAAGCGGCTGAGGACGGAGTCGAGGAACCGGTTGCCGAGGCCGGCGGCCAGGCCGACAACGACGCCGATCACCACCTGCACGACGGTGGCGCCGAGCGCGACCAGCAGGGAGACCTGGGCGCCGTACAGCAGCCGGGAGAACAGGTCGCGGCCGGTGCCGGGTTCGACACCCAGCCAGTGGTCGGCGCTGATCCCGCCCAAGGAGCCGGTCGGGACGCCGCCGCGGGCGGAGTCGATGAGCTGGTCGTGGTAGGTGGTGGGGTCCTGGCCCTCCAGCGCCGACAGCAGCGGTGCGCCGATGGCGAGGAGGGCGAGGACCGCGAGCACGGCGGCGGCCACGACGGCCGACGGGCGGGCGCGCAGCCGCCGCCATGCTCCGGATTCCTGGGTGTCGCTCACGTTCTTCCTGCCGGCCTTACTTGACCGCGACCTGCGAGATGTCGAGGACGCCATCCCAGTCGCTGATCACGATGTTCTTGATGTTCTTGCCGTAGAGCCGCTTGTAGACGGGGTGGAAGAGCGGTACGGACAGCGCCTGTTCGCCGATCTTCTTGTCCAGGGCGCCCCAGCGCCCGGCCGCCGCGTCGAGGTCGGTGAGCTTGTTGATCTCGTCGATCTCGTGGTTGACCGCCGGGTCGTCGAGCCGCGCGTGGTTGAAGTTGTAGGCGTCCTTGACGATCTGCCGGCCGTCGTAGATGGGCGCGAGGAACGGGCCGCCGGAGGGCCAGTCGGCGCCCCAGCCGCCGATGAACAGGCCGGGTTCGTCCTTGAGGGTGTGGACCTTGTCCTGGTAGTCGTTGTCCTCAAGACCGGCGAGTTTGACGGTGATGCCGGCCTTTTTGAGGGCTTCCTGGACGGCGGTGGCGATTTCCGGGCTGGTTTCGAAGTTCTTGGCCGTGGAGTGGGTGAGGGTGATGCTCAGCCCGTTCTTGTAGCCCGCTTCCTTGAGGAGTTCCCTGGCCTTTTCCGGATTTCCGGTCTTCCCCGCGGGGAAGGGGTCGGCTCCGGTGTAGCCGAAGGTCTTCTGGTTCGGCAGGAAGGTGGTGGCGGGCTCGGCGAGCGAGGAGCCGCCCGCCGCGTTGACGACGCTCTGCCGGTTGACCGCGTAGGAGATCGCCTGCCGGACCTTCGGATTGTCGAAGGGCTTCACCTTCGGGTTGAAGGCCAGGTAATTGGTGTAGCCGAAGTGGCCGGTGCCGACCCGCTTCTGGAGGTCCTTGTCCCCGGCGATCTGGGCGAGTTCGGCGGGCCCGAGGTTGGTGTCGGTGGTGACCGCGGCGGCGTCGGCGCCGGCTCCGGTGGACAGCCGCTGGTTGATGACGGCGGAGTCGAGACCGGACTTCACGTCGATGGTGTCCGGGTAGGCGTGCCGTTCCTTGTCGGTCTTCTCCGACCAGTGCTCGTTGCGCTTCAGCAGAATGCGCTCGCCGTCCCCGGTGTTCTTGACGACCTTGTAGGGGCCGGATGAGATGGGGTGTTCCTCGTATTTCGTGCCGGTGTCCTTCTTCTTCGGCACCGGTGCGAACTGAGTCTGCGTCGCCAGCAGCGGGAATTCACCTTCGGGCTTCTTCAGGTGGAACACCAGGGTCTTGTCGTCCGGCGTCTCGATGGACTTCAGACCGTCCTTCGACGTGTCCTTGTAAGGCCCCTGGTATTTCTCGCCGCCGACCAGCCAGTCCCGCAAATAGGGCGCGCCGCCCGACAGTTCGGCGGCGAAGGACCGCTCGATGCCGTATTTGATGTCCGCGCTGGTGATCGGCGACCCGTCCTCGAACTTCAGGCCGTCCTTGAGGGTGTACGTCCACACGGTGGCGTTCTTGCTGGGCCGCCCGGTGTCGGTGGCGAGGTCGGGTACGGCCTTGGCGCCCGCCGCGCCGTTCTCGCGGTGGCGGGTGGTGAGCGTGCGGAACACCAGGGTCGGGACCTTGCCGCCGCCCGATGTGTACTGCCGGGCGGGGTCGAAGTTGCTCTGCGGCTTGGAGTTGAGGACGGTCAGCGTGCCGCCCTTCTGCGGCGCTCCTGCCTGCGCGCCACCGTCCTCGGGGCCGCAGGCCACGGCACCGCCGGCCAGCGCGACACCCACCGCGGCCGCGGTGACACGGCGCGCGGTGCGGGGGGCACGGCGGGGCCTGGGTTCGGGATGGGAGTGGGCCGCTTCGGCCATGACGGGTTTCGCCTTTCACAGCGGGGCACCCGCAGAAGGCGGCAGGGAAGGCGCGTGACGCGCGAGGCCGCCCCTGCGGAGGCGTGGACGGATCGGTCACGCGGATACGCGGGGAAGGGGCCCGGCCACAGAGGTGCCCGCCGCCGCGCAGGGTGAACTGCGTGGTTGCTGCGGTGCTCTGCGGAACCGGGGAGGGCCTCAGCGACAGTCGATGTCGGCGACGGACTGCACGGACACGCCGATCAGCGCCAGTTCTATGGCGGCGAGGGTGACGGCGTGACGGTGCGGCATGGGCAGATCATTGAACGAATTTGCGATTCCTGGCAAGGCATCTCGCCATGAGAGACACCTCGTCTCATACCCGCCCGGATGCCACTCCACGGCGCGCCCCGCCGCCTGACGCCCGGCCGCTCAACGGACCCGGCACACCCGCCCGTCGGCTCACTTCCCGGTGGGATACGGCCAGGCGTTGGGCCGGCAGGTCACACCGTCCGTCGTCAGGAACTTCGTCTGCTGCATCATCACCGGCGCCAGTGCGCCCGGCGCGCCGCAGACCTCGTGATCGTGCCCGAGCCGGTGGCCGACCTCGTGGTTGATCAGCATCTGCCGGTAGGCGAACAGCTTGTCCGGGCCGTACGTCTTCGCGCCCTGCGCCCAGCGGTAGGCGTTGATCATCACGCGGTCCGTCGCCGCCGAGTCGCAGGAGACGTTCTCCTCGGACGTGTCGAGGCCGGACTTCGCGCACCACTTCGCGGTGGTACCCGGGCTCGCCAGCGAGATCACGAAATCGGCGTCGCCGGACGCGACCCGCTCGAAGGTCCGCGTCCCGCCGTGCGCCCAACTCCGGTCGTCGTTGAGGGTCTTGTGCACCGCGTCGGCGAACAGCGCGCCGTCCAGCGGCATGCCGTCCTCGACGTCCACGCGGTAGCGGAGCACCTTGCCGCGCCCGGGGGCCTTCGCGGCGCCACCGGCCGGCGTGAAGTGCCCCGAAGCGGTCAGCTGCGCGTCCAGCGGCAGGGGCTTGGCCATCCGCTGCTCGTACGAGGCGGGCTTGGCGTCCTGCGGCGGGCGGGCCTGCGACCGCGATCCCGACGGGTCGGCCGGATCCTGGCCGCTGTTCGCCTGGGGACCGCCGCCGTCCCGCTGGTCGGCGACCTGGCCCGCGACGACCACGGCGAGCACCGTCGTCACGGCCGCAGCCGCCACACCGGTGAGCGTACGGCCCATACCGCCCTTCCTGCCTTCCTCGGTCCGCGCGGCCTCCCCCGCGCCGGCCGGTACCGCGACCCGCTCCGCTTCCTCGCCTTCGCCCCCGGGCCCCCCGTCCTGCGCCGTTCCGCCGTCCACGGCCCCGTCCCCCGGCCGGGGCGCGCCGGGCGCCTCCCGGTCGAAGACCACCGAACGCCCGGTGAACCGCCCGCCGTCCGGTATCCCGCCCGCCGGCAGCCGGCCGCCCGGCGCCGCCTCGTCCGGCTCCGCGCCGTCCGGCTCCGCCGCCGCTCCCCGGCCGCCGCCCGCGGCGTCCGTGCCCTCGTCGGCGGGGAACGCCTCCAGGTACTCGCGCCGCGGTCCGGGTGTCGCCCCGTCCGCGCCCGGCGGCGTACCGAGCACAGGGCACCCGCCGACATCGTCCGAACTCCCGCTCACCGCACCGGTGTTGACCGTCCCCGCCGCGGGCGCGCCGGGCCTGCCGTCCGGTTCCGCGGCACGCGGGCGCGGCACCCTCGGGGCGCCCTGCACGGACCCCCGGCGGGCGGCGGGCGGCCCCGGCGCCGAGGCACCTGGCACCGAAGGGGGCAGCCCCCAGCCGCCGCCCGGCTCACGCTGTTCGGGATGGCCGCCGCGCACCGTCTCGCGCCACGGCCCGCGGGGTGCCCGCACCGCGCTCTGCGGCCGGCCGCCTCCGGGGCGCGGCTGCTCGGCGTCGTCGGGCCCGCGCCTGCGGCGGCCGGTGCCAGGACCCGCCGCCGGCGCGTGGTCCTGCGGACCCGCCGCCGCGGCGCCGTGCGGCCCGGCCGTCCCCGTGGTGTCGTCCCCGTTCTGTGCCCCTGTGCGGCTGTGGCGTCCCACCGGTCGTGTCAGCTCCTGCCCGCGTCGGCGGTCGTCTCGTCGAGCAGCTCGCGGATGGCACGGGCCACCGTCTTCGGGTATTCCATCATCGCCACGTGGCCCGCCTCCGGAAGTGTCAGCAGCCGCGAGCCGCCGAACGCCCTGGCCGCCCGTCGCGCCATCCGGCAGGAGACCAGACGGTCGCGCCCACCGTAGACGAGAAGGGTGGGCGCCATTACCCGCTCGGCCTGACGCCACAGATTGTGCTGCCCGCCGAGCGTGTACGCGTTCACCAGGCCGCGCGCGGAACGCTCCATCACGTCCCAGAAGTAGGGGAGTTCGAGCCGCCTGGCGTACTCGGTGACGGCGGCGCGGAACCCGTCGGGCGTGATCCGCGCGGGGTCGCCGTAGCAGAGCGCCAGCACTTCGCGGGTGCGGCGCTCGGGTGTCCATTCCCGGGTGAGGCGGCAGAACAGACCGGCCGCGCCGGGGACCGCGAGCAGCGCGGTGGGCACGGCCGTCAGCTGCGGTCGCAGCTCGGGCAGCGCGGGCGAGATCAGCGTCAGGGTGCGGACCAGGTCGGGGCGGGCCGCCGCCACCCGGGTCGCCGCCGCGCCGCCCATGGAGTTGCCGACGAGGTGGACGGGGCCGCGCCCGGAGGCGTCGAGGTAGCGGATGACGGCGCGCGCCTGCGCGAAGACGGAGTAGTTGCCGTCGTCCGGCGGCGGGGCCTCGCCGAAGCCCGGCAGATCGAGCGCCTCGCCGTCCAGCCGGTCGGCGAGCAGCGGCATCAGCGCCGACCAGTTCTGCGAGGAGCCGCCGAGACCGTGGAGGTAGAGGGCGGGCTCCCGCTCGCCGCCGCCCGCGCCGGCCGTCTGCGGCGGGCCGTCCCCCGGGGTCGCGACCGGCGCGCGGACGGTCAGCGTCAGCCCCGGCAGGGTCACGGTGCGCACCGCCTCGTCGGCCTCATCCGGTCCGCCGGGGCCAACTGGCGGCACCGGGAGGGCGGCGGTCCCGGTGCCCGGCGACTCGGTCGAAGACATGCCGTCGATGTTACGAGATGATCACGCACGTGCCCGTGTGTCCGCCGTCACACATCGCATCGCGCCCGGGGGGCCACTCTCCTACGCTCATACCAAGGGCGTTCCCGGCCCCTGACGCGCACCAGGCGCCGCCCGGCAGTGCCGGCCGGCGGGAAAGGGAGCGATCATGCCCGTCGACCCGACAGATCCGGACACCTTCGAGGACGAGGAGACCGCACAGAACGGCACGGAGTCCGGCATGGAATCACCGGAGGCCGACACCGCCGAGCAGCACGCGGACGTCACACAGCACCGCGACATCACCCCGGCGGGCTCCGACCCGGACTCCGCGAACGAGGCGGACCGCGCCGAACAGTCCCGCATCGTGGACCTCAACGAAGACGAATACCGATGAGCTGGGGGGTTATGTCAGCTTCTGACAAGGGTCCGGACCAGATTTTCTCGGCTCCGACCACGCACAGCCGGGTTACCCAAAAGTACGATGGCGGGCGCGGTGCACCATCTTGCGCGTGCCGCGTACGGAACGACTTCTGGGAGGCAGCGTGAGCGCCATCGAGCAGACCGAGGCGGCACGCCCGCGGGGCACACGCCTGCCACGCCGAGCACGGCGCAACCAGCTTCTCGGCGCGGCACAGGAAGTGTTCGTCGCGCAGGGCTACCACGCCGCCGCGATGGACGACATCGCCGAACGGGCCGGGGTGAGCAAGCCGGTCCTCTACCAGCACTTCCCCGGCAAGCTCGACCTCTATCTCGCGCTCCTCGACCAGCACTGCGAATCGCTGCTGCACTCGGTGCGCACGGCGCTGGCGTCGACGACCGACAACAAGCAGCGCGTCGCGGCGACGATGGACGCCTACTTCGCGTACGTCGAGGACCCGGGCGGCGCGTTCCGGCTGGTCTTCGAGTCGGACCTGACCAACGAGCCGGCCGTGCGCGAGCGGGTGGACAAGGTCTCGCTGGAGTGCGCCGAGGCGATCAGCGCGGTGATCGCCGAGGACACCGGCCTCTCGCGCGACGAGTCGATGCTGCTGGCCGTGGGCCTGGGCGGGGTCTCGCAGGTGGTGGCCCGCTACTGGCTGTCGTCCGAGAGCAAGGTGCCGCGCGACACCGCGGTCGGCCTGCTGACCTCGCTCGCCTGGAAGGGCATCGCGGGATTCCCGCTGCACGGCATCGACACACACTGACCGTGTTCGCTCCCGGCGTGCTCCGGGGTGCCCTGCGCGTCCCCGTGCCGGGCTAATGTGGCTGCGTACGGCGCGGATGGCCGCGCACCCAACTGACCGTCGGAGGGACATCAGCCGTGGAGGTCAAGATCGGCGTGCAGCACGCGCCCCGCGAGATCGTTCTGGAGAGCGCGCAGTCTGCCGAAGAGGTGGAGGGCGCCGTAGCCGACGCCCTGGGCGGCAAGTCGCCGCTGCTGAGCCTGGTGGACGAGCACGGCCGTAAGGTTCTGGTCCCGTCGGACCGGCTGGCCTACGTGGAGATCGGCGAGCAGTCGGTCCGCAAGGTCGGTTTCGGGGCGCTCTGAACCGGGGCGCCGTACAGGCGCCCGCAGGACACCGGCGGCGGCCGGGAGGATTTCCTCCCGGCCGCCGCTCGCTGCTGTTCAGGCCCGCTCCCGCCGCCCGGCCGGGATCCAGGACACAGGCTCTGCTCCGATCAGGCAGCCGATCGTGGCCATGAGGGTTGCTCTGGGTGGCCCCTGGGTACGACCGCCTACGACCGGATTTGTTCGTCCGATCGGCCTTGTCACGCGGGAGGGAACAGCATGATCTGGGAAGCGCTCGGCGCCTTGATCGCCGGATTCGCCATCGCCCTGGTCGCCACGCGCCGTCTGCCGGACCGCTTTCCCTCGCGCACCCTGACGCTGGCCACCGGACCCGGTGCCGCACTCCTCGGCGCACTGCTGACCCGGTCGATCCTCGGCCCCGGTCACCCCGTCCAGGTGATGGCCGCCGCGCTCGCCGTGGGCGCGGCGCTGCTCTCGGTCCTGGTGCGCCCGCCGCGCAGCGGGCTCGGCAGATCCGCCGCCGTCTGAAACGCAGCGGCGCGGCCCCGGACCTTGAAGGTCCGGGGCCGCGCCGTGTGCCGTGCCGTCACCGCTACGCGGCGAGCCCCAGGGCCGCCATCCGCTTGGTGTGCGCCTCGGTGATCCGCGAGAACATCCGGCCGACCTCGGCCAGGTCGAAGCCGTCGGCCACCCCGCCGACCAGCATCGTGGAGAGCGCGTCACGGTCCGCGACCACCCGCTGCGCCTGCGACAGCGCCTCCCCCATCAGCCGCCGCGCCCACAGCGCGAGCCGCCCGCCGACCCGCGGCTCCGCCTCGATCGCGGCCCGCACCTTCTCGACGGCGAACGACGCGTGCCCGGTGTCGTCGAGGACGGCCAGCACCAGATCCCGGGTGTCGGAGTCCAGCCGGGCCGCGACCTCCCGGTAGAAGTCACTGGCGATCGAGTCGCCGACGTACGCCTTGACCAGGCCCTCAAGCCAGTCCGACGGCGCGGTCTGGCGGTGGAACTCGTCCAGCGCGGCGGCGAACGGCTCCATCGCCTCGTTCGGCTCCGCCTCGATGTCGGCGAGGCGCTGCCGCAACCGCTCGAAGTGGTGGAATTCCGCCGATGCCATCTTGGCCAGTTCGGCCTTGTCGTCCATCGTCGGCGCGAGCTTGGCGTCCTCGGCCAGCCGCTCGAAGGCGGACAGCTCGCCGTACGCGAGCGCGCCCAGCAGGTCGATCACGGCGGCGCGGTAATGCGGCTCGGCGGATGCCTGCGCCCAGTTCTGGGCGGCGATACCGGTCGGTTCCTGCGCGTCGGCAGCGGCGTTGTCTGGCGTCTCCATGACCGGCACAATAGCCCGCCGCGCGGCCCGGGAAAGCCCTGGGCAGCCGCCCGGTACCAGCCGTCGGGCGGCTCCGGCGACCCGGCTCGCCGGGGCAACCAGGGGGCGTGTTCCGTTTGTCACTCATACAAGCCTTCGGATGCCACGCCGCATCCGGGGTACAGTGGTATTGGGCCCGCCGAGTATCGGTGGGTCGTTCCACGAATGCGGATGCCCGGTCGGTGGCCCGATCGGCTCCAAACCGACCGCCCTCCCCTGTGGCGCGTAGCGAGAAGACGTACGCGCAAGCAGGAGGGACACCGCTCGCGGCAGGAGTGCCTGAGCGTTGGCAGTGGTCCCGCGCCATCCGGCTGTGTCAGGCCGGTCCCGTACGAACCCGTACGACGGTGCGGTACGACCCCCTTCGCCGCCTCACGCCGCGTCTCACAGAAGAGGCAAGATTCTGTCTACGTTCCGAGACCTCGGGATTTTCCCCGAGACCGCCGAGGCCCTTGAAGCCGTCGGCATCGTTTCCCCCTTTCCCATTCAGGAGCTGACGCTCCCCGTCGCCCTCTCCGGCAGCGACGTCATCGGCCAGGCCAAGACCGGCACCGGCAAGACCCTGGGCTTCGGCCTGCCGCTCCTGGAGCGCGTCACGGTCCCGGCGGACGTCGAGGCCGGCCGGTCCAGGCCCGAGCAGCTGACCGAGGCGCCGCAGGCCCTCGTCGTCGTCCCCACCCGCGAGCTGTGCCAGCAGGTCACCAACGACCTGCTCACCGCCGGCAAGGTGCGCAACGTCCGGGTCCTGGCGATCTACGGCGGCCGTGCCTACGAGCCGCAGGTCGAGGCGCTGAAGAAGGGCGTCGACGTCGTCGTCGGCACCCCGGGCCGGCTGCTCGACCTCGCGGGCCAGAAGAAGCTCGACCTCTCGCAGGTCAAGAGCCTGGTCCTGGACGAGGCCGACGAAATGCTCGACCTCGGCTTCCTGCCGGACGTCGAGAAGATCATCCAGCTGCTGCCGGCGAAGCGGCAGACGATGCTGTTCTCCGCGACGATGCCGGGCCAGGTCATCTCGCTGGCCCGCCGCTACATGTCGCAGCCCACGCACATCCGCGCCACCGCGCCGGACGACGAGGGCCAGACCGTCGCCAACACCGAGCAGCACGTCTTCCGCGCGCACTCCATGGACAAGCCGGAGATGGTCGCCCGCATCCTCCAGGCCGACGGCCGTGGCCTGGCCATGGTCTTCTGCCGCACGAAGCGGACCGCGGCGGACATCGCCGACCAGCTCGCCCGGCGCGGCTTCGCGTCCGGCGCGGTGCACGGCGACCTCGGCCAGGGCGCCCGCGAGCAGGCGCTGCGCGCCTTCCGCAACGGCAAGGTCGACGTCCTGGTCTGCACCGACGTCGCCGCCCGCGGCATCGACGTCGAGGGCGTGACGCACGTCATCAACTACCAGTCCCCCGAGGACGAGAAGACCTACCTGCACCGCATCGGCCGCACCGGCCGCGCGGGCGCCAAGGGCACCGCGGTCACCCTCGTCGACTGGGACGACATCCCGCGCTGGAAGCTGATCAACAAGGCGCTCGACCTGCCGTTCGACGAGCCGGAGGAGACGTACTCCACCTCCCCGCACCTCTACGAGCAGTTGCACATTCCGGCGGGCACCAAGGGTGTCCTGCCGCGCGCCGAGCGCACCCGCGCCGGGCTCGCCGCCGAAGAGGTCGAGGACCTGGGCGAGACCGGGGGCCGCGGGCGCGGTGCCCGGGGGCCCGCGGCGGCGGTCGTCGAGGAGCGCCCGCAGCGGACCAGGACCCCGCGGCAGCGGCGGCGGACCCGTGGCGGCGCGTCGGTGGACGGCACGGCCGTTCCCGCGGCGCGGGCCGATGACGCGCTGGACGCGGCGGAGGGCTCGGCGCCCGCCGAAGGCACCGACGGGCCGCGCCAGCCGCGGCGCCGGCGTCGCACCAGGTCCGGCCAGGGGAACGCGGCGGCCCGCCCGGCCGCCAGGTCCGACGAGGCGCGGGACACCGCGGCCGGGACGGCGGAAGCGGACCGTGCCCTGGACGCTCCGGCCGATGACGCTCCGGCCGCCGAGGCCAAGCCGCGCCGTCGGCGTACCCGGGGCACCAAGGCGGCTGCCGACAGCGCGGTCGTGGCGGATGCCGTGACGGACGCGGCGCCCGCGGCGGATGCGGTGGCCGCGGTCGACACCGCGGAGACCGTGACCAAGCCGCGTCGGCGTACCCGGAGCACGGCCAAGGCCGCTGCGGAGCCGGCCACCGTGGCGGAGGCCGCGCCGGTCGCGCCGTCCGTGGCGGATGCCCCGGCGGACGAGGCCCCGGCCGTGAAGCCGAAGCGGGTCCGCAAGACCGCGGCGCCCAAGAAGACCGCGGCGGCGGACGCCCTGGACACCGCCGAGGGCGCGGACGCCGCTCCCGCCAAGCCGAAGCGGGTCCGCAAGACGGCCGCCGCGAAGGCCGCAGCGGACACCGCCCCGGCCGCCGATGCGGCCGAGGTCAAGCCGAAGCGGACGCGGAAGGCGGCCACCAAGGCCGTCGCGGCGGGCGCCGAAGCCGCCGCCGACGAGGCACCGGCCGCCAAGCCGAAGCGGGTCCGCAAGACCGCGGCGAAGAAGGCCGCGCCCGCCGAGGCCGCGCCGGAGAGCTGATCCGTTGCCGGTGGCCCGGTCCCTGCCCGAGTGGCGGGGGCCGGGCCATCGGCATGCCGGGGACGGGCGCCGCCCCGGCCGGCCGCCCGCCGGTGGAGTGCCTGCCGGGGGCGGGTGGCGGGTGTCCGGCTGCCGGGCGGATAGCCTCGGGGCATGAGCAGGCCCCCCACGTTGACGTTGCCCCGGTGCGCCGAGGCGTACCGACTCTCCACCCGGCGCGGGGAGTTCGCCGTGCACGAGGCCGGGCCGGACGGTGCACCCGTGGGGGTGGCGCTGCTGGTGCCCGGGTTCACCGGCAGCAAGGAGGACTTCATCGGGCTGCTCGCTCCGCTCGCCGCCGCCGGGTTCCGGGTGGTCGCCGTCGACGGGCGCGGGCAGCACGAGACCGGCGGGCCGCGCGCCGAACCGGCTTACGCGCAGGCCGAGTTGGCGCAGGACGTACTGGCGCAGGCGCGGGCCCTGGACGCGTCGCGCGGGGTGCATCTGCTGGGGCATTCGTTCGGCGGTCTGGTGAGCCGGGCCGCCGTGCTGGAGGATCCGTCGCTCTTCGGGTCGCTGACGGTGCTCAGCTCGGGGCCCGCCGCCATCGACGCGGCGCAGCAGGTCCGGGTGCAGATGCTCATCGACGCGCTCGGCAGCATGGCGATGGAGGAGGTCTGGCAGGCGATGCAGCTGCTGGACCCGCCGGAGGCGCCGGAGGCGCAGACCCCCGCGGAGATCGGCGCGTTCCTGCGCCGTCGATGGCTGAACACCGTCCCCGAGCAGCTGATCGCCACCGGGCGGCAGATGATCGAGGAGCCGGACCGGGTCGACGAGCTGGCCGGTGTTCCGCTGCCCAAGCACATCGTGTCCGGCGCGGTCGACTACGCCTGGCCGGTGCCGCTGATCGACAAGATGGCCGTCAGGCTGTCCGCGCGCCGTACGGTCATCGACGGCGCGGAGCACTCTCCCAACGCGCAGCGCCCGGAGCGGACCGCCGCCGCGCTGGCCGATTTCTGGCGCACGCTGCCCGAGGGGTGACCTGCGCGCTCAGCACTGCGGCTGTACGGACTCCCAGAAGCCGTCCCGCAGGGAGCGGCGCAGTCCTGAGTGGCCGCGCAGGGAGTGGTGCAGCAGGGCCTCGGCCGCGGTCAGGAGTTCCTGGTCGACGGCGGCGGGCAGGTAGGGGTGGTGCGGAAGGATCCCGGCGCCCCAGGCGTGGCCGCGTTCGGCGAGCCACTGGGCGGCGACCTGCGCGCCGATGAGGCGCACCTGATCGCGGGTGGGCACGGGACCGCCTTCGCCCGGCGCTTCGGACGGTTCCACGCCGGCCCGTCGGGTGACGTACGGCTTGCAGAATTCGCGGTCGAAGGTGCGCTGGCTGTCGACCTCCCACAGCAGGGGTTCGGCCTGGTTGCGGCCACCGGGGGCCTCGATGCCCCACAGGTGGACGCGGGCGCCGTAGCCCTGTGCGGCTTCGACGGCGGACACCAGGTCCTCGTCGCCGCCGATGAGGACGGCGTCGCTGATGGCGCGGTGCCTGGCGAGTGACTCCAGGTCGGTGCGGATGAGGGAGTCGACGCCCTTCTGCTGGTTGTTGGCGTTGAGGTTGCCGAGCCTGACCTTGACGTCCGGCAGTTCCGCGATGCGCTGCTGTTCGGCGGTGTGGATGCGGCGGCGGGCGCCGTCGTACCAGTAGACGCGGAGCAGCCTGCTGTCCGGGAAGATCGTCCGGGCCTTGTCGATGAAGGCTTCGATGATGCCCTCGGCGTCGAGTCCGAACGTCCTGCGGTCCTCGGTCCCGGTGACCAGCCGCCCGGCGGCGGCGTAGACGTAGCCGGCGTCGACGAACGCGGCGTGGGTGGACGGGGTCGTGGCGACCTCGGCGAGCACCCGGGTCAGCAGTTCGTTGGTGCGCGCGATACCGGCGGCGAGGACGGCGAGGTCTGAGGGGCCCGGGGGCTGGAGGTCGTTCATACCCGGCCCATTCTTCCGGCGGCCACTCGGCGGGGACAACCGCGCTCCCACCAGGCAATATTTAGACCGTCGAAAGTTTTCTTTAGCGTAGGGAATGTTTGCACCCTGCCATGACGTTCTTCCAGAGGAACGCCGGCCACCGTCGCCTGGCGTTCGCCATCCATCAGTTCTCCGCAGGAGGATCAGACGAAGGGAGAAGCCGTATGCGCTTCGAGATCATGCGCCTGGACGACGTCGACGGCAACGCCGTGGACAGCACCGTCGTGGACGCCGCCTCCGTCAACCGGATCGTGCAGCAGGCCGCCGCAATCGGCCAGCGCATCTACATCCGCCCGGCCGACACCGCCGCCCGGTAACGCCATGACCGCCGCCTGAGTCACACCGCGGCACGCACGGAACGCCCCCGTACGGACATGCCGTACGGGGGCGCTCATATGCCCTGGTCAGGAGCCCTGCACGACCTGGGTGACGCCGTTGATGATCTGCTGCACGGCCAGCGCGGAGAGCATCATGCCCGCCAGCCGCGTCACCAGCACCACTCCCCCGTCCTTGATGACGCGGATGATCACCAGCGAGAACCGCATCACCAGGTAGAGCACGACATGGATCGCGACGATCGCCGTCCAGACGGAGAACTGCGCGGTGAATCCGTGCGCGTGCTGCACCGCGAGGATCACCGACACGATCGCGCCGGGACCGGCCAGCAAGGGCATCCCGAGCGGCACCAGCGCGACGTTGACGTCCTTGGTCTGGGTCGGCTCCTCCGACTTCCCGGTGAGCAGATCCAGCGCGACGAGCAGCAGCAGCAACCCGCCCGCGATCATCAGTGCGGGGGTGGAGATGTGCAGGCGCCCCAGGATCTGGCGGCCGAAGATCCCGAAGACGGCGATGACACAGAAGGCGACGGTGGCCGCCTGCCAGGCCATCCGGCGCTGGACCTTGGCGGGGCGCCCTGAGGTCAGCGCAAGGAAGATCGGGGTGATCCCCGGGGGATCCATGATCACAAAAAGCGTGACAAAGAGGGTACTGAAGACAGCGACGTCGAACACGGTGATGAGTGGCCTTGCAGGAGGAGCGGAGCGGAGGGCAGGGCGGTCCCGTCACGGCAGCGCCAGGGCGCGGACGCACCGCGGTGTGCGGTACGCCGGACGGGGCCGCCGGGGTGGGCGGGCGGACTCAGCCGCCCGCGCCGGGTACGGGGAAGGCGCCGGTGGCCCGGCGCACGATCTCGCCGTAGATCTCGGGGTCGGTGGTGTACTCACCGAGCCGGCAGGTCTTGCGGCTGCCGTGGTAGTCGCTGGATCCGGTGGCCAGCAGCCCGAGGTCGGCGGCGAGGCCGCGCAGCCTGGCGCGGGTGGGACCGTCGTGGTCCATGTGGTCGACCTCGATGCCGTCGAGGCCGGCGGCGGCCAGTTCGGCTATGGCGCTCTCCGGCACGCAGGCACCGCGCTTGACGGCCTGCGGGTGCGCGAAGACGGTGACCCCGCCGGCGGCCTTGACCAGCCGCAGCGCGTCGAACGGGTCGAGTTCGTGCTTGTCGACGTAGGCCCGGCCGTCGTTGGCCAGCCACTGCGGGGTGAAGGCGTCGGACACCGTCGGGACGACACCCAGCTCGACCAGGGCGCTGGCGATGTGCGGCCGTCCGACGGCGCCGTCCCCGGCGATCGCGGCGACCCGTTCCCAGGTGACCGGCACCCCCAGCTCCTGGAGCTTGGCGACCATGCCCTGCGCGCGCGGCACCCGGTCGTCGCGGACCAGCTCCCGCTCACGGGCCAGCTCGGGCTCATCGGGGTCGAAGAGGTAGGCGAGCAGATGCAGGCTCACGCCGTCGATACGGCAGGAGAGTTCGGCTCCGGTGACCAGCGTCAGCCCGTCGGGCAGCGCCGCACGCGCCTCGGCGTGGCCGCCGACGGTGTCGTGGTCGGTCAGCGCGACGACGTCGAGGCCGCAGGCTGCGGCGTTGCGCACCAGCTCGGCGGGGGTGTCCGTGCCGTCGGACGCGGTGGAGTGGGTGTGCAGATCGATGCGCACGACGCTGACTCCCAACTGCGGTGGCGGTGACGGGTGGACCGGACGGCGCCCCCGCGGCGGCCGTGGCGCACCGTCAAGGGGGTCATCAGAAGGATACCGGCCGCCGGAGGCCCGCCCGCCGGACCGTCCGCGCGGGCGGCCTGGCACCCCGCGTCAGGACAGGATCCGCGGCGACAGCGCGCCGCACGGCAGCAGGTCCACCTCGGCGCCCGCCTCTCGCAGATCGGTGAGCACCAGGTGGTCGTACATGATCAGGCCGGTCGGCTCGGGCCAGACGATCGCCCACAGCCACAGCCCGCGCGCCTCGCCCGCGAAGACCGCGCGGTCGTCGGGTGCGCCCCCGACGTGCCACAGGGGCGTCGGCCGGCCGGCGGCCAGGACCTTGGTGTGCGGCGCGCGGTCCACCCGCATGCCGGGGCCGGGGTCGGGCCCCTCGATACCCGCGTAGTGGGCGCCGAGCCCGACCCCCGGCTCCTCGGCGACCAGCAGGAGTTCACCGGGCCCGCCCAGCGGCCCCGGCCCGGAACAGGCCACCGCGGTGGCCCGGCCGCCGCTGCGCTCGTCGCCCGCGCAGGCCACGCCGGTGAAGAGCCAGCCCACCGGGAGGGGCCAGGGCATCCACACGGGCACCTGCGCGCGGTGCACGACGACGCCGAGCGCCTCGACGCTCGGCGGGACGACCGGCTGGAGTGGCTGCACGGTGCCGTGCACGGCGCACTGCCAGGAGTCGGAGAAGAGACCGGGCGCCCGGACCCGGCCACCGCACTTCGGGCAACTGGGTTCGCCCCTCATAAGGACCAACGGTCCTCCGTACACGCCGCCGCGTCAAGGACGATCACCCGACCGGTGGGGCCGCGGAACGCGCACAACTGCCGGGCCCCCGTGGGGCGGTAGGTCACCCCGGCAGGTCAGGCACAACTAGTTGTAACTTGCATTCTTTAGGTCGGCTAACTTAATGTGTGTATACATCAACGATCTCGCGGATCGCGGAACCGGCAACGGAAGGGGCTGCGGCATGCAGAACAGCGGACACGGCAGAAGTGTCGACGACGACCCGTTCGACGAGGGCGCGGGCGGCCTGCTGCGCCAGCCGAAGGCGGTATGGGCCACGGCGGGCGCCTCGGTCGTGGCCTTCATGGGCATCGGACTCGTCGACCCGATCCTCCCCTCGATCGCCAAGGGCCTGAACGCCTCCAACAGCCAGGTCTCCCTCCTCTTCACCTCCTACTTCCTGATCACCGCCGTCGCGATGCTGGTCACCGGCTTCGTCTCCAGCCGGATCGGCGGGCGCAAGACGCTGCTGGCCGGCCTCGCGCTCGTGGTGGTCTTCGCCGCGCTCTCCGGCACGTCCTCGTCGGTCGGCGAACTCGTCGGCTTCCGCGCCGGCTGGGGCCTGGGCAACGCGCTCTTCGTCTCCACCGCGCTCGCGGTGATCGTCGGAGCGGCAGCCGGAGGCAGTGCGGCGGCGATCCTGCTCTACGAGTCCGCGCTCGGCCTCGGCATGGCCTGCGGGCCGCTGCTCGGCGCGATACTCGGCGACCTGAAGTGGCGCTACCCCTTCTTCGGCACCGCCGCCCTGATGGCCATCGGCTTCATCGCCATCACCGTCTTCCTCAAGGAACAGCCGAAGCCGGCCCGCAGGACCTCACTGCTCGACCCGCTCAAGGCGCTCGGGCACGGCGGTCTGGCCTCCGCCGCCGTCTCCGCGTTCTTCTACAACTACGCGTTCTTCACGGTGCTGGCCTTCACCCCGTTCGTGCTGAACATGTCGCCCTACAAGTCGGGCGGCGTCTTCTTCGCCTGGGGTGTGCTGCTGGCGGTCTTCTCGGTGATCGTGGCGCCCCGGCTCCAGCGCCGCTTCGGCTCGCTGAAGGTGCTCGGCGGCTCACTGCTGCTGCTCGCCGCCGACCTGCTCGTCCTGGGCTACGGCGACCACACCACCGCGATCGTCTGCACCGTCCTGTCCGGCGCCTTCATCGGCCTGAACAACACCGTCTTCACCGAACTGGCGCTGGGCGTGTCCGACGCACCGCGGCCGGTGGCCAGCGCGGGCTACAACTTCGTACGGTGGTTCGCCGCGGCAGCCGCGCCGTTCCTCGCGCCGAAGATCGAGGAGTGGACGGACCTCCACATGCCGTTCGTGGTCGCGGCGGTGGCCGCGGCGATCGGCGCCGTGATCGTCGCCGTCCGCCGCCGGGCGCTGACCGTCCGGGCCGGGGAGTTGGAGCCGCAGCACGCCACGGAGGACGGTGTCACGGTCTTCGCCGGCTGACCGCCGCGCGCTCCGCACGGCGCCGCGCCCGCCCTCTCCCGTGGAGGGCGGGCGCGGACGCGGCGGTCAGGCGTCGAGCGGCACGCCCTTGCGCAGCGGGTCGCGCAGGTCCGTGCCGTGCTGGAGCCAGCGGTCCTGCAACGCCTCGGCGCCGTGCACCCGCTTCCAGGCCGCCTCGTTGGGTGTCATCGGCAGCAGCGGCAGGAAACGGACCGGCTCCATGGGGGCGTCCAGATCCAGGTCTTCGACGAGGCCGCCGGACGCCGCGACCAGCACGGAGGTGAAGGCGGCGCCGGGCCACAGCGGCTCGCCGACGTCCAGGGAGGCGCCCGGCGCCACAACAAGCCCCTCGACCTGCGGGGACGCGGCGAGCACGGCGAGCGGCCTGAGCATCTTGTCGGTGTCGGCGAGCCCGGCGCGCACGGAGAGGACCAGTTCGGCCCGGGGCCCGGTGAGCGGGTCGGCGATCACCGCGGCCGGATCGGTCATCGGCTGACCTGACATCCCGAGCGTGGCGTAGCGCACCACCCCGCCGTCGATGAAGCGGAGGACCTCGATACGGTCGGTCCCGAGGAAGGTGACGGCGGCGCGTGCGTCCGGCTCGCCCAGGCTCGTGCGCAACCGGGCTTCGACCAGCTCAAGAACGTCAGACATGCCGCGAGCATAAAGCCGGCCCCGTGCCCGGCCGCCACCTGTCGGCGGGCGGCTGTGCGGCGTCCGGCACGTTCCGTATCGAACGGGCAAAAGGGTGCCGTGGGACCGCACGGCCCTTCGTATCGAACAGGCAAAGCGGCACTGCAGGACCACAGGCGGCTGATAGCCTTGCCGTCTGGTCAGGGAATGACGTCGTCCCCCAACGGGGACCGGCCGGAGGAGGTGGGGCTGCGGTGGATCCGAGTCGACCGTGCAGTACCGATAGTTCTCCTGTCATCCCTCTCGCGCAGCGAATCTTCTGAGCCGAAGGCTTCCGTACCCCGCCGCATTGCGGCGAAACCCGTGAAGTGCCTTTGCGCCGGATGGAGATGACGGAAGAGCGCCTTCGCCTCTTTGTTCCGTGTCTTCTGCGTTATCCGCGAACTGCCGTCAGCACCACCGCACGGAGCGCCGCCCGCTTTGCGGACGTACGGCCAACGACGCCTCGTACGCCCACGTTCCGGGCAGCGTTGCGCCCCGCGCCCGCTGCTGACGGCCGGCCCGTGAAGGAGCCAGCCATGTCGATGATCCGCGACCTGCGCGCCGCCGTCCGCCCCTCCCGCCGCCGCGACGGCGATCCGTACAGCTACGAGAAGTCCGCTCCCGCCTGCGTCAACAGCGCCATCGTCGACTGCGGCGTCTACCGCGAGGGCCGCCGGGTGCGCGCGCACCTCACCCCCGCCGAGGCGATGGCGAGCGTGCGGGAGGAGGGCGGCTTCGCCTGGATCGGCCTGCACGAGCCGTCCGAGTCCGAATTCGCCGGTATCGCCGCGGAGTTCGGGCTGCACCCGCTCGCCGTCGAGGACGCGGTCCACGCCCACCAGCGGCCCAAGCTGGAGCGCTACGACGACACGCTGTTCACCGTCTTCAAGACGGTGCACTACGTCGAGCACGCCGAACTGACCGCGACCAGCGAGGTCGTGGAGACCGGCGAGGTGATGTGCTTCACCGGCCGGGACTTCATCGTGACCGTCAGGCACGGCGGCCAGGGCTCGCTGCGCGCGCTGCGGCACCGCCTCCAGGACGACCCGGAGCTGCTGGCCAAGGGCCCGTCCGCGGTGCTGCACGCCATCGCCGACCAGGTCGTGGACGGCTACATCGCGGTGGCCGGCGCGGTCCAGGACGACATCGACGAGGTGGAGATCGACGTCTTCAGCTCGGGCACCAACGGCAAGGCGTCGGCCAAGGGCGGCGACGCCGGCCGGATCTACCAACTCAAGCGCGAGGTCCTGGAGTTCAAGCGCGCGGTGTCCCCGCTGCTGCGGCCGATGCAGCTGCTGAGCGAGCGCCCGATGCGGCTGGTCGACTCGGACATCCAGAAGTACTTCCGCGACGTCGCCGACCACCTGGCGCGCGTCAACGAACAGGTGCTCTCCTTCGACGACCTGCTGAACTCCATCCTCCAGGCCAACCTCGCGCAGGCGACCGTCGCGCAGAACGAGGACATGCGCAAGATCACGTCGTGGGCCGCGATCTTCGCCGTGCCGACGATGATCGCCGGGATCTACGGCATGAACTTCAAGTACATGCCCGAACTCAACTGGAAGTACGGCTACCCGGCGGTGCTGCTGCTGACGGTCACCATCTGCTTCGGCATCCACCGGGGCTTCAAGCGCAACGGCTGGCTGTAGGGGCCGTCCCGGAGGCCGTCCCGCGCCGCCCATTAGGCTGAGCGGCATGACTCAGGACGTGCCGCAGGCCCTGCAGGATCGGGCGCTCATCGAAGAGGCCACCAAGAAGTCCGGCCTGATCTGGGTGCGGGGCACGGCCGGTCCCGCGCGGGCGCTGTGGCACCTGTGGGTGGACGGCGCGGCCTGCCTCGTCGGCGACGGACCCGACGAACAGCCGCTGGCCGACCTCGGGCTCACTGACGGCGGCACCGCGACGGTCACCGTACGCAGCAAGGACAAGGGCGGCCGGCTGGCCGCCTGGACGGCCCGGGTCGTCGAGCCCGAGCCGCGGAGCGAGGCGTGGCAGACCGCCGTCGACGAGCTGAAGGGCAAGCGGCTCAACGCGCCGGACGCGGAGACGATCACGGAGCGCTGGGCCCGCGAGTGCCGGGTGCTGCGCCTGGAGCCCACCGGGGAGACGGCGCAGCGGCCCGGCGCCATGCCGGACGGCGCGCACGCCGCGCCGCCACTGCCGAGCCCCGCGATCACCCGCAGGCCGGTCCCCGCCGGACTGCCGAAGCTGCTGCGCCGCGGGCGCAAGGGCTGAGCCGGGCGGGCCTCAGCCCTTGCCCGACACCTGCTTTCCGTAGTCGACGACCTGGCTCTTGTCCGGGGCCTTGAGGTCCACGGCCTTGTCCCAGTCGGCGAGCGTGACGGTGCCCGCGTCGCCGGCCCGCTGGAGCCGCAGCGGATACGGCGTGCCCTCCAGGGAGACGTCGAGGGTGCCGCCCGAACCCGCGCCCGCGGTGAGGCGGACGGTGCGGACGCCGTCGACGGTGTTGCGGCCACCGGTGGCGAGCTTGCCGTGCAGACCGAGCACGCTGCCGAGCAGGACGTCCTTGTCGGTGAAGCCGCTGAAGCGCTTGTAGACGGGGTCGGCGGCGGGCACCTTGACGTATTTGCCGCCGAGCTTCTCGGCGGCGGACGCGTCGTGGCCCGAGCCCGAGCCGTCCTTCTCGCCGGCCCAGAAGGCGGCGTCCGCCTTGAGGTAGAGCGCGTCGTCGACCCGCAGGAGGCCGAAAGCCGACTGCTTGGTGGTGAGCCGGCCCTTGGCGCCGTTCGCGGCAAGACGCATGTCGAGCTTGTACGTACCGCCCTGGCTGACGACGCTGCCGGAGAGCCGGACGGTACGGGCCTGCGCGGCGGCGGCCCGCGCCTTGGACTCGATCTTCGCGGCGGGCAGCTTGCCGACGCCGTTGGTACCGGCGTCCGGATCCCCCTCGGAGCAGCCGGCCAGCGCCGCGGCGAGGCCCGCGCACGCCGCCCCCACGGCGAGCACCCGTCCCGCGCGACGGGGTACGGCCAGGGTTCGGGGGCTGGTCCCCGAGGGGATTGCACTCACGTCGGCTCTGCCTCCTGATACGGGTGACCTCGACAGCAGTCGGCAGCGTACCCGGATCGCGCGCCCCGCTCGGCGCCCCGTCGGCGGACGCCATACGGGCGTCCCCGCCGGGGCGCGGGAGAGCCGGGCGGGTTAGCCTGAACCCGAAATCAGCCCTCATATCGGGTATTTCAGGCACGCCGCGAGGAAGGGAGGCGCGCCGCATGGCAGTGGTGACCCCCCGGGTCTTCGTCTCGCATCTCTCCGGCGTCGCCGTCTTCGACCCCAACGGCGACCAGGTCGGCCGGGTACGCGATCTCGTCGCGATGCTGCGCACCAAGGGCAGCGGGACCGGCGCGGGCGGCGAACGGCAGGTGGGGCGACCGCCGCGGCTGCTCGGTCTGGTCGTCGAGGTGGTCAGCAGGCGGCGGATCTTCCTGCCCATGACCCGGGTGACGGGCGTGGAATCCGGCCAGGTCATCACCACCGGCGTGGTCAACATGCGGCGCTTCGAGCAGCGCGCGTCCGAGACGCTGGTGCTCGGCGAGCTGCTCGACCGGCGGGTGCGGCTGGTCGAGACCGACGAGGAGGTCACCGTCCTCGACATCGGCATCACCCAGCTCCCCGCCCGCCGCGACTGGGAGATCGACAAGGTCTTCGTCCGCAAGGGCAAGGGCGGGGCGCTGCGCCGCAAGGGAGAGGTGCTGACCGTCGAGTGGTCGGCGGTGACCGGCTTCTCGCTGGAGGAGCACGGGCAGGGCGCCGAGAACCTGCTGGCCACCTTCGAGCAGCTGCGCCCCGCCGACCTCGCCGGTGTCCTGCACCACCTGTCGGCCAAGCGGCGCGCCGAGGTCGCCGCGGCGCTGGACGACGACCGGCTGGCCGACGTCC
The DNA here is from genome assembly GCF_044460025.1 of Streptomyces sp. NPDC050161. Lineage (NCBI taxonomy): Bacteria > Bacillati > Actinomycetota > Actinomycetes > Kitasatosporales > Streptomycetaceae > Streptomyces > Streptomyces sp. NPDC050161. The sequence goes on along the minus strand of NZ_JBITJM010000001.1, from coordinate 201,686 downwards.
TGGAGGAGCTGCCCGAGGACGACCAGGTCGAGATCCTCGGCAAACTCAAGGAGGAGCGGGCCGCCGACGTCCTGGAGGCGATGGACCCGGACGACGCCGCCGACCTGCTCTCCGAACTGCCCGAGGAGGAGAAGGAGCGCCTGCTGGCCCTGATGCGCCCCGAGGAGGCCGCCGACGTCCGCCGGCTGATGGCGTACGAGGAGCGCACCGCGGGCGGCTTGATGACCACCGAGCCGATCGTGCTGCGCCCGGACGCGACGGTCGCCTACGCGCTCGCCCGGGTGCGCGACCCCGACCTCTCCCCCGCGCTGGCCGCCCAGGTGTACGTCTGCCGCCCGCCCGACGAGACGCCGACCGGCAAGTTCCTCGGCCTGGTGCACTTCCAACGGCTGCTGCGCGACCCGCCGTTCACCCTCGTCAGCTCGATCGCCGACACCGATCTGCCGCCGCTGCCCCCGGACACCCCGCTGCCCGATGTGACCCGCTATCTGGCGACGTACAACCTCGTGTCCGCGCCCGTCGTCGACGAGAGCGGCGCGCTGCTGGGCGCGGTCACCGTCGACGACGTGCTCGACCACCTGCTGCCCGACGACTGGCGGGAGACGGAGATGCACGGCGCCCCGGAGGCGGGCGGCGATGCCTGAGGAGCGGGAGGGCGGTAGGGAGCGGTCGCGGGCGAACGGCGCGTCGGCGCTGCGGCGGTCCGCGCCGGAACGCCCGCGGGTGCGCCTGGACCAGCCGCGGGCGCCGCGCCGCACGTTCCTGCCGGAGTACGACCCGGACGCGTTCGGGCGGCTGTCGGAGAAGATCGCCCGCTTCCTGGGGACCGGCAGGTTCATCGTCTGGATGACGGTGATCATCATCCTGTGGATCGCCTGGAACATCGCGGCGCCCGGCAGCCTGAAGTTCGACGAGTACCCGTTCATCTTCCTGACCCTCGCGCTGTCCCTCCAGGCGTCGTACGCGGCACCGCTGATCCTGCTGGCGCAGAACCGGCAGGACGACCGCGACCGGGTCACCCACGAACAGGACCGCTCGCAGAACGAACGGTCCATCGCCGACACCGAATACCTGACCCGGGAGATCGCGGCGCTGCGGCTCGGCCTGGGCGAGGTCGCCACCCGTGACTGGATCAGGGCCGAGCTGGCGGACCTCATCAGGGATCTGGAGCCGCGGCAGCCGGATGCGGAGGCCGCGGAACGCGACCGCTGAGGGTGTTTCCGGAGGCCGCCTCACCCGCTGTGGTGCCTGGCCACCGCCCCTTGGGGACGCGCTCGGCACGGCCGTAGTATCTGAGGCATGGCTACCGACACGCACCGAGGCGCCGCGCCGAGCGAGGACGCGATCCGCGACGCGCTCGCGACGGTGAACGACCCCGAGATCCACCGCCCCATCACCGAACTGGGGATGGTCAAATCGGTGGACATCGCGGCGGACGGCACGGTGGCGGTCGTGGTCTACCTCACCGTTTCCGGCTGCCCGATGCGCGAGACCATCACCAGCAACGTGCGCGAGGCCGTCGCACGCGTCGAGGGTGTCACCGCCGTCACCGTCGAACTGGACGTGATGAGCGACGAGCAGCGCAAGGAGCTGGCGGCTTCGCTGCGCGGCGGCACCGCCGAGCGTGAGGTCCCGTTCGCCCGGCCCGGCTCGCTGACCCGGGTCTACGCCGTGGCCTCCGGCAAGGGCGGCGTCGGCAAGTCGTCGGTGACGGTCAACCTCGCGGCGGCGATGGCGGCGGACGGCCTGAAGGTCGGTGTCGTGGACGCCGACATCTACGGCCACTCCGTGCCCCGGATGCTGGGCGCCCACGGCAAGCCCACCCAGGTCGAGAACATGATCATGCCGCCGTCGGCGAACGGCGTGAAGGTCATCTCCATCGGCATGTTCACGCCGGGCAACACCCCCGTCGTCTGGCGCGGCCCGATGCTGCACCGCGCCCTCCAGCAGTTCCTCGCCGACGTCTACTGGGGCGACCTCGACGTCCTGCTCCTGGACCTGCCGCCCGGCACCGGCGACATCGCCATCTCGGTGGCGCAGCTCGTCCCCAACGCCGAGATCCTGGTCGTGACGACGCCCCAGCAGGCCGCGGCCGAGGTCGCCGAGCGCGCCGGTTCGATCGCCGTGCAGACCCACCAGAAGATCGTCGGCGTGGTCGAGAACATGTCGGGGCTGCCCTGCCCGCACTGCGACGAGCTGGTCGACGTGTTCGGCACCGGCGGCGGCGAGCGGGTCGCCGACGGCCTGACGAAGACCACCGGCACCCAGGTCCCGGTCCTCGGCTCCATCCCGATCGACGTGCGGCTGCGCGAGGGCGGCGACGAGGGCAAGCCGGTCGTGCTGACCGACCCCGGATCGCCCGCCGGATCGGCGATCCGCTCGATCGCGGGCAAGCTCGGCGGCCGTCAGCGCGGTCTGCAGGGCATGTCGCTCGGCATCACCCCGCGCAACAAGTTCTGAGCCGCGGCGGAACCACGCAAAGGGGCGGACCGGATCGATCCGGTCCGCCCCTCCGTCGTCCGCGCGGCGCAACCGCCGCAGGTCAGCCGTCGTACGCGGCGAGATCCTTGACCACACCGAAGCCCAGGCCGTACGCGCTCATGCCGCGCCCGTACGCGCCGATGTGCACACCGTCGGATCCTTCATCCGCCGAGCCTGCCAGCACCCAGCCGTACTCGGACTCGCGGTAGCGGAACGGCGTCGGCTCGCCGTCGACCGGCAGCAGCAGCTCGCTCCACGCCTCACCGCCGAGGTCGTCGGCCAGTTCCCAGGCGAGCATCGTCTGCTGGTCCAGCCAGTCCTGGCGCAGCGCCCGGTCCATCTGGGACGGCCAGGTGTGGGCCAGCAGCCCGGATCCGGCGAGCCAGGCGGCCGTCGAGACCGAGGTGGCGTCCAGGACGCCGGTGCCGTCCGCGCTGCGCCGCACGGGCCGGCCCGCGACCGTCACCACGACGGCGAACCGCTCGCTCTCCCTGGGGGTCTCCACCCGTATGGTGGGCTCTTCGCCGTGGCCGGTCCCACCGTGTTCCACGGTGCCGTCGGCGGCGGCGCCGACCTGCATCAGCCAGCGGGGCCCGGTGAACGCCTCGTCGAGGCCGTACCACGGGAACGCGGCCAGCAGATAGCCGTCGACCTTCCGTCCGGCGCCGGCCGAATCCGCCTGGGCCGCTGCCCGACTCGTCGTCTCCATCTGCGCGGAGCCTCCTTGTTGCCCTGTGTCGTGGGCGGCCCGCCCCCCTCAGGCGTCCTCACCCCGGACACCGGGAGCATAGCCATTGGGCGCGCGCAGCCGGGCATAGGGAAGGATCAGGTGGCGTCTGCGTCGAACGGAGGGTGCTCGCGGGCCGCCGGGGCGGCGCCGCCCTTCGTCAGGTCGATGCGGCCGGATGCGGCCGGGGACTCCTTCGACAGGTTCAGCCGGCCACCGCTGTGCGCCGCGTCGGCCGGGTCTTCACCGGCGGTTTTGACGGCGTCGGTGACCTCGGCCATCTCCTTCTTCAGGTCGAATCCGTCGCGGATCTCCTGAAGGTCCTTGAGGCCGTACTCGTCCTTGTCCAGAACGTGCTTGTCCAGCACGTGCTTGCGGACGAAGTTCTGCGGCTTGAGGTCCTCGAATTCGAAGTCCTTGAACTCCGGGCCCAGCTCGCTGCGGATGTCTTCCTTGGCGTTGTCGGAGAACGCCCGGACCTTGCGGATGAAGCTCGCCACATCCTGGATGACCTTGGGAAGCTTGTCAGGGCCGAAGATGAGCACGCCAAGGATCGCGAGCGCCGCCAGCTCCGGGAGTCCTATGTCGAGGAACACCGTTCAGCTCCTTGGGGTATCCGCAGGCGTCAACGGCCCGGGGCCAGGCCGCCCCTCACGGTACCTGGCCCGGGGCGTCACACGGGAGTCACCCGCAACAACACCGTACAAACGATCAGCTCGTGCTCGACGAGCCGAGCGTGAGGCGCACCGTCCGTTCCTTCCCGCCGCGACGCACCGTCAGCGTCAGGGTGTCGCCGGGCCGGTGGCTGCGGATCTTGACGATCAGCTCCTCGCTGCTGTGCACCGGGGCACCGTCGACCCTGGTGATCACGTCCCCGCCCTTGATGCCCGCCTTGGCGCCCGGCCCGCCCGCGGTGACCGGCTCCTTGCCGTCCCGGCTCAGGTCGCTGACCCGCGCACCGTCGCCCGGGTACCCCATCTCCAGGGTGACGCCGATCACCGGATGGGTCGCCCGCCCGGTGTTGATCAGCTCCTCGGCGACCCGCTTGGCCTGGTTGATCGGGATGGCGAAGCCGAGCCCTATGCTGCCGCCCTGCCCGGCCGCGCCGCCGTCGGGCCCGCCGCCGCTGTCGGCCGCCCGGATCGCGCTGTTGATGCCGATCACCCTCGCCCTGGCATCCACCAGGGGCCCGCCGGAGTTGCCCGGGTTGATCGGCGCGTCCGTCTGCAGCGCGTCCACGTAGGACACGTCGCTGCCGTCGGCCTTCTCGCCGCCCGCCGTGATCGGCCGCTGCTTGGCGCTGATGATGCCCGCGGTGACGGTGTTGGCCAGGTCGTACGGTGCGCCGATCGCCACCACCGGGTCGCCGACCCGCACCGCGTCGGAGTCGCCCAGCGCCAGCGGACGCAGGCCGGACACGCCGTCCACCTGGACGACGGCCAGGTCGTAGCCGCCGTCCTGCCCGACGACCCGGCCCTTGGCGGTCTGCCCGCCGCTGAACGTCACCGAGATCTCGCCGCCGTTGCCGGCCGGCTCGACGACGTGGTTGTTGGTGAGGATGTGACCCTGCCCGTCGAGGACGAAGCCGGTGCCGGTGCCCTGCTCGGAGTTGCCGCGCACGTGCAGGGTGACCACGCCGGGCAGCGCGGTCTGCGCGATCCCGGCGATGCTGTGCGGATCACGGGCCGGGGGCTCGCCGCCGTCCTGCGGGAGGGTGATGTCGTTGATGCCGCCGTGCCGCTCGGCGTACGCGCCGATGCCGCCGCCCGCCGCGCCCGCGAGCAGGGCCAGCACCACGGCGCCCACCACCAGCAGACCGCGGCGGCTGCGCCGGGCCGGCGGCGGTACGGCAGGACCGCTCTGGACGGGCGGGCTCCAGGGGTCGTACTGCCCCCAGGCGCCCTGCGGAGGCGGCGGGGTGGCGGGGTGACCTGCGGGGTGACCCGGAGCGTGCTCGGGCGCGTGTCCGGCGAGGGGCTGGGCTCCGGGGGCGGGCCGGTCCGTCCCGGCGGCCCGTGCGGCGGCAGGGCGGGGACCGCCGTCGCCGGGCTGCGGCATGAACCCGCCTTCCGGAACGGGCCGTTCGGTGTGCGGCGGAAGGGCGGCGTCGGCGCGCTGCGCCATGGGGCGCTCGGCCGGCAGCGGGTGCTCCCCCGGTGCCCGGCCGGGCACCGGCTGCTCGTCCGCGGCGGCACCGGGCCCCTGCGGCGCGGGCGGCGCGGCGGCCGGCAGCGGCACCGGGGCCTGCCGCTGCGGCGCCTCCGGGTACGCGGAGTTCGGCATCGGGGCCTGCGGGGGCATCGCTCCCGGGACGGCCGCACCGTAGGCGGGCAGCGGGCCCGGGGGCGTACCGCCACCGGGCGCGGGCGCCGTGACCGGACGCTGGACCGGCGGCGCCGGGGCCCACGGCCCGGGACCGCCGTACGGCGGCGTGCCGTACGGATCCTCGGCGTGCAGCGGCTGCGGGCGGGCGGGCGGAGCTTCCGGGGCCGGGGCCGGGGTCAGGGCCGCCGACGAATCGGTGCGCGGGGCCGCGTCGGGGGCAGGCGGGACGGTGCCCGTACCGGGCGGCGGGGCTGCCGCGTCGTCACTGCCGGGACCGGCAGCATCCGCGCCATCCACTCCGTCCACGCCCACCGCGCCGTCCCCCTGAACGGCCGTCTGCGGCCCTGTCGCGGGTGCGCCGGACCCCTCGGGCGTGGCGGGGGCGGCAGCGGGTGTGACGGCCGTGGAGGGAGCGGCGACGGGCATCTGCGTCGTCATCTCGGGGGCCGAGTCAGGTGTCGTGCCCTGGCCGGGTATCTCCGGGTGCGCCCCGGGGGCGGCCTCGTCCGGCTGCCGTCGTGTCTCCGGTTCGGCGGGAGGCAGGGGCTGATGCGGGCCGGTATCGGCGGCCGGCTGCGTCTCCGGGGCGCGTCCCTGGCGGCTCCACCACTTCGGCTTCGACCCGGCGACCGTACCGTCGTCCATGCTCTCCCCACACATTTCGCCCGCGGCTCCCCACGGGCCACCGCCACCTCGCGGTCCGCGCCCCCGGCAGGGGTGCGCGCCGCCCACAGGGATTCAATCAGCTCTCTGTGACAGGGCGCAGCGGACGGTCAGCGTCGGGCGGCAGCGGAGCTCCGGCCCGCGGGGTCGGGCGAGGAGGCGGAGCCGAACAGCGGGCGCTCGTGCTCCAGCGGTGGGGTGTGCGCCCGTGGGTAGTGGACGCTGCCGACGGCGAGCGGCGCGAGGTGCACGTCGACCGCGCGGTCCGTGGGGGACATCAGGGGCGCGGAGCCGAACCTGCCGTCCGTCGAGACGCGTGCGGACGGGGAAACCGGGGGCCGGGGCGATGACGGGCCGTACAGGCCCATGGAGCTGGGGGCGGGCGCCACGGTCGGGCCGCCGACCGCGGAACGGGCGTCCCCCGCGGTGAGGAAGCCGCCGCTGCGCAGCGGGTCGCTGCCGTCCTCCGCGCTGAGCGGGGTGACGGCCGTGCCGCCCTCCTGGCGGTTGGGTGCGTCGACCGCGGCCTCCAGCGGCAGGGCGCCGCCGAGCGCGATGGCCGCGAGCGAGACGGCGCCGGCCGCGGCGAAGGCGAACCGCCGCCGCTGGGGCGCGGGGCGCTCGGTCTCATGTATCCGGAAGCCGCGTCGGCGCGGCTGTGCGACCGCGCCGTGCAGCCCGTGCCCGTCGGACGGCAGGTAGCCGAAGGAGCCGCCGCTGCTCAGCTCGGCCCGTCCGAATCCGCCGCTGCCCAGCCTGCTTCCCGGGCCGTCCTGGCCGCCGCCGGGGAGGCCCTGCAGACGCGCCAGCAGCCCCTCGGAGGGACCGGGGGGCGCTGTCCTGGCGAAGACGCTCTTGAGCCGCCGCTGGGCGTCGGCCTCCGCCTTGCACTTTCCGCACGTCGCGAGATGCGCGAGCACCCGCTCGCGCGCGTCATGGCCCAACTCGCCGTCGACCAGGGCCGCGAGGCGGTCGCCGAGATGCTGCTCGGCGGGGGACGCACCGCCACTGCCGCTCACGCGATTCCGACCTCCCCTGTGGACACCGCGGCCAGCGACCGCTGCTGCTGCTCGCGCTCCTCGGCGCGGGCGGCCGGCGAGCGGTGCTTGAGCGCCTTGCGCAGGTGCGAGCGCCCGCGGTGGATCCGGCTGCGGACGGTGCCGAGCTTGACGCCCAGGGTCGCCGCGATCTCCTCGTACGAGAGGCCCTCGATGTCGCAGAGCACGACGGCGGCACGGAACTCGGGCGCGAGGGTGTCCAGCGCCTGCTGCACGTCGGCGTCGAAGTGGGTGTCGTTGAAGTGCTGCTGCGGGGACGGCTCGCGGCTGGGCAGCCGCTCGGCTGCGTCGTCACCCAGCGCGTCGAAGCGGATGCGCTGCTTGCGGCGGACCATGTCCAGGAAGAGGTTGGTCGTGATGCGGTGCAGCCAGCCCTCGAAGGTGCCGGGGGTGTACGTCGACAGCGAACGGAAGACGCGGACGAACACCTCCTGGGTGAGGTCCTCGGCGTCGTGCTGGTTGCCGGTGAGGCGGTAGGCGAGGCGGTAGACGCGTGCACTGTGGGTGCTGACGATCTCCTCCCAGCTGGGCGGAGTCCACGCCTGCGCATCCGCGTCTGCGGCGAAGCTCGCGGTGGGTGCGGATTCGTGGGCGCGGCGACGGTCAGCGGTGTATGTCACGGATTTCGGCTCGGCGAACGACCATCTGAAGCGCCTCGGCGCTCTTCGGTCACCCGGCGCAGCCGCACCTCCCCTGGTGGCTCTGGTGGTGTCCAGTAGAGCCCCTACCATATCCACCTCGCCCGTTAGCTCCGGATAAGCAGTTTTGACCTGCATTTGGTCCGGCTTCTGGTCTTGCTTCGCGTCTCGATCGGTCTTCACCGGTGCATCCCCCCTGCCCCTTGTTAACGCCCGGTCCCATCTGCGGGTTCCCGCACGCAGCGGATACAGTCACGGTTGCGTCAACTACGGGGACAGGAGAGGGCCATTACCGGCAACCGGCAGACGGGCTTGGCATTCGCCGAGGCGTACGGCGCCGGGACCATCAACGACACCACCGACGTCGCCCTGCGCTGGTCCCGTGACTGCGCACGCGATGCCGGAATCCGTACGGTGTCGACCGGTACCGGCGCCGCGCTGCGCATGCTCGCCGCCACCGCCGACGCCAAAGCCGTCGCCGAGATCGGCACGGGCACTGGCGTGTCGGGCATCTACCTCCTGCACGGCATGCGGCCCGACGGCGTACTCACCACCGTCGACCTCGAACCGCAGCGGCAGACCTTCGCCAAGCAGGCGTTCCGCGAGGCGGGCTTCGCGGGCAACCGCGCCCGCTTCATCCCCGGGCGCGCCCTGGACGTCCTCCCCCGCCTCGCCGACGGCGGCTACGACCTGGTCTTCTGCGACGGCGACCTCATGGAGTGCATCGAGTACCTGGCCGAGGCGCTGCGGCTGCTGCGCCCGGGGGGCCTGGTCTGCTTCGAAGGCGTCTTCGCCGACGGGCGCACCGTCGACTCCTCGGTGCAGCCGGCCGAGGTGCTGCGGCTGCGTGAACTGCTGCGCGCCATCCGGGAGAGCACCACGCTGGTGCCGTCCCTGCTGCCGGTCGGCGACGGGCTGCTCTGCGCCGTCAAGCGCGGCTGAACGACCGCGGGCGGGGCCGGGAGCGACGGCACATCCCCACGCGGGACGCGGGAAACGAAGCGGCCCCGGCACACGGCGCGCGGTGAACGCGTGCCATCTGCCGGGGCCGTCGTATCGGCTGGGGATACCGGGGGTCAGCTCCCCGGGGACCGCAGCAAGTCGGGCCGCCCTCTAGACGGTGACCTTTTCCAGGGCCTCACCCAGGGCCTTGGCTTCGTCGGGTGTCAGCTCGACGACGAGTCGCCCGCCGCCTTCGAGCGGAACGCGCATGACGATGCCCCGCCCCTCCTTGGTCACCTCGAGCGGGCCGTCACCCGTCCGCGGCTTCATGGCCGCCATGCTCGTTCCCCTTCCTGAAACCAGCTCATCGTCCGCCGACGGCCAACGGCCCCTGTAGGCACGCGTCACCGGCATCGAACACATTGCTTCCAGGCCATTATCCCGCATCGAACGACCCGATGACCAACATCGGACAGCATCCCTTCACCGACTCCCTCCCCCAAAACCACTCAATTCGGGGAGGGGACTGCGATACTGCGCCACCCTTCGGCACCGGTTCCGCCTCCTTTCTTTGATGTACGTCACATGCCGGGGGCCGTTGATCTCCGGCATCCTGAGCGCTGACTGCCACTGCCGAGCAGCCCGAGCCACGACGGAGGGATCCCCCACTTATGGCCGACACCGTGCTCTACGACGTGACCGACGGACTCGCGACGATCACTCTCAACCGCCCCGAAGCGATGAACGCGCTGAACGTCGAGGCGAAGGTGCGGCTGCGGGACGTCGTCCAGGAAGCCGCGGCCGACCCCGCCGTGCGCGCCGTACTGCTCACCGCCACCGGGCGCGCCTTCTGCGTCGGGCAGGACCTCAAGGAGCACATCGGGCTGCTGGGTGCGGACCGGGCGAACGGCACCGGCAGCACCATGAGCACCGTGCGCGAGCACTACAACCCCATCGTCACCGCGCTGACCGAGATGCCCAAGCCGGTCGTCGCGGGCGTGAACGGGGTCGCGGCGGGCGCCGGAGCGGGCTTCGCGCTCGCCGCCGACTACCGCGTCGTCGCCGACTCCGCGTCGTTCAACACCTCCTTCGCCGGGGTCGCGCTCACCGCCGACTCCGGGATGTCCTGGACGCTGCCCCGGCTGATCGGCCGCAGCCGCGCCGCCGACCTGCTGCTCTTCCCGCGCAACGTCAGCGCCCAGGAGGCGCAGGAACTGGGCATCGCCAACAAGGTCGTGCCCGCGGGTGAGCTGGCCGCCGAGGCGGCGGCCGTCGCCCGCCGCCTCGCCGAGGGGCCGACCGTCGCCTACGCCGCGCTCAAGGAATCGCTGGCGTACGGCGCCGGGCACTCGCTCGCCGAGACGCTCGGCAAGGAGGAGGAACTCCAGGCGCGGGCCGGGGCGTCGGAGGACCACCACATCGCCGTCGAGGCATTCGTCAAGAAGGAGAAGCCGGTCTATCTGGGGCGGTAGGCGCGCCCCGACAGGTCTCCCGGGGGTGCCGGTCGGCGCCCCCGGGGAGCGCGGTCACCGCGCTGCCGCCTCCGCCTCCGCCTCCGTCGCCGCCGCGTCCGCCGCCGCGCGGGCGTGGCAGTCGGCGAGGTGGTCGTTGACCAGGCCGCACGCCTGCATCATGGCGTACGCGGTCGTCGGGCCGACGAAGCGGAAGCCGCGCTTCTTGAGGTCCTTGGCCAGCGCCGTCGACTCGGGCGTGGTCGGTTGTACGTCGGTGATCCGCCGCGGTACCGGGCGGCCGGCCCGGTCGGGCGCGTACGACCAGATGAGGCTGTCCAGTTCACCGGGTGCCAGGGTGGCCGCGACCTGGGCGTTGTTGATGGCCGCTGCGATCTTGGCGCGGTTGCGGATGATCCCGGGGTCGGCGAGCAGCCGTGCCGCGTCCTCGTCCGTGAACCGCGCCACCGCGGCGATCCGGAAGTCCGCGAACGCGGCGCGGAAGCCTTCCCTGCGGCGCAGGATCGTGATCCAGGAGAGGCCGGACTGGAACGCCTCCAGGCACATCCGCTCGAAGAGCGCGTCGTCGCCGTGGACCGGCAGGCCCCACTCGCTGTCGTGGTAGACGCGGTAGTCGGCCATCTTCTCGGACTCCATGCCCCACGGACAGCGCGGGACGCCGTCCGGAGCCGTCACCACATCTGTCATGCCCGGTCCTCCCCCTTGTGTGCGCCGGACGCGGGCCGTGCTGCCTCGTCCTGCCGCCCGTCCCCGTCGTCCGTCCCGTCGGCTGTGTCCGGCGCGTCCGCCGCGTCCGCGCCGGAGTCCTGCGGCGGCTCGGGCGCCGCGTCGGCGATCAGCTCGGGGCCGCCGATGGCCGCCGCGTGCGCGCCCGCGAGCGCCGCCTCCAGTTCGGCGATCCTGGCGTCCCGCTCGGCCAGTTCGGCGCCCAGCCGGTCCAGGACGTCGTCCACGTCGTTCATGCAGTAGCCGCGGACGGTCACCGGGAAGCGCACCGCGTCCACGTCGGCACGGGCCAGCGGCCGTTCCGGGGGCAGCGGGTCGTACAGCCGGTCCGGTTCGGCGTCGCGCAGGCCACCGCTGTCCCCGCCGACGACGACGAGGGTGACCGCGGCGACCACCACGACCATGGCGATCAGCAAGAACCAGAACACGACCAACTCCCCGGAAGATGCACCTGCCCCGATCGTGCCATGCGGCTGTGACAGTTAGGGTCGCTGGCGGGCCACGGAGAAGGAGTTACCAATGTTGCGGCTGGGGAATCGCGAGTTCGACGCGCACGAGCCGGTGATCATGGCGATCGTGAACAGAACCCCGGACTCCTTCTACGACCAGGGCGCCACGTTCCGGGACGAACCCGCGCTCGCCCGCGTCGAGCAGGCGGTCGCCGACGGCGCCGCGATCATCGACATCGGCGGCGTCAAGGCGGGCCCCGGCGAAGAGGTCACCGCCGAGGAGGAGGCGCGCCGCACGGTCGGGTTCGTCGCGGAGGTGCGCAAACGTCACCCGGACGTGGTCATCAGCGTCGACACCTGGCGGCACGACGTCGGCGAGGCGGTCTGCGAGGCCGGTGCGGACGTGCTCAACGACGCCTGGGGCGGGGTCGATCCCCGGCTCGCCGAGGTCGCCGCACGCTACGGCGCCGGCCTGGTGTGCACCCACGCGGGCGGCGCCGAACCGCGTACCCGCCCGCACCGGGTGACGTACGAGGACGTGATGGCCGACATCCTCCGGGTGACCGTCGGACTGGCCGAGCGCGCCCTGGAGTTGGGCGTACGGCGCGACGCGATCATGATCGACCCGGGGCACGACTTCGGGAAGAACACCCGGCACAGCCTGGAGGCGACCCGCAGGCTCGGCGAGATGACGGCGACCGGCTGGCCGGTGCTGGTCTCGCTGTCCAACAAGGACTTCGTCGGCGAGACCCTCGACAAGCCGGTCAAGGAGCGGGTGCTCGGCACCCTGGCGACCACCGCGGTGTCCGCCTGGCTCGGGGCGCAGGTCTACCGCGTCCACGAAGTCGCCGAGACCCGCCAGGTGCTGGACATGGTGGCCTCGATCGCCGGCCACCGGGCGCCCGCGGTCGCACGGCGGGGGCTCGCCTGAGGCCCCGGCGGGCCCCGGCGTGCGCCCCCGCCGGCCGGTCCGCCCCTACCGGGCCCCCGGCCCCACTTCCTTCGTCACCAGGGCGACGGCCTCGTCCACGTCATCGCTGAGGTGGAAGAGTTCCAGGTCGTGCAGGGACGCCTTGCCCTCGGCGATGAGGGTGTCGCGCAGCCAGTCGACCAGGCCGCTCCAGTAGGACGTGCCGAACAGCACGATCGGGAAGCGGGTGACCTTGCGGGTCTGGACCAGGGTGAGGGCCTCGAACAGCTCGTCCAGGGTGCCGAGTCCGCCGGGCAGCACGACGAACCCTCGCGCGTACTTCACAAAGCATGTTTTCCTCACGAAGAAGTACCGGAAGTCCACGCCGAGGTTCACGTACTCGTTGAGGCCCTGCTCGAAGGGCAGCTCGATGCCGAGGCCCACGGAGGTCCCGCCGGCTTCGCTCGCCCCCTTGTTGGCCGCCTCCATGGCGCCGGGGCCGCCCCCGGTGATGACCGAGAAACCGGCCTCCACCAGGGCGGCTCCGAGCCGTACGCCGGATTCGTACTCGGCGGAGCCACGGGGTGTGCGGGCGGAGCCGAAGACGCTGACGGCCGGGCCCAGCTCGGCGAGCGCGCCGAAGCCCTCGACGAACTCCGACTGGATGCGCATCACGCGCCAGGGGTCGGTGTGCACCCACTCGGAGGGGCCTTCGGAGTCCAGCAGCCGCTGGTCGGTGGTGCCGGCCTGCACCTGGTCGTGACGGCGCAGTACGGGGCCGAGCCGCTGCTCCTCGGGGGGCGGTGCTCCCTCGGGACTGGCCATGATGTGCTCCCTCCGCTGGCAGATCGTTACCGGTCAAGCGTAGATCCAGCCGCGTGAAGCCCAGGGGAATGCGGCTGGTATGCGGAGGGACGGCGGCCGGTCCGGCGGCGGCTCGGACGGACTTACCCGTCTCAGGCCGTCAGCCAGGCCCGCATCCGCTCCTCGCAGTGCAGGATGCGGTCGGTCTCGACGCGTTCGTCCTTCTTGTGGGCGAGCAGCGAGTAGCCGGGTCCGTAGTTGACGGCGGGGACGCCGAGTGCGCTGAAGCGGGAGACGTCGGTCCAGCCGAACTTGGGCATCGCGCTGCCGCCGACGGATTCCATGAACGCCTTGGCCGCCGGGTGCGAGAGGCCGGGCAGCGCGCCCGGGGAGTGGTCGTCGACGACGAACTCGTCCACCCGGCAGTCCGCGAAGACCTCGCGTACGTGGGCCAGCGCCTCTTCCGGGGTGCGGTCGGGCGCGTAGCGGAAGTTGACGGTGACCGTGCAGGCGTCGGGGATGACGTTGTTGGCGACACCCGCATCGACGCGGACGGCGTTGAGGCCCTCGCGGTACTCCAGGCCGTCGATCACCGGGCGGCGCGGGGTGTACCCGGCGAGCACCGACAGGATGGGAGCGGCGGCGTGGATCGCGTTGGCGCCCATCCAGCTGCGCGCGGAGTGGGCGCGCTCCCCTGTGGTGCGCAGCAGGACCCGGAGGGTGCCCTGGCAGCCGCCCTCCACCTGGCCGTCGGACGGCTCCAGGAGGACGGCGAAGTCGCCTTCGAGCCAGTCGGGGTGGGCGTCGGCGACGTGGCCGAGGCCGTTGAGGTGGGCGGCGACCTCTTCCTGGTCGTAGAAGACGAAGGTCAGGTCGCGGTTGGGCGCCGGGACGGTGGCGGCCATCCGGAGCTGGACGGCGACCCCCGACTTCATGTCGCAGGTGCCGCAGCCCCACAGGACGCCGTTCTCGTCGAGCCGGGACGGGACGTTGTCCGCGATCGGCACGGTGTCGAGGTGTCCGGCGAGCACCACCCGCTCGGCGCGGCCCAGGTGGGTGCGGGCCACGACGTTGTTGCCGTACCGGTCGACGGTCAGGTGGTCCAGCGCGCGCAGGGCGTGCTCGACGGCGTCGGCGAGGTCCTTTTCGTTGCCGCTCTCGGACGGGAAGTCGACGAGCTGCGCGGTGAGCGCGGCGGCGTCGAGCGAGAGGTCGAGGGCGGGGTGGTCGGGGGAGCGCTCCATGCGGCCGACCCTATCGCCCGGCTCCAGTACGGTTGGCCCGTGTCAGCTCAGCCCTCCGTTTCCCCGCGCCGCAGGCGCCTGTGGCGTCTCACCGCGGCCTTCGCGGTACTCCTCGGTCTCGCCGTCTATCTGGTGGTGCAGTACGTGACCGGCGGCCCCGGTGCTCCGCGGTGCACCGTGCAGGCGGAAGGCGAGGGGCAGCCGTACGAGCTGACACCGGAGCAGGCGGCGAACGCGGCGACGATCGCCGCCGTGGGGTCCTCGCGGAAGCTGCCGGAGCGGGCCGTGACGATCGCGCTGGCGACCGCGATGCAGGAGTCCCAGCTGCGCAACATCGATTTCGGCGACCGGGATTCGGTGGGGCTTTTCCAGCAGCGGCCTTCGCAGGACTGGGGCACCGTGCGGGAGATCATGGATCCGGTCTATTCGGCCGGGGAGTTCTATACGCATCTGGTGAAGGTGCACGGGTATACCGAACTGCCGTTGACGGAGGCGGCCCAGCGGGTGCAGCGCAGCGCTTTTCCGCTGGCCTACGCGCAGCACGAGGGGAATGCCGCGCAGCTGGCACGGGCGCTCACCGGCCGGGGCGGGGCGGCGATGACGTGCACGCAGACCCGGCCGGTGGACGGCGGCTCCGGCAGCGGGGCGCAGGTGCGGGAGAAGCTGGTCCGTGAGTTCGGCGCAGGTGTCCTGCCGCACGGGCAGGCCGCGGGCGGCGGCGCGCGGACGGTGCGGGTGCCGGCCGAGGGGACGCGGCGCGGCTGGGAGGTGGCCATGTGGGCGATGGCCCACTCCGGCGAGCTGCGCATCGAACAGATCTCTTATGCCGGGCGGACCTGGCGTGCGGCGGATTCGGGTGAGGGCTGGGTGCGCGGGGAGGCGGCGGACGACGCGGTTCCCGGCCGGGGGCCTGGCGACGTTCGTCTCATCGCCGGGCAGTAGTCGGCACCGTCCCCCGACAGGGTTACGGGCGAATTCCCTTTGCCGTGACGGGAGTTCCCGCCGAAGCGTCGGCGTTTTCCCTCATCTCCCCTGCGCGCAAAGGGCCGTGGCCTTTCCGGCGGGCGCCGTGCGGTGCACATATTGCCCGTCTTTAGCGAGTCCGGATTATGTGACGCGTTACCAACTCTTTGCCAATGTTCACCGCAACCTTCGGGGGTCTGACGCGGTAGTCAAGGCGTCCGTCCGCCCGGCGGACATGGCACATCTGTCAGAAGTACGCGCCCTTTCCGTAGAAGGAGCACCATGTCCCTCCCCGTTTCGCGTCGGATCGCCCGAGCCGCCCTGCTCATCGCAGCGAGCGCGGCTCCTCTGGTGGCCGCGGCCGGCTCCGCGAGCGCCGTGGATCTGTCCAAGGCATCCGACCTGGGCGGACTGACCGGCCTGGACTCGCCGCAGACCAGCGAGACGCTCGACCACACCGCCCGCGACGGTGTCGACGTGGTGAACAGGACCGGCACCGCTGCCGTCCAGAAGCTGGCCCCGGCGCTCGTGGAGACCGCGGGCCCGGCGGTCGAGAAGGCCGCTCCGACCACGCAGCGCGCCGCGGAGGGCGCCGGGGATCTGCTCGGCAAGACCGCCAAGCACGGCCTGTCGACCGACACGCTGGCCACCGACGCGGTCAAGGGCGTGGCGGGCAGCGCCCCGGCCAAGGGCCTGCTCGGCGGTCTGCCGATCGGCCGCTGACCGGCACCACGACCGCGCAGGGGCCCGGGGAGTGCGCTCTCCCCGGGCCCCTGTGCGTGCGCGTCGTGCCGTCCCGGACGGGCCGGGCGGCGCCGTCAGTCCGCCAGGCGCCGTACCGCCGCCTCGACCCGCTCGTCGGTCGCGGTGAAGGCGATCCGTACGAACCGCTCCCCCGCCGTGCCGTAGAAGTCGCCGGGGGCGACGAGGATGCCGCGGTCGGCGAGGGATCCGACGGTGTCCCAGCAGGGCTCGTCGCGGGTCGCCCAGAGGTAGAGCGACGCCTCGCTGTGCTCGATGCGGAAGCCGGCCGCTTCGAAGGCGGTGCGCAGGGCGGCGCGCCTGCGGGCGTAGCGCTCGCGCTGTTCGGCGACGTGCCCGTCGTCGCCCAGGGCCGCGACGGTGGCGGCCTGGACGGGCGCGGCGACCATCATGCCGCCGTGCTTGCGGATCTGGAGCAGCTCGCCCAGGACGGCGCTGTCGCCCAGCAGGAACGCGGCGCGGTAGCCGGCGAGGTTGGAGCGCTTGGAGAGCGAGTGGACGGCGACCAGGCCCTCGTAGGAGCCGCCGCAGACGTCCGGGTGCAGCACGGAGACCGGGTCGGCCTCCCAGCCCAGTTCGAGGTAGCACTCGTCGCTGGCGATCAGGACGCCGTGCTCCCTGGCCCAGGCGACGATGCGGCGCAGCTCGTCGGCGTCGAGCACCCGTCCCGTCGGGTTGGACGGGGTGTTGAGCCAGAGCAGCTTCAGGCCGTCCGGGTCGAGGGTGGTCGGGTCGTCGTACACGACCGGTTCCGCGCGGGCCAGCCGGGCGCCGACCTCGTAGGTCGGGTAGGCGAGGCGGGGGTAGGCCACCTTGTCGCCGGGGCCCAGGCCGAGCTGGGTGGGCAGCCAGGCGACGAGTTCCTTGGAGCCGACGATCGGCAGCACGTTGGTGTGCGCGAGGCCGCGGGCGCCGAGGCGGCTGCCGGCCCATGCGGTGAGCGCGTCGCGCAGGGCCGCGGTGCCCCACACCGTCGGATAGCCGTGGCTGTCGGCCGCGTCGGCCAGTGCCTTCTGGATGAGGTCGGGCACCGGGTCGACGGGGGTGCCGACGGACAGGTCGACGATGCCGTCGGCGTGTGCCGCCGCGGTGGCCTTGTAGGGCTCCAGCCGGTCCCAGGGGAATACCGGCAGGAGGGAGGAGACTGCGCCCACGATGCTCTCTTTCTGGGACGGGGCCGGCGCCCGGAGCGCCGGCACAAACGCCTGGGGCGTGTCCGGTGAACAGGGGCCCGCCCTGCTCACCGGACACGCCCCGGATCCCGTACGACGGACGGGGCCGTACGGGAACGATGCTGCCGTGCGACCGCTTACTGGTTCTGCGGCGGCAGGCCGGCGATGAAGGAGTGGTCGCGCTCGATCAGACCGAGCTTGCTGGCGCCGCCGGGCGAGCCCAGCTCGTCGAAGAACTCCACATTCGCCTTGTAGTAGTCCTTCCACTCATCCGGAGTGTCGTCTTCGTAGAAGATCGCCTCAACCGGGCAGACCGGCTCACAAGCCCCGCAGTCGACGCATTCGTCCGGGTGGATGTACAAGGACCTGGAGCCCTCGTAGATGCAGTCGACGGGGCACTCCTCGATGCATGCCTTGTCCTTGACGTCGACACAAGGCTGCGCGATGACGTAGGTCACGCTGTCGTTCCTCCTCGGTAGGGCCGGCGGACCGATTGGCAGTACCGCCGCTGGGCGCGCGGGAGCGCGGCGTCGTCGATGTGCCCACACCTAGTATCTCCGTTCCCGGGCACGAGACGAACAAGAGGGGCGGGAAGATCGTTGGAATTCATGACCGGTGGTCGCGCTGAAGTCCGCATCACCCCTGCTGACGTGGGCAAAAGGGTATCTGTCCGGCGCCGTACGGATGCCGGGGAGGGTCAGTGGGCGTTCACGGACGCGGTGGGGGTTCTCACATCGTGGAATAACGGTGTGTTGAGCATCACACGTCGGGACGGTGGGACGGTGCGGGTCGAGGAGGCGTCACTGGTCGCGGCCAAGGTGGTGCCGGCGCAGCCGGCCCGCCGGCGGGGTCCTGCCGCGGACGTACGGGAGCTGACGGAGGTCGCGGCGCGCGGCTGGCCGGCCATCGAGACGGAGCGGCTCGGCGGGTGGCTGCTGCGCGCGTCCGGTGGGTTCACACGGCGGGCGAACGCGGCGCTGCCGCTCGGCGACCCGGGACTGCCGCTCGACGAGGCGCTGGCGCGGACCACCCGCTGGTACGGGGAGCGCGGCCTGCCCGCCCGCATCGTCGTCACCACCGGCCGCCCGGACACCGGCGAAGAGCTGGACGGGGAGCTGGCGCGGCGCGGCTGGCGGACCGAGGCGCCCACCCGGGTGCGGACGGCGGCGCTGGCCCCGCTCGCCGACACCGGGGCGGACACCACGCCCGTCCGGCTGACCCGTGAGCCGGACGCGGCCTGGCTGGGCCTGTACCACCGGGTGGGCGGGCCGCCGGGGCCCGAGGTGCACCAGGTGCTCACCGGCGGGCCTTCGGTGTGGTTCGCGACGGTGACCGGGGCGGACGGTGCGCCGGAGGCGATCGGGCGCTGTGTGATCGACGGCCGGTGGGCCGGGTTCGCGGCGATCGAGGTGGCTCCCGAGCTGCGGCGGCGCGGTCTCGCCACGGTGGTGATGGCCGCGCTCGCCGAGCGCGCCCTGGACGAGGGGGCGTCCGCCGCCCACCTCCAGGTCGAGGCGGACAACGACACTGCCCACGCGCTCTACGACCGGCTCGGGTTCACCGACCACCACGGCTATCACTACCGGCTCGCTCCCCAGGGCGGTGCGCGCTGAACGGGGGCGCGGCGCGCAGGCCGCGGGGACCTGAGCCGGAGGGTGTGCGGGCCGCCAGGCGCCGGCGGTTCGCGGCGGCTGCGCGCGAGGAGCGGCCCGATCTCGCCCTGCTGTGCCTGCTGATCGCGGCGGAGGCCGACCCGGATCTTGACGAGGCGGGCATCGACGCGGCGCAGATCGAACTGGACCGGCTGGCGGGGCTGTTGCCGTTCCGCCCTGCCGCGGGCCCGGTGAGCGCCACCGGTCGCGCCGCGCACCGCCCGTCCGCCTTCGGGCCCGCCGACTGGGCCCGTCATCTCGCCGCCCTGCTGGGCACCCGCTGCGGCTTCGGCGGCTCCCCCGCCGACTACCGGCGGCTGGAGTCGTCCCTGCTGCACGAGGTGCTGCGGCGGCGGCGCGGGCTGCCGATCCTGCTGTCGGTGGTGTGGACGGAGGTCGCCAGGCGGGCCGGGGCCCCGGTGTACGGGGTGGCGCTGCCGGGGCATTTCGTCGTCGGCTTCGGCGATCCGCACGGATCGCACGTGCTGGCCGATCCGTTCGACGGCGGGCGGACGCTGACGGGCGAGGACGCGGCGGCGCTGGTCGCCGGGGCGACCGGGGCGCGGCTCGACCGGCGGATGCTCCAGCCGGCCGACCCGCTGGATGTGGTGCTGCGGATCCTGAACAACATCCGGGCGTGGGCGCAGGCCAGGCCCGAGCACAGCGCGGTCGGGCTGTGGGCGGTCGAGCTGTCGCTGCTGCTGCCGCGGCATCCGGCGCAGTTGCGGCGGGAGCACGGTGAACTGCTGGTGCGGTGCGGGGAGTTCGCCGCGGGGGCGGCCGAACTTGAGGAGTACGCGCGGGTGGTGGACACGGTCGATCCGGCCGTGGCCGCCGCGGTGCGCGGTCAGGCGGCGGAGGCCCGCGCGCTGCTCAACTGAGGCCCGGGGCGCGGGCCCTCAGAGCCAGCCCTTGTCGCGTGCGGTACGGACCGCTTCGGCGCGGTTGCGGGCGCCGGTCTTCTGGATGGCGGTGGAGAGGTAGTTGCGGACGGTGCCCTGGGAGAGGCTCAGGGTGCCGGCGATCTCGGCGTTGGTGGCGCCGCCCGACGCGCAGCGCAGCACGTCGCGTTCGCGGTCGGTCAGCGGGCTGGCGCCGTCGGCGAGCGCCGCGGCTGCCAGCACCGGGTCGATGACCCGCTCGCCGCGCAGCACCCGGCGTACCGCGTCCGCGAGCCGGGCGGCGGGGGCGTCCTTGACCAGGAAGGCGTCGGCGCCCGACTCCATGGCGCGGCGCAGATAGCCGGGGCGGCCGAAGGTGGTGAGGATGACGATCTTCACGTGCGGCTGCTCGGCGCGAAGCGCGGCGGCTGCGTCCAGGCCGCTCATCCCGGGCATCTCGATGTCCAGCAGGGCCACGTCGACGGCCCTGGCGCGGGCCGCGGGCAGCACTTCGTCGCCGCGGGCGGCCTGGGCGACGACCTCCAGGTCGTCCTCCAGGGACAGCAGCGCGGCCAGCGCCTCGCGGACCATGGACTGGTCCTCGGCCAGCAGCAGGTGGATCATGCGGGCCAGCTTAGAGCGTGTGTCCGGCCCGGTCGGGGGTGGGGAACCCACGTCTACGCGGGGTCGTTGAGGGGCGCGGGCGAGGCCACCGGTTCGGTGCCGGCGCCGTCCGGCGGGCCGCCCGCCGCGCACGGGACGAAGGCGCGCAGCGCGAAGCCGTGGCCGTGCGGCGCGGGCCCGGTCTCCAGGCGTCCGTCGGCCAGGGCGAGGCGCTCGCGCAGCCCGGTCAGGCCGTTGCCTTCGTGCGGGACGCGGGGCGGTCCTGTGCCGTCGTCGAGCACGGTCAGGCACAGGTAACGGCGTTCGTCGGCCTCCCACTCCTCGGCCAGCAGCACCTCGCAGCGCCGGGCCCCGCTGTGCCGTACGACGTTGGTGACGGACTCGCGCAGCGCCCAGGCCAGCGCGCCTTCCCCGTCGGCCGCGAGGCCGTGGTGCCCGGACTCCAGGGCGGGGTCGACGGTGGCGGTGATGCCGGCGGTGCGCAGCGCGGCGCGGGCCCCGGCCAGCTCGACGGCCAGCCGGGGCCTGCGGTAGCCGGTGACGGCCTCCCGCACGTCCACCAGCGCCTGTCTGCTGACCCGTTCGATGTCGGCGACCTGGGACGCCGCCGCGTCGGGCTTGTCCGGCAGCATCCGGCCCGCCAGTTCGCTCTTGAGCGTGATCAGGGAGAGCGAGTGCCCCAGGAGGTCGTGCAGGTCGCGGGCGAGCCGCAGCCGCTCCTCGTTGGCGGCGAGCCTGGCGACCTCCTCGCGGGCGGCGCGCAGTTCCTTGGTCGTACGGATCAGGTACTGCACGCCGACCATGGTGTAGCCGCTGCCCATCGCCGGGAGTCCGTAGGCGAAGAGGTAGTAGCCGCGGATCTCGGGGAAGCGCGCGCCGACGGCGAGCAGCACGAGGGTGGCGACCGGTACGGCCCAGCGGGCGTGCTGCCAGGGCAGGACGACGCCGGACACCACCGACGTGAAGATGAACAGCACCAGCCAGCTGAAGCCGAGTGTCCAGGAGAGCACGGTGGACAGCGTCAGCAGGAGGGCGAGCACGCCGTAGATGAAGGACAGCGACACCCCGCGCCACATGTGCCGGAAGACCAGCGCGAAGTAGGCCACGACGAAGAGGGCGAGGCCCGCGCCGCCCAGGACGCGGGCGGCGGCGGACGTGCCGCTGCGGAAGAGCTCGGCCACCGGCCCGGCGAAGTAGACCAGCCAGATGGCTGTCCAGAACACCTTCGCGACGACCTGGCGCCGGGTGGTGGGCGCCTGCCCGATCCTGACCGGGTTGGGGTCGTCCGGCGTGCTCTTCGTCGTCACCGTCCTCATGCCTTCCGGGTGTCCTTGCGGTACAGCCAGGCCGCGCCGCCGGCGAAGACCAGCAGGTAGCCGAGCAGGATCGCGATGTCCTTCACGTGCGGGGCGCTGCCGGCTTCGACGGCGGTGCCCAGGGCAGCGTACGCGTGGGTCGGTATCCACTCGGCGATGTTCTGCACCCACTGGGGCAGGATCGTCAGCGGCATCCACAGGCCGCCGCAGACGGCCAGGCCGAAGTAGCAGATCATGCTGACGGGGCGGACCGCGTCGCCGGAGACGAGGTAGCCGATGGCGACGCCCAGTGCGGCGAAGACGAAGCTGCCCAGCCAGGTGCCGATGGCGATGGCGGCCCACTGCCAGGCTTCGAGCCGTACGCCCTTGACGGCGGCGCCCATGACCAGCACCAGGACGATGGAGGGCAGGCTGACGGTGGCCGCCGCGGCGATCTTGGCGGAGACGTAGCCGCGTCCGGGCAGCGAGGTCAGCCGGAGCTGGCGTACCCAGCCCTTCTCGCGTTCCTTGGCGATCTGCTCGCAGTTGCCGAGCAGGACGGCCGTCATGGCGCCGAACGCGGCCATGGAGACCATGAAATAGAGGCCCATGTCCAGCTTCGTGCCGGGGATCGGCGTGCTGTCGGCGCCGCCCGCGATGATCATGTAGAGCGCCGGCGGGTAGATCACCGAGAAGAACATGAACTTCTTGTTGCGCAGCGCGCGGAGGATTTCCAGCTTGATCAGGGTGGTCATCGTGCCGTCTCCTCGGCGGTGGTGGCGGTCGCTTCGGACGCCGTGGTGATGGCGATGAACGCCTGCTCCAGGCCGAGTCCCGCGACCTCCAGGTTGTGCGGGTAGAGGCCGAGGCCGTAGACGGCGTGCACGGTCGCGTCGGCGTCCTGGGACTGGATGCGGACGGTGCGTCCCGAGACCTCCAGGGAGGTCAGGCACGGCAGGGCGCCGAGGGTGTCGCGGTCGATGGTGCCGTCGAGGTCGAAGGTGACCCGGCGGGCGCCGGCCTTGGCCTTGATCTCGGCGGACGTGCCGTCGGCGAGCACCCGGCCGCGCTGGAGCACGATGACGCGGTCGGCGATGGCGTCGGCCTCTTCGAGGTAGTGCGTGGCGAAGAGCACCGTACGGCCCTCGTCGGCCTGCCGGCGCATCGTTCCCCAGAAGGTCTGGCGGGCCGAGACGTCCATGCCGGTGGTGGGTTCGTCCAGCACGATCAGGTCGTTGGCGCCCGCGGTGGCGAGGGCGAACCGCACCCGCTGCGCCTGGCCGCCGGAGAGCTTGCCGACCATCCGGTCGGCTATGTCGCTGATCCCCGCGGTCTCCAGGATCCGGTCGAGCGGGTAGCCGCGGGGGTGCAGGTCGCGGGCGAGGCCGACCAGTTCCCTGACCTTGACCCCCTCCATCAGGCCGCCGCTCTGCAGCATCGCACCGACCTTGCCCTGCTCGATGGCGCGCTGCGGGGTGGTGCCGAACAGCGTCAGGCTGCCGGAGTCCGGGGTGCGCAGCCCGAGGAGCAGGTCGAGGGTGGAGGATTTGCCCGCGCCGTTGGGCCCGAGGAGGGCGACGGTTTCGCCCGGGTACAGCTCCAGGTTCAGGTCGGCCACCGCGCGGACCGCGCCGTAGCTCTTGTTGATCTGCTGAAAGCTGACCACGGGCGCCGGGGCCGCGCGGCGCGCGGTGGCTGTGGTGGTGGCTGTCGTCGTCATGCCCTCAAGGATTCCTGGGCCGCCGCCCGCGCGGCAGTGTCGACTGTCCGCAGTCAGCCATGACATCTGTCATGGGGGAAGGCCCCTAGGGGATCCCCCAGGGGCCTTCCACCAGCGGTTTTCCGTCCGGCTCAGCTCGCGTCGGCGCCGATCGTCTGCACCCGCTCCGCCGGGGTCTTGCCCTGGAGTGCGAGCTGCACGGCGCTCGCCACCTCCTTGGGGCCGACCGGCTTCTTGGTGCCGTCGCCCTTGGTGAGCAGGACGCCGTTGAAGGTGTCGCCGTAGAGCGCCTTCAGGGCCGCCTGGTCGTAGTACGGCACGAGGGTGCCGCCCTCGGCGACCTTGAAGGACAGGAACTTCGGGATCGACTTCTGCGGGCTGAACGAGACCGCGTGCGTGGCGTCCGTACGGACCGTGATCAGGCCGGACATGGCGGGCTCGGCGAACTGCTTGAGCGCCTGGTCCACGGCGTCCTTGCCGACCTTCGGCTGCTGGGTACTGGCGGCCAGCACCACCGGGGTGCGGGTGTCGGACGTGACCCGGTCACGGTAGGCGTCGGTGACCTTGGTCCTGGACGCCGCGACGTCGACCGCCTTGTGCGGCTTGCCGTAGTGCGGCACCGCCCGGCCGTTCTCGAAGGTGATCCCGCCGTCCTCGCTCGCGCCCGATGACCCGGCGACCTGCTGGAGCGCGATCTCCAGCTTCTCGTCGTCGACGACCATCGCGGGCTTGGCCGCGCGGGTGCCGCCGAAGAGCGAACTGATGACGGCCACGGGGTTGTATTCCCGTCCCGCCGCGTCGCGCACCGTCGCCTGGATGTCGATGTCCAGGCCCGCCTTGCCCGGGTCGAGCGACTTGTCCTTGCCGTCGACGGTCAGCTTCAGCGGCTGGTGGCGGCGGTCCTTGACGGCCCCTTCGAGCTTCTTGACGGCGTCTTCCTTGGCCATGCCGCCGATGTCCACGCCCAGCGCGGTGGTGCCGTTGGGCACATCGGCGTGGTCGAGCAGCAGGCCCGCGCCGTACGCGAGGCCGGCCAGCACGACGACGCCGACACCGGCCAGCACGATCTTGCTGCGGCCCTTCTTGGGCGGGTTGATCGGCTCGGGGATCTTGGGGCGCGGGGCCGGTGCGGCGTCACCCGCGGGCTTGCCCTTGGGCGCGGGCGCGGCGGGCGCGGGGCCTTCCGTGCCCGGCACCTTGGGGATGCCGCTGACGAGGGTGTCGCCCGAGAGGCGGTCCCGTGCGGCGCCGCCGCTCACGCCGTCGGGCCCGCCCTTCGGCCCCTTGGGCGCCGGTCCGTTCGGGCCGCCGGGCACCCCGCCCGCGATGCCGCCGCCGACGCCGCTGCCGGGGCCTGCCAGGGGCGGCGCCGGGGGCTGCGGGGTCAGCTCGGCGGTGTCGTCGCGGACGCCGGGGTCGCTGAAGCCGGGCGGGAGGTTGAGCGGGGTCGAGCCCTGGGCCGGTCCCGTGGTGGGGCCGCTGGGGCCGCGGCCCGTGGGTGCGTCGAACGGGCTGAGGTCGGAGCTGGGGCCCGCGGCACCGTCGAACGGCGAGCCGCCGAGGGGTGCGGCGCCGTCGAAGGGCGAGCCGCCCCGGGGCGCCGGGTTTCCGGTGTCGAACGGCGAGGCGCCCTGGGAGGCGCCACCGTCCGGCCGCGGCCCGCCGAGCGGGTCCTGGCCGAGCGGGTCCTGGCCGAGCGGGTCCTGGCCGCCGTCGAGGGGCGAGGCGCCCTGGGGTTCCCGGCCGTCGGAGAAGTACGGCAGGTCGGGGCGGGGCGGCGGGGTGGTGCCGGAGCCGCGCGGGGCGGCGGGCGCGCCCGGTGCGGGCGGCGCCGGGTGTGAGCCGGTGGTCGATGAGGCGCCCGGTGCGGGCGGGACCGGATGCGAGCCGGTGGTCGATGACGCGCCCTTGCGCGGCGCGAACCAGTCGCTGGTCTTCTCGCCGGGTCCGCCCTTGGCCGCGCCGTCGGCCGGGGCATCGGGGCGCGGACCGCTGCCGGTGCGCTCGGTCCGCTCCGGCCGGCGGGGAAGCCCGCTCGACGTCCCCGCGGAACCGCGGCTGTCAGCCGATCCGTTCATACCGGACTCCTCACCGACGGGCTTACGCACGACGACCGGCGGGATGGGGCGCGAGCCCGGAATGTTGATCTTGATCCGCGTCGTCAGCGTGGTCTCGGTCTTCGGCTCATCGGGCTCCGCCGCCCCACCGGGCGCCGCCGCTCCCTCGGCCGCCCCCCGGGGCGTGCCGTACGGCGGCGTCCCCGAGGGATACGCGGCATTGCCGCGGCCCTGGAGGCCGGAGGACGAACTGTCAGATTCACGACTCAAAGCAGGTTCTCCCGGTTGGCTCCGCCGCTCGTCAGAGATGATCCCGGGCGTCGGACCGGGGGGCGCCCCCAGGGCGGCGCGGCGGCGCGCACCACCATACTGTCCGCCGCAGAGGGCCGCCCGAAGAGCGTACGAAGACCGCCGCCGCGGGCGAACCCCCGATACCGGGGGCGTTCACCCCGGTCGGCGCACCTTGTGTCCCGGTATGGGACACGTCATCCGCCAACTCGGCCCGGTCGCGCACCGCTGGCCCGCAACTGGGTCGCGGTGGCACAGATCACAGCCACCACGATGCCGCCCAGCAGGAAGAGATACGAGCCGAGCCCCGCGCCGAACAGGAAGTCACCCTCCGGCCGCTCGTCGCTCAGCAGCAGGAAGACGGTGACCAGCCAGGCGGCGCCGGGCAGCAGCACTCCGGCGGCGGTGCCGCTCGCGCGGGCGCCCCCGTAGAAGAGGCCGCCGAGCCCCAGCAGCGCCAGCAGCAACCCGCCGGGGAACCAGGCGGCTTGGACCAGCGCACCGGCGGGCGCCACCAGCACGCCGAGCACCAGCAGCAGGACGTAGAGCGCGACCCGGCCCGGGGTCAGCGGCCGTGCCTGCGCCGGGCCGGACCCGGCAGGCGGCCCCGGGGTGCGGGCACCGGACGCGCCGCCCGCGCCCGCCCGCGCGCGGGAAGCGCCGGGGCCCCCGCCGCTCTTCGCCGCACCCCCGCCGTTCTTCGCCGCGCTCATCGGGCCACCTCCTGGCTCACGGCACCGTCCGGACGGGCCGCCGTGTCCGCCGCCGTGCCCGCGAAGAGGTCGTCCTCGCGGGCGCCGGCCGCCGCGCCCGACGTGCCGTGCACCAGTTGGTAGTGCTCGGTGCCGAACAGCGGCTGTCCCAGGTCGTTGGAGAGCGCGAAGAACGGGCCGTCGACCGCGATCTGCGTGTAATGGGCCCGCATCGCCGCGGTCTTGGCCGCCCGCGACGCGGCGTCGCCCTCGATGGACGCCGTGACGTCGGCGTCCGGCACCACACCGGGGACGTCGTCGACGGCTGCCACCCCGGGGAAGGTGTGCCCCGCGGCGCGCAGCCGGGCGAAGCCCTCCTCGACCACCGAGCGGGGGCTGCAGTTCCAGTAGATCTTCCCGATCGCATACGCCGCGCCCAGATCGGCCCTGAAGGACGCGTCACCGGCGAGTTCGGCGGCCCGCATCGCGACGCGGTGCGCCTGGATGTGATCGGGGTGGCCGTATCCGCCGTTCGGGTCGTACGTGACCAGGACCTGCGGTCTGACCTCGCGGATCACCGCGACGAGATGGGCAGCCGCCTCGTCGACGGGCGCCTGCCAGAACGCCTCGGTCCTGTCGTTCTGGGGCGCGCCCATCATCCCCGAGTCGCGGTAGCGGCCGGGCCCGCCCAGGAAGCGGTGGTCGGTGACGCCCAGCGCCTTCATCGCGGCGGCCAGTTCGCCGACGCGGTACGGGCCGAGGCTGTCGTCGCGGTCGGGCGCGAGGTGGGCCAGCTCCGGCGGGATGACCTCGCCCTCTTCGCCACGGGTACACGTCACCAGCGTGACCTGGGCGCCCTCGGACGCGTACGTGGCCATCGTGACGCCGT
The DNA here is from genome assembly GCF_044460025.1 of Streptomyces sp. NPDC050161. NCBI lineage: Bacteria > Bacillati > Actinomycetota > Actinomycetes > Kitasatosporales > Streptomycetaceae > Streptomyces > Streptomyces sp. NPDC050161. The sequence continues at coordinate 174,252 of NZ_JBITJM010000001.1, read as the reverse complement.
TGTTGATCGACTCGTCGTCCGGGTGCGCGTGCACCAGCAGCAGACGACGGGCCCCGGCGGGGCGCGCGGCGCTCCCTTGGGCGGAGGGGAGCGGGGAACGGGCGGGCAGGTCGGTCATGCCCACAGCCTACGAGCCGCCCCGCCGGGCCCGCACAGGCGCTCAGGGGCGCGCGGGCGCGTCCGGTGGCCCGCCCCCGCTCCGGGCCACCGGACGCCACGCGCTACGCGCCGCACCTCAGAATTCGCACCTCAGAATTTGATCCCTCCGAGCATCCCGGCGACGTTCGTCGTCAGCTGCTTGATCGTCGGGGCCACGGACGAGCTGGCGAGATAGAAGCCCAGCAGCATGCACACGAATGCATGCCCGCCCTTCAGCCCGGACTTCTTGACCAGCAAGAAGACGATGATCGCCAGCAGCACCACCGCCGAAATCGAGAGTGCCACGGCGGCTCACCTCCAAGTACGCACGGACCGGACAGAGTTGAGGGCGCGGAACCGCCGCTGCGGAACCGCTCCCCGGGTATGCCAAGGGCTCTTTACCCCGTACCCACTACGCGCAAGGGATCATAACTTTCCGGGCGCGCGCATATGTCGGTGCACGGGAGCAGAACAGGGGCGCACGCGATCTTCGCTAGTGCGACCACCGTGAGCCCCACCCACTGCGGGCCGCTCCGCACGCCCCTCGCCCGCCCGGGGGACGAATTCGCGCCGTACGCCGACGACTTGGGGCGTATCGGCCGGTCCCCGCCCGGCCGCGCGGAATTCATGTCCTCTCGTCCGGATCATGCCGTACCGGCCCGGCACGAGACTCTAGGCTCGCCCGTATGACCGGACAGCTTCCCTTCCCTCGGCAGCACGCCCGCACCCAGCGCTTCACCCTGGGCGCCCCGCGCGGCTACGCCATCTCCCCGGACGGCACCCGTGTCGTCTTCATCCGATCCGGCGACGGCACCGACCGCACCCAGCAGTTGTGGGTCCTCGACCTCGGCACGGGGCGGGAGTTCACGGCCGCCGAACCGCGGGCGCTGCTCGCCGGCGCGGAGGAGGAACTGTCCGCCGAGGAGCGGGCCCGCCGCGAACGCACCCGGGACGGCTCGGCAGGCATCGTCGGCTACGCCGTGGACGCCGCGGTCGAGTTGGCCGCCTTTGCGCTCTCCGGGCGGCTGTTCGTCTCCGAGCTGCGGGCCGGCACCGCGCGCGAACTGCCCGCCCGCGGTCCCGTGGTCGACCCCCGCCCGTCCCCCGACGGACGGCACGTCGCCTACGCCGCGGCCGGTGAACTGCGGGTGACCCCGGCGGACGGCGGCGACGGGGGCGAGGGCGACCGTGCGCTGGCGCAGCCGGACGGGCCCGAAGTCACCTGGGGGCTCGCCGAGTTCATCGCCGCCGAGGAGATGGGGCGCCACCGCGGCTTCTGGTGGTCGCCGCAGAGCGACCGACTGCTGGCCGCCCGGGTCGACAACGCACCGGTGCAGCGCTGGTGGATCGCCGACCCCGCGCACCCGGACCGGGCGCCCGCCGAGGTCGCTTACCCGGCGGCGGGCACCGCCAACGCCGAGGTCACCCTCGCCCTGCTCGGCCTCGACGGCTCCCGCACCGACGTCACCTGGGATCACGATCGCTTCCCCTACCTCGCGCGGGTGCACTGGTCGGCGTCCGGGCCGCCGCTGCTGCTCGTCCAGAGCCGTGACCAGCGCACCCAGCACTACCTGACGGTCGACACGGAGACCGGCGCGACCCGCACGGTGCACAGCGAGGAGGACGCGACGTGGGTCGAGCTGTTCCCCGGCGTCCCTGCCTGGACGCCGGACGGGAAGTTGGTGCGGATCACCGACGAGGGCGGCGTCCGGCGGCTGTTCGCCGGTGACCGTCCGCTGTCCTCCGCGCCGTTGCACGTCCGCGCCGTCCTGGACATCGGCGATGACGACGTCCTCTTCTCCGCGAGCGGCGACGACATGCACGACATCGGGGTCTACCGCGCCCGGTACGAGGGCGGCTGCGAGCGGGTCGGGCAGCGCCCGTACCCGACCGTCTCGTCCGCGGTGCGCGGCGGGCGGGTGGCCGTGCTGTCCCAGGCGTGCCTGGAGCGGCCCGGCACCCGGGTCGAGGTGGTCGGGCTCGGCGCGGACGGCGCGGAGCGGGCACTCGCCGCCATCGGTTCGTACGCCGAGGAGCCGCGGCTGACCGCGCGTCCCCGGCTGGTGCGGGCGGGCGAGCGGGAGATCCCGTGCGCGGTGCTGCTGCCGGACGGCTACACGGAGGGCGACGGTCCGCTTCCGGTCCTGATGGATCCCTACGGCGGGCCGCACGGCCAGCGGGTGGTCGCGGCGCACAACGCGCATCTGACCTCGCAGTGGTTCGCCGACCAGGGGTTCGCGGTGATCGTCGCGGACGGCCGCGGCACCCCGGGCCGCTCCCCCGCCTGGGAGAAGAGCGTCTCCCGGACGATCGCCGACGTCACCCTGGAGGACCAGGTCGACGCGCTCCAGGCGCTGGCCGGCCGATTCCCGCTGGATCTGGGGCGGGTGGCCATCCGCGGCTGGTCGTTCGGCGGCTATCTGGCGGCGCTCGGGGCGCTGCGCCGCCCGGACGTCTTCCACGCCGCGGTGGTGGGCGCCCCGGTCACCGACCTGCGGCTGTACGACACCCATTACCAGGAGCGGTACCTCAGCCACCCGGACGAGGAGCCCGCGGCGTACGCGGCGAACTCGCTGGTCACCGACGAGGGGCTGTCGGGGGCCGCGCAGCCGCACCGCCCGATGCTGATCGTGCACGGGCTCGCGGACGACAACGTCGTGGTGGCGCACTCGCTGCGGCTGTCCTCCGCGCTGCTGGCCGCCGGCCGCCCGCACGAGGTGCTGCCGCTGTCCGGCGTGACTCATATGACGCCTCAGGAGCAGGTGGCGGAGAACCTCCTGCTGCTCCAGGTGGACTTCCTCAAGCGGTCGTTGGGGATGGTCTGAGCCGCGACGGGAGCGGGCGCGTCCGGTCTCCGGGCGCGGCTCCCACGGGAACCGGCCGGGGTGCTGTAGGGCATCCCCGGCCGGTCGACGGCACCCGCACGGCCGTACGCAGTTCAGCATGGCGCGTCCGTATATCGGTGTCGCGACAGTGAAGTTGCCTTTATGTTAAGGCAGTTGGCGCTGATATGTCCCTCATGCCGTACATCTCCGACGCGTGTCAAGCACGCCCGTGCACCGATCTGCGTAATCTTCGCTCAAGAAGCGACCGACCTGCACGACAGCACCCCCGAATCCCTTGACTCCGCCATAAATCACTTGCGAAAGTCCGCTCATCCAGCGGTGCGAATCGGTGCCGCTTCACGTTCCAAGAGAACTCGGCGCGGGGGCACTTCGCGATGACTAGTCCATCCCAGACCGCGGCTGCACAGTCCGAAACCCCTGGACTGGAGCCGGGGGATCTGAAGAAGGAAAAGAAGGGCAAGGGCGGTGAGCTCGTCGGCCGCTCCCCCGGCCAGCTGATGTGGACGCGCTTCAAGCGCGACCGCACCGGCGTGATCTGCGCCATCGTCGTCCTCGCCTTCTTCGTCATCGCCGCGCTGGCACCGGTCATCGCGTCGATCTACGGCAAGGACCCGTACACGCTCTACGGGAGCAACGACCCCACGCTGTTCGACGACTTCGGCTTCCCCGCAGGCCCCAACGGCGGCATGTCGGGCGACTTCTGGTTCGGCATCGAACCGCAGCTCGGCCGGGACCTGTTCACGCAGCTGCTGTACGGCATGCGGACCTCGCTGGGGATCTCGGTGGTGGTGACCGTCCTGGTCGTCATCACCGGCACCATCCTCGGCGTCACCGCCGGCTACGTGGGCGGACGTGCCGACTACTGGCTCGGCCGGGTCATCGACTTCCTGCTCGCCTTCCCCAGCCAGCTGACGTTCGTGGCGTTCATGCCCGTCGTCGTGGCCATCTTCGTCCCGCCGAGCGACGAGACCCCCACCTACGTCCGTGTGGTGGCGCTGATCCTCGTGCAGTGGGCGCTGGGCTGGATGGGGCTCGCGCGACTGCTGCGCGGACAGGTGCTCTCGCTGCGTGAGCGGGAGTTCGTGGAGGCGGCGAAGATCACCGGAGCCTCGCCCTGGCGGATCATCCGCAAGGAACTGCTGCCCAACGTGGTCACGCCGATTCTCGTCCAGAGCACCTACATGCTGCCGCTGTTCGTCACCGCGGAGGCCGGCCTGTCCTACCTGGGCGTCGGCATCATGGAGCCGACGCCGGACTGGGGCCGGCTGTTCCGTACGGCCGGCGACATCTACGAGAACGACCCGACCTTCTTGCTCTTCCCCGGCGCCGCGATGGTGATCTTCGTGCTGTGCTTCAACCTGCTGGGGGACTCGGTCCGGGACGCCTTCGATCCCAAATCCGGGCGCTGACCGTCCACTTGAGGGGGGCTGCTGTCGCCCCCGCACCGGGATCGCACCGGATGCGTCAGGCAGCACATCTGGACACCAACTGACAGGCAGGTGCTTGGACCTCATGAACGCACTTTCTACGCGCAGAGCTCGCGCGGTGATCGTGGCCCTGGCGGCCGGCTCGCTCGCGCTCACCGGTTGCAGCAGCGGCAGCGGCAGCAACAAGGGCAAGTCGCAGACGGACGCGGACGCCGCGACCCAGTCGAAGGCGGTGCCGCTCGGCACGGCCGCCGACTCCACGGGCCCGGCCAAGGCCGTCAAGGACGCCAAGTCCGGCGGCACCATCCGCGTCTACCAGCGTGACAGCTACAACCACCTGGACCCGGCGCAGATGTACGTCAGCGACATGAAGTCGCTGTCGCAGCTGATATTCCGCGGGCTCACCAGCTTCCAGCAGGACGACAAGGGCAACGAGAAGGTCGTCGGCGACCTCGCCACCGACTCGGGCACCATGTCCGACGGCGGCAAGACCTGGAAGTACACGCTCAAGGACGGCATCAAGTTCGAGGACGGCACGCCGATCACCTCGAAGGACATCCGCCACACCGTCGAGCGCATGTACGCGAAGTTCATCACCGACGGCCCCACCTACATCCAGCAGTGGCTGTCGGGCGGCGGCACCAGCTACCGCAAGGCGCTGCCGGACGGTCCGTACAAGGGTGACCACCTGCCCAAGACCGTCCTGGACACCCCGGACGACAAGACCATCGTCTTCCACTTCAAGCAGCCGCAGTCGCAGCTGCCGTACGCGCTGACGATGCCGGGCTACAGCGTGGTGCCGGACAGCGCGAAGGACACCAAGGACAACTACGACGTCGCACCGGTCTCCTCAGGCCCGTACAAGATCGCGTCGTTCAAGTCCGGCAAGTCCATGCACCTGGTGCGGAACAAGAGCTGGGATCCGAAGACGGATGCCATGCGCCACCAGTACCCCGACGGGTACAACATCACCTTCAACCACCAGGCTTCGGACTCCACCAAGCGCCTGCTGGCCGACAAGGGCGAGGCCAAGAACGCGGTCAGCCTCACCAACCAGGTGGACACGAACGCGACCAAGCAGGTGCTGGAGGACGCGAGCGCCAGCAAGCGCCTGGTGCAGGGTTACCAGCCCTACGTCTGGCAGATGAACTTCAACATGGACCGCATCAAGGACAAGAAGATCCGCGACGCGATCACCTACGCGCTGCCCAACAGCCAGATCGTCCGGATCAACGGCGGCACCTACGGCGGCGAGATCGCGGGCGGCCTGCTCGCCCCGACCGTCGCGGGCTACAAGAAGGGCTACGACCCCTACGGCAAGCTGACGCACCCCAACGGTGAGCCGGAGAAGGCCAAGAAGCTCCTCCAGCAGGCCGGCAAGACGGGGATGAAGCTCGTCTACGCGTACTCCAACACCGAGGCCCGCCAGAAGGAAGCCGTCGTCATCGAGGACGCGCTGAACAAGGCCGGCTTCAACGTGCAGAAGAAGGAGGTCGACGCGGCCTCCTGGTACCAGCAGATGGGCAAGGTCGACAACGGCTTCGACATCTACATGACCGGCTGGGGCCAGGACTGGCCGGACGCCTCCACGGTGATCCCGCCGTCGTACGACGGCACCACCATCCAGGACGGCTCGTCGAACTACTCGCACGTGGACGACAAGCACGTGAACTCCGAGATCGCCCGCATCAGCAAGATCGCGGATGTGGACAAGGCGACGGCGGAGTGGCAGAAGCTGCACCACTACATCGTGGAGAAGGTCAACCCGGCCGCCCCGGTCTTCTACACCAAGACGCTCCAGCTGTACGGCTCGAACATCGGCGGCGCGCGGTACAACACCGACGTCAGCTACCTCGACCCGAACACGCTGTTCCTCAAGAAGTAAGCAGCACAGAAGGCATTCCGGAGCGCGCGCGCACGGCGGAGCGCGCGCCCTCCGGGGCCTTCGCCGCCACCTCACGCCCACAGCCGCCGCCGTCCTGAGAGCAGCGAACTGTCATGCTTCCCTTTCTATTTCGCCGGACGTTCGGCGCGATCGTCACCCTCATCCTGCTGAGCGCCGTCACCTTCTTCGTGTTCTTCGCCGTCGGCGACCCGGCCCTGATGTCCTGCGGCAAGAACTGCACCGCTGACAACGTCGCGCTGATCCACCAGAACCTCGGGCTCGACAAGCCCCTGCCGACGCAGTACTGGGACTTCCTCTCGGGCATCTTCGTCGGCCGTGACTACACCATCGGCCACTGCAGCGCCCCCTGCTTCGGCTACTCGTTCGCCACCAAGCAGGACGTCTGGTCGACGATGATGGACCGGCTGCCCACCACGGCCTCGCTGGCCATCGGCGGCGCCATCGTCTTCCTCGTCATCGGTCTGGGTGCCGGTCTGCTCGCCGCGTGGAAGCGCGGCACGGTGCTGGACAAGGCCGTCACCGGTGTCTCGATGGTCCTCAGCTCGGTGCAGATCTACATCCTCGGGCCGATCGTGCTCGGCATCTTCGTCTACAGCGGCGTGCTGGCGTCCCCGAAGTACGTGGACTTCACCAGCAACCCCGGCGGCTGGTTCATGGGCCTGCTGCTGCCCTGGCTCGTGATGTCGACGATCTTCACCGCGCAGTACACCCGTATGTCGCGCTCGACGATGATCGAGCAGCTCCAGGAGGAGCACGTCCGCACCGCCAAGGCCAAGGGCATGCCGGCGCGTTACGTCTTCCTGCGCTACGCCTGGCGCGGCTCGCTGATCCCCATCGTCACCATCCTCGGCATGGACCTCGGCTCGCTGTTCGGCGGCGCCATGATCACCGAGTTCACCTTCTCGCTGGCGGGCATCGGCCGGCTGGCGATCAATTCCGTCACCACACTTGATCTGCCCATGGTGCTGGGCGTGCTGATCTTCAGCGCGGCCCTGATCCTGGTGTTCAACATCATCGTGGATGCGACGTACGCCTTCATCGACCCGCGCGTGCGCCTGTCCTAGGAGAGCCTGAAGTGACCACACTCACCACGACCGAGGGCACGCCGGTCCCGACCGGGTCGGACCCCTTCCTCTCCGTACGCGACCTGCACGTGCGGTTCTCCACCGAGGACGGCATCGTCAAGGCGGTGGACGGCCTCTCCTTCGACCTCGAACGCGGCCAGACGCTCGGCATCGTCGGCGAGTCGGGGTCCGGCAAGTCCGTCACCAACCTCGCCGTCCTGGGGCTGCACAACCCCAAGGCGACCGAGATCACCGGCGAAATTCACCTGGACGGCCAGGAGTTGACCGGGGCCAGGGAGAAGACCCTGGAAAAGCTCCGCGGCAACAAGATGGCCATGATCTTCCAGGACGCGCTGACCGCCCTGTCGCCGTACTACACCGTCGGCCGGCAGATCGCCGAGCCGTTCATGAAGCACACCGGCGCCTCCAAGCGCGAGGGCAGGCAGCGCGCCGTCGAGATGCTGACGAAGGTCGGCATCCCGCAGCCGACCCTGCGGGTGGACGACTACCCGCACCAGTTCTCCGGCGGCATGCGCCAGCGCGCGATGATCGCGATGGCGCTGGTCTGCAACCCCGAGCTGCTGATCGCCGACGAGCCGACCACCGCCCTGGACGTCACCGTCCAGGCGCAGATCCTGGACCTGCTCAAGGACCTCCAGCAGGAGTTCGGCTCCGCCATCATCCTGATCACCCACGACCTCGGCGTGGTCGCGAACACCGCCGACGACCTGCTGGTGATGTACGCGGGCCGGGCCGTGGAGCGCGGCTCCGTCAAGGAGATCCTCACCCAGCCCCAACACCCGTACACCTGGGGCCTGCTGAGCTCCATGCCGCGGCTCTCCTCCGACGTCAACGAGGCGCTGCACCCGATCCCCGGCTCGCCGCCGAGCCTGCTCAACCCCCCGTCGGGCTGCGCCTTCCACCCGCGCTGCGGCTTCACCACCGAGGTCGGCGGCGGGCGTTGCACCGAGGACCGGCCGCTGCTGCCCGACGGCCGGGCCGCCGCCTGCCACCTCGGGCCCGAGCAGCGTCACACCTTCTTCACCGAGCAGATCAAGCCCCGGCTGGGCTAGGGAGCCATCACCATGACAGACCACGTCACACTCCCCGCGCCCCGGGACGCCGCGCCCACCCCGGGCGAGCCGCTGCTCGTCGCCGAGGGGGTGACCAAGCACTTCCCGATCTACGGCGGTTTCCCGTTCAAGCGGAAGGTCGGCGCGGTCCAGGCGGTCGACGGCGTCGACCTGACCGTGCACGCGAGCGAGAGCTTCGGCCTGGTCGGCGAGTCGGGCTGCGGCAAGTCGACCACCGGGCGGCTGCTGACCCGGCTGATGGAGCCGACCTCCGGCAAGATCACCTACGCGGGGCAGGACATCACCCACGCGAACCGCAAGGAGCTGGCTCCGGTCCGCTCCGAGATCCAGATGATCTTCCAGGACCCGTACGCCTCGCTGAACCCGCGGCAGACCGTCGGCACCATCATCGGCGGCCCGATGGAGATCAACGGGATCAATCCGCCCGGTGGCCGGGAGAAGCGGATCCGGGAGCTGCTGGAGACCGTCGGCCTCAACCCGGAGCACTACAACCGCTTCCCGCACGAGTTCTCCGGCGGCCAGCGGCAGCGCATCGGCGTCGCCCGCGCGCTCGCCCTGGAGCCGAAGCTGATCGTCGCCGACGAGCCGGTGTCGGCGCTGGACGTCTCGATCCAGGCGCAGGTCGTCAACCTCCTCCAGGACCTCCAGCGGGAACTGGACATCGCGTTCCTGTTCATCGCGCACGACCTCGCGGTGGTACGGCACTTCAGCCAGCGGGTCGCGGTGATGTACCTCGGCAAGATCGTCGAGGTGGGCACCCGCGACGAGATCTACAACCGGCCGCGCCACCCGTACACGCACGCGCTGCTCTCGGCGGTGCCCGAGGCGAAGTTCGTCGAATCGGAAGAGGAGGACCGCGAGCGCATCCGGCTCGCCGGTGACGTCCCCTCCCCCGTCAACCCGCCGTCCGGCTGCCGGTTCCGTACCCGCTGCTGGAAGGCGCAGGACAAGTGCGCGACGGATGAGCCGCCGCTGCTCCAGATCGCCGGGAACGACGCGGGCCACCTCACCGCCTGCCACTTCCCCGAAGAACCGACGACCGCGGCGCGCGACGAGGCCATCGTCCTCGATCCCGCACTGGCCGCGGCCGAGGAGGCAGCGCAGGAGGGGCCGGCCGATGACGCCGGCTCCACCGGCAAGACCCTTTGACCCGGTCTCAATCGCCTCCGCTCGGAGCCGGAGCCCGCTTCCCACACCCCAGCACCACGGGAGGCGGGCTTCGGCCTGTGCGCTACTCCTGGCCGTCCGGCCGCTCCTCCGCGAAGTGGCAGGCCGACGGGTGCCCGGCAGGTCCCGCGCCGGCGAACCACTCCGGGACGTCCAGCGGCGGCACCACATCGGCACACACGTCCTGGGCCTTCCAGCAGCGGGTGCGGAAGCGGCAGCCGGACGGCGGATCGGCGGGCGAGGGCACGTCACCGGCCAGCAGGATCCGCCCCCGCCGCTCCCGCGCCGCCGGGTCGGGCACCGGCACGGCGGAGAGCAGCGCCTGGGTGTACGGATGCGTCGGGTGCTCGTAGATCTGCTCGTCGGTGCCGGTTTCGGCGAGTCTGCCGAGGTACATCACGGCGACCCGGTCGGAGATGTGCCGGACGACGGACAGGTCGTGGGCGATGAAGACGTAGCTGAGGTCGAACTCGTCCTGGAGGCGCTCCAGGAGGTTGACGACCTGGGCCTGGACGGAGACGTCGAGGGCGGAGACCGGTTCGTCGGCGACGATGATCTCCGGGCGGAGCGCGAGGCCGCGGGCGATGCCGATGCGCTGGCGCTGGCCGCCGGAGAACTGGTGCGGATACCGGTTGATGTACTCCGGGTTGAGCCCCACCACATCCAGGAGTTCACGCACCTTCTGCCGCCGCGAACCCTTGGGGGCCACCTCCGGGTGAATCTCGTACGGCTCCCCGATGATGTCCCCGACCGTCATCCGCGGATTCAGGGACGTATACGGGTCCTGGAACACCATCTGGATGTTGCGGCGCACCGCCTTCAACGCCCGCCCCGACAGCTTGACGATGTCCTCGCCCTGGTAGCGGATCTGCCCGGCCGTCGGCCGCTCCAGGCCGACCAGCATTCTGGCGACGGTCGACTTGCCGCAGCCCGACTCGCCGACGATGCCGAGCGTCTCGCCCTTGTAGAGGTCGAACGAGACACCGTCGACCGCCTTGACCGCACCGACCTGCTTCTTGAACAACACGCCCCGGTGCAGCGGGAAGTACTTGGCCAGGTCGCGGATCTCCAGGATCGCCTCGCCGCGGGCGGCCCGCGTCCCGACCCCGGCCACCGCGGCGCCGGGCGTGTGCCCGCCGCCGGGTCGTGGCTCCTGGTCATCGGGCTCCATCAAGGGTCTCCTTCCAGAAGTGGCAGGCGCTGGTCCGCCCCGGGCCCGCCTCGTAGAGCGGCGGCAGGTCGGTGCGGCAGACGTCCCGGGCCAGCGGGCAGCGGGGGTTGAAGGGGCAGCCCGGCGGGATGGCCGTCAGGTTGGGCGGCAGGCCCTTGATCGCGTACAGCGTGCGGCCCTTCTGGTCCAGGCGCGGGATGGAGTCGAGGAGTCCGCGGGTGTACGGGTGGGCCGGGGCCTTGTAGAGCTGGTGGACGGGGGCGGTCTCGACGATCCGGCCCGCGTACATCACCGCGATGGTGTCGGCGACGTCGGCGACCACACCCAGGTCGTGGGTGATGAGGATCAGGCCCATGTGGAACTCACGCTGGAGCTGCGCGAGCAGGTCCATGACCTGCGCCTGGACGGTGACGTCCAGGGCCGTGGTCGGCTCGTCCGCGATGATCAGCTCGGGCTCAAGGGCGAGCGCCATCGCGATCATGATGCGCTGCCGCATACCGCCGGAGAACTGGTGCGGGAAGTCCCCCACCCGGGCACCGGCCGCGGGGATGCCGACCCGTTCCATCAGCTCGACGGCCTTGCCGCGGGCCGCCTTGCGGGACAGTCCGCGGTGCACCTGGTACATCTCGCCGAGCTGCGCGCCGACGGAGAGCACCGGGTTCAGCGAGGACAGCGCGTCCTGGAAGATCATGGCCATCTTCGCGCCGCGGACCCGGCGGCGCTCCTCCCTGCCCAGCGTCAGCAGGTCGCGCCCCTGGAAGAGGATCTCGCCGCCGGTGACGAATCCCGGTGGCGAGTCGAGGATGCCCATCACGGCCTGCGCGGTGACCGACTTGCCGGATCCCGACTCGCCGAGCACCGCCAGCGTCTGACCGGCGGCGACCTGGTACGTGACGCCGTTGACGGCCTTGGCGATGCCGTCCCTGGTGCGGAATTCGACCTTCAGGTCGCGGACGTCGAGGAGTTTCGGCTGTTCCGGCTGTTCCGGCTGTTCCAGCTCCGGGTTCGTCGTCATCTGCCCGCTCCTCAGCGCAACTTGGGGTCGAGGGCGTCGCGCACCGCGTCGCCGAGCATGATGAACGCCAGCACCGTGATACTCAGGGCCCCCGCGGGCCACAGCAGCATGTGCGGGGCGTTGCGGATGGACGTCGAGGCGGCGGAGATGTCGATGCCCCAGGACACGGTGGGCGGTTTGAGGCCGGCGCCGAGGTAGGACAGGGTCGCCTCCAGCGAGATGTAGGTGCCCAGCGCGATGGTGGCGACGACGATGACGGGCGCGACGGCGTTCGGCGCGATGTGCCGCAGCAGCATCCGGCCGTTGCCGGCGCCCAGTGCCCGTGCGGCCTGGACGTAGTCGTTCTGCTTGGCGGTGAACACGGCGCCGCGGGCGATACGGGCGATCTGCGGCCAGCCGAGCAGCACGATGAAGCCGACCACGGGCCAGACGGTGGAGCTGGTGACGACGGAGAGGAAGACCAGTCCGCCGAGGATGACCGGGATGCCGAAGAAGATGTCGGCGAGCCGGGAGAGCAGGGTGTCCCACCAGCCGCCGAAGAACCCGGCCAGGCCGCCCAGCAGGCTGCCCAGGAGCGCGACACCCGCGGTGGCGCAGACGCCGACGGTGATGGAGGCGCGGGCGCCGTAGACCACCCGGGTGTAGACGTCCCGGCCCTGGGTGTCGAAGCCGAACGGGTGGCCGGGCTCGGGCCCCGCCTGGGCCTTGGCGAGGTCGGCGCGGTACGGGTTCCCGTCGGCGATCAACTGCGGCCGGATGGCGATGACCACCAGGAACAGGATGATCAGCGCGGAGACCACGAAGACCGGGTTGCGGCGCAGGTCGTGCCAGGCGTCGCGCCACAGGCTGCGGGCCCGGCCGGTGGGGGCGCCGCCGGGACCGGTGCCCGGGGTGCGCTCCAGGGATTCGGCCTCGCCGATGGCCAGTGCGGCGGCGCCGCCGTCGCCGTGGGTGATGGCTTCGTTCGGTACGTGATCAGGCATAGCGGATCCTCGGGTCGAGGACGGCGTACAGCAGGTCGACGAGGAGGTTCGCGAGGAGGAAGACCAGCACGAGGATGGTCACGAAGCCCACCACGGTGGGTGAGTTCTGCCGCAGGATGCCCTGGTAGAGCTGGAATCCGACGCCGTGGATGTTGAAGATGCGCTCGGTGACGATCGCGCCGCCCATCAGGGCGCCGATGTCGGTGCCGATGAAGGTGACCACCGGGATCAGCGAATTGCGCAGCAGGTGGCGGGTGATGACGCGGTGCCGGGGCAGTCCCTTGGCGATGGCGGTGCGGACGTAGTCGGCGCGGGTGTTCTCGGCGATGGAGGTGCGGGTCAGCCGGGTGACGTACGCCAGGGAGACCAGTGCCAGCACGAGCCCCGGCAGCAGGAGTTCGTCGAGCGGTGCCTCGATGGAGACGGCGGGTTTGACCCAGCCCCATTTCACGCCCAGCAGGAATTGCAGTACATAGCCGCTGACGAAGGTCGGGACGGAGACCACGACGAGCGTGAAGACCAGCACCGATGTGTCCACGGCCCGGCCGCGCCGCAGCCCGCTGAAGACGCCCAGCAGAATTCCGGCGGTCATTTCGATGACGATCGCGACGAGGGTGAGCCGCAGGGTGACGGGAAAGGCCGCCGCCATCAGTTCGGTGACCGGCTGGCCGTTGAACGCGGTGCCGAAATCCCCTTGGAAGATCTGCCCCATGTAGTGCAGGTACTGCTTCCACAGCGGCTGGTCGAGATAGAGGTCGGCGCGGATCTGGGCGGCGGTCGCGGGGTCGGGGGCCCGGTCGCCGAACATCGCGGCCACCGGGTCACCCAGCGCGTACACCATGAAGAAGATCAGGAACGTGCTGCCGATGAACACCGGGATCATCTGGAGCAGCCGCCGGATCACATAGCGTCCCATGAGGGCTCCGGATTCTGTGGAACGAGCCGGGGGAATGCGGTGGCGGTACGGGCGGGCCGGTGTGCGGGCCCGCCATGTGCCGCCGCCGGCCGGTCAGTTGACCTTGATCTCGTTGTAGACGGGGACGCTGAACGGGTTGAGTGACACGTGGCCGATCCGCTCCGAATAGCCGCCGCTGCCGTTCTGGTACCAGAGCGGAACGGCCGGCATCTGGTCGGCGAGGATCTTCTCCGCGTCCTGGAATTTCCCGATGGCGGCCGGTACGTCCGTCGCGGCGTTGGCCTCGTTGACGAGTCTGTCGAATTCCGGGTTGCTGAACTTGCCGTCGTTGGATGAGGCGTCGGTGTAGTACATCGGCTGGAGGAAGTTCTGGATGAGCGGGTAGTCCATCTGCCAGCCGGCCCGGAAAAGGCCGGTCATCTTCCGTGCCGAGATGCGGTTGCGGAAGTCAGCGAAGGTGCCGACCGGTGCGCCCACGCACGCCTTGTCGTCGCCCAGCGTGTTGTTGATGCTGTTGCAGATCGCGTCGATCCAGTCCTTGTGCGAGCCGGTGTCGGCGTTGTAGGCGATCGTCATCTTCCCGCCGGGCAGGCCGCCGCCCTCCTTGATCAGCGCCTTGGCCTCCTTGGGGTGGAATTCGCAGGCCGTACCGCACAGTCCGGCCTTGTAGCCGCCGTCCGCCTTGAGTACCGGAGAGGTCCAGTCGGTGGCCGGGGTGCGGGTGTCCCGGAAGATTTCCCTGGTGATCGACGCCCGGTCGATGGCCATCGAGACGCCGCGGCGCACCTTGTCCATACCGGGCTTGTTCCACGCCTTGTCGTATATCGGGACGGTGAGGGTCTGGATGACGCCGGCCGGCAGATTGAGATACCGGTCACCGAGGTCCTGCCGGACGTTTTTGAGCTGTGTGGCCGGGATGTCGTCGACGAGGTCGAGGTTTCCCGCCTGGAGGTCGGTGTAGGCGGAATTGTTGTCGGTGTAGACCCGCAGGTCGATGCCGTCGTTCCTGGCCTTGTCGGCGCCCGGGTACTTCGCCCGTTTCCGGAGCTTCATCGCGGAGCCCTTGGTGTAGGACTCCACGACGTACGGGCCGTTGCCGATCGGTTTCTTCACCCAGGCCGCGTGGTCCGTGTAGAACGCCCGGGGCAGCGGCATGAAGGCGCTGTAGCCGAGGGTGTCGGGCCAGCTGGAGAATTTCTGGTTGAGCTTGACGGTGAATTCTGTGGGGCTGACGACCTTCAGTCCCGACATCGTCTTCGCCTTGGCCGTGCCGTTTTCCGGGTGCACCCGGTCGTATCCGTCGATGTACTGGAAGAACGACGCGTTCCGCTGGCTGTTGTCGAGCAGGGCGCCGTAATTCCAGGCGTCGACGAAGGATTTCGCGGTGACCTTCTCGCCGTTGCTGAAGGTCCAGCCGGGTTTGAGGGTCACCGTGTAGTGCTGCGAGTCCGTGGTCTCGATGCGGTCCGCGATGACGTTCTGCGCGGCCCCGGTCTTCGAGTTGTACCGCTTGAGCCCCCGGAAGATCATCTCCAGGACCTTGCCGCCCTGCACCTCGTTGGTGTTCGCCGGCTCCAGCGGATTCTGCGGATCACCCCAGGAGGCGCTGACGACCCCGGGGTCGTCGGACCCGCTGCCCACGCCCCCTCCGCAGGCCGTGGCCGCCAGCGCGACGGACACGGCACCTACGGCCCACTTCGCGTGCGTGGCTGCGCGCATGGGGTGCCTCCTCAGCTCTCCAGTCATACGTAAACGACATAAGAGCTGATACCGGTCACCGCCGCATGCCCAGGGCAGCCGCATTGCTCCGGGCGCGGGGGAAAACCCCCGGATGCCAGGACGGCGACCGCGACGCCCCGGTAACGGGCGCCCCGGCCGCCGGGGAGGGGACCTCGCCTAGGCCGCCCCCACCACGTCCTTCACCTCGGCGAAGTGGCAGGCCGACGCGTGCGCTGCCGGGGAGTCGGAGCCCTGGAAGCGCTCCGGCACCGCGAGGACGGGGGACTCCGTCGCGCACCGGTCCTCGGCCTTCCAGCAGCGGGTGCGGAAGCGGCAGCCGGACGGCGGATCGGCGGGCGAGGGCACGTCACCGGTGAGGATGATCCGCTCCCGCCCCTCGCGCGCCGCCGGGTCGGGCACCGGCACGGCGGAGAGCAGGGCCTGCGTGTACGGGTGCGTCGGGTGGTCGTAGATCTGCTCGTCGGTGCCGATCTCCGCCATCCTGCCGAGGTACATCACGCCGACCCGGTCGGAGATGTGCCGGACGATCGACAGGTCGTGCGCGATGAAGAGGTACGACAGGTCGAACTCGTCCTGGAGCTGCGCCATCAGGTTGATGACCTGGGCCTGCACGGACACGTCGAGGGCGGAGACCGGCTCGTCGCAGATGATGACCTCGGGGTTGAGCGCGAGGCCGCGGGCGATGCCGATGCGCTGGCGCTGGCCGCCGGAGAACTGGTGCGGATACCGGTTGATGTACTCCGGGTTGAGCCCCACCACATCCAGGAGTTCACGCACCTTCTGCCGCCGCGAACCCTTGGGGGCCACCTCGGGGTGGATCTCGTACGGCTCCCCGATGATGTCGCCCACCGTCATCCGCGGATTCAGGGACGTATACGGGTCCTGGAACACCATCTGGATGTTGCGGCGCACCGCCTTCAACGCCCGCCCCGACAGCTTGGTGATGTCCTCACCGCGGTAGAACACCTCGCCCGCGGTGGCCCGTTCGAGGTTCATCAGCAGCTTGGCGACGGTCGACTTGCCGCAGCCCGACTCGCCGACGATGCCGAGCGTCTCGCCCTTGTAGAGGTCGAACGAGATGCCGTCGACGGCCTTGACCGCGCCGACCTGCTTCTTGAACAGCACGCCCTGGGTGAGCGGGAAGTGCTTGACGAGGTCGCGCACCTGGAGGATCGGCTCGCGCTCCCCGGCCGGGGCGGCGCCGGCCGCCTTCGTCGGCTCAGCCATGGACCGTCTCCTTCCAGAAGTGGCAGGCGCTGCGCCGGCCTTCGCCGATGGTGTGCAGCGCCGGGGAATCCGTCCCGCAGATGTCCTGGGCCTTGGGGCAGCGCGGGTGGAAGGCGCAACCCTGCGGCACGTGCAGCAGGTTGGGCGGCAGGCCCTTGATCGCGTACAGCTCCTGGCCCTTCTGGTCCAGGCGCGGGATGGAGTCGAGGAGTCCGCGGGTGTACGGGTGCGCGGGATTCCGGTACAGCTCGTGGACGGGGGCGGTCTCGACGATCCGGCCCGCGTACATCACCGCGATCTTGTCGGCGACGTCCGCGACCACACCCAGGTCGTGGGTGATCAGGATGAGCCCCATGTGGAACTCACGCTGGAGTTCCGCGAGCAGGTCCATGACCTGCGCCTGGACGGTGACGTCCAGGGCCGTGGTCGGCTCGTCCGCGATGATCAGCTCGGGCTCCAGGGCGAGCGCCATCGCGATCATGATGCGCTGCCGCATACCGCCGGAGAACTGGTGCGGGAAGTCGTGCACCCGGTTCTTCGCCGCCGGGATCTTCACCTTGTCCATCAGCTCGACGGCCTTGGCGAGTGCGGCCTTCTTGGACAGGCCCTGGTGGACGCGGAACATCTCGCCGAGCTGGTAGCCGACGGACAGGACCGGGTTCAGCGAGGACAGCGCGTCCTGGAAGATCATGGCGATCTTGGCGCCGCGGAGCTTGCGGCGGGCCTCGCCCGACATCGTCAGCATGTCCTGGCCGCGGAAGCGGATCTCGCCGCGCGGGATCTTCGCGGGCGGCATGTCGAGGATGCCCATCACGGCCTGTGCGGTGACCGACTTGCCGGATCCCGACTCGCCGAGCACCGCCAGCGTCTCGCCCGCCGAGACGCTGTAGTTGACGCCGTTGACGGCCTTGACGACGCCGTCGCGGGTGTGGAATTCCACGTGCAGGTCGCGGACCTGGAGCAGCGGGCTGTCCGGTTCGCGGGGCGCGGGGACGGCCGGGGTCTTCTCTGTGCTGGTCATGAACGCCTCCCTCAGCGCAGCTTGGGGTCGAGGGCGTCGCGGACCGCGTCGCCGAGCATGATGAACGCCAGCACGGTGACCGACAGCGCGCCGGCCGGATACAGCAGCATGTGCGGCGCGTTGCGGATCTGGGTGGCGGCCGACGAGATGTCGATGCCCCAGGAGACCGTCGGCGGCTTCAGGCCGACGCCGAGGAACGACAGGGTCGCCTCCAGCGAGATGTAGGTGCCCAGCGCGATGGTCGCCACGACGATGACGGGCGCCAGCGCGTTGGGCGCGATGTGCCGCAGCAGCATCCGCGGGGTGCTCGCGCCGAGTGCCCGTGCCGCCTGGACGTAGTCCTGCTGCTTGGCGGAGATCACCGCGCTGCGCGCGATGCGGGCGATCTGCGGCCAGCCCAGGATCGCCATCAGGAGCACGACGGTGAAGATCGAGCCGCCCTTGATGACGGAGAGGAAGACGATGCCGCCGAGCAGGATCGGGATGCCGAAGAAGATGTCGCCGATCCGCGACAGCAGCGAGTCCCACCAGCCGCCGAAGAATCCGGCGAGCCCGCCGAAGAGGCAGCCGATGACCGCGGCGAGGACGGTGGTGCAGATGCCGACGGTGACCGAGGCGCGGGCGCCGTACACGGTACGCGCGTAGACGTCACAGCCCTGGGTGTTGAAGCCGAAGGGGTGCCCTGGTGCGGGCCCCTGCTGGGAGCGGCCGAGGTCGCAGGCGTACGGGCTGGTGCCGGTCAGCAGGCTCGGCCAGATCGAGATGACGACCAGGAAGAGGATGAGGACGGCGGAGATGTAGAAGACGGGGTTGCGGCGCAGGTCGCGCCAGGCGTCGCCCCACAGGCTGCGCGGCGCGGCCTGCGGTTCGGGGCCGTTGCCTCCGGGTGCGGCGGCCCCCTCGGTACGGTCCGTGGCGACCGGTTCGGTCATCTCAGGCATAACGGATCCTCGGGTCCAGGACCGCGTAGAGCAGGTCGACGATCAGGTTGGCGGCGAGGAAGACGACCACGAGGATGGTCACGAAGCCCACCACGGTGGGCGAGTTCTGCCGCAGGATGCCCTGGTAGAGCTGGAATCCGACACCCTGGATGTTGAAGATCCGCTCGGTGACGATCGCGCCGCCCATCAGGGCGCCGATGTCGGTGCCGAGAAAGGTGATGACGGGGATCAGCGAGTTGCGCAGCAGGTGCACGCCGACGACCCGGCGCCGCGGCAGGCCCTTGGCGGTGGCGGTCCTGATGTAGTCGGAGCGGATGTTCTCCGCGATCGAGGTGCGGGTCAGCCGGGCGACGTACGCCAGCGAGACACCGGCCAACACGATGCCGGGCAGCAGCAGTTCACCGATGTGGACGTCCGCGGAGACCGCCGGGGCGGCCCAGGCGAACTTCACGCCGATGAAGTACTGGAGCAGGTAGCCGGTGACGAACGTCGGGATGGAGATCACCAGCAGCGTGAAGACCAGTACGCCGGTGTCGACGAGCCGGCCGCGCCGCAGGCCGGCGACGACGCCGAGACCGACCCCCACCACGACCTCGATGGCGAACGCCACCAGCGTCAGCTTGATGGTGTTCGGGAAGGCCGACGCCATCAGTTCGGAGACCGGGGTGCCGTTGAAGGCGGTGCCGAAGTCGCCGCGGAAGATGCCGGCCATGTACTGCAGATACTGGCTCCACAGCGGGTCGTTGAGGTGCAGGGACTCCCGGATCTGGGCGGCGGTGGCCGGATCGGGGGCCCGGTCTCCGAACATGGCGGCGACCGGGTCGCCCAGTGCGTAGACCATGACGAAGATCAAGAAAGTGGTGCCGATGAAGACGGGCACCATCTGGAGCAGTCGTCGTATGACGTAGCGCCCCATGTGTCCTCCAGAAAAGCGCCGACGCGGGGGCAGCCGGGCCCGGCGCCGGACCGGGTGGGTCCGGCGCGGGCGGGCCGGCTGCTCCTGCCGCCGTGAGCGGTCGGATACGAAGCCCCGCTCGGGAGACCGGCGAAGTACGCCGGTCTCAGGGGCAGTTGCGTCGGGTCAGCTGCTGACCTTGATCTTGGTGAAGACCGGGAAGCTGAAGGCGTTGAGCTGGACGCCGGAGACGTGCTCGGACCAGCCGGCGGTGCCGTTCTGGTACCAGAGCGGGATGCTGACCATCTTGTCGAGGACGATCTTCTCGGCCTGCTTGTAGAGGTCGGTCGCCTTCTTGGTGTCCGGCTCGGCGCCGGCCTGCTTGAGCAGCGCGTCGAACTTCGGGTCGCTGAACTGGGCGTCGTTGGAGGCGCCGCCGGTGGCGTACAGCGGGGTCAGGAAGTTCTCGATCTGCGGGTAGTCCATCTGCCAGCCGGACCTGAAGGGCTGGGTCATCTCCCGCTTGGTGATCTGGTTGCGGAAGTCACCGAAGGTGCCGACGGGGTTGCCGACGCAGGCGGTGTCGTTGCCCAGCACCTTGTTGATGCTGTTGCAGACCGCGTCCACCCACTGCTTGTGGGAGTCCTTGTCGGCGTTGTACCCGATGGTCATCTTGCCGCCGGGGATGCCGCCGCCTTCCTTGATGAGCTTCTTGGCCTCGGTGGGGTTGTACGTGCAGGCGTCGCCGCAGACGTCCTTGCTGTAGCCGTTCGCGTCGCCGAGGACCGGCGAGGTCAGGTCGGTGGCCGGCGTGCGGGTGCCGTTGTAGACCTTGTCGGTGATCGCCTTGCGGTCGATCGCCATCGACAGGCCCTTGCGGACCTTCTCCATGCCGGGCTTGTTCCACCCGTCCTGGTAGAGCGGGAAGGTGACGACCTGGTTGATGCCGGCCGGCTGCGAGAGGTAGCGGCCCTTCAGGTCCGACTTGGCGTTCCTGATCTGCTCCGCCGGCACGTCGTCGTCCACGTCGAGGTTGCCCGACTGGAGGTCGGCGTAGGCGGCGTTGGAGTCCGTGTAGACCTTGAGCAGGACGCCCTTGTTGTGCGGCTTGTCCTCGCCCGTGTAGTACTTGTTCGGGACAAGCTTCATCTGCTTGCCCTTGTCGTACGAGTCGACGGTGTAGGGACCGTTGCCGACCGGCTTGGCGAGGTAGGCGTCGTGCTTGCTGAAGAACGCCGTCGGCAGCGGCGCGAACGCCTTGTAGCCGAGACGGACCGGCCAGGTCGACATCTTCTCGTTCAGCTCGACGGTGAAGGTGTGGTCGTCGACGACCTTCAGCCCGGAGAGGGTCTTGGCGGTCGGCTTGCCCTTGGCGGGCGCGACCTTGTCGTAGCCCTTGATGTCGGCGAAGAAGTACGAGTTCTTCTGCGCGTTGGTGCTCAGCGCACCGTAGTTCCAGGCGTCGACGAACGAACGGGCGGTGACCGCCTCTCCGTTGGAGAACTTCTCGCCCTTCTTCACCTTGATGGTGAAGTTCTGCTGGTCCTTGGTGTCGATCGACTGGGCGACGTCGTTCTTGGCCTCGCCGGTCTTGGGGTCGTAGCTCTTCAGGTTGCTGAAGATCATGTCCAGGACCTTGCCGCCGAGCACCTCATTGGTGTTGGCCGGCTCCAGCGGGTTCTGCGGGTCGCCCCAGTTCGCCCGAACCACACCGGGTTCGGCACTCGCACTGCTGCTGCCGCCGCCACAGGCCGTCGCCCCCAGGGCCACGACTATCGCTCCTGCGACCCAGGTGGCGCTCTTGGCACCGCGCATGGGACTGCCTCCTCATGAGTCCATTTCCTGATATGGAAAGGAGCCGGCCCGCGACTGACACCCCTGACAGTCCGCAACCAGCCCCCGATGCTCGTGAGTCGGCGCTTCTTACGGCGCTTGACCCATTGACCCGAGCTCAATACCGCCCAGTCTCAGTCACGTTCCCGCCATAAGTCACGCGTAAGTGGTTGCGATTAAGTCACATCTACCCCTGCCACCGTTCGGAATCCGGACAAAACAAACTATCCACACGGTCATGAAACGGACGAGGTGGGCAGCGGAACCACAGATTCCTTCCGCAATACGGACACCGGCCAATTAGGTAGAGACCAAAGCCCCGTTGACAATCACCCGCGCCACGGATAAGCGATCGCCCCCCCTGCACACACGACAGCGCCCCGCCGGACAGCAGAGTCCGGCGGGGCGCTGGGTGACGCGGGTGGCGCGTGCCCTGGAGGGTCAGCGCTTGGCGCGCGAAGCGGAGCGACCGCGCTCCTTCTGGTCCAGGACGACCTTGCGGATACGCACGGTCTCCGGGGTGACCTCGATGCACTCGTCGTCGCGGCAGAACTCCAGCGACTGCTCCAGGGAGAGCTTGCGCGGCGGCACGACGTTCTCGGTCGAGTCCGCGGAAGCCGCACGCATGTTGGTGAGCTTCTTCTCCTTGGTGATGTTCACGTCCATGTCGTCGGCGCGCGAGTTCTCACCGATGATCATGCCCTCGTACACCTCGGTGCCCGGCTCCGTGAAGATCACGCCGCGCTCCTGGAGGTTGATCATCGCGAACGGCGTGACCGAACCGGAGCGGTCGGCGACCAGTGAACCGTTGTGACGGGTGCGCAGCTCACCGAACCACGGCTCGTGACCCTCGAAGAGGGAGTGCGCGATGCCGGTGCCGCGGGTCTGGGTCAGGAACTCCGTACGGAAGCCGATCAGGCCACGTGAAGGAACGATCCACTCCATGCGGATCCAGCCGGATCCGTGGTTGGTCATGGTCTCCATGCGGCCCTTGCGGGTCGCCATCAGCTGCGTGATCGCGCCGAGGTGCTCCTCGGGGGAGTCGATCGTCAGGCGCTCGATCGGCTCGTGCAGCTTGCCGTCGACCTCCTTGGTGACGACCTCGGGCTTGCCGACGGTCAGCTCGAAGCCTTCCCGGCGCATGGTCTCGACGAGGATCGCCAGCGCCAGCTCGCCACGGCCCTGGACCTCCCAGGCGTCGGGACGCTCGGTGTCCAGCACGCGCAGCGAGACGTTACCGATCAGCTCGCGGTCGAGGCGGTCCTTGACCTGGCGGGCGGTGACCTTGTGGCCCTTGCCGCCCTTGCCGACCAGCGGCGAGGTGTTGGTGCCGATGGTCATCGAGATGGCCGGCTCGTCGACCGTGATCAGCGGCAGCGCGATCGGGTTCTCGGGGTCGGCCAGCGTCTCGCCGATCATGATGTCCGGGATACCGGCGACCGCGCAGATGTCACCGGGGCCCGCCTTCTCGGCCGGCTTGCGGGTGAGCGCCTCGGTCATCATCAGCTCGGTGATGCGGACGTTGGACATCGTGCCGTCACGCTTGATCCACGCGACGGTCTGGCCCTTCTTCAGCTCGCCCTGCTCGACGCGGCAGAGCGCGATACGGCCGAGGAAGTTGTCGGCGTCCAGGTTGGTGACGTGGGCCTGGAGGGGGGCCTCCTCGTCGTACTCCGGAGCGGGGACGTGCTCCAGGATCGTGGAGAAGAACGGCTCCAGGTTCTCGCTGTCGGCCGGGACGGTGCCGTCCTCCGGCTTGGTCAGCGAGGCGATGCCGTCACGGCCGCAGGCGTAGACGATCGGGAACTCGATCTGGTCCTCGTCGGCGTCCAGGTCGAGGAAGAGGTCGTACGTCTCGTTGACGACCTCGTCGATCCGGGAGTCCGGGCGGTCGGTCTTGTTGATGCACAGGATGACCGGCATCCGGGCCTGGAGGGCCTTGCGGAGCACGAAGCGGGTCTGCGGCAGCGGACCCTCGGAGGCGTCGACGAGCAGGACGACCGCGTCCACCATCGACAGACCGCGCTCGACCTCACCACCGAAGTCGGCGTGGCCGGGGGTGTCGATGATGTTGATGGTGATCGGGTCACCACCATCCTTGGGGTGGTACTTGACGGCCGTGTTCTTGGCCAGGATCGTGATGCCCTTCTCACGCTCCAGGTCGTTCGAGTCCATCATGCGGTCGTCGAGCGACTCGGCTGCGTGCGCGGCGAAGGCACCGGCCTGCTTGAGCATGGCATCGACGATGGTCGTCTTGCCGTGGTCGACGTGGGCGACGATGGCTACGTTACGAATGTCGTGGCGCGTGGGCATACTGGCGGCGCTTCTCCCGGAATCGTGGATGGCGGCGCGTACGGTCCGGTACGCGCGCCCGCCGGGCATGAAGACGCCACGGCCTCACCCCATCGTACGTGGCTGCGGCGGCGTTGGCCGCCCCAGCCCGTACGTACCGCCTCTGACCTGCGCTTTCTTACCGATTGTTCGCCGCTACTTCGTGTATCCGATGTCCTGGAAGCGGGGGGTGGCGAAGCCGAAGGCGCCGATGTTGGCGAGCGGCTTCTTGACGGCGACGAGTTCGGGCTGCTGGTAGAGCGGGATCGATCCGGCGACGGCCCAGATCCGGGCGTCCGCCTTCTCCATCACCTCCCGCGAGCCTTCCGGGTCCAGCTCGGACACCGCCTGGTCGAAGAGCTGGTCGATCCGGTCGGTGCCGACCCGGGTGTAGTTCTGCGCGACGGTCAGCGAGCCGTCCGGCGCGGGCTGCGGCTTGGCGTAGATCGGCCGGGCGTCGGTCGCCGGGTAGGCGGTGCCCGGCCAGGTGTAGAGCGCCAGGTCGTAGTCGCCCGCGGCGATGTGGTCGTCGAAGTAGCTGCGGTCATCGACCTTCTGGACGGCGGTCCTGACGCCGATCCTGCCGAGCATCGCGGCGATCCGGTCGCCCACGGCGCGCAGCTGCTCGGAGCCGGGCCCGTCGGGCAGTACGAAGCGCAGGGTCAGCGCCTTGCCGGCCTTCTTCATGGCGGGGACCTGCGCGGACGCGGCCCGCTCGGCAGGCCGCCCCTCCGCGTCCTCCTTCTTCCCCGCCTTCTCGTCCTGCCCGCCGGCCTGCGGTCCCGGGTGCCCGGCCACCGCCCCGTCGGCGCCCGGCCGACCGGTACCTGCCTGGTCGGTGCCCGCCTGATCGGTACCCGCCTGTCCGGTGCCGACCAGCTCGGCCGCCGCGAGGGCGCGGGCCGCCCACCCGGCGTACACCTTGGACGCGGCGTACACCTCGCCCTCGGTGTCCCCGTCGGCCGCTTCCTCACGGTCGGCCGCGGCGGCCTTGTAGAACGTGGCGCTCTGCCGCAGCAGCGCCGCCTGCTGGACCTCGGCGCCGATCGCGCGGGCCGCCGAGAGCGGGGCGTCCGCGATCGCGGGGCGGGTGCCCGGGGCGTGGTCGTCGTCGGGGCGGGCGGGCGCGTGCTCCGGGTTGCGGCCGTCGGAATCGGCGTGCGCGGCCTTCGATGAGCGGGCCGGTCCCGCCTTCGCCGAAGCGGAGGCGGCGCCGGACGCGGCCCCGCCGCCGGCCGCGTCCTCGTTCGCGGGCTGCGGCGACGCCGGGACGCCACCGCCCTTCCCCGGCCGCCAGCCGGCGTCCGCGAGCAGCGCCTTCGCCGCGCCCGTGTCCTGGCCGCCGATCGCGTCGCTGTGGTCCTCGTAGCCGGGCTGCCCGGCCATCATGAGGTGGCTGCCGAGCGGGCGGGAGGGCAGGTGCAGGGGCTTGAGCACGGTGTCGGCGAGCTTCTGGCGGTCGATGGCGCGGGCCACCGCGCGGCGTACCCGCTCGTCGCTGAGCGGACCGGTGCTGCCGTTGAGCGCGAGCTGCGTGTAGGCGGGCTCCAGGGCCTTGCGCAGGGCGTAGCCGTGCAGGGCCCCCGGGTCGGCCGCGGCCTGCTGTGCCTGCGGTCCCGAGTTGCCCGCGTGCACGCTCTTCGGCCGGCTGCCCGGGGCTCCGCCTCCGGTGGGGTCGACCTTCCGGGCGTCCTTCGGGTCGACCGCCGCCACGTCGACGTCCCCGGCTTCCAGCGCCTCGGCCCGCTGCGCGCGCGGCAGCGCCTGGAACACCATCCGGTCGAGCTTGGCGCGCGCCCCCCACCACTTCGGGTTGCGGACGAGGGTGACGGTGCCCTCGTCGCTGTCGCGGCCCTCGACGGTGAACGGGCCCGCCGCCACCTCCAGACGTTCCCGGGCGCCGTCGTTGAAGGCGTCGGCGCTGCCCATGACGCGCTGCGGGTAGAGCGGTGTGAACAGCGACCGCCAGTCCGCGTAGGGCCGGGCGAAGGTGACCTTGACCTGGTGCGCGTCGGCGCCCTGCTCGACCTTGTCGATGCGGTCGTAGCCGGCGTTGCGCGCGGTCCAGTACGCGTTGTCCTTGCCGCGCAGCGCCTTCCACTGGGCGGCGAAGTCGGCCGCCCCGATCGCCCGGCCGTCGCTCCAGCGCGCCTTGGGGTTGAGCTTGTAGACGACGACCTGCCGGGGCTCGCGCTTGGTGATGTCGGCGGCGGTGAGGTAGTCGGCGTTGCGCTGCGGTGCGCCGCTCTTGTCGAGGGTGAAGAGCGAGGGCAGCACGGCGCCGGTGACCTGCGAGGTGGCCGCGTCGGCGTCGGCGTGGAAGGCGTTGAGGGTGGCGGGCAGGGTGTCCACGGCCCAGCGGACCGTACCGCCGTCCTTGACCCGGCCGCGGGGCGCCGCCGCGATGTCCTGGGCGGTCGATGACGCCCCGCCGTCGTCGTCGGCGCCGCAGCCGGCCAGCACCGGCAGTGGGAGCAGCACCCCCGCCGCGATGAGCGCGGCGCAACGGCGTCTGCGGCACGCCGCGCGGCCTGTGCTGACGTGGTCGGTCATGGCTGTTACCTCCGGGGCTCGCGCGCGCCGCGCCGAGCCGCCGCAACACGTTCGGCCGACTTTGCGGCTCATCACATCTATGGCTCCCCCACTGAAAGCGACCGATCACGGCACCGGTACCCGACACGTCGATCGGCGGGCCAAGGCCACCCACCCGGCCCAACACCCGTGCGCGCGGCGGGCGTACGGGCCTGTGGGGCGGCGGGCCGGGGCGCCCGGCGGCCGGGCGCCGGGGGCGCGGAAAGCGGCGTGGGGACCGAAACGCACCGGTTGGATCCGGTAATCACGACAGATCCCTTCCCAACACCTACTGTGACGCGCGACACTCACGGGCGCATGAGGTCGCCCACCACTCCTTCGGAAATGAGGGCACACCATGTCCCTTCACGACGATCTGACGGCTGTCGAACGGAGCCTGGACGAACTGGTCCGGGCGGTGGGCCGGCTGGAGAAGCGGGTCGGCGGCGGGCTCGACATCCGCCGGGTGCGCAGCGACGCCGACCATCTGGGCGAGAGCCTGCGGCTGCTCAAGGAGAGCGCGGCGCCGACGGGCCGTGCGCAGGACCGTCCGGCCACCGAGGCGGAGGGTGTGGTCACCATCTCCGACGCTCCCTACGACAGCACGCTGTGGACCGACGCCGAGGACGAGGGGCTCGGCGCCAAGGACCGGCACGCACCCTGACCCCGGGGGCCGCGCCCCGCCCCGCCCGCTCAAGACCCGCCCCGACGGAACGCCCTTGACGGAGACCGACGTTGGCCACTGGTACCGAACCCGCACCGCAGTCCGGCACGAGGGGCGTGCACGACGCCTCGCGTGCCGCCATCCCCGCCCGTCACCTGCGGACCGACCGCTGGTGGCTGGCCCCGGCCTGCACCGCGGCCGGGCTCCTCGCGTTCATCGCCTACTCGACCTGGCGGGCCTTCGCGAACGCCGACTACTACCACGCCCCGTACGTCTCGCCGTTCTACTCGCCGTGCCTGGCGCAGAACTGCGCGCCGATGCACGGCGGCCCCAACTGGGAGATCTTCGGGAGCTGGTGGGGCCTGTCCCCCGCGCTGCTGATCCTGATCTTCCCGCTCGGCTTCCGGCTGACCTGCTACTACTACCGCAAGGCGTACTACCGCGGCTTCTGGGCCTCGCCACCCGCCTGCGCGGTCGCCGAGCCGCACGCGAAGTACACCGGCGAGACCCGCTTCCCGCTGATCCTGCAGAACATCCACCGCTACTTCTTCTACGCCGCGGTGCTGGTGGCCTGCGTGCTCACCTACGACACCGTGCTGTCGTTCCGCGACGCGCACCACGCCTGGGGCCACATGGGCCTCGGAACCCTGGTGTTCCTCGCCAACATCGTGCTGATCTGGGCGTACACCCTCTCCTGCCACTCCTGCCGGCACATCGTCGGCGGACGGCTGCGGCACTTCTCCAAGCACCCGGTGCGCTACCGGCTGTGGGGCTGGGTCGGCAAGCTCAACGAGCGGCACATGCTGCTCGCCTGGTCCTCGCTGATCAGCGTGGCCGTCGCGGACTTCTACGTCTTCCTGCTGGCGGCCGGGGTCTTCGACGACCCGCGGTTCTTCTGACGACAGATCGTTCGACCCTTCCGAGGAAAGGTGTGCTCCGCGATGGCGCATGTGGACCGGCAGACGTGGGACGTGGTCGTGGTCGGCGCGGGCGGCGCCGGGCTGCGCGCCGCGATCGAGGCCCGCGAGGCGGGGCTGCGGACCGCGGTGATCTGCAAGTCGCTGTTCGGCAAGGCCCATACCGTGATGGCCGAGGGCGGCATCGCGGCCAGCATGGGCAACGTCAACGACGGCGACAACTGGCAGGTGCACTTCCGTGACACCCTGCGCGGCGGCAAGTTCCTCAACCACTGGCGGATGGCCGAACTGCACGCCAGGGAGGCGCCCGACCGGGTCTGGGAGCTGGAGACCTGGGGCGCGCTGTTCGACCGCACCCCGGACGGCCGGATCTCGCAGCGCAACTTCGGCGGCCACGAGTACCCGCGCCTGGCACACGTCGGCGACCGTACCGGCCTGGAGCTGATCCGCACCCTCCAGCAGAAGATCGTCTCGCTCCAGCAGGAGGACGAGCGGGAGTTCGGGGCGTACGACGCGCGGCTGAAGGTCTTCCAGGAGTGCACGGTCACCCGGGTGCTCAAGGAGGGCGGCGCCGACGGCGGGCGGGTGGCCGGGGCGTTCTGCTACGAGCGGGAGTCCGGCAGGTTCTTCGTCCTGGAGGCGCCCGCCGTGGTGCTGGCCACCGGCGGGATCGGCAAGTCCTTCAAGGTGACGTCGAACTCGTGGGAGTACACCGGCGACGGGCACGCGCTGGCGCTGCTGGCCGGGGCGCCGCTGGTGCACATGGAGTTCGTGCAGTTCCACCCCACCGGCATGGTCTGGCCGCCGTCGGTGAAGGGCATCCTCGTCACCGAATCCGTCCGCGGTGACGGCGGGGTGCTGCGCAACAGCGAGGGCAAGCGCTTCATGTTCGACTACATCCCGGACGTCTTCAAGGAGAAGTACGCGCAGTCCGAGGACGAGGGCGACCGCTGGTACGACGACCCGGACAACAACCGCCGCCCGCCCGAGCTGCTGCCCCGCGACGAGGTGGCCCGCGCCATCAACGCCGAGGTCAAGGCGGGCCGCGGCTCCCCGCACGGCGGCGTCTTCCTGGACGTCTCCACGCGGATGCCGGCCGAGGTGATCAAGCGCAGGCTGCCGTCCATGCACCACCAGTTCAAGGAGCTGGCGGACGTGGACATCACCGCCGAGCCGATGGAGGTCGGGCCGACCTGCCACTACGTGATGGGCGGCGTCGACGTCGATCCTGACACCGCGGCGGCGGCCGGTGTGCCAGGACTGTTCGCGGCGGGTGAGGTCGCGGGCGGCATGCACGGCTCCAACAGGCTGGGCGGCAATTCCCTCTCCGACCTGCTGGTGTTCGGCCGCCGCGCGGGTCTGCACGCCGCCGAGTACGCGGCGGCGACGGCCACCAGGCCACGCGCCGACCAGGCGCAGCTCGACGCGGCGGAGGCGGAGGCGCTGCGCCCGTTCAGCGCCGAGGGCGCCCGCGGCTCGGACCGCGCGCCCGGCCCGTCGGAGAATCCGTACACGCTGCACCAGGAACTCCAGCAGACGATGAACGACCTGGTCGGCATCATCCGCAGGGCGGGCGAGATGGAGCAGGCGCTGGAGCGGCTCGGGGAGCTGCGGGAGCGGGCCGGGCGGGCGGGTGTCGAGGGGCACAGGCAGTACAACCCCGGCTGGCACCTCGCCCTCGACCTGCGCAACATGCTGCTGGTCAGCGAGTGCGTGGCGCGCGCCGCCCTGGAACGCGAGGAGAGCCGCGGCGGGCACACCCGCGACGACCATCCGGAGATGGACCGGCAGTGGCGCACCGTCAATCTGCTGTGCGCGCTGGCCGGACCGGAGGGCGCGGCACAGGACGCGGATCCGGCGCGGGGCCGGATCCGGCTCAGCCGCCGCGAGACCCCGCCGATCCGGCGCGATCTGCTGGAGCTGTTCGACAAGGACGAGCTGGTGAAGTACCTGACGGACGAGGAGCTGAGCCGGTGAGCGGGCAGGAGACGGGGACCACGGGCACGTACACGGCGCACTTCCGGGTGTGGCGGGGCGACGCGGACGACGGTGGTCTGGAGGATTTCCGGGTCGAGGTGCACGAGGGGGAGGTGGTGCTGGACATCATCCACCGGCTGCAGGCCACCCAGGCGCCGGATCTGGCGGTGCGCTGGAACTGCAAGGCGGGCAAGTGCGGTTCGTGCAGCGCGGAGATCAACGGCCGGCCGCGGCTGATGTGCATGACCCGGATGTCGGTCTTCGACCGGTCGCAGACCCTCACGATCACGCCGATGCGGGCGTTCCCCGTCATCCGGGATCTGGTCACCGACGTGTCGTTCAACTACGTGAAGGCGCGGGAGGTCCCGGCGTTCGTGCCGCCCGCCGACCTGTCGCCCGGTGAGTACCGCATGCAGCAGGAGGACGTGAACCGTTCGCAGGAGTTCCGTAAGTGCATCGAGTGCTTCCTGTGCCAGGACACCTGCCATGTGGTGCGTGATCACGAGGAGAACAAGGGGGCCTTCGCCGGGCCGCGCTTCCTGATGCGGATCGCGGAGCTGGACATGCATCCGCTGGATGCGGCGCCCGAGGCCGGTCTCGACCGTAAGCGCACCGCGCAGGACGAGCACGGGCTCGGCTACTGCAACATCACCAAGTGCTGCACCGAGGTCTGCCCGGAGAACATCAAGATCACCGACAATGCGCTGATCCCGCTCAAGGAACGGGCGGCGGACCGCAAGTACGACCCGCTGGTGTGGCTGGGCAACAAGATCAGGCGGCGCGGGGACTGAGCGGCAAAGCCACCAACTCTCTTTCACAGTACGGAAATTGACTTCCCGTCAGTTGGCTGGAACGCGCCTTACCGACGCACGGCCCGCGCACGCTATAAGAACGGAATGAACTTTCCGAAGATATCCAGACGCCGGGTGCTGGCGGGCCTCGGCAGCGTCCCGCTGGCAGCCGCCGCCGGCACACCGGTACGCCGATGCACCGCTCCCCCGGCACCGCCCGAGCCGGACGGCACCCGCCGCACCACCCTCATCCGGGGCGCCGACCAGGTGCTCACCATGGATCCCGCGCTCGGCGACGGGCTGCTGGGCACCCTGGAGGACGGTGTCGACGTCCTGCTGCGCGAGGGCACCATCGCCGCCGTCGGCCGCGGGCTCGACGTCCCGCACGGCGCCCGGGTGATCGACGCACGCGGCAGGCTGGTGCTGCCGGGCTTCGTCGACCTGCACAACCACCTGTGGCAGTCCAGCATCCGCGGCGGCTGCGCCGACCAGGACCTGAACGGCTGGCTTGCCGCCTGCAACCGCGCCACCCTCCCCAAGATCCACCCCGACGACATGTACCGCTTCGTCCACCTCGCCGCCCTCGACGCGCTCCAGACGGGCGTCACCACCGTCGTCGACTGGGTGCACGCCATCCCCTACGACACCAGCGAGCGCTACGTACGGGCCCTGGACGACGCCGGCCTGCGGTTCGTCTACGCGATGACCCAGAACGGCGCCGACCGCCACCTCATCCGCGAGGTCAAGAAGGACTTCATCGACCCGCTGCCGCTGGCCTCCGCGCAGGTGTCGGTGCACGCGAGCAGGTCCGGCATCAAGGACCTGCGACAGCTCCACGAGGTCGCCCGCGAGCTGGACCTGATGGTCAACTCCCATGTCCTGGAACACCGTGACGACCGCAAGGACGAGCAGATCCGTGCGCTGCGCGAGGTCGGCGCGTTCGGCCCGCGGCTCCTGATGAACCATGCCGTCCACCTCACCGACGAGGAGATCGCCCTCACCGGCGACCACGACGTGCGCGTCGCGCACTGCCCGCTCAGCAACATGCGGCTGGCCTCCGGCATCATGCCGCTGCCCGCGCTGCACCGGCACGGCGTACGGGCCGGGCTCGGGCACGACGGCGGGACGAACGACACCTCCGACATGTTCGCGCTGATGAAGGCGGCGGTCGGCCTCCAGCGCGCCCGCCACGAGGACGCCGGCGTCCACCCGACGATCCCCGCCGTCCTGCGGATGGCGACGCTCGGCGGCGCGGAGTGCATCGGAATGGCCGACCGGATCGGCTCGCTGACCCCGGGCAAGCGCGCCGACGTCCTCGTCCTCGACCCCGGCACCCTCAACTTCGCCCCGCGCTACGACTGGACCAGCCAGATCGTCCTCAACGGCCAACCGCCGAACCTCTCCCACGTCTTCGTGGACGGGCGGCTGCGCAAGGAGCGCGGCGAGCTGGCCGGGGTGGACACCGCGCGGGTGGTGCGGGAGGCGGAGCGGGCCGCGGCGCACGTGCGCGCCGGCTGACCCACGGCCCGTCGGCGGCCCCCGTCCGGGCCGCAGGCGACCGCGCCGGGCTCAGAACAGGCTCAGCAGCGCCTCGGCCGGATCCGGCACCTCCGACTCGCCGTCCGGCAGCGCGAGTTCGAACCAGACGGTCTTGCCGCGCGGCGTACGGCGGCTGCCCCAGCCGGAGCTGAGCAGCCCCACCAGCTGAAGGCCGCGCCCGCCCTCGTCGGTGTCCCTGGCCCGGCGTCTGCGCGGCTGGGCGAGGTCGGCGTCCCACACCTCGCAGACCAGCGAACGGTCCCGCAGCAGCCGCAGCCTGATCTCGCCGTGCCCGTGCCGCAGCGCGTTGGTGACCAGCTCGCTCACCAGCAACTCCGTGGTGTCCACCAGGGCTTCGAGCCCCCAGTCCGTCAGCTGGTCGCGGGCCAGCTCGCGGGCGCGGGCCACCGAACGGGCCTCCGGCGCCAGGTTCCAGTCCCCCACCGCGTCCTTGGGCAGCCCGTGCACCCGGGCCATCAGCAGGGCGATGTCGTCCTCGCCGTGCGAGGTGTCCAGCGCGCTCAGGACGTGATCGCAGGCGTCCTCCAGCGGCCGGTCGGCCTCCGACAACGCCCCGCGGAACGCCTGCAGCCCTTCGTCCAGCGGATGGTCACGGGACTCGACGAGCCCGTCGGTGTAGAGGGCGAGCAGCGCGCCGTCCGGCAGCTCGACCTCGATCTCCTCGAACGGCTCGCCGCCGACACCCAGCGGCATCCCCGGCGGCACGTCGAGCAGCAGGGCGTCCTCGCCCCCCTCGACCAGCACCGGCGGCAGATGCCCGGCGTTGGCGAACGTACATCGGCGGGTGACCGGGTCGTACACGGCGTAGACGCAGGTGGCGAGGTAGACCTCGGAGAGGTCGGCGGCGGCGCCGCGCCCGCTCTCGGCGCCCCTGCCGGACTGCGACCGCTTGCCGGTACGCCCCTCGCCGCCGCCGAGCCCCCGCGCGATCTCGTCGAGCGCCGAGAGCACCTCGGCCGGCTCCAGATCGAGCAGCGCCAACGTCCGTACGGCGCTGCGCAGTTCACCCATCGCGACGGCGGCGCGCAGCCCGCGGCCCATGACGTCGCCGATGACCAGGGCCGTGCGGTGGCCCGGCAGCTCGATGACGTCGAACCAATCGCCGCCGACCTCGGTGGCGGTGGTGCCCGGCAGGTAGCGGCAGGCGATGTCCAGGCCCGCCGCCTCCGGGTCGCCGGGCGGCAGCAGGCTGCGCTGGAGTATCAGCGCCCGCTCGTGCTCCCTGCGGTAGAGCCTGGCGTTGTCGATGCAGACCGCGGCGCGGGCCGCCA
The DNA here is from genome assembly GCF_044460025.1 of Streptomyces sp. NPDC050161. NCBI lineage: Bacteria > Bacillati > Actinomycetota > Actinomycetes > Kitasatosporales > Streptomycetaceae > Streptomyces > Streptomyces sp. NPDC050161. Next base: position 140,786 of record NZ_JBITJM010000001.1, on the reverse strand, counting down.
GCTCCACCGCCAGCGCGGTGTCCCGCTCCCCGAACGGCTCGCTGCCCTTCGTACGGGAGAACTGCACCAGGCCGACGACGGTGTCCCTGGCGACCATCGGGACGGCGAGCGTGGAGTGCACCACCGCGCCCAGCTCCGGCCCTTCGTCGCTCTCCCGGCCGGGGATGATCTGCGCCTGCGCGGTCCGCAGGGCGCCCGCGCAAGGGGAGTTGAAGGGGTAGCGGTGCACCGCGCCGACCGCGACCGGATCGCGCTCGCCTTCGGCGACACAGCAGGCCGTGGTGGCGAGCGGGGCGTCGGACACCGCGCTGGAGAAGGCGACTCTGCGCAGTTCGGCGCTGCCGTCGCTCATGCCGGGCGGGGCTTCGTCACCGGCCAGCAGCCCTTGGAAGAGGTCCACCGACGCCAGGTCGCAGAACTGCGGGACGGCGACGTCCAGGAGGGTGCGTGCGGTGGTCTCCAGGTCGAGGGAGTTGCCTATCCGGGCGCCGGCTTCGTTGAGCAGCGCGAGATTGCGGCGGGCGTTGGCGGCCTCCCGCTCGGCGCGGCGGCGGCCCGTGACGTCGGCGGCGAGCGCGGCCACGCCGATCGGACGGCCGCTGGCGCCGTGCAGCCGGTAGAGCGAGACCGACCAGCGGCGCCGGTCACTCTCGCCCGGCACCACACCCACCAGCTGCATCTCGGTGACCGACTCGCCGGTGTCCAGCACCCTGCGCAGCGCGACGGTCATCCGCTCGGCCTCGGCCCGGGGCAGGAAGTCGTGCGGGGTGCCGCCGCGGTACTTGCTCGCCGGGCCGCCGAAGACCGTGGCGAACCGTTCGTTGACCCGCAGCAGCTTGAGCCGGGTGTCGAACAGGGTGAAGCCCATGGGCGATTGACCGAAAACGGCCTGCGAGGCGGCGAGGTCGGTCTCGATGCCGCGCAGCGCCCGCACGTCGACGACCAGACAGACCGCGGTCCGCTCGCCGGTCTCCGTCTCGGACGGCATGACGTAGATCTCCGCGAGCCCGTCGGCCTCGGCGCTCTCCTCCCGGTGATAGGGCACCAGGCCGGTCCACTCCCGGCCGTCGAGGATCCGGGACACCGCACGGCGGCCGGTCTCACGCAGCTCTCTGGGGACGAACGCCTCGACGGGATCCTTGCCGACCGCGTCCCCTGCGGTGATGCCGAGCATCTCGGCGGCCCGCTCGCTCCACCGGTCGATCCGCCCGTCCGGGCCGAGCGAGAAGGAGGCGACGCGGATGTAGTCGTAGATCGATCCCGGCCTGCTGTTCTGCCACACGGGCGGGGGAGGCGGCGCGGGCACGGGCCGGGCGGCGCCCGGGGCATCCGGTCCGTGCGCACCCCGACCAGCGGTCTGTGCGGGTAGCGTCCCGCCAGATGACATCTCGCTCACGAGCCCCGTCCCCTCCAGCTCATCGTGCCCGGACCGGACAAGCCGAGTAAATCAGCACCACGGCCGTCCGGAACACGGTCTTCACGATCACAGCACAGTCTCGATCGCAGCCCATCCACAGAATGTCGATGAAATGGCAACGATCAGGACTCCACCTGTCTCCTAACCCGCCACCGTCAGCTCGAACCACACTGTCTTGCCGGTCTTTCCGCGCCGGGTGCCCCACCGCCGTGACGTGCACGCCACCAGCTGGAGCCCGCGGCCCCCCTCGTCGTCGGGTGCCGCGGTGCGTTCCTGCGGCGGATCCGGCAGCGGATCGGACACCTCGACCAGCAGACCGCCCCCGCTGAGCAGCACCATGCGCACGCCGATGGGGCCGCTGGCGTAGCGCAGGGAATTGGTGACCAGTTCGCTGACGAGCAGGACGGCGACGTCGACGGAGGACTCCAGGCCCCAGTCGGTGAGCGCCTGGCGGACCATCGCGCGGGCGGTGCGCACAGCACCGGGATCCGCGGGGAAGCTCCATTCGGCGATCGGGGAACCGGAGGCCATGCCGCGGCGGCGGACGTACGTGGAGGCCGAATCCGGGGCCCCTGCCGCTGCGCTGTCGCTCACGCCGATCACTTCCCAGCCCGATGCGATGCCCGTCGACATCACCCAAAAAGAAAAGGGTCAATCAGGACATACCCGATATCGAGGTGCAAGTACCGTCCCCCACCGGGCACTGTTCCACACCCGCCGCACTTCGGCGCGGCGCGACCGGACGGGCAGGTCCGAAGCCATGCCGTCAGGCAGGCGCGACGCCGGACGTCCCCTTCTAGGCGTTGTCCGCGGCGGCCGACCCCACCGCCTCCCGCAGCCGGCGCATCGCCTCGGCGACCGCCGGGCGGTCCTGGTCGAGCCAGTCGACCGACAGCTCCTCGCTCGGCGGCAGCCAGCGCAGTTCGTCGTGGTCCTGGAGGGGCCGCGGCTCACCCGACACCAGCCGGGCGGCCCAGACCCGCAGCACGAACCCGGGACGCAGCGGCCACTCACCGGCGATCCGCTCCCCCGGCTCCACCTCGACACCCAACTCCTCGCGCAACTCGCGCACCAGGGCCTGCTCGGGTGTCTCGCCGTCCTCCACCTTGCCGCCGGGCAGCTCCCAGCGACCGGCCAGCGCGGGCGGCGCGCTGCGCCGCGCGGCCAGCAGCCGCCCCCGGTCGAGCACCGCTCCGCCCACCACCACACGCACCGTCGTCATACGCGGCAGCCTACGGCGCGCACTGCGCCGCGCAACCCGCTCAGCCGGTCGTCCGCCCCACCCGCTCCACCACGTAAAGCCGCTGGTCGCCACGGGCGTCGAGCCCGCCCGCCACCTTCTCGGCCTCCGCGCGGGTGGCGTACCTGCCCACGCGATAACGATTGCCGCCTTCGTCCTGACGGATGACGAGCCAGGGCAGCACGGCCCCACTGTCGCTCATCGCGCCCCTCCGTCCGCCGTGCAGCGCGCCCTTGCGCGCCCCTCCTGTACCGATGCCGAAACCGCATTCTGCATATGCCCGACCCTACGCCCGACCTTCACTCAGCGGATACGGAATGGCACAAAGAGATACCGAACCGGCCACCCGCGGGCCCCCGGAGAACCGGGAGGGCCTGCGAGCGGCCGGTGGAGCCGACGGACGGCTCGGTGGTGCGAAAGCGTTTTTGCGGGACGTCAGGCGCCGGTACGGGCCTTGCCGCCGCCCGCGGGGTCGTCGTCGGACCCCGTGGATTCGCCGGAGCGCTGGGCGCCGATGGTCGCCGCCTCAGCCGCCTCATCGGCCTCGTTCGCCGCCTGGATCTCCGCCTCCACCTGGACCAGCGAGGGGTTGCGCCACGAGCTGCGCACACCCCAGAAGTAGAAGGCGAGGCCGACCAGCGCGACCACGACGATGTCCCAGCCCGCCGGCAGGTAGCCCTTGCCGCCGAACTCCTTGCCGCCCATGTACGAGATGAGGGCCATGACCAGCAGGTACGCCACCATCCAGGCGCCGGCCTTGAGGTGCGGGCGCAGCTCGGCCCACGGCTTGCGGCCCTGGGTGAGCGGCTTGCCGATCTCGTACCAGGCCCAGACCGGCAGTCCGACGGCCATGATCAGGATGACCTTGCCGGTGAGCGGCCAGCGGCCCCAGTAGAGCACCAGCGAGCCGAAGACCATCGCGATCGGCGCGATCACCGGCATCACCCGCAGCTTGACCGGCCGCTTGAGGTCGGGCGAGAGCCGGCGCAGCGACATCACGGCGACCGGACCCGTGATGTACGAGATGACGGTCGCGACCGAGACGATCTCGGCGAGCGAGCCCCAGCCGCGGAAGACCGCCAGGAAGAGGAAGGCGATGACGAGGTTGAGCACCAGGGCGGGCCGCGGCACACCCGTCTTCTTGTCGACCTTGCCGAAGATGCCGGGCAGGTGACCGTTCTCCTGGACACCGTGGATCATGCGCGAGGTGGTGGCCGCGTAGATCATGCCGGTGCCGGACGGGGAGATGAACGCGTCGGCGTAGAGCAGCATCGCCAGCCAGTTCAGGCCCCAGGCGACGGCGAGGTCGGCGAGCGGGGAGTTGTAGCCGAGACCGGCCCAGCCGCCTGCGGCGCCCAGCTTGTCGCCCGGGACCGCCATCAGGAAGGCGACCTGGAGCGCGACGTAGATGACCAGCGCGATCACGATGGACCAGATGACGGCCTTGGGCAGCGAGCGGCCCGGGTTACGCGCCTCGCCCGCGAGGTTCAGCGGCGACTGGAAGCCGTTGTAGGCCCAGACGATGCCAGAGACCGCGACGGCGGTGAAGACCGAGCTCCAGCCGTTGGGGGTGAAGCCGCCGTGGTCCGTGATGTTGCTGGTGTCGAAGTGCGCCACCATCAGCGCGCTCGCGGTCAGGATCGGCACGACGACCTTGAAGACCGTGATGGCCGTGTTGGTCTTCGCGAACAGCGTGATCGCGAACCAGTTCAGGAAGAAGTAGAAGATCAGCAGCACGCTGGCGAGCGCCACGCCGGTGCCCGTCAGCTCCTTGCCGTCGTACAGCCCGTGGGTCCATTCGAAGTCCCAGGAGCTCATGTACTGCACGGAGGCGGTGGCCTCACCGGGGATCACCGAGACGATCGCGATCCAGTTGGCCCAGGCCGCGAGGTACCCGGCGAGCGAGCCGTGCGAGTACTGGCCGTACCGGACCATGCCGCCGGCCTTCGGGAACATCGAGCCCAGCTCGGTGTAGGTGAGGGCGATCGTGAGCGCGACAACCGCGCCGATGACCCAGGCGAGGATGGCGGCAGGACCGGCGATGGCGGCAGCCCGCTCGGCCCCGAAGAGCCAGCCGGAGCCGATGATCGATCCGAGACCAGTGGCGGTCAGGGCGATGGTCCCGAGGGACCGACGGTAATTCGAATGCGAGCCCTGCTCCGCAGTCGTGGGTTTCGTCGTGCTCACGTGCTTGGTCTCCTGGTCTTCCCCCGTGCCGTGCACAAACTTCGCCATCGTAAGAGCGAATCAGATGATCGGTTTCCCTTACTCGGCAAAAATTCCCGCTCGACTGAGGGTCTGTGAGTTTTCCCACGGCACCTTTCAGCCGACAGTTCCGTACGAATACGGACATAGCGACCGCATAACTGGCGCAACGAGCAACAGGAAGAGGACAACTCAGGGCCGCGGAATCACCCAGGGCGCAGAGACGCAGCAGGGGCGCGCACGGCCACCGCCACACCGCCCATCCCCTGGAACCCGCCGGTAACTCCCGTCCCGTTCACGGGCGAACGACAGAAGTCACCAAAAAGCCGGACCAGGGGCTCCGACGCGACTCCACAGCCACCCCGCCGGAAACCCCTCAGCGCACCGGCAGGTGATACGTCACCCGATGGCGGTCGGCGAGCGTGACCACGTCCGCCGTCTCCACGGGCCGCCCGCCCGCGCAGTACGTCCGCGAGATGACCAGCACCGCGTGCCCCGGCACCCCGCCCAGCACCATGACCTCTTCCGCGAGACCGGGCCGCGACCCGACCTCCTCCATGACGTTGTCCACCACGATGTCGATGGCGGCCATCCGCTCGACGACCCCGCGGCCGGCCAGCGGCCCCTCCTCGGGCAGCATCACCGGCGTCCGCCCCGTCACCTCCAAGGGCTCCCAGGAGGTGGACAGCATGGTGGGCTCGCCCTCCGCGCGAAAGACGTAACGCGTCCGCATCACCCGGGCTCCGCGCTGGATGCGCAGCCGCCCGGCAACGGCGGGACCGGCCTCCTCCTGGCCGCTGCTGGACTCCCAGCTCCCCTTCACCCGCTCGTCGGTCTGCTCCTGCCGGAACGGCGTGCACGCCGGACCCGCGTGGTACCCGGCGCGGGCGATGCGGCGCGGGACGGGCCGCTCACGCACGTACGTCCCCGAGCCGGAGCGGCCCTCGACGAGCCCCTCAGCCATCAGGACCTTGCGGGCTTCCAGGGCGACCGTGTCCGATACGCCGTACTCCGCACGGATGCGGGCCTGGGAGGGGAGGCGGGTGTGCGGCGGCAGCGCGCCGTCGACGATCTTCTGGCGCAGGTCGCCGGCGACGCGGAGGTACGCGGGCTGCTCACCGAAAGGCACGTGCCCCTCCCAACAGCTTGACAGTCAGCAACAGCGTGGCAACCCCGCGTCGCCACCCGCAAGTTCGGGCCAGAAAAACACCCAAAGTAATGATCCCCAGCTCACCCGGCATACCGATCAAGGAAAAGCGTCAGATTCCCCTGCTGCCCCACCCCTTTCCTGCCACGATCGAACAGGCGCCGCACCCACCCCTGCCGCCACTCCGGGCCCCCGAGCAAGGAGCACCCATGCCCCCCGAATCCGCACCGGACGCCCCTCCTCCCCTGGCCGCCATGCCCGACGACTGGCGGCGCGCCCTGGCGATCGTCGCGCACCCCGACGACCTCGAATACGGCGCAGCCGCCGCCATCGCCGAGTGGACGGCGGCCGGGCGCGAGGTCGGCTACCTCCTGGTGACCCGCGGCGAAGCCGGCATCGACGGCCTCGCGCCGGAGCGGTGCGCCGCGGTGCGCGAGGCCGAACAGCGGGCCGGCGCCGCCCTGGTGGGCGTCGGCACCGTCGAATTCCTCGACCACCCCGACGGCGTCATCGAGGCGACCACGGCCCTGCGCCGCGACCTGGCAGCCGCCGTCCGCCGCCACCGCCCCGAACTCCTCATCACCATCAACCACCACGACACCTGGGGCGGCGTCCAGTGGAACACCCCCGACCACCGGGTGGTCGGCCGCGCCGCCCTGGACGCGGCGGGCGACGCGGGAAACCGCTGGATCTTCCCCGAACTCACCACGGCACAGGGCCTCACCCCCTGGAACGGCGTCCGCTGGGTGGCCGTGGCGGGCTCCCCCCACCCCACACACGCCGCCGAAGTGGGCCCCGGCATCGACCGCGCCATCAACTCCCTCGCCGCCCACCACACCTACATCCAGGGCCTCACCCCCACCCACCAGGACCCCCACACCTACGCCCGCGCCTTCCTCACCCCCATGCTCCAGGCCGGCGCGGACCGGTACCGGGGGCGGCCTGCGACGCTTTTCGAGGTCTTTCCTCGGTGAACGGAGGGTCGGCGCGGGGCGGGGAACGGGCCGTGCTCCCGTCGGGACCGCCGCCCAGGGACCACATTGTGTACACATGGCACACCCGGTACCTTTGAGCCCATGACACAGATGCCCATAGAGTCCATCCGCGACGTCCGCGCGCACTTGGCCGAGGTCGTCGAACGTGCCGATCGCGACGACCAGCCCACCGTCATCACACGACGCGGCAAGGAAGTCGCCGCCGTCGTATCGATCGACGTCCTGCGCAAGTACCAGCAGTGGGAAGAGCGCGAGATCAACCGCATCATCGACGAGCGCATGGCGAACCGCGCGCCCGCAGTCCCGATCGAGGACGTCATGAGGGAGACCCTGGAGCGCAGTGAGTGAGTACCGCACCGTCTTCCGGCCCGAGGCACAGGCCGAACTCCGCAAGATCCCGCGCGACATGGCGCTGCGCATCCTCACCAAGCTGACGGAGCTGGAGAGCGACCCCCTGGGCTTCCACACCACCGCCCTCGTATCCCAGCCCGAACGCCGCCGTCTACGGGTCGGCGACTACCGCGTGATCTACACCCTCGACAACGGGGAACTGGTGGTGTGGGTCGTCCACATCGGCCACCGCTCGACGGTCTACGGCACCTGAACTCCCTGGACCGGGAGCGGAGGAGCCGGCACCGATCCGGCACGGAAACAACTCAAGGGCCGGCCCTCGCAGGAGCCGACCCCTTCCGAGCTGCCCGTTCGCCGGGTCAGGTCGGTGACGTGGTGTGGTGCCGTCCGGTCACACGTTGAACCGGAACTCCACCACATCCCCGTCCTGCATCACATACTCCTTGCCCTCCATGCGGGCCTTGCCCGCCGAGCGGGCGTCGGCGACCGAGCCGGCTTCCACTAGGTCGGCGAAGGAGATGACCTCGGCCTTGATGAAGCCCTTTTGGAAGTCGGTGTGGATGACGCCGGCGGCCTCGGGGGCGGTGGCGCCCTTCTTGATGGTCCAGGCGCGGGTTTCCTTGGGGCCTGCGGTCAGGTACGTCTGGAGGCCGAGGGTGTTGAAGCCGACGTGGGCGAGGGTGGCGAGGCCGGGCTCTTCCTGGCCGACGGACTGGAGGAGTTCGAGTGCCTCCTCGTCGTCCAGCTCGGCGAGGTCGGCCTCCAGCTTGGCGTTGAGGAAGATGGCCTCGGCGGGGGCGACCAGGGCGCGCTGCTCGTTCTTGAAGTCGTCGTCGGTCAGCTCGTCCTCGTCGACGTTGAAGACGTAGAGGAACGGCTTGGTGGTGAGGAGGTGCAGGTCGCGCAGCAGCTCACCCTTCTCGGACTCCTTGGTGATGCCGGCGGAGAAGAGGGTGCGGCCCTCCTCCAGGATCGCCTTGACCTCTTCGACGGCCTTGACCTGGACGGCCTTGTCCTTCTGGATCCGGGACTCCTTGACCAGGCGCGGCAGCACCTTCTCGATGGTCTGGAGGTCGGCGAGGATCAGCTCGGTGTTGATGGTCTCGATGTCGTCCTTGGGCGAGACCTTGCCGTCGACGTGGACGACGTTCTCGTCCTTGAAGGCGCGGATGACCTGGCAGATCGCGTCGGACTCGCGGATGTTCGCGAGGAACTTGTTGCCCAGGCCCTCCCCCTCGGACGCGCCGCGGACGATGCCCGCGATGTCGACGAAGTCGACGGTGGCGGGCAGGATCTTCTGCGAGCCGAAGATCCCGGCAAGGGTGGCCAGACGGGTGTCCGGGACGCCGACGACGCCGACGTTCGGCTCGATGGTGGCGAACGGGTAGTTGGCCGCCAGCACGTCGTTCTTGGTCAGGGCGTTGAACAGGGTCGACTTGCCGACATTCGGCAGACCGACGATTCCGATCGTGAGCGACACGGTGGCGACTTCCCGGGGCGAGGCGGTGGAGGGCTGACACGGCTCCCGTAGGGGCCGATCCACCAGTCTACGGGGCGGGCGCGGCACTCCGCCCGGCCCGGTGTATTCCGTCGAACGCGCCGTCCACCTCGGGGAAAGCGCGTGTCCCGAAGCCTGTTAATACCACTTAGCGGCCTACCGTTGGCGAGTGGAGCAACACGAAGCGCGCACCCCCCAGCACCGCCCACCCGGGAGCAGCAGGTCGCTCACCGGCCAGGATGCCCGGCTCCCCCGCCCCGCGGCGTCCGTGAACGAGCGTCCGGGCGGGCGACCGCGCGGCGGCCGGGCCGAGGGCTCCGGGGGCGAGCGGGCCGCGCCGGGCTCCGCCGCCGTCTACCGTGCCGGGGTGCGGCGCAGGCCCCCGCTGGCACCGCTGGCCGCCTTTCTGCGCCGGATGCCGGCCCCGAAGCTGACCGGTCTGGGCTGCGGGCTGCTCAGCACCCTCGCCCTGCTCGCGTTCGCCGCGCTCGACCAGTTCCTCTTCGACGGGGCGCAGGCCGCGTACGGCGTGTTCTTCCTGCTGGTCGCGGTGGGTGCGGGCCTGTGGGTGCGGCCCTACGACCTGGTGGCGGCGCCGGTCGCGCTGCCGATCGCCTTCACGCTGGGCGCGGTGCCGATCCACCGTGGTTCCGACGGGTTCGGCGGGCTCCTGATGGGCGTCTTCACGGTGCTGGCGCTGAACGCGGGCTGGCTCTACGCGGGCACGCTGGTCTGCGTACTGCTGGTGCTGGTGCGCAAGGTGGTGCTCATCGTCCGGCGTCGGGCCAGCCGACCGGCGACTCGACCGGCGGGACGGCCGCAGGGCCGGCGGCCCGCGACCGGCCAGGACGCCCCTGCGGGCCGGCCGCGGCAGGACCGGTCTCCGGAGAACCGTCCGCGTCAGGTGGCCCGCCAGCCCGAGCGGCGTGCGCAGCCATCGCAGCCCCCACGATCCCCGCGTCGTTCTGAAGCTGAGCCGGTACGACCTCGGCGTTGATCCCCTCGATCAGCGGCAGGAACTTCTCCGCCTTGCGGCTCACCCCGCCGCCGATGACGAACAGCTCGGGCGAGAACAGCATCTCCACGTGCGCGAGGTACTTCTGGACGCGGCGCGCCCACCGCGACCAGCTCAGCTCGCCGTCCTCCTTGGCGCGGGTCGAGGCCCGCTTCTCGGCGTCGTGGCCGTTCAGCTCCAGGTGGCCGAGTTCGGTGTTGGGGATCAGCCGGCCGCCGGTGAAGACGGCGCTGCCGATGCCGGTGCCGAGGGTGAGCACGATGACCGTGCCCCGGCGTCCGCGGCCCGCGCCGTAGCGCATCTCGGCGAGGCCCGCCGCGTCCGCGTCGTTGAGCAGCGTCACCGGGCAGCCGCCGGACTCGCCGCCGAGCCGGCCGGTGAGCAGTGTGGCGGCTTCGGCGTCGATCCAGCCGGCGTCGACGTTGGCGGCGGTACGGGTGACGCCGCCGGTGACCACGCCGGGGAAGGTCGCGCCGACCGGGCCCGTCCAGTCGAAGTGCGCGACGACCTGCCGGACGCAGTCGGCGACCGCGTCCGGGGTGGCCGGCTGCGGTGTCAGCACCTTGTGGCGCGCGTCGGCCAGCTCGCCGCGTTCCAGGTCGACCGGGGCGCCCTTGATGCCCGAACCGCCGATGTCCACACCGAAGACCTTCATGGGAAAAGGCTAGGTCCCCGGGCGGTCCTGCACCCATCGGACCGGAGAACCGGCCGTCGTCGCGCCGGCCGGTGTGCCCGTCAGCGTTCGGTGGCCGCCTTGGCCTCGGCGCGCAGGTCGCGGCGGAGTTCCTTGGGCAGCGAGAAGGCGATGGACTCCTCGGCGGCGGTGACCGTCTCGACGTCTTCGTAGCCGCGCTCGGCCAGCCAGTCCAGGACGCCGTGCACCAGCACGTCCGGGACGGAGGCGCCGGAGGTGACGCCGACGGTGCCGACGCCCTCCAGCCAGCTCTCGTCGATCTCGTCGGCGTAGTCGACCAGGTGGGCGTCCCTGGCTCCGGCGCCCAGGGCGACCTCGACGAGGCGGACGGAGTTCGAGGAGTTCTTGGAGCCGACGACGATGACGAGGTCGGCGTCGGCGCCCATCTGCTTGACCGCGATCTGGCGGTTCTGGGTGGCGTAGCAGATGTCGTCGCTGGGCGGCGAGAGGAGGTTGGGGTAGCGGCCCTTGAGGGCGTCGACCGTCTCCATCGTCTCGTCGACGGAGAGGGTGGTCTGGGAGAGCCAGACGACCTTGTCCGGGTCGCGGACCTCGACGTTGGCCACGTCATCGGGCCCGTCGACGATGGTGATGTGCTCGGGCGCCTCGCCGCTGGTGCCGACGACCTCTTCGTGGCCTTCGTGGCCGATGAGGAGGATGTCGTAGTCCTCCTTGGCGAACCGGACCGCTTCCTTGTGGACCTTGGTGACCAGCGGGCAGGTCGCGTCGATGGTGGCGAGCTTGCCGCGCGCGGCCTCGTCGTGGACGGCCGGGGCGACGCCGTGCGCGGAGAAGATGACGATGTTGCCCTCGGGTACCTCTTCCGTCTCCTCGACGAAGATGGCGCCCTTCTTCTCCAGGGTCTTCACGACGTACTTGTTGTGCACGATTTCGTGGCGCACGTAGACGGGCGCGCCGTACTGCTCAAGGGCTTTCTCGACGGCGATCACGGCGCGGTCGACACCCGCGCAATAGCCGCGGGGGGCGGCGAGCAGGACACGGCGCTCCGCACGCGGGGCCGGGGCGTTCGAGGTGCTGGCGGGCGACGGTTGGTCACCGTGACGCGGGGCGTCTCCGCTCGGGGCGGTGGCGGGTGACGGGCCGGGCGTAGCAGTCATGCGTCCCATCGTACGGGCGTACCGGGGCTCACAAAGATCGCGGCGGTGGCCCAGACTGAGGGCCGACGCACGGAGGAGGCAGCATGCCGGGCACGATCGGCGAAACCAGCGGCGGCGACGGGAAGGGCACCGGGGAGGGCGCGGCGTCCGTCGGGGGCTCCGGCAGCCGGCCCGCGTTGCGGCGCACGCTGACCTTCCGGGATCTGATCGTCTACGGACTGCTGTTCATCGCCCCGATGGCGCCGGTCGGCATCTTCGGCACGCTCCAGGCCAAGTCGCACGGTGCGATCACCCTCGTCTACCTGGTCGCGACCGTCGCGATGGCCTTCACCGCGTACTCGTACGCCCAGATGGTGCGGGTCGCGCCGCAGGCCGGGTCGGTGTACACGTACGCCAGGGTGGGTCTCGGCGAGGGGGCAGGGTTCATCGCCGGGTGGATGGCGATGCTGGACTATCTGCTGATCCCGGCGGTGGCGTATCTGTTCTCCGGGATCGCGATGCACGCGCTGGTGCCCGGGGTGCACCAGTGGGTGTGGACGGCGATCGCGGTGGTGGTGACGACGCTGCTGAACCTGTGGGGCGTGCGGACCGCGGCCGTCGTCGGGTTCGCGGTGCTGGCCATGGAGATCGCGGTGCTCGGCGTGTTCGTGGTGTCGGCGGTCGTGGAGCTGGCGCTGCACGGCGCGCAGCGGGGCTGGGCCGAGCCGCTGACCGGCGAGGGCGCGTTCTCCATGACGGCGGTGCTGGCCGCGGTGTCGGTCGCCGTGCTGTCGTATCTGGGCTTCGACGCCATCGCGGCGTTCGCGGAGGAGGCACGGGGCACACACGACGGGCAGGCGCGCGGGAAGGGCCGGGGGCTGCGCGGCTCGGACCGGGTGGCGCGGGCGGTGCTCACATGCCTGGTGGTGGCCGGTGTGCTGTTCGCCGTGCAGACGTACCTGGCGGCGCTGCTGGCTCCGATGACGGCGGCCGAGCTGGCGGCGAAGCCGGGTGAGCAGGGGGACGCGTTCTACGCCACGGTCGATGCGGCGGTGGGCGGCTGGCTGCACGACCTGGTGGCGGTGAGCAAGGCGATCGGCGCGGCCTTCGCGGCGCTGGCGGGGCAGGCGGCGGCCGGCCGGCTGCTGTTCGCGATGGCGCGGGACCGGCGGCTGCCGGGGGCGATGTCGAAGGTGGACGCGGGCAGCGGGGTGCCGCGCCGGGCGCTGCTGGGGGCGGCGGCGGTGACGCTGATCGCGGCGGTGTGGGCAGCCCGCAGGGACGACGGGCTCGATCATCTGTCGTCGATCGTCAACGTCGGTGCGCTGACCGCGTTCGGGCTGCTGCACGCTTCGGTGATCGGCTGGTTCCGGATCCGCAAGCGGGCCGAGGTGCCGAGCGTGCTGCGGCACGTGGTGGCGCCGGTGCTCGGTCTGGCGGTGGTGGTCGCGGTGATCGTGGAGGCGTCGGGGACGGCGCAGGTCATCGGGGCCTGCTGGCTGGTGGTGGGCTTCGTGGTGCTGGCGTTGCAGTACCGGGGCAGGCGGCGGGGGGCTCGGCCGGACGCCTGACGCCGTCGGCGGGGGCTGTTGTCAGTGCCCGCCGCTACGCTCCTTCCCATGGCTCTCTCCACGTCCCCGGAAGCGCCGATCCCGGTCGGCCAGGTGTCCCGGCTCATCGGCGGCTGGATCGACCGGCTCGGCGCGGTGTGGGTCGAGGGGCAGATCACCCAGCTCTCCCGGCGGCCCGGCGCGGGGGTGGTCTTTCTGACCCTGCGCGATCCGTCGCACGACATCTCGATCAGCGTGACGTGCTACCGCCAGGTCTTCGACCGGGTGTCCGAGGTGGTGGGCGAGGGCGCCCGGGTGGTGGTGCACGCCAAACCGGAGTGGTACGCGCCGCGCGGCCAGCTCTCGCTGCGGGCCGCCGAGATCAAGCCGGTCGGCGTCGGTGAACTCCTCGCGCGCCTGGAGCAGTTGAAGAAATCCCTGGCGTCCGAAGGGCTCTTCGCCCTCGACCGCAAGCGGACGCTGCCGTTCCTGCCGCAGCTGATCGGCCTGGTCTGCGGCCGGGCGAGCGCCGCCGAGCGCGATGTGCTGGAGAACGCCAGGCACCGCTGGCCCGCCGTCCGCTTCGAGGTGCGCAATGTGCCGGTACAGGGGGTGCACGCGGTCCCGCAGGTGATCGCCGCGGTCCAGGAGCTGGACGCGCTGCCCGAGGTCGACGTGATCATCGTGGCGCGCGGCGGGGGCAGCGTGGAGGACCTGCTGCCGTTCTCCGACGAGCAGCTCGTACGGGCCGTCGGCGCCGCCCGCACCCCCGTCGTCTCGGCGATCGGCCACGAACCGGACACGCCGCTCCTCGACCTCGTCGCCGACCTGCGGGCCTCGACCCCCACCGACGCGGCGAAGAAGGTCGTCCCCGACGTCGGCGAGGAACTGGCCCGCGTCCAGCAGATGCGCGAGCGGGCGCTGCGGGCGGTCGGCGGTTTCCTGGAGCGGGAGGAGCGCGGTCTGGCCGCGGCGCTGAGCCGGCCGTCGATACGGCATCCGCAGCGGATGGTGGAGGAGCGCGCCGAGCAGGTCGAGGCGCTGGCCGGGCGGGCCCGCCGGACGCTGGGGCACCTGCTGGACCGGGCCGATTCGGAGCTGGCGCACACCCGGGCGCGGGTGGTCGCGCTCTCCCCCAAGGCGACGCTGGAGCGCGGTTACGCCGTCCTCCAACGGCCGGACGGTACGGCGGTGCGCTCGCCCGACGAGGTCGGCGCGGACGAGGAGTTGCGGGCCCGGGTGTCCGATGGCGAGTTCCGGGTGCGGGTCACGGACGCGACGGGCGCTGTCACCGACAGCCCCTAGGGTCGCGCCGGGCAGGACTGTGCGGACACACACTTAGGGTGGGAGACATGGCGAAGGCGAAGACGGACGAGGTGGCGGGCCCGGAGAGCGGGGCGGCCGGCGCGGAGGCGGAGCCGGAGTCGGTGGACTCCACGCTCGGCTACGAACAGGCGCGGGACGAGCTGATCGAGGTCGTCCGCAGCCTGGAGGCGGGGGGCACGACGCTGGAGGAGTCGCTCGCCCTCTGGGAGCGCGGTGAGCGGCTGGCGAAGGTCTGCCGCCGCTGGCTGGACGGCGCCCGCGCCCGGCTGGACGCGTCACTCGCCGAGTCGGATGGCGCGGCGGAGGACGAGGCGGACCGCGGGTAGCGGTTCCGGCGGCGGGGTACGGAGCGCGCCCAGCACCGGGCGTCCGGCCATCCAGGCAGCTCAGGCACGTGTGAACGGCATGTGAACCCTCTCACCCTGAGCCCATTTTAGTTGAAGTTTAATCTAATTCAGCTACAGTTGACATCACCACCACAGGATCGGCAGACCCTGAACCCCCATCTGACTCACCGAGGTGCTCCACATGTCTCTCGCCCTTGACGCCGCCGCTCAGGACCTCCTGTTCCGCGAGGCCCAGACCGCCAACACGTTCACGGACGAGCCGGTGACGGACGAGCAGGTCCAGGCCATCTACGACCTGGTGAAGTACGCCCCGACCGCGTTCAACCAGTCGCCGCTGCGGATCACCCTGGTCCGTTCCGAAGACGCCCGCGAGCGCCTGGTCGGCCACGCCATGGGCGCCAACGGCCCGAAGACCCTGGCCGCGCCGCTGACCGTGATCCTCTCCGTGGACCTGGACTTCCACGAGAAGCTGCCGCAGCTCTTCCCGCACGCCCCCGGCATCAAGGACGCCTTCTTCTCGGAGGCCACCGCCCGCGAGGCCGCCGGCACCCAGAACGCCACGCTTCAGGCCGGCTACTTCATCCTCGGCATCCGCGCGGCCGGCCTGGCCGCGGGCCCGATGACCGGCTTCGACTTCGCCGGCGTCGACAAGGAGTTCTTCGGCGACGGCAAGCAGAAGTCCTTCCTGGTCATCAACGTCGGCAAGCCCGGCGCCGACGCCTTCTTCCCGCGCTCGCCGCGCCTGGAGTTCGCCGACGCCGCGACCACCGTCTGAGCCACCGCCGTCCGAGCCGCACCCGGCCCGTACGACGCCCGAGGCCGCCGCACCCCTGAGGGATGCGGCGGCCTCGTCCGTTCGTGTCGGGGCGCCCGTCGCGGGGCGGTCAGCCCTTCTTCGCCACCAGGGCTGCGGCCAGGTCGGCGAGCCGGCCGTAGGGCGCGGTGCCGGTGACGACCGTGGTCACCCCCGGCTCCTCGTGCACCAGCGCGTTGTACTTGTCGCCCTTGTAGCGGTCCCACTTCTTGCTGCCGACGGCCTGCTTGCCCTTGACCTTCGTCGCGCCCAGCGTCACGTCCTTGATGAACTTCTCCGCCGGGGCGTCGCTCTGCTCCACCGCCGCGTAGTCCTGCTCCGGGTCGAGCAGCCCCAGATGCCAGGCGCCGCCCTTGCCGTCCTCGGTCGCCTTGTACGAGACGGAGGTGGCGCGCCAGCCCTTGGACAGCCCCTCGGGCGCGGCGACCGGGTACGGCGCCGCGCGCCTGGCCGTGGTCACCTCGACGCGGTAGTCGACGGTCTTGACCGCGCTCTTCTCCGCCGAGCCGCTGTCGTCGTGCGGGATGAAGATGTAGATCGCCGCGACGAGCACGCCGATCACCGCCAGCGACAGGACCATGTCCCGTACCGTTTGCCTGCCTCGCATACCTGCCACGCCCCTATCGTCCCCCATGCCCCGGACGTTCAGGACATGACCCCCGGGAAGGCCCCGCGGGCCGGGAACCGGCCGGATCCCGCCGCCGGGAGGTTGCTCATGCGAAGGCCCCCCTGCTCAATCTCGCGGCGTACCGATAAAGTCGTGGTCACCCTCAGGATTGCGGCCGTCGCCGTACAGAAAGGTGCGCTCGATGACCGAGCATCAGCTCCCGTCCCCCCTCGAAGTCAGCCCCGAGGCCCCCGATCGCAACCTCGCCCTGGAGTTGGTCCGGGTCACCGAGGCCGGCGCCATGGCGTCGGGCCGCTGGGTGGGACGAGGTGACAAGAACGGCGCGGACGGTGCGGCGGTCAAGGCCATGCGCGCCCTGATTCACACCGTGTCGATGAACGGTGTGGTGGTCATCGGGGAGGGCGAGAAGGACAACGCCCCGATGCTCTACAACGGCGAGCGGGTCGGTGACGGCACCGGACCCGAGTGCGACGTGGCCGTGGACCCGGTGGACGGCACGACGCTGACCGCCAAGGGCATGGCCAACGCGGTCTCCGTGATGGCCGTCGCCGAGCGCGGCTCCATGTTCGACCCGTCCGCGGTCTTCTACATGGACAAGCTCGCGACCGGCCCCGAGGCCGCCGACTTCGTCGACATCAACGCCCCGGTGGCGGTGAACATCAAGCGGATCGCCAAGGCCAAGCGCTCGGCCGTCGAGGACGTCACCGTCGTCATCCTGGACCGGCCGCGCCACGACGGCCTGGTCAAGGAGGTCCGCGAGGCCGGCGCCCGGATCAAGTTCATCCAGGACGGCGATGTGGCCGGCGCGATCATGGCTGCCCGCGAGGGCACCGGCGTCGACCTGCTGCTCGGCATCGGCGGCACCCCGGAAGGCATCATCGCGGCCTGTGCGCTCAAGTGCCTGGGCGGCGCCCTTCAGGCCAAGCTGTGGCCCAAGGACGACACGGAGCGGCAGCGCGCCCTCGACGCGGGCCACGACCTGGACAAGGTCCTGCAGATCGAGGACCTCGTACGGGGCGACAACGTCTTCTTCGTCGCCACCGGCATCACCGACGGCGACCTGCTGCGCGGCGTCCGCTACCGCGCGGAGACCGCCTACACCCAGTCCCTGGTGATGCGCTCCAAGTCGGGCACCATCCGCCAGATCGACTCGCAGCACCGGCTGTCCAAGCTCCGCGCGTACAGCTCGGTGGACTTCGAGCGCCCCAGCTGACCGTCGCCGCTCCGGGCTGACCATCGCCGCTCCGGCACAAAAACGCCGCCCGGCATACGTCTCGCCCCGCCGAAGAGGCTGCCCTCTCCGGCGGGGCGAGCGCCGTGTCGTCGTCCGTGCGCCGAGCGCCGCCGCCCGGCCGTCATCCGCGCGTACGGGCCGCTCCGGGAACGCTCCCGGCTCAGCCGGCCGCCGGTACCGGAGCCGTGCGCTGCAGTTCGGCGTCCCGCCTGCGCCGGCGGGCCAGCACCACGCGCCGCTCGGCCGCCGTCAGCCCGCCCCAGACGCCGTACGGCTCGGGCTGGAGCAGGGCGTGCTCGCGGCATTCGATCATCACGGGACACCGGGCGCAGACCCGCTTCGCGGCCTCTTCCCTGGCCAGCCGCGCGGCGGTCGGCTCCTTGGAGGGCGCGAAGAAGAGCCCGGCTTCGTCCCGACGGCACACCGCCTCCGAATGCCAGGGGCCGGCCTCCTCGCGAGACGGCACCCGCTGGGACGGCACGACAGCGGCGGTCTGCAGGGGCTGATGCGGTAGCAGCACGGTCTACTCCTGACGACGGCTTCGGCGAGCAAATCACCCTTGCCCGTCCCTCTACGCACGGCGTTACGCACCCCGCGGCCGTACGAGAGACGATGCCCCAGCCCTACCCGCTGTACCCACGCTTATGCACACCGTGGCCGTGGGTTGAAAGCCGCTTTCGGCCGTCACGGGCCTGTCGTTCGGGCCCTACCGGAGACGGTCTCGGCGTTCCCGTCGGCCGTTCCGCAACTCCGCCTGCCGCTCGCGCCGGTCCTGCCGCTCGGCGCGCAGCCGGTCGCGCAGGTCGCGGATGAGGGCGCCGCGCTTGGGCTTGGCCTCCACGCTGCCCAGGACGGCATAGCCGTTGACCTGCACCACCGGGGCGTCCGCCGCGAGCGCGTCGTTCGTCTCGACCTCGAAGGCGCCCAGCACGCCGGAGCCGTTGCTGCGCAGCGTGAGGTTCTCCGGGACGAGGATCTCGACGCTGCCGAAGATCGCGGTGACGTTGATCAGGATCTGCTGCTGCGGGAACAGGGCCTCGGTCAGGTCGATCTCCACGCTGCCGAAGATCGCGGTGGCGTTGATACGGGCCGGGACCTGCCAGCGCCCCTTGCGCTTCGACTCGCTGAAGACCGCGACCAGATTCTGGTCAGGCGGCGGCGTGCCGGCGTACGCCCCGGAGCCGGACGGCGGCGGGGACGGCTGCCCGACAGCGGGCAGATCCCGCACCACAGGCTCCAGTTCGCCCATCGTCTTGGCGCGGTAGACGGCGTCGATCCGCTCGGAGTGCTCCTCGGGATCGAGCCGCCCCTCGGCCAGTGCCTCGCGCAGGATCTCGGCGATCCGGTCACGGTCGGCGTCGGACGCGCGGATCTCCGCGCCGGCGACGGGCTTGACCATGTCCACCGGCCGCGGGTCCTGGTGCACCGGCTGCCGGTCCGGAGGGCCGGGCGGGGTCGCGGGGTCCGACCCCGGGTTGTCTGCAGCATCCACGGCCCCAGCCTACCCAAACGCGATACATCGCGACCAGGGATTGACGGTTCGGATCTCGGCGGACCTCCCGGGAGACGGCGGCGCACCCGGGGCACGGATCAACTGAGCCTTACCTCACCACAGCACCGCCCCGCCCGGGTTCTACGCTGTTGTGGTGCTGCCACAGATGCCAGCCATCATCCCTGTCGAGTGAGGAATGCCCGTCATGCCGGAATTCGCCTATACCGACCTGCTCCCCGTGGGCGAGGACAACACCCCGTACCGTCTGGTCACTTCGGAGGGTGTGAGCACCTTCGAGGCCGACGGCCGTACGTTCCTCAAGGTCGAGCCGGAGGCCCTGCGCAAGCTGGCCGCCGAGGCGATGCACGACATCGCGCACTACCTGCGCCCGACGCACCTCGCGCAGCTCCGCAAGATCCTGGACGACCGGGAGGCCAGCGCCAACGACCGCTTCGTGGCGCTCGACCTGCTCAAGAACGCCAACATCGCGGCGGCAGGCGTGCTCCCGATGTGCCAGGACACCGGCACCGCCATCGTGATGGGCAAGCGCGGCCAGCAGGTCCTCACCGAGGGCGGCGACGAGGAAGCGCTCTCCCGCGGCATCTTCGACGCGTACACGCAGCTCAACCTGCGGTACTCGCAGATGGCCCCGCTGACGATGTGGGACGAGAAGAACACCGGCTCCAACCTTCCGGCGCAGATCGAGCTGTACGCGACCGACGGCGGCGCTTACAAGTTCCTGTTCATGGCCAAGGGCGGCGGCAGCGCCAACAAGTCCTTCCTCTTCCAGGAGACGAAGGCGGTCCTCAACGAGGGCTCGATGATGAAGTTCCTGGAGCAGAAGATCCGCTCGCTCGGTACGGCCGCCTGCCCGCCGTACCACCTGGCGATCGTCGTCGGCGGCACCAGCGCCGAGTACGCCATGAAGACCGCCAAGTACGCCTCCGCGCACTACCTGGACGAGCTGCCCGCCGAGGGTTCCCCCACCGGCCACGGCTTCCGGGACAAGGAGCTGGAGGAGAAGGTCTTCGAGCTGACCCAGAAGATCGGCATCGGCGCGCAGTTCGGCGGCAAGTACTTCTGCCACGACGTCCGCGTCGTCCGCCTCCCCCGCCACGGCGCGTCCTGCCCGGTCGCCATCGCCGTCTCCTGCTCGGCCGACCGCCAGGCCGTCGCGAAGATCACCGCGGACGGCGTCTTCCTGGAGCAGCTGGAGACCGACCCGGCGCGCTTCCTCCCGGAGACCACCGACGACGAGCTGACCGAGGGCGCGGGCCCCGACCTCGACGCCGTGGCCGTCGACCTCAACCGGCCGATGGACGAGGTGCTCGCCGAGCTGACCCGGCACCCGGTCAAGACCCGTCTCTCCCTCACCGGCACCCTCGTCGTGGCCCGCGACATCGCACACGCGAAGATCAAGGAACGCCTCGACGCGGGCGAGGAGATGCCGGAGTACCTCAAGAACCACCCGGTGTACTACGCCGGTCCCGCCAAGACCCCCGAGGGCTTCGCCTCCGGCTCCTTCGGGCCGACGACCGCGGGCCGGATGGACGCGTACGTCGAGCAGTTCCAGGCGGCCGGCGGCTCCAAGGTCATGCTCGCCAAGGGCAACCGCTCCCAGCAGGTCACCGACGCCTGTGCCGCTCACGGCGGCTTCTACCTCGGCTCCATCGGCGGCCCGGCGGCCCGCCTCGCCCAGGACTGCATCAAGAAGGTCGAGGTCCTGGAGTACGAGGAACTCGGCATGGAAGCGGTCTGGCGCATCGAGGTCGAGGACTTCCCGGCCTTCATCGTCGTCGACGACAAGGGCAACGACTTCTTCCAGGACCCCGCCCCGGCCCCGACGTTCACCAGCATTCCGGTGCGCCAGGGGGCGTAGGCCCTGCCGGGATTCCCTTCCCGACCACCCGAGAAATACCGTCACGGCACACGGCCCTCACCCCTATCACGGGGTGGGGGCCGTGTCCCTTTTTCCGCTCTTCTCCTCGGCTGCCGATTCCGGCAAATCCCCGCCGCTGCATGCCCGATGCGCCGGCCGCGCGAGTAAATGCCGTGTGGCCACGGCAGGTTCGCGGGCCGAAAGCGTGACATGTTAGCCTCGGACGACTCGATGATCACCATGCCGCTAGGAGTACGCGTGCCCGGTTCGGGGGAATTCACGGTCGATGTCGAGGAGTTGGGGAGCCTGAGCACCCGGCTCGACCGGTGCACGGAATCCATGAAGCACGCCGGCAGTGATCTGCGCAGCGCTTCGGTCGGCGATCTCGGGAACGGCCGGATCGACAAGGCGGGGGCCCAGTTCAAGAGTTCCTGGGAATACGGCATCTCCCAGATCGCCGAGATCACCGACGCCATTCGGCAGGGCCTCCAGGTCACGGCCCGCGCGTACAACGACACGGACAGCGCCATTTCGCAGGCGTTCGCCAAGGGCAACCAGGGTGGCGGATCCTCGGGAAAAGACGCCCAGGCGAGCCCCTTCGGGTAACGCGACCTCTCTCGGCACGGAGGCCGGATTTCCTGGAATTCCGGCCTGCTGGGACAGCGGAAATTCTTCGGTTCACAGGCAATCAGGGGTAGGCCAGGAATGTCGCTCGGCGAGCAGCTGTGGGGGTACGGCGGCGGAGATCCGTACGAGGACAACGGGCATTTCTCGGGGCTGCAGTTCAACCCCGCGCCCGGGGTTCCGCAGGCGGTCAACGACCTCGTCGGGGATCTGAGCCGCGCGCACAAGAACCTCACCAGCGCGTCGGACACGATGCGCGGCATCAACGACGGTTCCTGCTGGACCGGCGAGGCGGCGGAAGGCTTCCGCGCCAAGACCGGAACCCTGCCGAAGCTGCTGGACACCGCCGGGAAGAGCTTCGAGAAGGCGCACGGCGCGCTGAACTCCTGGCACTCCGACCTGGGCACGCTGCAGGCGAAGGCGAGTTCGTACGAGAGCGAGGCCAAGGCCGCCCGTAAGCGGGCCGAGAGGGCCGAGAGCGACCCCGATCTGGATATTTTCCGCGACGGTGGCATCGGAATGACCGATGACCAGCTGGAAGTGGCGAAGACGCGCTACTCGAACGCCGTCGCCGAGATGAACGCGGCGCGGTCGCAGCTCGCCGGGATCATCAAGCGTGCGGAGACGCTGCGTTCGCAGCACGAGGAATTGGCCGCGGCGGCAGCGTCCGCGCTTTTGGACGCCGGGGAACAGGCCCCCGACAAGCCGGGCATGTTCGACAGTCTGCTCAACGGCCTGAAGGATCTGGCGAAGGGCATCGCCGATCTCTCCCGGGATATCGGGCAGTGGGTCAAGGAGCATGCGAATGCGATTGCGGCGATCGGGGACGTACTGGCGGCCGTCAGCACCGTGACGGGGCTGATCGGCTTCTGCTTTCCGTCGTCCGAGATGTTCTTGGGCCCCATTTCCGGCGTCACGTCAATGGTGGCACTCGGCCTGCACGGGTTTGCGCGGGTGGCCGGCGGCGAGGATGTCGTCAGCGACAGGACGCTGACCGAGGACGGTCTTGGCGCGGTCTCCTTCGGACTGGGAAAGGTGGCGGGCCGCGTGGAGAAAATCAGCGAGGCTGCCATCGTGGGAGGAAAGATCACTGATGTCGGCAAGGCATCGGGACTGGGCAGCAGCGGTATGACCCTCTGGGACTGGGCGAAGGACCAGACGGGGCTCGGTTATTTCCTTCCTGACGACAAGAAGGAATCCGCCATTCTCGGTGGATCCATGCTTTTCGGCGGTCCTGCGGGGCCGGTGGTCGGTCTGGGAATGGCCTTCGAGCACGCGTGGAAAAAGGGCAGCGAGAAGGACGCGGCTGCGGCCGATTCCTCGGCGAACTGAAGGAGTTGAGATGGAATCCCTGCTGTGGCTTCTCCTCCCTGTCGTCGCTCTGGCGGGTGTCATCGGCCTGATCTTCGTCGGGTACTCCGACGTCATCGGAACGAAAGCACAGCGCAGGCGGCGCCACGAGGAAATGGTCCGCTCCTTCGACGGGCGCCCGGAGGTCAAGGTCCGGGTGAGCGGCACGGGCCTGTCCCCGGTGCAGACGGCGTGGCTGGCCCGGCAGTACGGGTACGGCGTGCAGCGGTGGGAGACCGACCGGCACAAGCCCCGGTATCTGGTGGTGCGACGGATCGATCAAAGCCCCCCGCCCGCCGGTCCCGGCTTCGGGCCCCCGCCGCCGCCCTTCTCCGGCCCGGTTCCCAGCCCTGCGGACCACTCGGCGGATCAACTGCGCGCAGAACTCCGCAGAGCCCCCGACCCCGTAGCGCGGCGCAATCAGTTCATGGCGCTCCTGGTCCTGGGAGCCGGCGCGGCGGTGGGCGCGGTCAGCAACTACCGTTCGGGCGGCCCCTACGTCCTGCCCGCCGTCGCCGCGGTCGTCCTCCTGGCGGGCGCGACAGTCCTCCGGTGGTACTCCCGACGAGCCGCCCGGCACCCGCACACCTCTCCCCCGTCGGACCGGCGAAAGCAGTGAATGCAGTGAGTTCCGTACACGTCACCTTCGAGATTCCGTCCGCCTTCCGCGGGACCACACCCGGGCTGGACGCCGAGGAGGCACGGGCCGAGGTCACTGCGCGTGCGCAAGCGCAGGGCAGGGAACTGCCGGACGGGGTGATCGAGGAACTCACCGCGGAATACCGGAAGGTTTCCGCCCTGCTCGCGGAGAGCGGCGTCCGTTACTCCGCCACCTGCTTCGGCCAATTCAACGACGAGTGGTCCATGGGGACCTTGACCATCGGGATGACCCCGCTCGCCTACCGCGACACCGAGATCGCCGTAGTCGGCATGACCAAGATCTTCGCCGCCAAGCACGGCCCGAACGCCGAGGTCAGCTCCCTGCCGCTGCCCTGCGGCCTGGCGACCCTCGTCATCCAGCAGCCGACGGCCCTGCGCATGCCGGCCGAGTTCACCGCTTCCGGTGAGGACGTCCCCATCGACGTCGCCCAGTTGCAGGCGTTCATCCCCGTGCCGCAGAGCGCCGTTCCCGGGGCGCAGACGCTGGTCACGGTGACGTTCAGCACGCCGAGCACCGACCACTGGGCGGACTACTGCGAGCTGCTGGTTCCGTTTCTGCAGAGCCTGCGCTTCCTGCCGGACGGGGACGCCACGCAGGACGGTGGCGCGCACGCGCCCGCCGAGGTCCCGGCGCCGCTTGCGGCCACGGGTGGCCCGGCGCTCCCGTCCTTCGGCTGATCCGCCCCGTACACAGAACGGTGCCCCTCCCGCGCGACGCAGGTGGGGCACCGTTCATGTTCCCGCGGGAACCGGCTCAGGACTGCGGCCGGCTGCCGTGGTTGGCACCGTTCTTGCGGCGTGCCTTCTTCTTACGGCGTCGCTTCGACGACATGCCATCTCCCTTCACCGAGGTGCTTTTGGACGAGTTTCCACCCTTACATACCGGTGGCAGGATCGACGACCCCGGGTCGGTGTGCTGAAGGCACCTGACTCGCTCGGGCCGCCTGCCCCGTGTGTCCGGTCCGTATGCACCGGACGCATGCCGTCTTCCGCCCGCCCGGCCGCCTGCCTACGCTCGGGTGGTCCGGGAGGCCCGCGGAGCGCAGGGAGAAACCGTGCCACAGGAGCGACGCGAGGGACCTGAGCGGCGGGAGGGCGGACGGCCACGGGGCGGCGGGCCGGAGCCGGCCCCGGGGTTGCGGCGCGATGCCATCGGGCTGCGGGACGTGCTGTTCCAGAGCGTGACGTCGATGGCGCCCGCAGCGGCCGTCGCCGTGTCCATTCCGGCCGGTGCCGCCTTCGCGGGCGGCGCGCTGCCGCTGTCCGTGCTGATCGCCCTGGTGGCGTGCCTGTTCACGGCCTCGTCCGTGGCCGAGCTGGCCCGGCACCTGCCGTCCGCGGGGTCGGTGGCCACCTACAGCACCCAGGGCCTGCACCCCGTCGTCGGGTTCCTGGTGGCCTGGGCGTATCTGCTCGTCGAGGCGCTGGTGCCGGCGCTGCTCCTGCTCCAGCTGGGCTTCACGGTCGCCGGCACCCTGCATCAGGAGTGGCCCGGGTATCCGGCGGGCCTCTGGTGGCCGTGGGCGGTCGGCGGCGCGGTGCTGATCGCCGTGACGGGCTTCTACGGAATACGGGCCTCCGCCCGCCTCGGCACCGTGCTCGGCGTCTTCGAGGTGCTGGTCTTCGTGGTCCTCGCCGTCCTGCTGATCGTGAGCGCGGGCGGTCACAACACCCTCTCGGTGTTCGGCACTTCGCACACCCCGGCGGCCCACGAGGGCATCGGCGGCGTCATCGCGGGGTCGGTCTACACGGTGCTGGCCTTCGCCGGGTTCGAGGCGGCGGCGCCGCTCGCCGAGGAGGCCCGCGATCCGCGCCGTACGCTGCGCCGCGCGGTGCTCGGTGCGGCGCTGTCGATCGGGCTGCTGTTCGTCCTGACGACGTACGCCATCACCGTCCACTACGGGCCGGACGCGTTCGCCGGGTTCGGCGCGTCCGGTGCCGCCTCCTGGGACGGTGTGGCGCGTGCTTCCTTCGGCATCTTCTGGGTCCTGATCTTCCTTGCGGTGGTCAACTCCACCGTCGCCAACGCCAACGCGGCCACCAACGCCTCCACCCGCACCGCCTTCGCGCTGGGCCGGGCCGGGGTCTTCCCGCGCGCCTTCACCCGCGTGCACCCCGTGCACAGGTCGCCGGTGGTGGGACTGCTCGTCCAGTTCGCCGTGGCGCTGGGCGCGGCCATCGGCCTCGGCCTCGCGTTCGGCCCGAACACCGCGTTCCTGCTGCTCGCCACCCTGGTGGTGACCGCGATCATCTCCGTCTACCTGCTCACCAACCTCGCCTGCGCCGGCTACTTCCTGCGCCGCCGCCGCGCCGAGTTCCGCCCCGTCCGGCATCTCCTCTTCCCGGTCCTCGGCATCGCGGCCTTCACCCCCGCGCTGCTCACCGCCGCCGGGATCCCGGCCTTCTCCTTCGTCACGGAACTCACCGCGCCCGTCTCGTACGCGGGCCCGGCCGCCGCGGTGTGGATGCTGGCCGGGCTCGCCGTCGTCGCCTTCCTGCGGCGCCGGCACCCGGACCGGCTCGCGGCGACCGGCCTCATCCACCTCGACGCGCCGCCCGGCGCCGGACCCGCCGCGGCCCCCGCCACCGCTCCTTCGCCCCGTCCCGTCACCCCACTCGACCAGGAGTCGCCATGACCGACCCGGCATCCGATCCGCGCATCCTCACCGTCAGGCCCGGTGACCACGACTACGTCTGGACGTTCGGCGGCGCCGCCCCGGTGGCGCGCATCGCCCCCGGCACGGTCCTCGACGTCTTCACCGAGGACTGTTTCAGCGGCCGGGTGCGGTCGGAGCGTGACCTGGTCTCGCAGGTCTGCGAGTACCCGTTCGTCAATCCGCAGACGGGCCCCTTCCACATCGACGGCGCGGAGCCCGGCGACACCCTGGCGGTGCACTTCGTCTCCATCGAGCCCCGCAGGGACTGGGCCGCGTCGTCGACCGTGCCGCTCTTCGGGGCGCTGACCGCCACCCACACCACCGCCGCGCTGCACCCTCCGCTCCCGGAGGCGGTGTGGATCTGGCAGCTGGACCGCGCCCGGCGGCTGTGCCACTTCAGCGCCAGGGACAGCGACGTGGCGCTGACGCTGCCGATGGATCCGATGCACGGCACGGTCGGGGTGGCGCCGGCCAACCTGGAGGTGCGCTCGGCGCTCGTCCCGGATGCGCACGGCGGCAACATGGACACACCGGAGATGCGCGCGGGTGTCACCTGCTACCTGGGCGTGAACGTCGAAGGGGCGCTGTTCAGCCTGGGTGACGGGCACGCCCGCCAGGGTGAGGGCGAGACCTGCGGCGTCGCCGTGGAGACCGCCATGCACAGCGTCGTGATCGTGGAGCTGCTGAAGGGCGTCGCCACACCGTGGCCGCGTCTTGAGTCGGACACCCACCTCATCTCGACGGGCTCCGCGCGCCCCCTGGAGGACGCGTTCCGCATCTCCCAGCTGGACCTGGTCCAGTGGCTGGCCCGCGACTTCGGGCTGAGCGAACTGGACGCCTACCAAGTCGTCACACAGGCGGTCGAATCGCCGCTCGCCAACGTCTGTGACAGCAACTACACCTGCGTCGCCAAGATCCGTAAGGAGTGGCTGCCACCCGCCGACGTGCACGGCGGCCTGCACGGCGAACTCCGGAGGCGGGCGGCGGCGCTCGGCTGACCCGCCGACGGCTGCCGCGCCGCGGGAACGCGGGGACGCACGGCCTATCGTATGGGCCATGTCCGCCCCTGAGTTGATCCGCATCGTCTCCCGTGACTCGCCGATGGCGCTCGCCCAGGTGGAGCGCGTACGCGCCGAACTGGCCGCGCTCCACCCGCACCTGCGCACCGAAGTGGTCCCGGTCAAAACCACCGGTGACAAGTGGATGGGCGACCTCTCCCTGGTGGAGGGCAAGGGGGCGTTCACCAAGGAGGTGGACGCCGCGCTGCTGGCCGGTGAGGCGGACCTCGCGGTGCACTGCGTCAAGGACATCCCGGCCGACCGGCCGCTGCCGGCGGGGACGACGTTCGCCGCGTTCCTCCGCCGTGACGACGTCCGTGACGCGCTCATCCACCCCGGTGGCCGCACCCTCGACCAGCTCCCCGCCGGCACCCGTATCGGCACCTCGTCGGTGCGCCGCAGGGCCCAACTCGCCGCCTCGCACCCGCACCTGGAGTGCGTGCCGATGCGCGGCAACGCCAACCGCCGGATGGAGAAGCTGGCCGCGGGCGACGCCGACGCGCTGCTCCTCGCCGTCTCCGGTCTGGAGCGCATCGGCCGCGAGGACGTCATCACGGAGGTGCTGTCCACCGAGGTGATGTGCCCGCCGATCGGCGCCGGGATCCTGGCACTCCAGTGCCGCGAGGGCGACACCGACCTCATCGGCACCATCAGCACCCTCGGTGACCCCGCCGCCCACCGCGAGGCCACCGCCGAGCGGATGTTCCTGCACGTCCTCCAGGGGCACTGCAACTCCCCCATCGCCGGGTACGCCCGCTCCGAGCGCGGCGGCGAACTCTCCCTGCGGGCCTGCGTCTTCACCCCCGACGGCAAGACCGTGCTCAACGCCCACGAATGGGCGGGCCGCCTCGACCCGGCGACCCTGGGCACGTCGGTGGCGGTCGCCCTGCTCCGCCAGGGTGCCCGCGAGCTGATCGACGGCATCGGGCACTGACCGGCCGCGGGCACCGGAGCTTCCGGTCGGCCGGGGCACGGTCCGGCCGCGGCGACGGGCCGTGCGCCCCCTATGCGCCCCGGCCCGTTCCCCGGATCGGGTTATTACCCGCGGTATTTACCCGTTGGCCGTTCGTATCGGGAACACGCTTCGGCTGCGAGACGCTGAGCAAGCAGGAGGTGGCCGACATGGGCGAGCGTCAGGACGGCACGAGGAACGGCGAACAGGGGAGCGACGGCGCGGAGTACCGCACCGAGCACGACTCCATGGGTGAGGTGCGGGTGCCCGCGCACGCGAAGTGGCGGGCGCAGACCCAGCGGGCGGTGGAGAACTTCCCGATCTCCGGGCAGCGGATCGAGCGGGCGCACATCGAGGCGCTGGCGCGGATCAAGGCGGCGGCTGCCAAGGTCAACGCCGAGCTGGGGGTGCTCGACAAGGAAGTGGCCGAGGGCATCCAGGAGGCGGCGGGAGAGGTCGCCGACGGCCGGTGGGACGCGCACTTCCCCATCGACGTCTTCCAGACCGGGTCCGGCACCTCGTCGAACATGAACACCAACGAGGTCATCGCGACGCTGGCGAGCGAGCGGCTGGGGCGGGACGTCCACCCGAACGATCACGTCAACGCCAGCCAGTCGTCGAACGACGTGTTCCCCTCGTCGATCCACATCGCGGCGACGGCGGCGGTCACCCGGGATCTGATCCCGGCGCTGGAGCACCTCGCGGCCTCTCTGGAGCGCAAGTCCGCCGAGTTCGCCGAGGTGGTGAAGTCGGGGCGGACGCACCTGATGGACGCCACACCCGTGACCCTCGGGCAGGAGTTCGGCGGGTACGCCGCGCAGGTGAGGTATGGCGTCGAGCGGCTGCGCGCCTCACTGCCGCGGCTGGCCGAACTCCCGTTGGGCGGCACGGCGGTGGGGACGGGCATCAACACCCCGCCCGGGTTCTCTGCCGCGGTGATCGCCGAGGTGGCGCGGACGACGCGGCTGCCGCTCACGGAAGCGCGCAACCACTTCGAGGCCCAGGGCGCCCGCGACGGCATCGTGGAGACCAGCGGGCAGCTGCGGACGATCGGCGTCGGGCTGACGAAGATCGCCAACGACCTGCGGTGGATGGCTTCGGGGCCGCGCACCGGCCTCGCGGAGATCGCGCTGCCGGATCTCCAGCCGGGCTCCTCGATCATGCCGGGCAAGGTCAACCCGGTGATCCCGGAAGCCGTGTTGATGGTCGCCGCGCAGCTCACCGGCAATGACGCGACGGTCGCCGCGGCCGGGGCGGCCGGCAACTTCGAGCTGAACGTCATGCTGCCGGTGATCGCCAGGAACGTCCTGGAGTCGGTCCGGCTGCTGGCCAACGTGGCGCGGCTGCTGGCCGACCGCACGATCGACGGCATCACCGCCAACGCCGAACGGGCCCGGGAATACGCCGAGTCGTCGCCTTCGGTGGTCACCCCGCTCAACAAGTACCTCGGCTACGAGGAGGCGGCGAAGGTGGCGAAGCGGGCGCTGGCGGAGCGGAAGACCATCCGCCAGGTGGTCATCGAGGGTGGTTTTGTCGAGCGCGGGCTGCTGACCGAAGAGCAGCTTGACCAGGCATTGGATGTGCTGCGGATGACGCGTCCCTGACGGCCGGTGCGGTCCGCGTCACGGCGGCCGTAACCCGGCGCCCCTAAGATCTGCGCATGACAGCGGACATGATGAGGACTACGGAAGGCGAGACAGCCGGTACCGGCACCGCGATCGGCACGGCGGAGAACGGGCGGCCGGACCGGGCCGGTCCGGTGCGGTGGTCTCCGGGCGAGCACATCCTGTGGCGTTACCGCGACAACGCCGACAGCCGGCGCATCCACATCTGCCGCCCGATGACCGTGGTCCAGGACACCGACGAGATGCTGGCGGTGTGGATGGCGCCCGGCACTCCCTGCATCAAGCCGGTGATGGCCGACGGCACCCCGGTCCACCGCGAACCGCTGTCCACGCGTTACACCAAGCCCCGGCGCACCGCCCGTGACCAGTGGTTCGGCACCGGAGTGCTCAAGCTGGCGCGGCCGGACGACCCGTGGTCGGTATGGCTGTTCTGGGAACGCGGCTGGCATTTCAAGAACTGGTACGTCAACTTGGAGGAGCCACGGATCCGTTGGGCGGGCGGCGTGGATTCGGAGGACCATTTCCTGGACCTCTGCGTCTACCCGGACCGGCACTGGGAGTGGCGGGACGAGGACGAGTTCGCACAGGCGCAGCGGGACGGGCTGATGTCCCCGGAGCAGGCGGCCGGGGCACGGGCCGCCGGGCGGGCCGCGGTGGACCACATCGCGGCATGGGGACGCCCGTTCGGCGACGGCTGGGAGGACTGGCGGCCGGATCCGGGCTGGACGGTGCCGCACCTGCCGGACAACTGGGACCGTACGCCGGAGCATTTGCGGTCGTGAGCAAACGACGCACATCGGGGCGAGTGAAGAGGGCGAACCGTGGAAAGACGCGCCTATGGGCAACGCCTCTCCTCGCATGGCGAGCAGCGGGAACGAGCCCCCTTGATGCGCCCTGGGTCACAAACCGTAGGATCGTCCTCCGCGAGACTGCACAGGCGCAACTCCGGAACTGGAAACCGAACTTGACCGCGGTCGCGGGAGGGGCGAGGTCGTGAGCGCTGAGAGCTACGACAAATATGAAGGTCTGAACCGGTTAGCACTGGACCGGGCCGGCCAGGCCGAGGCGTTCGACGCGATCGGCGACCGCTACGACGAGGCGTTCCCCCACAAGGACGGCCAGCTGTCGTCGGGTGCCTGGCTGGCGGACGAACTGCCGCCCGACTCGCGGGTGCTGGACATCGGCTGCGGCACCGGCCTGCCGACCGCCCGGCAGCTGTCGGACGCCGGCCACCGCGTCGTGGGTGTCGACCTCTCCCCCGCGATGGTCGAGCTGGCCGGGGACAACGTCCCGAAGGCCGAGTTCCACCGGCTGGACATCGCGGACCTGCGAGGCGGTCGGCTCGGCGGCGCCGGCTCGTTCGACGGCATCGCCGCTTTCTTCACCCTGCTGATGCTGCCGCGCGCAGAGATTCCCTATGCGCTGCGGATGTTGCATGATCTGCTACGACCTGGCGGGCTGCTCGCCCTGTCCATGGTCGAGGCGGACGTGGACGACTTCACGATTCCGTTCCTGGGCAACTCGATCCGGGTATCGGGTTTTCTGCGGGAGGATCTGCGTCGAGTCGTGCACGACGCGGGTTTCGACGTCATCGGGGAGGACTCCTACGCCTATGCCCCGGCCAGTACGGACGTACCACCCGAGATCCAGCTCTTTCTGCACCTGCGACGCGCTTGAGACGTAGCGGGTCAGGCGCGTCCCCCAGGATGTGCTTGAAACGCGGCGCGTCGGGCGCGCAGCCCCGGACGGATGGAATCCCACGCGTGACGGAGCACCCCACCTCCCCCCAACTGCGGCAGTCGGCCACGCCTGCCGCGTCCTCGGCGTCCCCTGTGCGGGGGCCGGCCGGGACGGCGCCGCTGGGCGCGGTCCCCGACCCGCGCAGCGCCCTCCAGCAGCCCGGCGCGCCCGGGTTCGCCCCGCTCCCCGGTGCCGGTTTCGCCATCCGCGGCGGTGACGACACGGGCTTCGGCGACGGCGCGGGACCGGGCGGCAGCGTGCCGCACGATCCTCCTGGCGCCCCGTTCGACGGAGCGGCGGGCCCGGCGGTTCCCCTGAGCGGTCCGCCGGGTGTGCCCGGTGCGGGCGGGGACGCCGCCGCCCGCGCGGGGCGGGCCGACGACGCATCGGCGGCCGGCCACTCACTGCCTGACGCGTCGGGCGAAGGCCGCGGGGGCGGTCCTTACGACGACCACCGGGCGGCACACGGTGCGGTGGGCAGCGCGCAGCCGCCCGAGCCCGGCGAGGGCCACCGCGCCGCCGAAGGGATCGGCAGGCCGCGCGAGGGCGGCAGGTCCAGGCCGCCGGGCGACGGCGCGTCCGTGCCGCCGCCCGCGGGCCCCGGGGATCCGGCGGTGCCGCCTGGCTCGCGCGCCGAGCCGACGCGGGCGGGCGAGGGGTCCATGGCCGCTCCGGTGCCGCCGCCCGCCCGTTCGGCGCATCCAGGCGAGAGCGGGGAGATCGCGGCGGCCCGGCAGGCGGGTGGTGACCGGCTGCGGTTCATCGGGGCGGCCACCCGGCGGATCGCCCGCGGCATAGACCTCGACGAGATCGTGCTCGGCCTGTGCCGGGCGACGGTGCCGACGTTCGCCGACGCGATCCTCGTCTACCTTCGGGATCCGCTGCCGGTGGGCGACGAGCGGCCGACGGGGCCTGTGGTGCTGCGGCTGCGCCGTACCGACCGGATCCCGGAGGAGCCCGACACCAACGGCACCCGGCTGCCGGTGCTGCCCGCGCAGCCCGATCTGGGTCCTGCGATGGGCGGCAGCGCGGCGGAGCTGGCCGAGGTGCGTCCCGGCGGTCCGCTGGCGGAGGTGTTGCGCGGGGTGCGCCCGCTGTTCGGCGAGGTGCAGGCGGCGCGGACCGCGCTGCCCGAGCTGCTGGGCTCCGCCACCCGGCTGCCCGCGGGGAACCGGGTGATCCTGGCGCCGCTGCGCGGGCGCCGGCGGGTGATCGGTGCGGCGGTGTTCCTGCGGCGCCCGGACCGCCCGGCGTTCGAGCCGGACGATCTGCTGGTGGCGGCGCAGCTGGCGACGCACACCGCGCTGGGTGTGGACAAGGCGGTGCTCTACGGCCGCGAGGCGTACATCGCGGACGCGCTCCAGCGCACGATGCTGCCCGATTCGCTGCCGCAGCCGACCGGTGTGCGGCTGGCCAGCCGCTATCTGCCCGCCGCCGAGACGGCGCGGGTGGGCGGCGACTGGTACGACGCGATTCCGCTGCCCGGCAGCCGGGTGGCGCTGGTCGTCGGCGACGTCATGGGCCACTCGATGACCTCGGCCGCGATCATGGGCCAGCTGCGGACGACGGCGCAGACCCTGGCGGGCCTCGACCTGCCGCCGCAGGAGGTGCTGCACCACCTCGACGAGCAGGCGCAGCGGCTGGGCTCGGACCGGATGGCGACGTGCCTGTACGCGGTCTACGACCCGGTGGCGCACCGGATCATCATCGCGAACGCGGGGCACCCGCCGCCCGTGATGCTGCACCGCGGCGGGCGCGCGGAGGTCCTGCGGGTGCCGCCGGGCGCGCCGATCGGCGTCGGCGGGGTGGATTTCGAGGCGGTGGAGCTGGACGCGCCGGCGGGCGCCACCCTCGTGCTCTACACCGACGGCCTGGTCGAGTCGCGGATCCGGGACGTCTGGACCGGCATCGAGCAGCTGCGGGAGCGGCTGGCGGAGACGGCCAGGCTGACCGGCCCCAACCCGCCGCCGCTCGAGCCGCTGTGCGACGAGGTGCTGGACATGCTGGGCCCCGGCGACCGCGACGACGACATCGCGCTGCTGGCCGCCAGGTTCGACGGCATAGCGCCCAGCGACGTCGCGTACTGGTATCTGGACCCGAAGGCGCAGACGGCGGGGCAGGCGCGCCGGCTGGCCCGCAGGGCGCTGGCGCGCTGGGGCCTTGAGGAGCTGACCGATCAGCTGGAGCTGCTGGTCAGCGAGGTCGTGACGAACGCGGTCCGGTATGCGGAGCGGCCGGTGACGCTGCGGTTGCTGCGGACGGATGTGCTGCGGTGCGAGGTCGGTGACGATGTCCCGCAGCTGCCGCGGCTGCGGCAGGCACGGCCGTCGGACGAGGGCGGGCGCGGCCTGTATCTGGTCAACCGGATGGCGCGGCGCTGGGGTGCGACGCGGCTGAGCATGGGCAAGGTCGTCTGGTTCGAGCTGTCGATGCCGCCGGGGGCCGCGCGCCGCTGACGCCGGGGGCGCTCCCCTTGCCGTTCAGGCCCTCGTCCGGGATCGGGCGGGGGCCTTTTCGGTGGTGTGCGGGCACCGGACAGGGTTGCCGACATGCCGTCGGCGGAGTTGACTGCTTGGGTGGGCAAAAGGGACTGACTGCCCCTTTCACCCCCACACCAGTCGACCGGGAGGCGTTCCTCCATGACCAGTTCAGCGCAGAACGTTCCGCGCACGACGAACAACGCCGGCATCCCCATCGGCAGCGACGAGCACTCGCTGTCCGTCGGGGCGGACGGCCCGATCCTGCTGCACGACCACTACCTCATCGAGAAGATGGCCCTGTTCAACCGTGAACGGGTTCCCGAGCGGGTGGTGCACGCCAAGGGCAGCGGCGCGTACGGCGTCTTCGAGGTCACCAACGACGTCAGCCAGTTCACCAAGGCGGACCTCTTCCAGCCGGGCAAGAGCACCGACATGCTGGCCCGCTTCTCGACCGTCGCGGGTGAGCAGGGCTCCCCCGACACCTGGCGCGACCCGCGCGGCTTCGCCCTCAAGTTCTATACCGAGGACGGCAATTACGACCTGGTGGGCAACAACACCCCGGTCTTCTTCGTCCGTGACACGATCAAGTTCCAGGACTTCATCCGCTCGCAGAAGCGCCGTCCCGACAGCGGGCTGCGCGACAACGACATGCAGTGGGATTTCTGGACGCTGTCGCCGGAGTCCGCCCACATGGTCACCTGGCTGATGGGCGACCGCGGCATCCCCAAGACGTACCGGCACATGAACGGCTACGGCTCGCACACGTACATGTGGGTCAACCGCGGCGGCGAGAAGTTCTGGATCAAGTACCACTTCAAGACCGACCAGGGCATCGACTTCCTCACCCAGGAGGAGGCGGACCGGCTGGCCGGTGAGGACGCCGACGTCCACCGCCGGGATCTGTACCAGGCCATCGAGAGCGGCAACGCGCCGTCCTGGACGCTGTACGTGCAGGTCATGCCGTTCGACGACGCCCCGGACTACCGGTTCAACCCGTTCGACCTGACCAAGGTGTGGCCGCACGGCGACTACCCGCTGATCGAGGTCGGCCGGATGACGCTCAACAGGAACCCGGAGGACTACTTCATCCACATCGAGCAGGCGGCGTTCGAACCGTCGAATCTGGTGCCCGGCATCGGCCCGTCGCCGGACAAGATGCTGCTGGGGCGGCTGTTCTCCTACCCGGACACGCACCGGTACCGGATCGGCCCGAACTACGCCCAGCTGCCGCCCAACCGGGCGCACGTCCCGGTCCACTCGTACGCGAAGGACGGCCCGATGCGGTTCGATCCGTCGCGGGCGGCCCGTCCGTACGCGCCGAACTCGTACGGCGGACCGGCGGCGTCCCCGGAGCAGTCCAGGGATCCGGTGGGCTGGCGGACCGCGGGCGAGCTGGTCCGCGAGGCGTACACGCTGCGCCGCGATGACGACGACTGGGGGCAGCCGGGCACGATGGTCCGCTCGGTCCTGGACGACGCGGCCCGCGAGCGGCTGGTGAACAACGTCTCCGGGCATCTGCTGGGCGGGGTGAGCAAGCCGGTGCTGGAGCGCGCGTTCCAGTATTGGCGGAACGTCGACAAGGACATCGGCGACCGGATCGCCAAGCGGGTCAACGGCGGCTGACCCGCACACGGCCGCGGCCCCCGCCTCGTTCCGTACGAGGTGGGGGCCGCGGCCGTGTGCGGTGGGTGTACGCCGGTCACTCGAAGCCGTTCAGGGCGCCGGGTCCGTTGCCGCCGCCGGTGCCGTTGTTGCCGCCCGCGCCGTTCGCGCCGCCGTTCCCGGTGGCTCCGCCGTTCTCCTCGCCGCCGGTCGGTGATCCGGTGTCGCCGCCCGTGGTGGTCGGCGTCGGGTCGGTCGGGGTCTGGGTCGGGTCCGTCGGGGTGTGGGTCGGCGTCGGGTCGGTCGAGGCCGAACCGGTCGGGGTGCCCGTGGGGGTCGGCGGCCCGGACGGGGTGTGGGTCGGGGGCGGCGATGCGGTCTGGGTCTGGGTCGGGGCCACGCCGGCGCCGAGCTCCGTGTCGAGGTCGAAGGTGGCGTTGGCGTCCGCGCCGAGCGCCGCCGCGTTGTAGGCGGCCCACACCTGGGCGGGGTAGCCACCACCGTTGACGCGACCGCCGCCGCCGGTGCCGCGCAGCGTGACCTGCCGGCCGCCCTCCGCCTCGCCGAACATGCCGACGGCGGTGACCAGCTTGGGCGTGTAGCCCACGAACCAGGCCGACTTGTTGTCGTCGGACGTACCGGTCTTGCCCGCGGCCTCGTAGTTGGTGCCCCGCACGGCGGTGGCCGTACCGTCGTCGACCACGCCGCGCAGCACGGAGGTGACGGTGTCGGCGGTCTGCCTGCTGAGGATCTGGTCGCCGATGGGGTCGGGCAGGTCCGGGGCGGGCTCGCTGGCGTGCTCGGCCTTGGTCACCAGCGTCGGGGTGACCTTCTTGCCGTGGTTGTCGAAGGTGGCGTAGACGCCGGCCATCTGGACGGGGCTGGCGCCCATGCTGCCCAGCGTCATGGCGGGCTGGACGTCCATCTTGCTGCTCATGCCCAGGCTCGTCGCCGTCTTCTTGAGGTTGTCGAGCCCGACGTCGGCGCCCATCTGCGCGAACACCGAGTTGACGGAGTTGTTCATCGCCTGCTGGACGGTGATGTTGCCGTAGCTGCGCTGGTCCTCGTTGGGCGGTGCGAAGGCGCCGCCGGTGCCGCCGACGACCGGGCGGCGGTTGTTGCCGTCGTAGATCGTGTTGGGCGTGATCGGAAGCCCGTCCTGGGTCTGGGACTGGTTCTCCATCGCCGAGGCGAGGATCAGCGGCTTGAAGGTGGAGGCCGGCTGGTAGTCCTCACGCGTCGCGTTGTTGATGTAGTGCTGGGTGAAGCCCGCGCCGCCGTACATCGCCACGATGTGGCCGGTCTTGGGGTCGACGGACGCGGCGCCGAGCTGGGCGTCCTTGTCGGCCTTGCGCGTCTTGGGGCTGAGGTCGGCGGTGAGCTTGTCCTTGACGGACTTCTCCAGCGCCAGCTGCTTGTCCTTCTCGATGCCGAGGGTGATCGTCCAGCCGCCCAGCTCGAACTTCTTCTCGTCGACGCCGTGGGCGAACAGCTCGTCCTTGGCGGCCTTGACGAGATAGCCGGTGCGTCCGGTCAGGCCCTCTTCCGGCTTCGGGTCCTTCGGTATGTCGAACTTCTGCTTGTCGCGCTCCGCCTGGGACAGCCACTTCATCTCGACCATGTTGTCGAGGGTGTAGGCCCAGCGCTGCTTGACCAGCTTCTTGCCCGCCGGGGTCGCCTGCGCCCAGTCGTACTGGTTCGGCGCCTGGAGCAGCGAGGCGAGGTAGGCGCCCTGCGAGACGGTCAGCTTGTCGGCGTCCACGTGGTAGTACGCCTGGGCCGCGGCCTGGATGCCGTACGCGCGGCGGCCGTAGAAGCTGGTGTTGATGTAGCCGGCGAGGATCTTCTCCTTGGAGAACTTGGCGTCCACCTTGAGCGAGATGACCATCTCCTGGAGCTTGCGGGAGACCGTCTGCTCCTGGCTCAGGTAGTAGTTCTTGACGTACTGCTGGGTGATGGTCGAGCCGCCCTGCTTGCCCTCGCCGCTGAGGGTCTTGAGTACGCCGCGCAGGGTGCCCTTGAGGTCGATGCCGGAGTCGTCGAAGAACGTCTTGTTCTCGGCGGCCACGAAGGACATCTGCACGTCCTTGGGTATCCGGCTCAGCGGCACGCTCTCGCGGTTGACCTTGCCGGTACGGGCCAGGACCTTGCCGTCGGCGTACTTGTAGACGTTGCTCTGCGCGACGGCGAGTTCGTTGCCCGCCGCGGGGACGTCCACGTAGAGGTACAGCCCGACGACGGACGCGATGCCCAGCAGGCACACGCCGAAGAACGTGCCGAGCATCTTCTTCCAGGTGAAGAGGCGGCGTATGCGGCCCTTCTCCTGCTTCTTACCGCCAGGGCGGGCACGACCTTGTTCCGCCCGCCTCACGTCCGCTCGGCCCATCGCTCCCGCAACTCCAGTCGTTCCGCCCCCAGCTAACTCAGCTGTTGAAGCTAACACCGCATCTGTCAGCAAATCCTCATCGATCAAGGCTTTTCCCGACGTGACAATCAGCACCTGTCAAGAGGGGAACCGTCGCGCAGTGGTTGCGCATCCAGAGCGGCAGTGGAATAAAGTGATATCACTTTGCTAGATTGGTGACATCGTGATCGTCACGATGACCGGCACCACGAGAAACGGGGGATCCCCATGTCCGACCAGACACCGGGCGGCAGCACCACAAGGCCGGCCGCCGACGCACCCGAGATGCCCGAACCGCAGGTCCGCGAGAAGCCGGCGCACAGCATCCCGGGCGGCGTCG
This sequence comes from Streptomyces sp. NPDC050161, assembly GCF_044460025.1. Taxonomy (NCBI): domain Bacteria; kingdom Bacillati; phylum Actinomycetota; class Actinomycetes; order Kitasatosporales; family Streptomycetaceae; genus Streptomyces; species Streptomyces sp. NPDC050161. The sequence continues at coordinate 102,365 of NZ_JBITJM010000001.1, read as the reverse complement.
CCCTGCTGCTGACCGTGCTCGGCGTCTTCCTCGGGATCGCGCTCATCATCGGCGGCGGCGTGCTCGGCTCCGGCGGCCACAACGCGGTGGGTGTGCCGATGCTGGTCGTCGGCATCCTGATGCTGCTCGGCTCGTTCTTCTGCATGACCGGCGTGAAGATGGTCGCGCCCGGCGAGGCCCGCGTCATCCAGCTCTTCGGCCGGTACGTCGGCACCATCCGCACCGACGGGCTGCGCTGGGTCAACCCGCTGACCAGCGCGCGGAAGATCTCCACCCGGGTCCGCAACCACGAGACCGCGGTGCTGAAGGTCAACGACGCCTACGGCAACCCGATCGAGCTGGCCTCGATCGTCGTCTGGAAGGTCGAGGACACCGCCCAGGCGCTCTTCGAGGTCGACGACTTCCTGGAGTTCGTCGCCACCCAGACCGAGGCGGCCGTCCGGCACATCGCGATCGAGTACCCCTACGACGCGCACGACGAGGACGCCCTGTCGCTGCGCGGCAACGCCGAGGAGATCACCGAGAAGCTCGCCGTCGAACTGACCGCCCGGGTGCAGGCCGCCGGCGTCCGGATCATCGAGTCCCGCTTCAGCCACCTCGCCTACGCCCCCGAGATCGCCTCGGCGATGCTCCAGCGCCAGCAGGCGGGCGCGGTCGTGGCGGCCCGCCAGCAGATCGTCGAGGGCGCGGTCGGCATGGTCGAGCAGGCGCTGGTCAGGATCAGCGAGCAGGGCATCGTCGAACTGGACGAGGAGCGCAAGGCGTCCATGGTCGGCAACCTGATGGTGGTGCTGTGCGGCGACCGCGCCGCCCAGCCGGTCCTCAACACGGGCTCGCTCTACCAGTGAGTGCCGACACCCCCGGGGAGTCCGGAGCCGACGGCGACCGGAAGCCCGCGCGACGGCCGCAGCAGCGCAAGCAGGTGCTGCTGCGGCTCGACCCGCTGATCCACGACGCGCTCGCCCGCTGGGCCGGTGACGAGCTGCGCAGCACCAACGCGCAGGTCGAGTTCCTGCTCCGCAAGGCGCTTTCGGACGCGGGCCGGCTGCCGCGCGGCGCGGGCGGCCCGGCCCGCCGTGGACGCCCGCCCAAGGAGCCCCGCCCGCCGTCGGACGGCTGAAGTACCGCCGTACCGCCCCGAGTTCACCCCTCCCCCTCACTACACACTCCATCTATACATCACATGTATACACCTCATGTAGAGTGCGCGGCATGTCCATCGGATGTCCCCTGCCCGCACTCTCGGAGGCCCGCGTATGACACCGGCCGGATCCCTGCTCGAAGCCGGCGCGCTGCACAAGGCGTACGGCACCACATCCGCGCTCGACGGCACCGGCTTCTCGATCCACGCGGGCGAGGTGGTGGCCGTCATGGGCCCGTCCGGCTCCGGCAAGTCGACGCTGCTGCACTGCCTCTCCGGCGTCCTGCGCCCGGACCGCGGCAGCGTCCGCTACGGCGACCGCGAGCTGACCACCCTGAACGACGCACAGCTCAGCGCGCTGCGCCGCACCGACTTCGGCTTCGTCTTCCAGTTCGGCCAGCTGGTACCCGAACTGACCTGCGTGGAGAACGTCGCGCTTCCGCTGCGGCTGAACGGCCTCGCGCGCAAGGAGGCCGAACGCCAGGCACGTGCGTGGCTGGAGCGCCTGGAGGTGGACGACGTCGCGGCCAAGCGGCCCGGTGAGGTCTCCGGCGGCCAGGGCCAGCGCGTCGCCGTCGCCCGCGCGCTCGCCACCCGCCCGCGCGTGATCTTCGCCGACGAACCCACCGGCGCCCTCGACTCCCTCAACGGCGAACGCGTCATGACCCTGCTGACCGAGGCGGCCCGCGACACCAGCGCGGCCGTCGTCCTCGTCACCCACGAATCCCGCGTCGCCGCCTACTCCGACCGCGAGATCGTCGTCCGCGACGGCATCGCACGCGAAGCGGCGGTGGGCGCCGTATGACCCTTCTCGACGAACGGCGCGGCGGCCCGCCCCCCGGCGCGCCCGGCAACCCGGCCCCGCCCACCGGCCCGGCGGCCTGGGCCCGCGACCTCGCCATGGGCCTCCGCTTCGCGGCCGGCGGCGGCCGTGCGGGCTGGACCCGTACGCTGCTCACCGCCGTCGGCGCCGCCCTGGGCGTGGCACTGCTGCTGACCGCCGCGTCCGTTCCGCAGCTGCTGCAAGGCCGGTACACCCGCGGCGAGGCCCGCCAGGCCGCGTCCGACAGGCCCGTCGAGCCGTCGCCCTCGTCCCTGGTGACCGCATCGGCCGACACCGAGTTCCGCGGCGCCCGGATCACCGGCGTCCTGCTGCGCCCCGACGGCCCGCACGCCCCCGCCCCGCCGGGCGTGACCGCGCTGCCCCGTCCCGGCGAGATGGTGGCGTCGCCCGCGCTGAAGGAGCTGCTGGCCTCGCCGGACGGCGCGCTGCTGCGCGAGCGGCTGCCCTACCGGATCACCGGCACGATCGCGGAAGCCGGCCTCATCGGGCCGTCCGAGCTGGCGTACTACGCGGGCAGCGCCACCCTCACCACGGAGCACGGGGGCCACCGCACCGGCTCGTTCGGGGCCGGGGGCGGAAACGGGCAGTCGGCGCCGAGCGCGATCCTGGTGATGCTGATCATCCTGGCGTGCGTGGTGCTCCTGATGCCGGTCGCCCTCTTCATCGCCACCGCGGTCCGCTTCGGCGGCGAGGGCCGCGACCGGCGGCTCGCGGCCCTGCGGCTGATCGGCGCCGACGTCCACATGGCCCGCAGGATGGCCGCGGGCGAGGCGCTGTTCGGCTCGCTGTGCGGTCTGCTGCTGGGCGGACTGCTGTTCCTGACCGGCCGGCAGTTCACCGGCCTGGTCACCCTGTGGGACGTCAACGCCTTCCCCTCCGACCTGACCCCGAGCCCGGCGCTGACCGTGCTGATCGCCCTCGCGGTCCCGGTGTCGGCCGTGGTGGTCACCCTGGCCGCGATGCACGGCGTCACGATCGAGCCGCTGGGCGTCGTCCGGCACGCCACGGCCCGCCGCCGCCGGCTGTGGTGGCGCATCCCGGTGCCGCTGATCGGCCTGGCGATGCTGCTGTTCAGCGACCCGGTGGACGCGGCCAACGCCCGCGTCGACCCGTTCGCCGTCGCGGGTGGCGCGGTGCTGGTGCTGCTCGGCGTCACGCTGCTGCTGCCGTGGGCCGTCGAAGCGGTGGTGGCCAGGTTCAGGGGCGGCCCCGTGCCCTGGCAGCTGGCCACCCGCAGGCTCCAGCTCGGCAGCGGCGCCGCGGCCCGCGCGGTCAGCGGCATCACCGTCGCGGTCGCCGGCGCCATCGCCCTCCAGCTGTTCGTCTCCGCCGTGCAGAGCGACTTCCTGAAGCACACGGGAGCGGACGACCGCCGGGCGCAGCTGAGCGTGATCCTGCCGGCGCACGACATGCGCACCATCCGCACCATGATCGAGAAATTCCGGGGCACCCAGGGTGTCCGCGGCACCATCGCGGTGGTCGAGTCGTCCGTCACCCGGCCGGGACCGCTGCGCAAGGGCGAGGAGTTCGCGCCGAGCGCCGCGGTCACCGTCGGCGACTGCACCGCGCTGCGGGAGCTGGCACGGACCGGCCCCTGCAAGGACGGAGACGCCTTCATCGTCACCGGCGGCACCGACGACGACTTCGTCCTGAAGACCGCACGGCCCGGCGCGCCGGTGCTGTTCAACGCCGCCCCGGAGACCGGCAGGCCCGTCGGCAGGCCGCGGCTGTGGACCGTCCCCGAGAAGACCCGGACGGTCCGCGCCCGGGTGGATCCGTCCGGCCGGCTCGCCCCCGGCATCTTCGCCACCCCCGGCGCGGTGGATCCCGGACGGCTCGACGAGCCCACGGCACGGGCCATGCTCAAGATCGACCCGGCGGTGTCCGACACGGTGGAGCACGTACGCAACACCGCCGCCCGCATCGACCCGACGATGCAGGTCATCACGTTGCGCACCGCCACGCGCGACCAGAAGTTCACGACCGTCCGCACGGGTCTGCTGGTCGGCTCCACGCTCACCATCGCGCTGATCGCGGCCGGGATGCTGGTCTCCACCCTGGAGCAGTTGCGCGAGCGCCGCCGGCTGCTTTCGGTCCTGGTCGCCTTCGGCACCCGCAGGTCCACCCTCGCCTGGTCCGTCCTGTGGCAGACCGCGGTCCCCGTCTTCCTGGGGCTCGCGCTCGCCCTGGCCGGCGGCGTCGGGCTCGGCAGCGTGCTGCTGCGGATGGCGGGCAAGGGCGCCTTCGACTGGTCGGCGGTCTGGCCGCTGCCGTTGGCGGGCGCCGGACTCGTCCTGCTGATCACGCTGCTCAGCCTGCCGCCGCTGTGGCGGATGATGCGGCCCGACGGACTGCGCTCCGAGTAGCGCTCCCCCGGTGTGGGGGCCGGTCGCACCCGGGCCCCACACCGGACATTTCCGGCTGCGCGCCGGTAGGTATACAACGGGCGTATACACCACGGATACACCCACGACGTAAGGTGGTCGGCATGTCAATCGGTCATACGCTGCTGGGCCTCCTGGAGTCCGGTCCCCGCCACGGCTACGACCTCAAGCGGGCTTTCGACGAGCACTTCGGACACGATCGTCCGCTGCATTACGGGCAGGTCTACTCGACCATGTCCCGGCTGCTGAAGAACGGCTTGGTCGAGGTGGACAGCGTGGAGGCCGGGGCGGGGCCCGAGCGCAAGCGGTACGCCATCACCGACGCGGGAGTCACCGACGTCGCCCAGTGGCTCGGCCGGCCCGAAAAGCCCGAGCCCTACCTCCAGTCCACGCTCTACACCAAGGTCGTCCTGGCCCTGATGACCGAGCGCGACGCCGCCGAACTCCTCGACACCCAGCGGGCCGAGCACCTGCGGCTGATGCGCGGCCTGACCGAGCGCAAGCGCAAGGGCGACCTCGCCGACCAGCTGATCTGCGACCACGCGCTGTTCCACCTGGAAGCCGACCTGCGCTGGCTCGAACTGACCGCGGCACGGCTCGACCGCCTCGCGGATTCGGTACGCGAATGACCCCGGAAGGATCCCTGCTGGCGGCCGACGGGCTGCACAAGGCGTACGGCGCGACCCCGGCGCTGGACGGCGCCGAGTTCTCCATCCACCCGGGCGAGGTCGTCGCCGTGCTCGGCCCGTCCGGCTCCGGCAAGTCGACGCTGCTGCACTGCCTCGCCGGCATCGTGCGCCCGGACCGCGGCACGGTCCGCTACGGCGACCGCGAGCTGACCACCCTGAACGACACCGAGCGCAGCGCGCTGCGCCGCACCGACTTCGGCTTCGTCTTCCAGTTCGGCCAGCTGGTACCCGAACTGACCTGCGTGGAGAACGTCGCGCTTCCGCTGCGGCTGAACGGCGTCAAACGCAAGGAGGCCGAGCGCCAGGCACGTGCGTGGCTGGAGCGCCTGGAGGTGGACGACGTCGCGGCCAAGCGGCCCGGTGAGGTCTCCGGCGGCCAGGGCCAGCGCGTCGCCGTCGCCCGCGCGCTGGCCACCCGCCCGCGCGTGATCTTCGCCGACGAACCCACCGGCGCCCTCGACTCCCTCAACGGCGAACGCGTGATGTCGCTGCTCACCGACGCCGCGCGGGACACCAGCGCGGCCGTCGTCCTCGTCACCCACGAATCCCGCGTCGCCGCCTACTCCGACCGCGAGATCGTCGTCCGCGACGGCAAGGTGAAGGACATGCTGGCGGGCCTGCAGTGAACCCGCTCCGCTCCAGGGCAGACCGGCGCACGCCCGGCACGCCCCCCGAAACCGACCCGCGCCGGCCCGCGCCCGTCCGCCCGCGCAGCCGCCCCCGCGCCTGGGCCGACGACCTCGCCATGGGCATGCGCTTCGCGGCCGGCGGCGGGCGCGACGGCTGGATCCGTACCGCCCTGACCGCGACCGCCGTGGCGCTCGGCGTCGCCGTCCTGCTCATCGGCGCCTCGGTGCCGACCCTGATGGACGCCTGGCACGGCCGGGAGAAGGCCAGGGAGAACCTCGGGCAGCAGCACGAACCGCCGCGCGGCGACACCACCGTCCTCTACGGCTCAGCCGACACCGTCTTCCACGGACAGGCGATCCGCGGCCGGCTGGTCCGCCCCGACGGCGCGCACCCGCCCGCGCCGCCCGGCATGCGGCAACTCCCCGGCCCCGGCCGGATGCTGGTGTCGCCCGCACTCAAGAAGCTGCTGGACTCACCCGACGGCGCGCTGCTGCGCGAGCGCCTCGACTACCGGATCAGCGGCGTCATCGGCGACGAGGGCCTCAGCGGCCCGGCCGAACTCACCTACGTCGCGGGCAGCGCGACCCTGCACGAGCCCAGCGGTTACCGCATCGACCACTTCGGCAAGGTCTGGGAGCCGCCGCCGATGCAGCCGCAGGCCGTCCTCCTGGTGATCATGACCTGTGTGGCGCTGCTGACGCCCGTGATGGTCTTCATCGGCACCTCCGTACGCGTCGGCAACGAGCAGCGGGAGCGACGCCTCGCGGCCCTGCGGCTGGTCGGCTCCGATGTGGCCACCACCCGCCGGATCGCGTCCGGCGAGTCGCTGTTCGGCTCGCTGCTGGGGCTGGTCGCCGGGGCCCTGCTGTTCCTCGGCGTCCGGCAGCTCGCCTCGGTGATCACGCTGTGGGACATCAACGTCTTCCCCTCCGACATCCGCCCGGGACCGCTGCCCGCCACACTGATCGCCGTCCTGGTGCCGGCCGCTTCGGTGCTGGTGACGCTGTTCGCGCAGCGCCGCGTGACGGTCGAGCCGCTGGGCGTGGTCCGCGACCGCCCGGCGGTGCGCCGCAGGCTGTGGTGGCGGGTGCTGCTGCCGGTCCTGGGCGCGCTGCTGCTGCTCCCGCTGGCCCGGGAGCAGCAATGGACCGACAGCCCGCTCAACACCGGGCGTCTCGCCGTCGGTTCGATGCTGCTGCTGCTCGGCGTCACCGCGCTGCTGCCCTGGCTCGTCGACGCCGTGGTGAACCGGCTGCGCGGCGGCCCGGTGCCCTGGCAACTGGCCGTGCGCAGGCTCCAGTTGAGCAGCGGCTCGGCCACCCGCGCGGTCAGCGGCATCACCGTCGCGGTGGCCGGCGCCATCGCCATCCACATGCTGTTCACCGGCATGCAGACCGGGTACGCCCAGGCGTACGCGCAGTCCGCCAAGGAGCGCCCGGAACTCGGCTACTGGGGGCACACGGACAGCTGGCGGCAGACCGAGCAGGCACTCGCCGCGCTGCGGGCGACGCCGGGCGTGCAGTCGGCCCGCGGCGTCGTCACCGCGCACGTCGGCGAGCTCCCGGCCCCGGGGCACCCGGCGGACGACACCCGCTTCCTGCTGGTCGGCGTCGGCGACTGCGCCGAGCTGCGCAGGCTGGCGGCCCTGCCGTCCTGCGGATCCGGCGACGTCTTCCTCACCGACCAGCGCGACAAGGACGTCATCAAGCCGGGCGCGGCCATCGACCTCGACCCCCCGGTGATGGGGAGCGAGGCGCCCAAGCCCCGCCCCTGGCAGATCCCCCGCCACACCCTGCCCACTCGCCTCGCCTCCCCCGGCGGCGGCACCGGCCCCGACCACTACTCCTACGACCTGCTGGCCACGCCGTCCGCCCTCGACATCAGCGGGCTCAACAGCACCGACATGGAACTGACCGTCGACTACGACCGGAGCCTGCCCGACGCCGTCGAGCACATCCGCAACACCGCGGCCCGCGTCAACCCGGCGTTCTACGAGTCCTCCACCGTCGACAACCCGCACGACCAGCAGCTGTCCAGCGTCCGCAACGGCCTGTTCGCGGGTTCCGTGATCACCCTGCTGCTGATCGGCGCCGGCCTGATCATCACGACCGTCGAGCAGCTCAACGAGCGCCGCAGGATGCTGTCGTCCCTGCACGCCTTCGGCACCCGCAGGGCCAGCCTGGGCTGGTCGATCCTGTGGCAGACCGCGGTCCCCGTCACCCTCGGCCTGGCGCTCGCGGTCGGCTGCGGTCTGGCCCTGGGCGCGCTGCTGCTGTCGATCATCAGCAACGGCGTGACGGTGGACTGGACGGCGGTGGCCGGGATGGCCGGAATCGGCGCCGGCGTGATCCTCTTCGTGACGGCCCTGAGCCTGCCGCCGCTGTGGCGCATGATGCGCCCCGACGGCCTCCGCACGGAGTGATCAGGACACCGGCCCGCCAGGCCCTGTCGCCATCCGCACCGGCAGCCCCCGCAGCGCCACCCGCAGCGCGTCCGCGAACTCCTCGAACTCACGCTGCCTGGCCGCCCCGCTGCGCATCGCAAGGGCGACCCGGCGGCTGGGCGCCGGATCCGCGAAGTACCCGGTCGTCAGCTCGTCGTTGCGCCCGGTCTCCACCCGCAGCGCGGTCCGCGGCAGCAGCGTCACCCCGAGCCCGCCGGCCACCAGCTGCACCAGCGTCGACAGGCCGGCCGCGCTGGTGGTCACCGGCGCGCCCTCCTCCCGGCCCGCCTCCCGGCAGATGTCCAGCGCCTGGTCGCGCAGGCAGTGCCCCTCGTCGAGCAGCAGCAGGTCCAGTTCCCGCAGCGCCTGGCGCGGTATGTCGCCGCGGCCACCCAGCCAGTGGTCCTTGGGCGCCACCAGGACGAAGTCCTCGTCGAACAGCGGGATTTCGGTGACCTGCGGGACGCCGAGCGGCACCGCGAGCAGCAGCAGGTCGAGACGCCCGTGCGCGAGCCCGTCCAGCAGCGAGGCGGTCTGTTCCTCGTGCACCTGGAGGTCGAGGTCCGGGTACGTGCCGTGCACCAGCCGCAGTACGGTCGGCAGCAGGTAGGGCGCGACGGTCGGAATGACGCCGAGCCGCAGGACGCCGGTGAACGGCGCGCGCGCCGCCTCCGCCTCCTCCATCAGGTCGCCGACCGCCTCCAGTACCACCCTGGCCCGCGCCGCGACCCGCTCCCCCGCCGGTGAGAGCAGTACCTTGCGCGTCGTACGCTCCAGGAGTTGCACTCCGAGCGTCTCCTCCAGCGCGGAGACCGCTCCGGACAGTGCGGGCTGGCTCATTCCGATCTCGGCCGCCGCCTCCCGGAAGTGCAGGGATTCGGCCACCGCGGCAAAGGCCCGCAGCTGCGCCAGGCTGGGCTGCCGCGCCCGTCCGCCGTTCGCCGGTACCACCACTGATAACCACCTCCGATCAACATCAACCACTCTAGCTATTTCCCTGATCAATGGCATCTGTGGCACCGTGTGATGCGTCCAACCCCCTAGGAAAGTCCCCAAAAAGGACTTCTGGTTGCAAGGAGAGCGCGTGCTCACTGTCGGTGACAAGTTCCCCGAGTTCGACCTGACCGCTTGCGTTTCGCTCGAATCCGGCAAGGAATTCGAGCAGATCGACCACAAGACCTACGAGGGCAAGTGGAAGATCGTGTTTGCGTGGCCGAAGGACTTCACCTTCGTGTGCCCCACCGAGATCGCCGCCTTCGGCAAGCTGAACGACGAGTTCGCCGACCGTGACGCCCAGATCCTCGGCTTCTCCGGTGACTCCGAGTTCGTGCACCACGCCTGGCGCAAGGACCACCCGGACCTGACCGACCTGCCCTTCCCGATGCTCGCCGACTCGAAGCACGAGCTCATGCGCGCCCTGGGCATCGAGGGCGAGGACGGCTTCGCGCAGCGCGCCGTCTTCATCGTCGACCAGAACAACGAGATCCAGTTCACCATGGTGACCGCCGGCTCCGTCGGCCGTAACCCCAAGGAGGTCCTGCGGGTGCTCGACGCCCTGCAGACCGACGAGCTGTGCCCCTGCAACTGGTCCAAGGGCGACGAGACCCTCGACCCGGTCGCGCTCCTGTCGGGCGAGTGATCTGAGATGGCACTCGACGAACTGAAGTCCGCGGTACCGGACTTCGCCAAGGACCTCAAGCTGAACCTCGGCTCGGTCATCGGCAACAGCGACCTCCCGCAGCAGCAGCTGTGGGGCACCGTCCTGGCCTGCGCGATCGCCTCGCGCTCGCCGAAGGTGCTGCGCGAGCTGGAGCCCGAGGCGAAGGCGAACCTCTCGGCCGAGGCGTACACCGCCGCCAAGTCGGCCGCCGCCATCATGGCGATGAACAACGTCTTCTACCGCACGCGTCACCTCCTCTCCGACCCGGAGTACGGGACGATGCGCGCCGGTCTGCGGATGAACGTCATCGGCAACCCCGGCGTGGACAAGGTCGACTTCGAGCTGTGGTCGCTGGCCGTCTCCGCCATCAACGGCTGCGGCATGTGCCTGGACTCGCACGAGCAGGTGCTCCGCAAGGCCGGCGTGGACCGCGAGACCATCCAGGAAGCCGTCAAGATCGCGGCCGTCCTGCAGGCCGTGGGCGCCACCCTGGACGCCGAGGCGGCGCTGGCGGAGTAATCCCCCGCACCCTCGCAAAGACCCGGGCCCCGTGGACAGTTGTCCATGGGGCCCGGGTCTTTCGTGCGGGTACCTGAGCGGCGCGGGGAACGGTCCGCCGGCCCCCGGCCGCGCCGGGTCCTTCAGTCCTCCACGGCCTTCGGAGGGGCCGTGGGCGCCACCCCGATCGCCGTGGCGCCCCGCGGCTGCGGAGCCATCCGTACCGCCTGTTCCTGGGAGTACGCGCGGAGATACCCGACCACGGTGTTGGTCACGGCGACCAGCGGCACGGCCACCACCGCGCCGCCGATCCCGGCGATCAGCCCGCCGGCCGCGACCGACAGGATCACCGCCAGGGGGTGCACCCGCACCGCGCGCCCGAGAATGAACGGCTGGAGGATGTGCCCCTCGATCTGCTGCACGGCCAGCACCACGGCCAGCACCATCAGCGCCGTGAACACGCCCTGGGTGACCAGCGCGACGACGCACGCGAGCGCACCTGACACCACCGCGCCGATCAGCGGGATGAAGGCGAACAGGAAGATGAACACGGCCAGCGGCACGGCGAGCGGCACGTTCAGGAAGTACAGCCCGATGCCGATGAAGATCGCGTCGATCAGGGCGACCAGGACCGTGCCCCGCACATAGGCGGTCAGCGTGCGCCAGGCGCGCGGCCCGGCGCCCGCGACACCCTCACGGGCCGCGCCGGGAACCAGCTTGAGCACCCACGACCAGATCCGGCGGCCGTCGTACAGCAGGAAGAGCGTGGTGAACATCGCCAGCAGAATGCCGGTGAGGACCTCCAGCACGACGGTGACGCCTTCGAGCCCCGCCGAGGTGATCGCCTCGGTGTTGGCACCGACCGCGTCCTGAAGGTTCTTGGCGATGTTGTTGATCTGCGCCTCGGTCACGTGGAACGGGCTCTTGAGCAGCCAGCCCTTCAACTCGGTGATGCCTTCCAGGATGCGGCTGGAGACCGAGTCGATGTTGTCCTGCACCTGCCACACCACGAACCAGCCGACCAGGCCCATGATGACGAAGCCGCCGATGAAGGTCAGCGCCGTGGCGAACCCGCGCGGCAGCCCGCGGCGGCGCAGCCAGGCCACCGTCGGCTGGAGCAGCGCGGTGATCAGCAGGGCCGCGACGAAGGCCAGCACGACCAGTTCGATGGTGGTGATGACCCGGGCCAGCACCCAGAGCGTCCCGGCCAGCACCAGCAGCCGCCAGCCGGCCTCGGCGGCGACCCGTACGCCCCACGGCACGGCGGCGACCGGATCGGGCCTGGCGGACACCGCGGGCGCGTACGCGGGCGGCGCGGGCACGGATTCCGGTGGGCGCACCAGGACGGCGCCCTCGCCCTCCAGGGGCACGTCGGAAAGCCGCGCCTCCTGGGGGGACTCGGCGCCCTTCTGAGGAGCGGTCAGCGGCATGGGCGGGGCTTCGCCGCCCGGCGCGGCCCCTCCCCCGACGGACGGCAGACCGGTCTCCGCGGCCCCTGCGGCCCCCGGGGCTCCCGGGGCTCCCGCGGCCCCCGGGGCTCCCGACTCGGCCGTACCGTCCGGGACATCGGGGCGTACGGCATGCCGCAGCTCCTCGGGGTCGTCGGCCGCCGCCGCGGACTCCGCACGGCGGCGCTGGTCCTCCAGCCGCTGCGAGAGCCGCGTCAGACCGGCGCCGAGGCCACCGACCCACTCAGGCAATCTGGACATGTCGCTTCCTCTTCCCCTCCCGTCCCCCACATCTGACGGGACGACGTTACCCGCGAAGGACGCACGAGACCCCCGACGCTGACGCGGTCGGGGGTCTCGGTTGCGCTGTGGTGCTGCTGGAAGCCGGCGGCGGACCTAGTACCAGCTGTTGGCCTGCCAGAACTGCCAGGCGCCACAGGGGCTGCCGTAGCGGCTGTTCATGTAGTTCAGGCCCCACTTGATCTGGGTGGCCGGGTTGGTCTGCCAGTCGGAGCCCGCGGAGGACATCTTGGAGCCGGGGAGTGCCTGGACCAGACCGTAGGCGCCCGACGAGGCGTTGGTGGCCTGGTAGTTCCAGCCGGACTCGTGGCTCACGATGTTGCTGAAGCACTGGAACTGCTCGCCCGGGATCATCTGGCGCGCAATGGCCTGCGTCTCGGCGACCGTGTAGGAACCCTTGGCAACGAAGTCGCTGGCGTCACGCGCTGCGGAACGGTTGGCGGCGAGCTTCTTCTTCTCGCGCGCTTCCGCGTCCGCCTTCGCCTTGGCGTCGTCGGCGGCGTCCTTCTTCTCCTGCGCGGTTTGTGCGGCTGCCTTGCGTGCCGACTCCTGCGCGGTCTTGAGGGCTGCCGCATCCGCCTGGGTGGACTGGTCGTCCGCCTGCTGCGTCAGGGAGGCCGTCTGCACCTGGGCCTGCTGGCCCGCGGGAATGTCTGCGATCGTCGCATCGGCGGCGGTGGCTTCGGTGTTGGCGACCGAGCCAGGCTCATTGCCTGCGGCGACGCCGACCACGGCGCCGACGGTGGTGACCGCGGTGGCGGAGGCCACGGCGAATCCCCGGACCGAGATCCGGCTCACACGATTTCCTTCCAGCATCGCCCGCATAGGTGACCTCGCGGACGCAATCGTGCCCCTGGCGCTGGTCTCCCCTTGTTCCGCCCCCTGTTGAGCGGTAGGGGGCGGCTGGTCACGGGAGGCACGGGCCCGGTACGTACCCCTCGGGGTCCGCGTGGTGCTCGGGCGGCATACGGCGGTTCGCTATGAAGTTCGGGTGTTCCGCACCTCTGGGGATGCTGGTTGTGCCGTATGCGGGGCCTGACAGGACCCAGACTCTGCCCGAACGAGACGCCGGGAATCAATTCTCCACTGGGTGTGAAAGCTCACACCTCGTTTACCCCCAAGTAATTTCGGTTATTCCCGCGCACAGGAACGCCGTCCGGCTAAGCTCCTTGGCTTTGCCGGACGGCGCCGTGGTTCACAACCGGTCAGATCCTGCCGTCCTCCAGCATTTCGGTCACCAGCGCGGCGATCGGCGACCGCTCCGAGCGGGTCAGCGTGACGTGCGCGAAGAGCGGATGCCCCTTCAGTTTCTCGACCACCGCCACCACGCCGTCGTGCCGCCCGACCCGCAGGTTGTCGCGCTGTGCGACGTCATGCGTGAGCACCACGCGCGAGTTGGCCCCGATGCGGGACAGCACGGTCAGCAGGACGTTCCGTTCGAGGGACTGGGCCTCGTCCACGATGACGAACGCGTCGTGCAGCGACCGGCCGCGGATGTGGGTGAGCGGCAGCACCTCCAACATGCCGCGCCCCACCACCTCTTCGATGACCTCCTTGCTCGTCACCGCGGACAGCGTGTCGAAGACCGCCTGAGCCCAGGGGCTCATCTTCTCCGCCTCGCTGCCCGGCAGATAGCCGAGTTCCTGGCCGCCGACGGCGTAGAGCGGGCGGAACACCATCACCTTGCGGTGCTGCTGACGCTCCAGCACCGCCTCCAGGCCCGCGCACAGCGCCAGCGCCGACTTGCCGGTGCCGGCTCTGCCACCCATCGAGATGATGCCGACCTCCTGGTCGAGCAGCAGATCCAGGGCGATCCGCTGCTCGGCGCTGCGGCCGTGGATCCCGAACGCCTCCCGGTCGCCGCGCACCAGCCGGACCGCGCCCTCCGGGGTGACCCGGCCGAGCGCCTTGCCCCGCTCGGACTGGAGCACGAGCCCGGTGTGCACCGGAAGTCCGGCGGCGTCCGGTACGGGGGCGACCTCGTCGGCGAACAGGTCGTCGATCTGCTCGGCGGCGACGGTCAGTTCGGCCATCCCCGTCCAGCCGGAGTCGGTGACCGCCAGTTCGGCGCGGTACTCCTCGGCCAGCAGGCCGACCGATGACGCCTTGATGCGCATCGGCAGGTCTTTGGAGACGACGGTGACGTCGTAGCCCTCGGCCTGGAGGTTGCGTGCCACCGCCAGGATCCGCGAGTCGTTGTCGCCGAGCCTGCTGTGCTCGTTGAGGAAGGCGGCGGGCAGGAGCGCGGGATCGGAGTGGTTCAGCTCGACCCGGAGCGTCCCGCCCAGATCCCCGATGGGAAGGGGCGCGTCCAGCCTCCCGAACTGCACCCGGTACTCGTCCAGCAGTCGGAGCGCCTGCCGCGCGAAGTAACCCAGCTCTGGATGGTGCCTCTTGGCCTCCAACTCCGTGACCACGACGACCGGCAGCACGACTTCGTGCTCGTCGAAGCGGGACATGGCGCCTGGATCCGCCAGCAGGACGCTGGTGTCGAGGACATAAGTGCGCCGGCCGTTCTCACGGCGCTTCTTGCTGTTCACCACGGGTGGACGAACCCCCTCGGATGAGGTCGGGGTGCGACGGCGTCGCGGGGGACAGGACCGGCATCCGGCCACGTTGCACGGGCCGAAGACCGGCCCTCCGCGTCGGCCGTGCACGGGGCACGATCGTCCGTGATGTGCAAAGGGCCTCCCGGGCGGACGACCCCATGCCGTCCGCTGAGATACGGCGCCCGTGTCTGATTCCGGACGCCGACCTGGAAGGGATATTCCCGCGAACCCGCACGCCCATGCCACGGCATATGACGCACAGGTGATGAACCTTGGGTTACACGGCGCCACGACGGGGGCGCGCCCCGCCGGAACGCGCCCGCTCACTGCGCCCCGGCGGGCCGGGAACGGCCTTCCTGCCGGCGCACTGACGGCCGGGCACATCCTGGTGGGGATGTGCCCGGCCGTCAGGTGTGGCGGTGCCGTTCCGGTGGCGGTGCCGCGCTAGAAGCCGTAACGCCGGTGCCTGGCCGCGTAGTCGCGCAGCGCACGCAGGAAGTCGACCTTCCGGAACGCCGGCCAGAAGACCTCGCAGAAGTAGTACTCGGAGTGGGCGCTCTGCCAGAGCATGAAGCCGGAGAGGCGCTGTTCGCCGCTGGTGCGGATCACCAGGTCCGGGTCGGGCTGGCCGCGGGTGTAGAGGTGCTCGGAGATGAGGTCGATGTCGACGATCTCGGCGAGCTCGTCGAACGACGTGCCGCGCTCGGCGTGTTCGTGCAGCAGGGAGCGGACCGCGTCGGCGATCTCCTGCCGGCCGCCGTATCCGACGGCGACGTTCACCAGGACGCCGGTGTTGTCGGCGGTGTCCTGCTCGGCCTTCTTCAGCACGTGCTGGGTGTCGGCGGGCAGCAGGTCGCGGTTGCCGACGTGGTGCACCCGCCAGCGACCGCCGACCGCCAGATCGCGCACGGTGTTCTCGATGATGCCCAGCAGGGGCGTCAGTTCCTCTTCGGGCCGGTCGAGGTTGTCCGTCGACAGCAGCCAGAGGGTGACGACCTCGACGTCGGTCTCCTCGCACCACCCGAGCAGTTCGCTGATCTTGGCGGCGCCGGCCTGGTGGCCCTGTTCCGTCGTCCGGCCGTCGGCCCGCGCCCAGCGGCGGTTGCCGTCGAGGATCACGCCGATGTGCTTGGGCACCTGGGTGTGATCCAGGCGGCCCTCCACCCGGCGCGCGTACAGCCGGTACACCAGATTCCGCAGTGCAGGCGGATACGGGATGCGCACCCCGGAAGATCGCAGCATGTGTGGTCCAGCCCCTCCGTGCCCATGGCGGTCGCCCCGTCGCCTAAGTCGGCAACTTTACTTCTCGGGCGTCTCAACAGCCCAATCAGGTATGTCACAAGTCCGTGATAAGGAGATGACCATGACTGGTTCCTCTCCTTACTGCGCCGCGGAATCACGCTATGACTCCATGGAGTACCGGCGTACCGGCCGCAGTGGCCTCAAACTTCCGGCCATCTCCCTTGGACTCTGGCACAACTTCGGCGACGACCGCACCCTGACGTCCCAGCGCGCGATCCTGCGACGCGCCTTCGACCTGGGCGTCACCCACTTCGACCTGGCCAACAACTACGGCCCGCCGCCCGGCTCGGCCGAGCTGAACTTCGGAAAGATCTTCGCGCAGGACTTCAGGCCCTACCGCGACGAGATGATTCTCTCGACCAAAGCCGGATATCGGATGCACCCCGGTCCTTACGGGGAATGGGGATCGCGGAAATATCTCCTCTCGTCGTTGGATGCGTCGCTGAAGCGGATGGGTGTCGATTACGTCGATATCTTCTACTCGCACCGCTTCGACCCGGAAACCCCGCTGGAGGAGACGATGGGCGCCCTCGCGTCCGCCGTCCGGCAGGGCAAGGCCCTGTACGCGGGTGTCTCCTCGTACAACGCCGAGCAGACCCGCGAGGCGGCCAGGATCCTGCGCGGGATGGGCGTCCCCGCGCTGATCCACCAGCCGTCCTACTCGATGATCAACCGCTGGACCGAGGACGACGGCCTGCTGGACACCCTCGAATCCGAGGGCATGGGCTGCATTTCCTTCGCACCGCTGGCGCAGGGCCTGCTGACCGACAAGTACCTGCACGGCATTCCGGAGGGCTCGCGCGCCGCGCAGGGCAAGTCGCTCGACCCGGGCCTCCTGTCCGACGAGGTCGTCCGGCGGCTGCGCGGTCTGCACGACATCGCCGCCCGCCGCGGCCAGTCACTGGCCCAGCTGGCGCTCGGCTGGGTGCTCCGCGACGCGCGGATGACGTCGGCCCTGATCGGCGCGAGCAGCGTCGGGCAGCTGGAGGCGAACGTCGCGGCGCTGTCCGCCCCGGTGCTGACGGAGACCGAGCTGGCCGAGATCGACAGGTTCGCCGAGACGACGGACGGCGTGAACATCTGGGCGCGCCGGGGCTGACGTACCTCCGGTGCCCCTTACGGGCGGCAGGCCCGGCGCGCCGCCCGTGCGGTCAGTTGCCCCACCGTGCCGCCGCCGTCCGCTCCTCGATGGCGGCGCGGTACGGCGGGGTGGTGCGCTCGTGCAGCACCCCGCCGGGGAACGAGTGGGGCGGGGCCTTCTCCGGGCGGGCCACGGCCTGCGCGACGACCTCGTCGACGAGCGCGGTGGTCATCGAGAGCCGCGGGTAGGCCGCGTGGATCGCGGCGCCCGTGGCGTCGCTGACGAAGTCCGTGTCGCGGCCGAAATCCATCCCCACCCCGGCCCTGACGAAGGCGCACAGCGTGCCCCGGCGTTCGGCGATGCCGGGCGATGTGTGCAGCGCGATGGCTTCCCACACGGCGTCGACCTGCCCGGCGGGCAGGTTCTGCTCGGTGAGGAAGGCCGCGGCGGCGTCCGCCCCGTCGACCTCGAAGCGCTGCCTTCCGTTGCCCCGCTCGCTGAGGCCGATGTCGTGCAGCACACAGGCGAGGAAGAGCAGCTGCGGGTCGTAGTCGCGGCCCGGCTCGGCGCCGCGGTGGTCGGCGAGCAGCCGCGCGAACAGGGCGCTGCGGATGCTGTGGTGGGCGATGGGGGCGGATTCCTCCCGGATGACGAGGTGGAGCGCGCGGCGGGTGAGCGGGTCTTCCGGCAGCGCGGGGATCAGCTCCTGCGGCGCGGGAACGGCCTTCAGACCGGCTGTGACCTGGGATTCTCCTGGAGTCATGGCTCCATGCTCGGCCCGGTGGCGGCGCATCTACAGTGGCAGGAACGCCAGGTTGCGAGAGGATCCTGCCATGTCCGACCGCTCCCCCGCTCCCGCCGTCCTGCCGCCGCACGACGTGGCGGTCCTGGTGCTCCCTTCGGTGCTGCCGCTGGACCTCGGCATCCCGGCGCAGATCTTCGCGCCGCGCGAGGAGCCGACGCCGTACCGCCTCACCCTCTGCGGCGCGGCGCCAGGACCGGTGCCCACCACCGCCGGGTTCGGCGTCACCGTGGAGTCAGGTCTTGAGGCGGTGCGCCGGGCGGACACGGTGGTGGTCCCGGGGTTCGCTCCGCATCTGCGCCCGCCGGAGCCCGCGGTGCTCGACGCGCTGGCCGCCGCGTACGCCAGGGGCGCGCGGCTGGTCTCGATCTGTACCGGCGCGTTCGCCCTGGCCGCGGCCGGTGTGCTGGACGGCCGTACGGCGACCACCCACTGGCAGAACGCCGACGAGCTGGCCGCCCGCCATCCGCGGGTACGGGTGGATCCCGGCGTGCTGTACGTCGACGAGGGGCAGGTCCTCACCTCGGCGGGGGTGGCCGCCGGCATCGACCTGTGTCTGCACCTCGTGCGGCGGGACGTGGGGGCGAAGACAGCCAACCGGGTGGCGCGCAGCTTGGTGGCCGCGCCGCACCGCGAGGGCGGCCAGGCCCAGTACGTGCAGCATCCGCTGCCGCCCGAGTCCGACGGCGCCTCGCTGGCCGCGACCCGCAGCTGGGCGCTCGACCGGCTGGGTGAGCCCCTGTCGGTGGCGCTGCTGGCCGGGCACGCCAGCGTCTCGCCGCGGACCTTCGCCCGCAGGTTCGTCACGGAGACCGGGGTCACGCCCCTCCAGTGGCTGCTGGCCGCCCGCCTCAACCGGGCCCGTGAGCTGCTGGAACACAGCGATCTGAGCGTCGACAGGGTCGCCGACCAGTGCGGCCTCGGCAGTCCTTCCAACCTCAGGCGGCACTTCCGCCGGCTGCTCGGCACCTCGCCCCGCGCGTACCGGATGGCCTTCACGGCGCCGGAGAGCTGACAGGCGTCGTACGGCGGATGCGCCCGGGAAACAAAAAGCGGGCCGGTCCGTGGGGGGGATACGGACCGGCCCGAGGGGGGGTCTCCACCATAACCCCGACCGAGGGGTGGTGCGTGCAGGACGCGCAACCCGGTGTGCCCCGGTCGCGCGCCGGGGCTCACCGGCCGCCGCTCAGCCGGCCACGGCGGCTGCGGGCAGCAGTCCGCAGAGGGCTCCGACGATCATGAACGGGCCGAGCGGCATGGGCTCCTGGCTCCGGCCACGGCGGGCGAGCAGCAGCCCCGCGCCCCACAGCGCGCCGATGAACACCCCGGCGGCGCCGCCGATGAGCAGGGCGCGCCAGCCGTACCACCCCAGGGCGATGCCCAGGCCGAGTGCCAGCTTGGCGTCGCCCAGGCCGATCCCGCCGGGGTTGACGGCGAAGAGCAGCAGGTAGCACGCGCCGAGCAGCAGGCCGCCCAGCAGCGCCCGCAGCCAGGAGTCCGACGTGCCGGTGAGCCAGCCGACGAGCCCGAGCGCCGCGGCGGCCAGGGCGGCGAGCGGCAGCGTCAGCGCGTCCGGGAGGCGTCGCACCCGCCAGTCGACGGCCGCCAGGAGGACGGCCACGGGGGCCATCAGCAGCCAGGCGGCCAGCTCGGGGCGGGCGCCGGTGGCCGCCGCGAGCGCCGCGCAGACCAGTGCGGTGGCGGCGGCCACCGGCAGCGCCGCGGGCCCGCAGGCCGTCCGGCACCGCGGGCAGCGCGGCGGTCCCAGCCAGCCGCGGGCGTATCCGGTGAGGGGATGGCCTGTGGGGCAGTGCGCGCGCCAGTCCTCCTCCGGTTCGACGGCCATCCGGTGGGCGGGGCGGGGCAGCAGCAGTCCGGCGGCGGCACCGTAGGCGGCGGCGAGGATCATCAGCGTCGGCGACACGCGACGACTGTAGAACGCGGCGGTCCCGGTGCGTTCGGACTCCCGCGCGCGGGGCTGGTAGAACGGCGCCCATGGGCTCGACGAAGCGATGGCGGGACGGCGCGGGAACGTTGCACGGCGCGGATGTGGTGGTGCCCGTCGAGGTCGCGGCGTCCTACCGGGCGCGCACCCGGGGGCTGTTGGGACGCGACGGCATCGAGGGCGCGCTGCTGCTGACCCCGGCGAGCGGGGTGCACACCTTCCGGATGCGGTTCGCGCTCGATGTCGCCTATCTGGGGCGGGACTTCAGGGTGCTGGCGGTGCGGACCATGCACCCGGGGCGGCTGGGGCTGCCACGGCCGCGGTCCCGGCACGTGCTGGAGGCCGAGGCGGGCGCGATGGCCGGGTGGGGCCTGCGGCCCGGCCTGACGCTGGAGGTGCGCCCGGCACCCGAGCCGCCCAACTCGCCCTGAGAGACGCCTGGTTGATCAATCACCTCTAGGACGCGCGGGGAAAGCTGACCTCCACCCGGCGGTTCTTCTTGCGGCCGGCTTCGGTGCCGTTGTCGGCGATGGGGTACTGCTCGCCGTAGCCGCGGACCTGGAACGTCACCGATGAGTCCAGGCTCTCGGCCAGTTCGCGCTGGACGGCGTGGGCGCGTTCCTTGGACAGTGTGACGCCGTGGGCGGACGAGCCGAGGCTGTCGGTGAAGCCGAAGACCCGCAGATCGGTGGCGTGTTGGCGTTCGGACTCGGTGGCGATGGCACCGATGCGGGAGCGGGCGTCCGATGACAGTTCGGCGCTGTCCTTGCCGAACAGCACCTCGGCCTGGAGCGAGAACGTCACGTTGTCGTTGGTGTCCTGCCGCTGCTCGGCGCCGTCGTCGGTCTCGACGACCGACTTGATGTTGAGGACCTTCGACGGGGCCAGCTTCGCGCCCTGGACCATGCGCAGGTCGGGGTCGCGGGCGTCGATCCGGACCGGTGGTGTGCTGTCCTCCGTGATGCCGGGCGGGGTGGTGGCCCGCGCGGCGGGGACGGTGAGCGCGGCGGTCAGCAGCAGCACGGCTGCGGTGGCTGCGGTGCGCGGCAGAGAGGGGGTGCGGGGCGGGTGCGGCGCGGTCATCGGCCTCTCATTCCGTGATCTGCACGCTGGCCGGCGGCATGGTCGGCAGCTGGAAGTCGACCTCGGTCACCTTGGCGGGCGGCGCGGGGAACTGGGCGAAGATCGGGCGGCTCGCGCCGGGTTGCAGTCCGCTCAGGCCGGTGGTGCACAGGCACTCGCCGTCGGTGTCGCGGAGCACCAAGTACCGCTTCTTGCCCTCCTTGTCGACGAGCGTGGCACCGGAGAGGGAGGACCTGGAACGCATCTCCGATTCGTTGGAGCGCCAGTCGATGGCGTTGAAGACGCGGCTGCCGTGGTTGGCGACCGTGCCGTTGACGGTGACGAAGCCGCCGGAGTCGCGGATCACGGAGTGCAGCGTGACCACGACGCCGTCCGGGCCCTTGATCTCCCCGATGGCGTCGTCCGCTTCGGCGGCGGGGGCGGTGGAGCCGGTCTCCTGGGGGGCGGTGCTCCGTTTCGGGTGGCTGCCGTCCGCCTTCTGGGAGGCGGCACCGCCGCCACCGCAGCCGGCCACGACCAGTGCCAGGCCGGCCGCGCTCGCCATGGCGACCGCTCCTCGGGCGGCTTTCGTGGTGCGCCGCATGCTCATGGGTGCGAATCCTTTGGTCGTCAGCGGGTCATCGGTCCGGCCGGGCGGCGAGGGCTCCTCGCGGTGCGCGCGGCGGCCGGTGTGCCGCGTGGGCGGGCGGTCATCGGGCGAGCCGCACGGAGAACAGGTCGGCGGCTTCCGGGAGACCGTGGAGCGCGGCGGGGTCGAGCTGCCAGGCCCGTCCGTCACAGACGAGGCGTACGGGGGACGGCGCGTCCCCCGACCCGCCCCCGCCGGGCTTGCCTTCCCCCTTGCCGTCCTTGCCGGTCTCGCCGTTGGCGTCCTTATTACCGTCCCCGCCCTTGCCGTCGCCCGATCCTTCGCCCGGCGTGTCGGTGACCGTGCAGCGCGGGGCGACGACCGCGGTGGCGTCGGCGGTGGCGTGGGTGTGCTCGGTGCCGGGGATCACCGAACTCCCCACGGCGGTACGGGAGGTGACACGCACCGCGAAGGAAGTGGGCCAGGAGTCGGGGGTGCAGGAGGAGACCGTGGCGTCGTTGCGTCCGGCGAACCAGGCGGCGTGGTCGCAGGCGGCGCCGGAGTCGACGCCGCGGCCCTCGATCAGGTCCTGCCAGGCCGTGCCATGCCGCAGCGCGTCGATGAAGCCCTCGCCGAGCTGGTCGCGGTACTGCTGCCCGGCGGCCAGGGCCGCGGCGTCGGCCGCGGTCTGGGCGCCGTTGCGCGTCGCGGCGGCCTGGCCGACGGCGAAGAAGGCGAGGGCGAGGAAGAGCAGTCCTGCGACCGCCACGATGTAGATCGGGAAAGCCTGGCCGGCATCGCGCCGGCGGCGCGCGGTGAGGGCCGTCATGGCGGTGGCGGCAACTAGATGCCGACGACGTCGGAGATCTTGTTGGCGATGGCGTTGGCGATCTGGCTGCCGAAGTCCGTGGTGGACAGCACCAGGACGATCGCCACGACCACCGCGATGATGCCGAGGTACTCGATCGAGGTCTGTCCCCGGTCGTTCCCCAAAATCCGCTTCGCCATCGTCTTTCCCTCCATGGGCGGCCGTCCCGCTCTGGTCCGGCTGGGCTGTCCCCCCGGTGTCGGCGCGTGGTTCCGCGGTCACGACACGAGAAAAGTACGCCGGATAGGCGTTCCCGGAACAGGGAATCCGTACCCAATACTCCTGCGGGGACACGGAGAAGAGACACAGCGTAGATTTTCGGCCACTCAGGGCACTCGGGCCCGGCAGCGCTCTTCGCACCCCGTTCACCCCCGATCCCCCTCCGGGACCATCCGATAGCGATACGCCGGCGCCGTGTCGGGCCGGCCGGCCCGACCGCACCGGGGTGCGGGGGAGCCGCCGAGGCCCCACTGTGGCACAACTCGTTGCTCCAGCGAAGGCGTTGACCCAAAGCTGCGGTGTCCCGCGGAGGGATCCGGCCGGTTGCGCGGGCGCGCTGTGCGACGGGGGTACGGCCGCCCCGGCGCGCGGCGCCCTGCGCCCTCTTCCGCCCCCGGCGGTCCCGCCTGACGCCCCGTCCCTCACTCCCCCAGCAGGGAGCCGAAGTGGGTGCCGGAACCGAGGAAAAACCCTGCGATCAGCAGGATCATGGTGGCCGGGACCATGAAGGTGGTGACGACCATGGTGGCTTTGGGTACGGCGCGGGCGGCACGCCTGCGGGCGTTCTGCGCGTCCGTGCGCCGCATGTCGTCGGCGATCTGGATCAGCGTGTCGACGATCGGCGCGCCCAGCTCCTCGCCCTGCTGAAGTGCGGTGACGAACTGCGCGACCTGCTCCGAGTCGTTGCGTTTGCGCAGTTCCTCGAAGGCTTCGCGGCGGCTGACACCCATGTCCATCTGACGCAGGGTGATGCGGAGTTCGTCGGCCCAGGGGCCTTCGTAGCGGTCGGCGACCCGGTCCAGAGCCTGGCGGAAACCGAGCCCCGCGCTGACGACCACCGCGAGGACGTCCAGGAAGTCCGGCAGGGTCCGCTCGATGGTGTCCTTGCGCTGGCGGATGGCGGCCCAGATGCCGACCTCGGTCCAGAACAGCGCGAAGAGGACCATCAAGACGCCCAGGAGCGGCTGGCCGCGCAGGAACATCACCAGCGCGCCGAAGACGCCGAGCGCGCCGTAGACGGCACGGCGGGCGGCGTAGCGGTCGACGGTGAGACCGCCGGGGTTGCCCGCGAGGTCGATCCGGCGGCGGACCCGGGCGACGCGCTTGTCGCCCATCAGCCGCAGGACCGCGGGCGCGTAGCGCATGCCCGTACGGTCGACGGCCGAGCCGACGGCGGTGGTGCGGGTCGCGCCGACCTCCAGGGACACCGCGAGGTCGGGCGGCAGCCGGGCCTCGCTGCGGAAGAGCGCGAGGCCGTAGCAGATGCCGGCGACCGCGAGCGCGAGGACGAGCGCCAGCAGGATTCCGATTCCGATGCCCATGGCGGTACCCGTCCCCTACACGTCGATCTTGGAGAGCTTGCGGATGAAGAAGAAGCCGAGTCCGTAGAGGGCGAAGGCGGCGACGACCGCGAGCTGGCCGAGGAAGGAGGAGGTCATCCGGTCGATGGCGCCGGGCGCGATGCGGTTCATGAGCAGCAGGGTGCCGATGCCGAGCAGCGGGACGACGTAGGCGGTGACGACGACCTGGGAGAGCTGGGTGCGGACCTCGCGGCGGGTCTCCTTGCGCTCCTCCAGGGTCTTGGTGAGGTTGCGCAGCGAGCCGACGACGGTGCCGCCCGCGCGGTTGGCGAGCACCAGCGTGGTGACCAGGACGACCAGTTCGCGTGAGGGCAGGCGTTCGGCGAGTTCGCCGAGCGCCTCGTCGACGGAGTGGCCGACGGCGAGCTTGTCGGAGACCTTGGCCAGCTCCTCGCCCGCCGGGGCCTCCAGTTCCTCGGCCGCCATGCCCAGGGCGGTGCGCAGCGCGAGCCCCGCCTGGGTGGCGTTGGCCAGGATGCGGGAGAGTTCGGGGAGCTGGTTGATGAACTTCTCGATGCGCTTCTGGCGCTGCCAGTTGAGGAAGGCGAAGGCGGCCCAGATCACGGTGAGCGCGGCGATCGGGCCGAAGAACGCGGCGAGGGTGGCGTGCGCGACCGCCCAGAGGACGACGACCGCGGCGAGCAGGTAGACGGTGAACTCGCCGGGGGTGACGTCGAGGCCGGTGGCGGTCAGCCGGCGTTCGATGCGGCGGCCGTAGCGGGTGCGGCGCAGCGCGCGGTCGACGGAGCGGAAGCGGCGGCCCCGCCCGGCCACCGGCAGCCCGCGCTCGTCGGCGAGCCGGTCCACGACGGCCTGCCGCTGGGCCCGCCCGGCCGCGTACGTCCGTATCCCGGCCACCGCGAGCGCCCCGCAGAGCAGGGTGGCGCCGACGGCGGGCAGCGCGGGGTCGATGCCGCTCATCGGGTGTGCTCCCTGGGGGACTTGGGGGTGGGGCGGCGCGGGGCGGCCGGCGGGGCGGGGGTCATCGGGCTTCCCGGGTGGCGAGTTGGTCGTCGGTGGTGGCGACGCCGAAGGCGGGCGGGGTGGCCTCGCCCGCCATGAAGAGGCGTTCGGCGATCCTGCGGGGCAGCGGGAAGTAGCGGAACCTGCCGTGCACGACGCGGTCGGCGGCCATCGGTTCGGCGTCGAAGCGGCAGACGGTGGCGATGCGGTAGTCCTCGTGGCCGCGTGAGTCGAGGAGGGCGATCTCGCTGATCCGGCGGGTGCCGTCGGCGTGTCTGCCGAGCTGGACGAGGCAGTCGACGGCGCTGTTGATCTGGTCGCGCAGCGCCTCGAAGGGGATCTTGACGTCGGACATGGAGGCGAGGGTCTGGAGCCGCATCAGGGCGTCCTCGGCGCTGTTGGCGTGCACCGTGGCCAGCGATCCGTCGTGTCCGGTGGACATCGCCTGGAGCATGTCGAGGGTCTCGCCGCCGCGCACCTCGCCGACGATGATGCGGTCGGGGCGCATGCGCAGGGAGTTGCGTACGAGGTCGCGGATGGTGATGCGGCCCTTGCCCTCGACGTTGGGCGGTCTCGATTCGAGGCGGATGACGTGGCTCTGCTGGAGCTGGAGTTCGGCGGCGTCCTCGACGGTGATGATCCGCTCGCCGTCGGGGATCAGCCCGGACAGCGCGTTGAGCAGGGTGGTCTTGCCGGCGCCCGTGGCTCCGGAGACGACGATGTTGACCTTGGCGCGGACCAGCGCGGCCAGCAGCATCAGCATCTGGTCGTCGAGGGTGCCCATGCCGATGAGTTCGGCGAGGGTGTAGGCGCGCGGGAAGCGGCGGATGGTGAGGGTGGCGCCGTTGAGGGCGAGCGGCGGAATGATGACGTTGACGCGTTCGCCGGACGGCAGCCGGGCGTCGACCATCGGATTCGACTCGTCGACGCGGCGGTTGACGGTGGAGACGATCCGCTCGATGGTCTGCATCAGCTGCTCGTGCGAGGCGAAGCGGACGGGGACCAGCTCGACCCGGCCGGAGCGTTCGACGTAGACCTGGTCCGGGCCGTTGACCATGATCTCGGTGATCGAGGTGTCCTCCAGGAGGGGTTCCAGGACGCCGAGGCCCAGCGCCTCGTCGACCACCCGGCGGATGAGGCGGCCCCGTTCGGCGGTGGAGAGCACCGGGCCCTCGCGGCTGATGATGTGGCCGAGTACCCGCTCAAGGCGCGAGCGGCGTTCGGCTGCGGCCAGCGACGACATCTCCGCGAGGTCGATCTCCGCGAGGAGTTTGGCGCGGTAGACGGGCACCAGATGGCCGTCCTGGCGGGGCTCTCCGGCGGGCTCCGGCGTACTGATCCGGCCTTTGAGGCTCATCGCGCGACGGCTCCTTCCCAGGCGGCGACGCCCGGCGCGGGCCGGTCC
This sequence comes from Streptomyces sp. NPDC050161, assembly GCF_044460025.1. Classification (NCBI taxonomy): domain Bacteria; kingdom Bacillati; phylum Actinomycetota; class Actinomycetes; order Kitasatosporales; family Streptomycetaceae; genus Streptomyces; species Streptomyces sp. NPDC050161. The sequence goes on along the minus strand of NZ_JBITJM010000001.1, from coordinate 76,182 downwards.
GCGGGGCGGGGCATCGTCGCGCTGCGGCTGGCGGTGCCGAAGCCGACGCCGGGGATGACGGAGGGGATGGTGACGGTCGCCGTGGCACGCACCGCGCCGCTGCCGCCGCCGACGCTGATCCGCGCCCCCTCGGCGACCCAGCCGCTCATCGCCGCCCGCCCGGCGGCCTGCGGCCCGCTCTCCCGGTCCGCCGCGTCGAGGGACGCGGTCCTGGCGGCGGCGCGGGCTCCGGTGCCGGCCTGCTGGACGGCGTAGGCGGCGAGGCCGAGTTGGACGACGGCCAGCGCGACGAGCAGCAGCAGCGGCAGGAAGCCGAGGAACTCGATGGACGCCTGCCCGCGGTCCCGGCCGCGCCCGCGCAGCCGGGCGGGCACCAGGTGCCGGACAGGCACGACTTCGGACGTCTTCATCTCAGTTCTCCTTCGCCGCGCCCGCGGTGCCGGTGACCGTCCACGGGAAGTCACCGGCCCCGGGGAAGAGCACCGGGACCTTGATGCGTACGGTCGCCTTCCACAGTCCTGCTTCGGTGCCGCAGGACGTGCTGGCGCCCTCGCGCCAAGAGGCGGGCAGGTCGCGCTCGGCGGCGGTGCGGCAGGCGCCGGGGCCGCCGTCGAGGGTCGCGGTGGCCGCGCGGGCGCCCTTGTCCGCGGAGTTGGCGGCGAGCGTGAAGGTGTAGCCGACCAGCACGAACTGCCAGAGCAGGACGAGGACGAGCAGGATCAGCGGGAGCATGCCGAGGAACTCCACGGAGACCTGGCCCCGGTCGCTGCCGCCCAGCGGGCGCCGCACCGCTCAGCCCTCCGGGGCGGCCGGGTCGCGCGGTCCTGGCGCCGCCGCTCCCGGCGCCCGGTGGGAAGCCGTGCCGGGGCCCGCCGTCAGGGCCTTGCGTTTGCGGCCGGTCAGCGAGGGCCTGGCGCGGTGTCCGGTGCGGCCGTGGACGGCCTCGGGGGCGTCGATCAGGCCGAGTTCACCGGCCAGCGCCCCCAGGGCGGCGCGGACCGTGGACCGGCTGTCGAGGTCCTGCATCCGGCCGGAGTCGACGCACGGCTGGAGTTCCTTGAAGGCGGCCGGGACCGTGGTCCTGGCGACGTGGGTGCCGGTGGCCTTGGCGACCAGCGGCGGCTGGATCTCGGTGTGCCGGGTGAGGCGGTTGACGACGGTGGTGGTGTCCTCGGCCTTGCGGATCCGGAGCCGGTCCCAGAGCCGCACCTGCCGCTTGGCTGCGCGTACGGAGACCACGTCGGGGGTGGTCACCAGCAGGGCGGTGCCGGCGAGTTCGACGGCGGCGGCGTTCGCGGACTGCATCTGGGAGCCGCAGTCGACGATCACTACTTCGTAGCGGGAGCGCAGCGCGGTGAGGATCTGGCGGGCCGCCCGGTCGTCGACCTCCTCGCCGCGCTCCCCCTCGTCCGGGGCGAGCAGCAGGCCGAGCCCTGTGGGGTGGTCGTGCACCGCGTCCTGGAGGACCCGTACGGAGATGTCGGCGATACCGGCGAGGTCGACGACGGAGCGGCGGAACTGGACGTCCAGGTAGGAGGCGACGTCACCGGACTGGAGGTCCAGGTCGACCAGCGCGACGCTGCGTCCCGCGCCGCGGGCGGCGAGCGCGAGCTGCACGGCGGCGACGGTGGTGCCGACGCCGCCCTTGGCGCCGGTGACGGTCACCAGGGTGCCGGCCGGTCCTGGCGCCGCGTCCTGGCCGGCCCCTAGGTGGGCGCGTACCCCGGCCGACCACTGGGCGGCGGCCTGGACGCGGGCCGCCAGTTCGTCGTGGTCCAGGGGCAGTTTGACGATGCCGCGGGCGCCGGCGTCCATGGCGGCGGAGAACAGCGCGGGCCCGGCGTCGGTGGTGATCAGGACGACGCCGACGGCGGGGAAGCGGAGCGCGACCTCGCGGATCAGGTCGAGCGCGGGCAGCGGCCCGATCCGTTCGTGGACGAGGACGACTTCGGGCAGCGCCTCGACGGCCGCCGGGCCGCTCGCTCCGGGCGGTACGGCGCCGGCCAGCGTGTCGAGCAGCGCGGTGGAGTCGGCGGCCGGGGGCGCGGGTTCGGCGTGCGGGAGCCGGCCGAGCAGCGCGGCGACGGCACGTGCGGTGTCGGGGTCGCCGATGGCCGGCAGGATGCGGATGGTCACCGGTGCCTCCGGGTCACTTGTCGCCGTCCAGGGTGTAGGTGCGCTCGCCGGGCGGGATGGTGTTCTGGCTGCCGGGGGCGAGCAGGGCCAGGCGTACGTGGGAGGCGAAGGACTCGGCGTAGGCGACGCGTTGGGCGTCGCGGGTGCCGAGTGCGAAGGTGATCGGGACGGCCTCGCCGTCGCGGCGGGCGGCGGTGGTGTCGCCGGGGTCCTTGGCCTCCAGCGGCGTGAGCTTGCCGACGTCGATGACCTGGGCGCCGGCCACGATGACCTTGGAGACCGGCTTGTCCTCGGGGCGCCTGCCGTCGAAGGTGGCGTAGATGTTCACCCGGGCACCGGGGTTGATCTTGCCGGCCACGCCGGTGGCTGCGTCGATCATGATGGCGATCTCCTGCTCGCCCGGCTTGAGCGCGGGCCGGTCGACGATCATGTCGTCCTGGAGGAGCGATCCCTTGTGCAGCGGGGTGACCGCTATTTTGCCGCTGAGGTCGTCCAGCCGGGTCACGGCGGTGGCCGGCAGCCACCGCTGGGGCACCGTCACCTTCTCGAACTGCCCGGGATCCAGCGCCTTGTAGGCCGCGACGTCGGTCTTCAGCCGGTAGGCGGTCTTCTCCGGGCCGACCTTGGACTCGACGTTCCTGATGACCGACAGCACGCCGATGAATGCGGCGGCTGCGCACAGGGCCGACAGGAGCAGCAGAATCAGTCCGCGGCGCTGGCGTGCGTTCATGGGTGGGGGACCTCGATCGGGGCGGGGCGGGACGGGAAGGGGCGGTCGGCGGGTCCGTACGGGCCGCCCGTACGGCTCAGGGTGTCCGGGCCCCGTACGTCCGCCGGGCCGCCGGGCGCCGCACGGCCGCGGGCGCCCGGGACACCCGGCAGGGCCACCGGGGACAGGCCGAGGCCGGTCGGCGGCGAGTGCGGCGGGGCGGGCGCGGCGGGGCCGGGCGGGGGCGGTGCGGACGGTCCCGGCAGCGGTGGGCCCGCGGGCTGCGGGCCCGCTATGGCGGCGACCGCGCCGCCGGTTCCCGGTCCCGCGCTCACCGCGCCGCCGGGTGCACGGGCCGCGGTCACCGCGCGTCCACCTGCGGTTCTGCTGTCCCGTGCGGGCAGCGGCGTGGCGCAGAACGCGCAGCGGTCACCGATGAGTTCGAGCCCGCACCAGCGGCACGCCTCGCGGCGTACGGAGGACACCAGCCGGTGCAGCAGGGCCGGATCCGGTATGGCCGCGGCGAACTCGACGAGCTTGCGGGTGCCCCACCAGTGGGCCGACTCGGCGGGCAGCGGCACTTCGTAGCCGCCCTGGACCTGCCAGGAGGGTGCCAGCACGCCGGACACCCAGTCGCCCGCGAAGTGACCTCGCGCCGTCGCGAGTTGGGTGCCGTACGCGGGCCCCTTCAGTCCGGCGGTGGTGGAGTTCCGCTCCAGGCGGACCAGTTGCGGTTCGGGGTGGGCGAGGACCGCGAACTGCGCGCCGGGCAGCCAGGACGTCACGTGGGAGCGCAGGTCGACCGGCACCCGGTCCAGGCCGCTGACGGTGCCGAGCAGCGCACCGGCGTGGATGTAGTGCGCCAGCAGCCGTGCGGCGCAGGCCAGTACGCCGGGGGTGAGCGCGGACAGGGACAACTGGCGGAGCTGGCGGGCGAGTACGGCGACGCCGAGCGGCGGCAGTTCCAGCGGGACGATCGCGATCCGGTCGCTCTCCAGGAGGGCGCGGAGCGTGTGGAGTCTGCGGACGTGCTCGGGCGGGCAGGCCGCGGAGTACAGCACGATGAGGTGGCCGTGGTGTTCCAGCACGGCGGCGGTCTCCGTCAACGCCTCGTCCAGCGGCTGAAGTCCGGGGGCGCGCAGCACGACGGCGGCGGGGGTCTGCCGGTCGGTGGCGGGCAGGGCGAGGTCGGGGCTGGTGACTGCAATCGCCGTCGGCACGTCGCTCCCCCACTCCCTTCGGCCTCCGGGGGCCCCGGGACCGCGGATCGGCACAGCTCTGCGCCATCGGCGCCATACGCCCAGCACTTTATCCGCGAGATACGTCCGGGAGAACACGTTCCGGGTCACTCGTCACTCCCACGGGACGCTGCGGAACATGCCGTTCCACTGCCTCCCCCTTCGCCTTCCCGCTTGCGCGCCGCTCACGCGCGGCAACCGGTTGTGTCCTGAACCTTGACAGGCTCAATGGTCTGGACCACGTTGTACGGCAGCACAGGGGCCCCTGAGCGCGTATCCGCATACCAGCCAACTCCCCCCCACGGAGGCAGTCGTGGTTCGCGCACGATCAGGAAAATTGAAGAGAGGGCTGCTGGCCACAGCAGCCGCCGCCGCGCTGGTGTCGGCCGGCGTCGCCACGTCGGGCACCGCGCAGGCCGCGCAGGACACCCGGCCGCAGCAGTCCGCGCCCGCCCCGTCGGCGGGTGCAGCCGCCGTACCCGAACACGCGGTGACCGGTTACTGGCAGAACTTCGACAACGGCGCCACCGTGCAGAAGTTGAAGGACGTCGACGACGCGTACGACATCATCGCGGTCTCCTTCGCCGACGCGACGGGCAAGCCGGGCGAGGTCACCTTCAAGCTCGATCCGGCGGTCGGCTACGGCTCGGACGACGACTTCAAGGCGGACATCAAGGCCAAGCAGGCGGCCGGCAAGTCGGTGATCCTTTCGGTCGGCGGCGAGAAGGGCGCGGTGTCGGTCAGCGACTCCGCGTCGGCCGAGAACTTCGCCGCGTCCATCAACAAGTTGATGGACGACTACGGCTTCAACGGCGTCGACATCGACCTGGAAAATGGCCTGAATTCCACCTATATGACGCAGGCGTTGAAGGCCGTGCACGCCAAGCACAGCGACGTCGTGGTGACCATGGCGCCGCAGACCATCGACATGCAGTCGCCGCAGAACGAGTACTTCAAGACGGCGCTCGGCATCAAGGACTTCCTCACCGCCGTCAACATGCAGTACTACAACAGCGGTTCAATGATCGGCTGTGACGGCAACGTCTACTCGCAGGGCACCGTGGACTTCCTGACCGGCCTCGCCTGCATCCAGCTGGAGAACGGCCTCGACGCCTCGCAGGTCGGCATCGGCGTCCCGGCGTCCTCCAGCGCGGCCGGCGGCGGCTACGTCGCCCCGTCCGTCGTCAACGACGCGCTGGACTGCCTGACCAAGGGCAGCGGCTGCGGCTCCTTCAAGCCGTCCAAGACCTACCCGGGCCTGCGCGGCGCGATGACCTGGTCGACGAACTGGGACGCGTCGAACGGCAACGCCTTCGCGAGCCAGGTCGGCGGGCACGTGCACAGCCTGCCGTAACGGATTGACGGGCCCGGGTGCGGCGGGCCCCTCGTGCGCCACCCCCCACGGCCGGGCCCCGTGCAGTCACGCTGCGCGGGGCCCGGCCTGCTGCGTGGGTGGGTCAGCGGCGGGCGCCGGACGGCTTCGGCAGCGTGCAGCCGTCCTGGCTCAGGTCGAGCTTGTTACCTGCCGCGAAGCACTTCGGGATCCCGTAGGTCTCCTCGGCGTAGTTGGTGCCCTTGTGGACGGTGACGTTGCCGCTCTCGTCCACCTCGCACGGGTTGTTGACGGTGCACTTCTCGCCGTCCTCGTTGCCCGTGTTGTTGATGGCCGCGACCTTGCCGGTGGCGTCGTCGAGCACCGGGGAGCCGGAGGTGCCGCCGATGGTCTGGCACTCCGGGGTGTAGCGGACCGAGTCCTTCCAGGTCCAGTCGCCTTCCTTGAGTTCGTGCACGAACCCGTCGACCTTGCAGGAGTAGGTCTTCTTCCAGTACCCGGACACCACGGTGATCGCCGCGCCCTTGGCGGGGTGCTCGGTGGCCAGCTCCAGCGGCTTGATGCCGTACTTCTGCTGGATGTCGGCGTAGGTGGAGCCGGTCTCGTAGAGCGAGACGTCGGTGTCGGTCATCGTGGCGTACGCGACCTTGGTGGCCTTGATCGTGCCCAGGTCGCCCGCCTTGGCGTCCAGCACGGTGAAGCTGCGGCTGGACGGCTGGTCGACGAGGACCTCGCCCGCGCCGGGCATCCCGGACTCCAGGCAGTGGCCGTTGGACATGACCAGGGCCTTGTCGGTCTCCTTCGACGTGGGCATCTTGACGATCGAACCCGAGCAGTTGCTCAGCGCGACCGTGCCGGCGAAGTCCACCGCCTTGGTGTGCTGCCCTGCCTTCGCGGGGGCCGCGGATATGTGTGCCGCGCCCTTCGCCGCCGCCGCGTCGGACGCGGTGGCCGCCTTGCCCGGGAGGGGGGCGGCGCCGGCCGTACCGGCGGTGCCCACCAGGGCTGCGGCGCCCAGAACGGCCGTGGCCAGGGTGCCGACGAGAGGTCGATTCATTGTGGGGGTCCTCTCAAGCTTCCGTCACCGAAGGCCCGTACGTACCTTCGGTTTTGTCGTGCGCATTGTTGGCGCCGACGGGCCCTGAGGCAATGAATCCGGGGATATTGATGGCAAGTTGATGTGGCGACAGGAAACCGCCGCGTGGGCCGCTCCCTGTCGCCACTCCGCGCTACCTGTCCCGATCGCGCCTGTCCAGCCGGTACTTCTTGCGCCGCTCGGCCGCGCCGGTCGACTGGTTCTGGGTGGTCTGGCGGTGCGTGTAGCCGTAGTCCTCCAGGGAGCCTTCGGAGTCCGACCGCGCGGAGGACACGTCCATGTTGGTGCCCGCCAGAGCGTTGCGGCTCTCCATCCCGTAAATCCTGTCGTGGGTGCGCGGGTCGTTGTAGTAGTCCGGGCGCGGCGTCGTGACGCTCACCGTCATGTCGTCACGGCCCAGCCGCTCGGGCAGCCTGGCGGTGTCACGGATGAGCTGCTGGGTGGAGTAGCCGGGGGTGCCCTGCGGCACACGTGGCATCTGGTTGTGGATGTTGGCGCCGGGCGCGGCCCCGCTGAGCTGGCCCATGGCTTCCTCGTCCCGGACGTCCATGTTCGGGAAGTGCGGCACACCCAGCCGTCGCAGGTCGTCGGCGTGGGCCGGAAGGTCCTGGTAGCGGGGGTCGGGGCCCGCGTCGAACGTCGTGTACGCCATCCGGTCCGCCATGCGGGGATCCCTCCGGACCCGCGCACGTGCCGCGGAGGCGTCGCCCTCGGACAGGAAGATCTGGTCACGGCCGTCCAGGTTCTGGGCGGGCGGCCTGCTCCGGCCCGGCGGGTGCATGCCGCCCGTCGTCGCGCGGACGCCGAGGATGTCCCGCTCCGGCACCCTCACCTGGCCGAACCTGGCGGTGTCAAAGATCTCTCCGCCCCGCGAAGACCTGCGCACATACCTGCCGATGACCTCGCGGCCTTCGTAGAGGATCTCGAACTGCTGCCCCACGTCGGCGGGATACATCTGCCTGCCGGGACGGCTGGAACGCACCCGGGCGACCGTGATCCCGTCGCTGTGCGCCGTCCGGGCCGCGTCGGCCGGCCCCTCCTGGGCCGTCGCCTGCGGGGTGGGGACGTTCCCCCGTGCCATCTCCCGGCCGAACGCCGTGGCGTCCTTCTCGAAGGGGTCACCCTCGCTGGAGACGTTCACGCCGGCCCCGTTGTCGGTGCCGTCCACCGCTCCCTTGGACTGCTGGTCGACGTGGCGCAGTTCGTGGTACATCGTCTCGTCGTCGGCGCCTTCCGGGCCGATGACGATGTCCGTGCCCGTCGTGTACGCGCGGGCCCCCAGGTCCTGCGCCGACCGCTGCGCGGCGGGCCCGGTGTGCACCCGTACGGCACTGAGGTCCATGCCCAGGCCCGCTTCCGCCCGTTCGCGGATGTGCGGGGCCAGCGGGCTGCCGCTGGACCGCACCGCGTCGAGCACCGACTGCTGGCCGCCCGGCTGCTCGTGGCCGCAGCCCGCGCCGTGCTGGTGGCGTTCCTCTTCGAGCATCCGCGACACCGCGGCGTTCCCCGCCGCCCGTTGCAGGGCCAGCAGGGGCGGCAGCGCGGCGGGGGTGCGCGCGGGAACGCGCTCCGGTTTCCGGCCGCGGGGCAGTCGACTCTCGTCATGTGCGTGCATGGGGGTGCTCCACGATGCTCGTCGGAGCAGTCGACGGTATCCGGCGGCACGCGGCACCGGGAGGGCCCCGAGGGCAGCCTTCGGGGCAGGGCGGGCGGGCCGGGGCTGCCCCTGGGGGCGAACTCAGCGCCGCCGGGCGGCTTCCGGGCCGTCACGCGTCGCGGCGGGCGGCGTGATCGCTGTCCGTCCGCGGCGGACGGCACGTTCACCGTCCTACGACGGCGCATTCGCCGTCCAACGACGGCACGTTCGCCGTCCGCCCACGGCCCGTTCGCCGCGGTCCCGCCCAGCGCGTTCGCCGTCCCGCCCAGCCCGTCCGCCCGGCGCGTTCGCCGTCCGTCCGCCCACGGCGAAGCCTGCCCGCGCCCCGGCGGCGTACGGGCAGGCTGCCGCCATGACCGCCTTCCGCTTCTCCACCAACGTCTTCACGACGGGCTCCCCCGCCGCGTTCGCCGCGACCTGCCGCCGCATCGAGGCACAGGGCTACGACACCCTGTTCGCCGCCGACCACCTCGGGATCGCCGCGCCCTTCCCCACCCTGGTCGCGGCGGCTGCGGCCACCGAGCGCCTCACCGTCGGCACCCTCGTGCTCAACACGCCTTTCTGGAACCCGGCGTTGCTCGCCCGGGAGATCGCCACCACCGACCAGCTCACCGGCGGACGCCTCGAAGTGGGCCTGGGCGCCGGGCACATGAAGTGGGAGTTCGACGCGGCGGACATCCCCTGGCAGCCACTCCCCGCCCGTACGGAACAGCTGGCCGCGACCCTCGACCACCTCGACCGGGCGTTCGCCGCCGACGGCTTCGCCCGCCAGGCCGACCTGCGTGCGGCGGGCGAGCCGGTGCTGCGTCCCGTCCAGCGGCACGGCTTCGGCGGCTTCGGCCCGCCGCTGATCATCGGCGGCACCGGCGACCGGGTGCTGCGGCTCGCGGCCGAGCGCGCCGACATCGTCAGCATCGCGGGAATCCACCAGGTCAAGGGCGCGGAGCCGGGCATCCTGCGGATCGGCTCCGCGGCCGAGGCGAAGGACCGGGTGCGGTTCGCGCGCGGCTGCGCGGGCGACCGGGCCGATGCCGTGGAGTGGCATGTGCTGGTCCAGGCGGTGGTCCCCGCCGACGACCGCCGCGCCGCCGCCGCGGAACTCGCCGGTCGGTACGGCCCGGCGCTCACCGCCGACGACCTCCTCGACACCCCCTTCCTCCTGATCGGCACCGTCGAGGAGATGGCCGGTCAAGTGCTGCGCAACCGCGAGCGGTTCGGCTTCACGTACTACTCCGTCCAGGCACCGTCCGCCGAGGCGTTCGTGCCGGTGATGGACCGGGTGCGGGCCCTGGGCGGCTGACCGGGGCGGGCGGCCGGGGCGGCTGGCCGGGGCGGCTGGCCGGACGCCCGGCCCGGGGCGGGCCGGTGCTCCTTCCCACGGGGACGGGCAGAGCACCGGCCCGCATCCGGTGGGGCTTGGCGGCCCCGCCCTAGACGAACAGGCTCACCACCGCCGCCACCACGAACCCGGCGACCGACAGCACCGATTCCAGCACCGTCCAGGACTTCAGGGTGTCCCGCTCGGTGATGCCGAAGTACTTCGACACCATCCAGAACCCGCCGTCGTTGACGTGCGAGGCGAAGATCGAACCGGCGGATATCGCCATGATGATCAGCGCCAGATGGGCCTGGGACATGTCCTGCCCGTCCACCAGCGGCAGCACGATGCCGGCCGTGGTGACGATGGCGACGGTCGCCGAGCCCTGGGCCACCCGCAGGACGAGGGAAAGCAGGTAGGCCAGGACGATGACCGGGAGGCCGACGTTGTGGAAGGTGTCGGAGAGCGCGTCGGCGACGCCGCTGCCCTGGAGGACCGCGCCGAAGACACCGCCCGCGCCGACCACCAGCAGGATGTTGCCGATCGGCTTCAGCGAGGCGGTCGAGACGGTCTCCAGCGACTTGCGGGACCAGCCCCGGCGGATGCCCAGCAGGTAGTAGGCGACCAGCAGCGCGATGGTCAGGGCGACGAACGGGTTGCCGAAGAACTCGATGACCGAGCGGGCGGTGCTCGGGTCCATCGCGATGGACGAGAACGTCGACAGCAGGATGAGGATCAGCGGGATCAGGATGATGGTGAGCACGGCGCCGAGCGACACCGGCTTCTCCTGCGGGGTGACGCCGGAGGCCCGCTGCTCGGCGAGGACCGCCGCCTTCGCCTCGTCGGCGGCCTCCACCATGTCCTGCGGGATGTCGACGAAGATCCGCTTGCCGATCCAGGCGGCCCACGCCCAGGTGGCGAGGACGGCGGGTATGCCGCAGATGACGCCCATCAGGATGATCCAGCCGAGGTCCACGTGGAACAGGCTCGCCGCGGCCACCGGGCCGGGGTGCGGCGGCAGGAAGGCGTGGGTCATCGACAGCGAGCCGAGCAGCGGCAGGCAGTACAGGAGCATCGACTTGCCGCCGCGCTTGGCGGCTGCGTAGACGATCGGCGCGAGGACGAAGATGCCGATGTCGAAGAAGACCGGGATGCCGAAGATGAGGCCGGTCAGGCCCATGGCCAGCGGGGCCCGCTTCTCGCCGAAGAGGTTCAGCAGGCGGGTGCTGAGCACTTCGCCGCCGCCGGAGACCTCCAGGATGGAGCCGAGCATCGTGCCGAGCCCGATGATGATCGCGATGTGGCCCAGGGTGCCGCCCATGCCGCTTTCGATCATGGACTTCACGTCGGACTTCTGGACGGTGCCGAAGAGTTCGGTGACCGAAAGGCCCGCGCCCAGGCCGACCGCTATGGAGACCGTGAGCAGCGCCACGAAGGGCTGGAGGCGGAGCTTGATGATCAGCAGGAGCAGCAGGGCGATGCCCAGGACGGCGACCGTCAGGAGCCCTGCGGTGCCCGGGATCAGGGCGAGCAGCCCACCGGTGTGGGGTGGTGGCGACGGTGGGGCGGCGGTCGTGGCGGCGAGGAACATCGTGTGACTCCGTTGTCAGGCAGGGGGCCCGGTGGTCCGGGTGTGTCCCCTGGAATGCATCCAGGCAGGGGGGACCGCGGCACGGCGCCCCGTCGGTACGGGGCGCCGCGCCGTGCGGCGGGGTGAGCGGGTGAATCAGCGCTAACGGCAAGGCAGTTGCTCAGTTCGGGTGGTGCGGTTCGGGGTCGTGCGGTTCAGGGCGGTGCGATTCAGAGTGGTGCGGTGTGCCGAGGACAGCGGAGGGGACGGTTCCGCGTGTCCGTCCGGCGGCGGGCGGTCTCCGCTCAGCTGAGGACGGCGAGCGCGTCGATCTCGATGAGCAGGCCCTTGGGCAGCCCGACATAGACCGTGGTGCGGGCGGCGGGCGCCTCCTTGAGACCCTCGGCCTCGAAGTAGGCGTTGTAGATCTCGTTCATCTCGGCGAAGTGGTCGACGTCGGTGAGGTAGACGCGCATCATCATGACGTCGTCCCAGCTCGCGCCGCCCTCTTCGAGGATGGCCTTGACGTTCGCGAACGTCTGGAGGGTCTGCTCGCGCAGCGTGGGGCCGGCCGGGGTGGGGGCCTGGCCCTCGACGGCGGGGAGGAAGCCGACCTGGCCCGCGACCTGAAGGATGTTGCCCTTCTTGACGCCGTGGGAGAACTTCGCGGGCGGGGTGGTGTGGGTGGCCGGGGTGAGCGCGGTCTTCTCGGTCATGGTGTTCAGGCTTCCTGTGCGGGTCCGGCTTGTGGCCGGGGGATTGCGGTTCCGGAGTACTCCCGGCTGATGGCGTCGGCGGTGCGGCGTACCAGCGGGAGCAGGGTGAGGAGTTCCTCTGCGGTGACGACGACGTTCGGTGCGGAGACCGACATGGCGGCGACCAGGCGTCCGTCCGCGCCGCGGATCGGGGCGCCGATGCAGTTGATGGACTCCTCGTGACCACCGAGGTCGGTGGCCCATCCCTGTTCGCGGACCTTTGCCAGTTCGGCCAGGAAGGCCGCGGCGTTGGGGGTCGAACGGGACGTGTAGAGGGGGTAGTCGAGCCTTTCCGCGAGGGCGCGGCGCTCGGGTTCTGCGAGGTCGGCGAGGAGCAGCTTGGCGACGGCGGCGACGGTGATCGCGACCGGCTTGCCGATCCGGGAGTACATCCGGACCGGGTAGCGGCTCTCCACCTTGTCGATGTAGAGGACTTCGTTCTCCTCGTAGACCGCGAGGTGGACGGTGTGTCCGCATTTCTCGTTGAGGTCGACGAGGTGGGGGTGGGCGATCTCCCGGACGTCGAGGTTTTCGACGGCTTCCTGGGCGAGCGCGAACAGCCGGGCGCCGAGGCGGTAGCGCTGGTCGGGCTGGCGGTAGACGATGCCGTGCTCGTGGAGTGTGCGCAACAGGCGCAGGGCGGTGGATTTGTGCACGCCGAGCCGGACGGCGACCTGTTCGAGGTTGGCCGGTCCCTCCGCGAGCAGCGGCAGGATGCTCAGGGCGCGGTCGACTGTCTGGCTCATGCGCGCACCTCGCCGTGCTCGCCGTGGCGGGATCCGGGGACGTGCTGTCCGGCGTTCCGCTCGCTTCGTTGGCTTGGTTCGTTCATGGTGCGGGGACCTCCACCCGTGATGTGCGCACCCCGTCGGTCGTCCAGCCGGGGCCGAGTCGCAGTGTGCCCCAGTCGGCCGGGTCGAGGGCGGCCAGGCGGTCGGCGAGGGCGCGGGCCGGTGGTGTGCCGAGGTCGCCGGGGACGGTGAGGGAGGCGGCGGCCATCAGGTGTCCGTGCCGGATGCGGGCGGGCACCGGCAGGTCGCGGAGGGTGCCGGAGAGGAATCCGGCGGCGAAGGCGTCCCCGGCTCCGACGGGCGCGACGACCTCGACCTTCAGGGCGGGGACGAAGGTCACGGAGTCGGTGCCGTCGGCCCTGCGGTCGTAGACGGTGGCGCCTTCGGAGCCCTGCTTGACGACGAGGGTGGCGGGCTCGGGCAGCGCCTCGCGCACCGCTTCGGGCCCGTGCAGATCCCAGGCGGCCTCGGCCTCGTCCTCACCGACGAAGACCAGGTCGCAGCCCCGGGCGAGGTCGAGCAGGATCTCAGGACCGTGCGCGCCGGCCCGCCAGAGGCCGACGCGGTAGTTGACGTCGAAGGAGACCAGCGGCCGGCCCGGGGTGCGGCGGGTGAGGGTGCGCAGGACGTCCAGGCAGCCGTCGGAGAGGGCGGCGGTGATGCCGGTGAGGTGGCGGATGCGGGCGCCGTCCAGCGCGGTGCGGTCGAGGAGTGCGGGGGCCATCGCGGAGGCGGCGGATCCGGCGCGGTAGTAGAGCACTTCGGCGCGGCCTGCCTCCTCGCCGTCGACGCCGGTGGCGCGCTCCCCTGCGGTGCGGAAGTAGATGCCGGTGGGGCGATGCGGGTCGCGCTGGACGTGGCCGACGTCGACGCCGTGGCCCGCGATGGTGTCGACGAGATGGTCGCCGAAGCCGTCGGCGCCGACCCGGGAGATCCAGCGTGCGGTGTGTCCGGTGCGGGCCAGCGCGCAGGCGACGTTGGACTCGGCGCCGCCGATGGCGCGGTCGAATGCGGGGACGTCGGCGAGGCGTCCCGGCCGGGTGGGTAGGAAGGTGACCATGGACTCGCCGAGGCAGACGACATCCACGCCGGCATCCGGGACGGTGCCGCCGTCCGGGCCGGCGGTGCCGCTGACGTTCGAGGGCCTGGTCACGATCGGGGGTACTCCTTAGCTGCGCGGCTGCGCCGGGTGGCTGTGCTGCCGGGTGGCTGTGCTGCTCTGCGGGGTCGCGGAGGTTTCGCGGCGGGTTCCGTGAAAGGTGTCGCGGAAGGCGTCCGGAGGGTTTCCGAGGGTTTCGCGGACGGTTTCCCGGGGCGATTCTCACCATTGACCCGGTGATGGCTCGGATGCTAGACACCTATAAGCGATATACGCAATGGGTGTTGCAGAGAATGCAACAAGATCTTTGAGGAGGGCCCATGGTCGACGACCGGGACCGGCTCGCGGCGGACCACGCGAAGGGGCTCGCCCAGGGACTCGCGGACGAACGCGTCGACCACCGTTTCAAGGCCCTCCCGCCGGACGCCGACGGCCGCACCGTCGGCGAGCTGGCGGCCGAGCGCCGCAACCTCTTCGACGGCGGCTTCACCACCCCCGTCCTGGCCCTCTCCGCCGAGTCCGTCGAGCACAACCTCGCCCTGATGGAGACCTACTCGGCCCGCCACGGCCTGGCCTTCGCCCCGCACGGCAAGACCTCCATGGCCCCCCAGCTCTTCGCCCGCCAGCTGGAGCACGGCGCCTGGGGCATCACCGCCGCCGTCCCCCACCAGGCCCGCGTCTACCGCGCCTACGGCATCCAGCAGATCTTCCTCGCCAACGAACTCGTCGACCCGGCCGCCCTGCGCTGGCTCGCCGCCGAGTTGGATGCCGATCCCGGCTTCCGCTTCATCTGCTACGTCGACTCGCTGCGTGGCATCGCGCTGATGGACGCCGCACTCCGCGAGGCGGGCGCGAGCCGCCCCGTCGACGTCGTCATCGAACTGGGCGCGGGCGAGACCGCCCGCACCGGCGTCCGCACCGAGGCCGAGTGCCTCGAACTGGCCGACGCCATCGCGGGTGTGGACACCCTCCGCCTGGTAGGCGTGGCCGGCTACGAGGGCGAGGTGCCCGACGCGACCCCCGAGCGGGTGACGGCCTGGCTGCGCCGACTCGTCGCGCTGGCCGTGGAGTTCGACAAGACCGGACGCTTCGCCGACCTCGACCGGATCGTCGTCAGCGCGGGCGGCAGCGCCTGGTTCGACTCCGTCGCCGAGGTCTTCGCCGAGATCCCCGCGCTCTCCGCCCCGGTCCTCAAGCTGCTGCGTTCGGGCGCGTACGTCTCCCACGACGACGGCCACTACCGCCACCTCACCCCCTTCAACCGCGTCCCGGAAGAAGGCACACTCCAGCCGGCCTTCCGCCTCTGGGCGCAGGTCGTCTCCCGCCCCACCCCTCACCAGGCGTTCCTCAACGCCGGTAAGCGCGACGCCGCCTACGACCTCGATCTCCCGCAGGCCCAGGTCGTACGCTCCGGCCGGGACGGCACCGAACGCCCCGCCACCGGCATCACCGTCACCGGCCTGTCCGACCAGCACGCCTGGATCGCCACCGAGGGCGCGGACGACCTGGAGGTCGGTGACTGGGTGGGGATGGGCCTGTCCCACCCCTGCACGTCGTTCGACAAGTGGCAGTTGATCCCGCTCGTCGAAGCCGACGGCACGGTCACGGACTTCATCCGCACGTTCTTCTAATACAGCGGCTAATAAAGCGACTGCCGGAGCACCCCTCCAAGCCGTCCCCCAAGCCGTCCCCCAAGCCGTCCCCCCAGCACTCCCCCGAGCGCCTTCCCCCGCACTTCCCCGAGCAGTTTCCCGAACCTGCATCTCGCACCTTCCCCCGTCTCGCTCTCTCATCAGGAAAACGCTCCGCGCCCCCGTTTCGTGAGACGCCCGGGGAAGATTTCCTGAGCCACCGCCCCCGGCAGCCCCCGCGCCGCCCGCACAGACCCCGGCGGTGCGCGCCGACCCCCGCGGCCCGCACCGCCGGTCTCAGAAAGGCCCCCCATGGACACCGTGTTCCGCGACGCACGCGTCATCGACGGATCCGGCGGCCCGTCCTACCGCGCCGACGTCGCCCTGTCCCACGGCCGGATCGCCGCGATCCACCGCGAGGGCGACGCCGGACCCCGCCCCTCCGCCCGCCGCACGGTGTCCGCCGACGGCCTCGCCCTCTCCCCCGGCTTCATCGACATGCACGCCCACAGCGACCTCGCGCTGCTCCGCGACCCCGCGCACGAAGCGAAGGCCGCCCAGGGCGTCACCCTCGAAGTCATCGGCCAGGACGGCCTGTCGTACGCCCCGGTCGACGACCGCACACTCGCCGAGGTCCGCGCCCAGATCACCGGCTGGAACGGCGACGGCTCGGACATCGACTTCACCTGGCGCACCGTCGGCGGCTACCTCGACCGCCTCGACCACGGCTTCGACGGCCACGGCATCGCCGTCAACGCCGCCTACCTCATCCCCCAGGGCACCGTCCGGATGCTCGCCATGGGATGGGACGACCGCGCCGCGACGGCCGAAGAGATCGCGCGCATGCGGCAGTTGGTCGCCGAGGGCCTGGAACAAGGCGCCGTCGGCCTCTCATCCGGCCTGACCTACACCCCCGGCATGTACGCGTCCGACGCCGAACTGACCGAACTCTGCCGGGTCGTGGCGCAATACGACGGCTACTACTGCCCGCACCACCGCTCCTACGGGGCGGGCGCCCTCCAGGCGTACGAGGAAATGGTCGCCCTCACCCGCGAGGCCGGCTGCGCCCTCCATCTCGCGCACGCCACCATGAACTTCGGCGTCAACAAGGACCGCGCCCCCGAACTCCTGGCCCTGCTCGACGCGGCCCTGGCATCCGGCGCCGACATCTCCCTGGACACCTACCCCTACACCCCCGGCTGCACGACGCTCGTCGCCATGCTCCCGAGCTGGGCGAGCGAGGGCGGCCCGGACGCGATCCTGACCCGCCTCCAGGACGACGCGAGCGCCGCCCGCATCCGGCAGGTCATGGAGGTCGACGGCGCCGACGGCTGCCACGGCGTCCCCATCGAGTGGGACGCGATCGAGATCTCGGGTGTCTCCGACCCGGCCCTGACCAGCTACGTCGGCAAGACCGTGGCCCGCAGCGCCGCCGAACGCGGCGAGGAGCCCTGGGTCACCGCCCGCCGCCTCCTGATCGAGGACCGCCTGGGCCCGACGATCCTCCAGCACGTCGGCCACGAGGAGAACGTCCGCCGCATCATGCGCCACCCGGTGCACACCGGTGGCAGCGACGGCATCCTCCAGGGCGCCAAGCCGCACCCCCGCGCGTACGGCACCTTCCCGCACTACCTCGGCAAGTACGTCCGTGAGCTGGGCATCCTGCCCCTGGAGGAGTGCGTCGCCCACCTCACCTCGCGCGCCGCCGCCCGCCTGCGGCTGCCCGACCGCGGCCTGGTCCGCGAGGGCTACCGCGCCGACCTGGTCCTTTTCGACCCGGAAACGGTCGCGGCAGGCTCCACCTTCGACGTCCCGCGCGCCCTGCCCACCGGCATCCCGCACGTCCTGATCGACGGCCGCTTCGTCATGCAGGACGGCAAACGGACCGACATCCTGGCGGGCCGCTCCGTCAGGCGCTCAGCGCCCCGCCCTTGACAGCGTCGACAAACCGGCTCCAGGCGACGGCGGGGACGATGACCGTCCCCCCGTCCCGGTCCTTGGTGTCGCGGACGGGGACGATGCCGGGGAGGTCGTCGGCCACCTCTACGCAGTTGCCGCCGTCGCCGTTGGTGTAGGTGCTGGTGCGCCAGCGGGCGGCGCTCAAGTCAATCTGCTTGCTTGCCATTTCGGAAGTCCTCTGCCGTTGCCTCGATCATCGACAGGGACGCCGCCGGTGACAGTGCGGCGGCCCTGAGCAGATCGTACGACCTGCGGTACTTCTCCACGAGCGCCGGATCGTCGATGGTGTCACCGCTGTACGCGGACTCGATGTAGATCAGCGGCGGGGCATCGGGGAACGTCATAGCTGTGACTGAGCCGAGCATCAACGCATGAGGTGCGCTGTTACGCGGAAGGATCTGCGGAACGATCCGGCGACGCCTCCCCAATGCTGCGATGCACTCCAACTGTTCGGCCATCTCCTCAGGCGGGAGCAGAGGGTCACGCAGCACCGATTCATGGAGGACCGACCAATACATCGGGGTCTTGTGGTTCTCTTCGAAGAGCCGCGCCCTCGCCAGTCGGGCGGTGACCCTCTCCTGCACTTCCTCGTCGGACGCGAGCGGATGCGTAGCCAGCACCATCACTCGCGCATACGCCGCTGTCTGCAACAGGCCCGGGACGAGTCCCGGATACCACTCCTCAATGCTCTTCGCCTGCTTCTCCGCTTCCAACGCCCGCGCGAAATAGTCCGCGTGGCCGACCCGTCGCGCCTTCCGCACATCCTCACAACGCCGCTCGAAGAACCCGTCCGTCTTCAGTACGCGGTCGATATGCGCGGCCAGATCCCCGGGCATCCGCCGCATCCCCCGCTCGATCTCGCTCAGATAGCTCACCGCGTAATAGCTCCCCTCCACCGTCGCCTGGAGGGTCAGCCCCGCTTCCTCCCGCTTCCAGCGAAGCTCCGAGCCGTAAAAGGCCGGGACACTGGCTGAACCGTCAACTTCCTTGCGTGCAGGCATTTTTCACCGCTCCACGATGTACGCGCCGAAAGGGAAATCCCTTCCACGCTACGCCGTACCGCGTCACTCTGTGAGCAGTTGGTCACGATACGCACAGGAAGACGAAACCATGCCCGACCGGACACACACCCCTCGCCCCCACCACGACGACGACGCGGACGACTGCGCCGAAGCGCTCCGCGCCGCACTCGCCGCCAACGGCATCTCCCTGCCCTCCCTCGGCATCGACCTGCCGGCCTTCGCAGGCAGTTACACACTCCCCCTCATCGCCCTCGGCAACTGCAACACCGCCACCGCCCGCAGGCTCGCCGCCGTACTCCACAAGGCCGCCGGGCAGTGACGAAATCCCACCGGGACCGGCCCCCGAAGAAGCACGGTGACGCCCCGGAACAGGATCGGCGCGAGGAGTTGGCGGAGAGCGTCAGAAGGCTCAACAAGTGGTCGTCCGGTGGGGGTGGGCGACGCTGAGGCTCATGGAAACCTGGCACCGGTGGGCTCCTCTACGGCCGGTCCAGCACGAAACGTGCGGCCCATTCCGTGACCTCGACCAGCTGATTGGTGATGCCGAGCGCCCCCACCTCCCGTGCCTGGCGCTCTCGTTCGGGGGTGACCGACAAGGTGAGGAAGGCCAGCGGGCCGAGGTACCTGCGTTCCTCCCGCAGTCGCCTGGCCAGCGCGAACCCGGCGTCCTCGTCACCATTCCGGGTGACATCGGAGAGCAGCAGATCCACGGAGTGGGCGGCGAGCAGATCGAGTGCGGTCGCGTCGTCCTGGGCCAGATGCACCCGCGCGCCCCGGGAGCGCAGCTCGCCCACCAGCCAGTGTTCACGGGTGACTTCGTCATCCACCCAGAGGACGGTCAGGTCGAGGTCCTGTATCCGGGGCGGCGGGTCGAGGCTGACCCGCCGGTGCGGCACGGCTGCCGAAACCGGCGGCGGTAACGGGCCCTGGACCTGCTGCGGCACCGGGGACGGATCGGGGGCCGGGGAGCGGCCCTGCGCCTGGAGGATGTCCAGCACCAGTTCCCGCAGCCGGTCCTCCTGATTGGTGATCGCCGCCCCCAACCGGGCGGCCCGGTCCTCCCGTTCGGGACTCTGCCGGATCGTGTAGAAGATCACCGGGCCGTCGTACAGCCCCTCCTCCTGGAACCGCTGGATCATCGCGAACCCGGCGGCATGGTTGCGCCGCCTGCTGATGTCCGAGATCAGCAGGCCCGGTGTACGGAGACGCAGTTCGGCGGAGGCGTCGGCACTCGTGCTCACATGCCGCACCCGCACCCCCAGACTCCGCAGCACCGCCCGCACCTCCGCCTTACGGTCCGGCTGGTCGTCGACCCACAGGACGTCGAGCGTCGGCAGGGCGTAGCCACCGGGCGACCGGTACGTGGGCGGCCGGTTCTGCCGGGACCACGGCGGCGGCCCCGGGACCGGGGCCTGAGGCGTGGGCTGCGGTTGCCCGTACCCGGGTGAACTACCTTGCAGCGGCGCTCCGTTGCGGAACTCCTCGGGAAGATCCGCATACGGGGCCGCACCGGTCCCGCCCGGCTGTCCGCCGTAGGGGGCATTCGAGGTCGGGGCGGGCTGCTGCACCGACGGCTCCGGCCGGCCCTGCTCCCCGGAATCGATCACCCTGACCGACCCCGCCTCAACTCCCAGGCGATGCTCCTCCCCGGGCGCGCCGTTGATCACCTGCCACAGCGGCCCCCACTCCCGCCCCCTCCCCTCCGGCCCGTCCGGGTTGCCCTGGTCACCCGCCCCCTCACCGGAGATCCGGGGCCCCTCCCGCAGCCGCAGCAGCAGGCGGGCGGCGTCATCGCGGGCGGTGAGTTCGTCGACGAGCGAGGTGAACGCCGGGTTCGTCACCAAGTCGGGGAACTCGTTCGGCAGTTGCCGCTCCAGCGCCGCCAGCACCTCCGCGCCGGACGCCTCGGGCGTGCCCGGCACCAGCAGGTCGTAGCGCGCCACGAACTCCCGGGCCACCGTCAGTTCCGTATCGGCGACGGCACCGGGCGCCGCCAGCAGCGTCCGCCGCACCGTCCGGTACGTCCGGAACTCGGCCACCACATCGCCGTCCACCGTCCCGGAAGGGCCCGTCATCATCCGGTAGAAGTCCGGGTAGAAGTACTGGAGCAGCAGCGTCCGGATGACCGCCTCCGGGCCGAAGTCCCGCCACACCGGATTGAGCGTCGCCTCCAGGACGAAGCCGTTCACCAGGCGCTTGATACGCCGCGGATTCCGACCGGTGCGCTGCACCAGCAACTCCACCAGCGCGTCGTCCAACAGCGGTTCCACCCCTGCGGTCCGCGCGCACCAGCGGATGTACTCCTCGACGCCCTGCCCGTCGGGAGCCGGAATCCGGTAACTCGTCTGGAAGATCTTCTCCATGAACGCCGAACCGGCGGGCGACAGATCGCGCAGCAGCCCGTTCGGCCCCATGGCGGAGCGGTCGCAGCCGACGACGAAGGCCAGACCGGGCACGTCCAGATAGACCTTCACCGCCTCACAGACCGCGAGCACCGTCTCCTCCGAGCAGCGGTCGAGGTCGTCGATGAAGACCACCAGGAGGCGGCGCGGCTGATGCCCGTCCGTCTGCGCCCACTCCTGCATCAGATCGCCGATGGCGGCCCGCATCTCGTTACGCGCCTGGGAGTTGACCGACAGGTTCTTCCACAGCTCGTCGACGAGACCGGAGACGCCCAGCGGCCCGGCGGCGACCGTCGTCACGGCGCGCACCACCCGCAGCAGCGCCCGCTGGTCGGTGGCCCGCTGGAGGCCGCGCCGCAGCACCCGCCGGTCGAACCGCATCAGAACGGACTTGATCAGCCCCTCCAGTGCGTCCGCCCCGGTCGACGTCCAGGCGTTGTACCAAACGGTGTGCACCTCGGGCAGCGCCGCCAACTCCGCGTCGACCAGCCGCATCAGGCTGCTCTTGCCCATGCCCCAGCCCGCGTCGATGGCGAGGGTGAAGGGCGTCGAAGGCCGGGAGGAGACCAGCAGCCCGGCGAGCCGGCGCGCGGCACTGCCGCTGCCGAGCAGATCGGCGGCGGCCTCCGCCACCGGCTCGTCATTGAGCAGCGAAAAGGGCGTGTACCCGGCCGCTGTGCTCGCCATCCTGGCCCCCGTGTCAGGTCGTCGGCGTGATCCGGACCCGCCGCACGCCCGACCGCCCGCACGCCCGGCCGTCGGCTGCAACGAAATCCAAGGACAACCCTACCCACGACCAGTGACAGCACGTGACGAGTCGCACACCACCAGCTGATCAAGGTGGGCAAAAACACCCGGCGATCGCGCCGACCCGGTCGTAAAGTGGCGGGCATGCAGGTGATCCAGTCAACCAAGCTCGCCAATGTCTGCTACGAGATCCGTGGCCCCGTGCTGGAGGAGGCCATGCGGCTTGAGGCGGCGGGTCACCGCATCCTCAAGCTCAACACCGGAAATCCCGCGGCGTTCGGCTTCGAGTGCCCGCCCGAGATCCTGGAGGACATCCTCCGCTCGGTCGGCACGGCGCACGGCTACGGCGACGCCAAGGGCCTGCTCTCCGCCCGCCGCGCGGTGATGCAGCACTACCAGACCAAGGGCGTCGAGGTCTCCGTCGACGACATCTACCTCGGCAACGGCGTCTCCGAACTGATCCAGATGTCGATGCAGGCACTGCTCGACGACGGCGACGAGGTCCTGGTACCGGCCCCGGACTACCCGCTGTGGACGGCGTCCGTCTCCCTCTCCGGCGGCACCGCCGTCCACTACCGCTGCGACGAGCAGGCGGACTGGATGCCGGACCTCGCCGACATCGAGCGCAAGATCACCGACCGCACCAAAGCCATCGTCGTCATCAACCCCAACAACCCCACGGGCGCGGTCTACGACGACGCGCTCCTGGAGGGCATCGCCGAGATCGCCCGCCGCCACCACCTCATCGTCTGCGCCGACGAGATCTACGACAAGATCCTCTACGACGGCGCCACCCACACCCCCTTCGCCTCCCTCGCCCCCGACCTGCTGACACTGACCTTCAACGGCCTGTCCAAGTCGTACCGAGTGGCGGGCTACCGCAGCGGCTGGCTGGCGGTCTGCGGCCCCAAGGCGCACGCCTCGTCCTACATCGAGGGCCTGACGATCCTCGCCAACATGCGCCTGTGCGCCAACATGCCGGCCCAGCACGCCGTCGCCACCGCACTCGGCGGCCGGCAGTCGATCAACGACCTGGTACTCCCCGGCGGCCGTCTGCTGGAACAGCGCGACACGGCCTACGACCTGCTGACCCAGATCCCCGGCGTCACCTGCGTCAAACCGAAGGGCGCCCTCTACGCCTTCCCGCGCCTCGACCCCAAGGTCTACAAGATCAAGGACGACCGCGAGATGGTCCTCGACCTCCTCCGCGCCGAAAAAATCATGATCGTCCACGGCACCGGCTTCAACTGGCCGGAACCGGACCACTTCCGGCTGGTCACCCTGCCGAACAAGGACGATCTGACGGATGCGGTGACGCGGATCGGGTCGTTTTTGGAGGGGTACGGGCAGTAGTGAGAGGAGCGGGGGCGGGGGCGGGGCTGTGGTCGTCGGACACTAGCGATCTTGTGGTCTCGCAGTGCAACTAAATGAAAACGGGGCGGGTCGCGAGTAAGTTCGCAGGTCAGGAAGGGTGGGCCCCGCGGGTGCGGGGGTGGTCCGGACGTGACCCCCCTGCCCCTGCCCGTTCCCCAGTGGGCCCCGCGGGTGCGGGGGTGATCCGGGCAGCATGGCCTTGGGCACCCTGTTCGTCGCGTGGGCCCCGCGGGTGCGGGGGTGGTCCCCGGGCGGTACCCGTACGCCTTGCAGTTGGCGAGTGGGCCCCGCGGGTGCGGGGGTGGTCCCTCGATCAGGGCGTCGCAGAGCTGGTATTCGGCGTCGGCCCTGCAGGCGCGGGGGTGGTCCGCGACCGTGGTCATTGGTGTGCGTGATGAGCCCGTCGGCCCCGCAGATGCAGGGCCGGGCCTCAGGGCAAGACTGCTGCCGACGCTGGTCTCGGGCCACAGCCCAAAAGCCGCCGCATGTACGGCGCAAACCAGCGGGTACGAGACCCGGCCGGTGGCACAAGGACGGCGATGAAGCCCGTGGGGCGGAAATGGAGGCTGCCCTCTGGAGGACCAAGGCGTGGCGGGCTGTTCCTACTCACGGCAGTCGGGCATGGAGCGGCTGTCGCCTAAATCGCCCGATAGCCGCCCCCCTCTGCGCGCGCCGCAGATCCCGTAGCCAAATGCGGTGAACAAGGTCACGCAGCAAGGGACTTCAGCGCTCGGCGACCGGCCGTCGCCGGTCGGTACGCCCGCGTTCCGGGGGACGGGTTCCGATCACCGGGCGGCGGCAGCGGAGGCCGTGCCGCATCACCACACGTCAGGCGCGGATAGCCGAGCCCCCACACCCCTCACCGCCTCTCCCGAGCCGAAAGAATCACCCCCTCGAAATCGACCGGTCGCCAACGCTCTCTCCCCGCCGTGCGGATTGCCCAGCCCTGTTCGTTGGAGGCGGGTTCGGCCAGGACGGCCTGGCCGTCGCCGATGCGGGTGGCGAG
Source organism: Streptomyces sp. NPDC050161 (assembly GCF_044460025.1). NCBI lineage: Bacteria > Bacillati > Actinomycetota > Actinomycetes > Kitasatosporales > Streptomycetaceae > Streptomyces > Streptomyces sp. NPDC050161. The sequence goes on along the minus strand of NZ_JBITJM010000001.1, from coordinate 52,339 downwards.
GAGTTCCCAGAGGCGGTCGCGGATGCGGCGGTTGGGGGTGCCGACGAAGACTCCGGCGTGGACTTCGACCATCCAGCGGGTGAGGTGGCCGCGGAGGCCGTCGGGGGCGGCGATCAGGACGATGACGGTCATGTGGGCTGCTCCGGGGGCCGGGTGGGCTCATGGGGAGGCTGGGGTGGAGTGTCCGGTTCCGGGCCGATGATGGCGATGTGCTGGTCGCCCATGCCCGTGGGGGTGAGGGGTGGGTGCTCGGGCGTGGTGTCGGGGGTGGGGTGGCCCGGTGGTGCCGGTGGCCCGTCGGGGGTCGACCAGTTGACGCCCGCGGAGACCGTGCCGAGGCGTTCGTCCCAGAGTTCGCTGGTTTCCGGGGTGTCGAAGTCGGTGCCGGGCGGGTTCAGCAACCTCTTGACGTCGGTGACGATGCGGGCGAGGAGTTGCGTCTCGGTGATGCGGTCGCGCAGGCCGATGCGGGCGTCGCGTTCCTCGGGGAGGCCCTGGGCGGTGAGATCGAAGGCCAGGGGGAGGGTGTATTCGGCCTTGTAGAGGTCGGCGATGTCGAGGACGAAGGAGAGCGCGGAGCCGGTGTGCACGAAGCCGAGTCCTGGGCTTGCGCCGAGGCCGACGATGACCGCGTGGCAGATGCCGTAGAGGGCGGCGTTGGCGGCCGAGAGCAGGCGGTTGATGTCGTCGCCCGCGGCGAACGCGTCGCCTGCCTTGTAGACGCGGCCGTTCCACGGCACGCCGGTGCGGCGGGAGTGCTCCTGGTAGAGGCGGCGGAAGCGGGTGCCCTCGCGGCCACGGAGCTGCTGCATGGTGGCGCGTGAGACGTCCTCGCCGGGGAAGCGCATGCCGTACATGGCGCGGGCGACGCCGAGCCGTTCCTTGGGGCGGGTGACCAGCCACGCCTGCCGGTGGAGGAGACCGGAGCTCCGGCTGGGGCCGAGCCCCGTCGCGTACATCCGCACGCCCTGTTCGCCCACCCAGCAGACGGCGGTGCCGGAGTCGGCGAGCAGGCGGATCGCGCCGTGGGTGACGCGGGTGCCGGGGCCCAGCAGCAGGACGGCGATCATGGCGGCGGGGACGCGGACGGTCTCCCGTCTGTTGACGACCACGACGGCGTTCTCGTCGCGGTCGAGGTGGCTGCGCTCCACGTAGACGCTGGAGACGCGGTCGACGATCCGGTGCAGATCGTGCGGGTCCGCCTTCCACCAGATGTCGGCCATGGTTCAGTCCTTCCGGCCGGCGAGGGGCGCGAGGGTGAGCAGGCCGCAGCCGTACGCCTTGGAGGGGCCGATTCCGTCGAGGAGGCGGGCGGTGAAGGCCGACGGGTCGGTGATGCGCAGGCGGCCTTCGAAGGTGGCGGTGTGGAAGACGACGTGGGGTCCGCTGCCGTTCTTCTTGAAGGAGTGCCGGTTTCGGGACGTGATGCGGACCTCGCGCCCGGGGTGGGGATCCCAGGATGGACGGTCGGGTTGCCGGGCACGGTCGTTGCCGGCCGGGGGTGCTGCGAGGCCCGGGGCGGCGGGATCGGTGCGGGAGGCGGGGACGTCGAACCCCCAGCGACCGGTACGGGTGAGGAACCAGTCGAGTTGGGCGGCGGCGGTGCGGTGGCCCAGCCGGAAGCCGCGGCGCTTGCCGTCGGTGTCGGCGGCGATGTGCGCGGCCTGTGCCGGGGTGGGTTTCCGCGGCGACGGGGTGTTCTGGACAGGGCTGGCCGTGAGGCGGAACGCGAACTCGCGGCCGGTGGCGATCCGTTCGAGGAGCGGGGTGTAGTCGCGGATCGCGGCGTGCTCGCCCTCGGCGCCGGGCCAGCCGGCCTGCTCGATGATGTGGGTCCAGTCGGGGCGGGACCGGGTGAGGACGAAGAGGTGTGGGCGGTGAGGGTCGTCCGCGTCCAGAGGGAGGCGAAGTGGAATGAACGTTGCGAGTGTTAGGCAGCTTCAGCGCTCGCCCTCGGAGCAATTTCGGCGGGGTGAAATTTCTTTGGTCGTGGAGGAGTGGCCCGAGATGCAACCAAACGGAAATGGGGTGGCGCGCGAGTAGAGTCGCAGGCCAGGAAGGGTCGGCCCCGCGGGAGCGGGGGTGGTCCACGGAGCATGGCGAGGTACTGCTCGGCCTGCTCGTCGGCCCCGCGTGTGCGGGGGTGGTCCCGGCAGCCGTACTTCCGTGTCCCGCGCAACAGTGTCGGCCCCGCGTGTGCGGGGGTGGTCCGGGCGGCTGGCGGGCGACGGCGATCACTACGCGGTCGACCCCGCGGGAGCGGGGTGACCCATCGAGGACGTCCAACTCGACACGGGCCCGAGTCCGCCCTCACACCAACCACCCCACACCGCCAGCCCCAGCAAGCACCACCCACCCCACCGCCATTTCCGGACCTTACCCACAGCCCGCCATACTCCGCACAACTTTAGACTCCGTCTAAGGTAAGATGGTCTCCTAGACGTTTTCAGGAGGCCATCCCATGTACGAACCGATCCGCACCAAGTCGGTCCACACCATGGCCGCGGCCCCGGAGATCCCGCATCGCTCCCGTGAGGAGGAGCTGGACATCCGGCTCGCAGGACATCTGACCGCGCTGCTGACCGTCACCGACGAGCTGCACGCACTGGCATCACAGAGCGCGGCGCACGGGCGGGGCGCCGACGCACTGGCCGTGGCCGCCGACGAGATAGCCGAGCAGGTCGCCCGTCTCAATGGCGGCCACTACCCGCTGCGCGCCGAGCCGACCGGCGGCGATCCGTCCCGTCGGCAGGCACTGGAGCAGCGGGCGCGCACCCTCGCGGGCAACGCCCTGGTGATCGCCACGTCCCGTGAGGACACCGCGGCGATAGCCCTGGCCGTGGAGCGCCTGGAGGCTCACGGCGACGGCGCCACCGTCGCCGGCCTGCCGGATCTCGCGACGGCGTAATGGTCCGCCCGGCACCGGGCGCCCACTTTCCCTTATCCGGCCAGAAAGCCGAGCGGGGCCCCGCACCAAGTACGGGGCCCCACAAGCACGGTGGCACGGTGAGCCGCGCCGCGGGCATCAGCCCAGGCGTTGTACCAGTGCGCGGTACTCGTCCCACAGTTCCTTCGGCGCGTGGTCACCGAAGGTGTTGAGGTGCTCGGGAATCAGCGCCGCCTCCTCGCGCCAGACGTCCTTGTCGACGGTGAGCAGGAAGTCGAGGTCGGCGTCGGACAGGTCGAGGCCCTCGGTGTCCAGCGCCCCCTTGGCCGGCAGCACGCCGATGGGGGTCTCGACACCCTCGGCCGTGCCCTCAAGGCGCTCGACGATCCACTTCAGCACCCGGCTGTTCTCGCCGAAGCCCGGCCACACGAAGCGGCCCTTGTCGTCCTTGCGGAACCAGTTGACGTAGTAGATCTTCGGCAGCTTGGCCTGGTCCTTGTCGGCGCCGACCTTGACCCAATGCCCCATGTAGTCGCCCATGTTGTAGCCGCAGAACGGCAGCATGGCGAACGGGTCGCGGCGCAGCTCGCCGACCTTGCCCTCAGCCGCGGCGGTCTTCTCGGAGGCGACGTTCGCACCGAGGAAGACGCCGTGCTGCCAGGTCAGCGACTCGGTCACGAGCGGTACGGCGCTGGCGCGGCGGCCACCGAAGAGGATCGCCGAGATCGGCACGCCCTTGGGGTCCTCCCACTCCGGCGCGATGATCGGGCACTGGCCCGCGGGGACCGTGAAGCGGGCGTTGGGGTGGGCCGCCGGGGTCTCGGACGCCGGGGTCCAGTCGTTGCCCTTCCAGTCCGTGAGGTGCGCGGGCAGTTCCTCGGTCATGCCCTCCCACCACACGTCGCCGTCGTCGGTGAGCGCGACGTTGGTGAAGACGGAGTTGCCCCACATCGTCTTCATGGCGTTGGCGTTGGTGTGCTCGCCGGTGCCGGGCGCGACGCCGAAGAAGCCGGCCTCGGGGTTGATCGCGTGGAGGCGGCCGTCCTCGCCGAAGCGCATCCAGGCGATGTCGTCGCCGATGGTCTCGACCGTCCAGCCCGGGATGGTCGGCTCCAGCATCGCGAGGTTGGTCTTGCCGCAGGCGCTCGGGAAGGCGGCGGCGACGTACTTGGCCTCGCCCTGCGGCGGGGTGAGTTTGAGGATCAGCATGTGCTCGGCGAGCCAGCCCTCGTCACGTGCCATGACGGAGGCGATGCGCAGCGCGTAGCACTTCTTGCCGAGCAGGGCGTTGCCGCCGTAGCCGGAGCCGTAGGACCAGATCTCGCGGTCCTCGGGGAAGTGCGAGATGTACTTGGTGGTGTTGCACGGCCACGGCACGTCCTTCTCGCCCTCGGCGAGCGGGGCACCGAGGGTGTGCACCGCCTTGACGAAGAAGCCGTCCTCGCCCAGCTCGTCGAGCACCGCCTGCCCCATGCGGGTCATGGTGCGCATCGAGACGGCGACGTATGCCGAGTCGGTGATCTCCACGCCGATCGCGGAGAGCGGCGAGCCGAGCGGCCCCATGCAGAACGGGACGACGTACATCGTCCGGCCGCGCATCGCACCGCGGAAGATGCCGTCGGAGCCCGCGAAGATCTCCCGCATCTCGGCGGGGTCCTTCCAGTGGTTGGTCGGCCCCGCGTCCTCCTCCTTGCGGGAGCAGATGAAGGTACGGTCCTCGACCCGCGCGACGTCCCGTGGGTCGGACGCGGCGTAGTACGAGTTGGGCCGCTTGACGGGGTCGAGCTTGGTGAAGGTGCCCTTGTCGACCAGTTCCTCACACAGCCGCTCGTACTCCGCCTCCGAGCCGTCACACCAGACGACCCGGTCGGGCTGGGTGATCGCTGCGATCTCGTCGACCCAGGTGGTGAGGCCCTGGTGACGGGTCGGGGTGGTGGGAGCCGCGTTGTCGCGCGCCACGATCGCTCCTAGATGAGGGTGTGGACGGACCGACGTCCGGTTCACCCGGACAGATCCGCTTCTTTGACTGTCTGCCCCTTGGGGGCTGCGACCCGGATGCTTCGTGACCGCTCATCCGGTGCCGACCGCACTCATTTGATCATCCGACCCTGGCGGACATCTGTCCAGAGGGCGCCTTCGTGACCGTCACCACTTCGGCACTGATCGGTAACTTACGGTGGCGTAGGTAGCATGACGGCCATGACTTCCCCGCACGATGCCGTAGCGAGCCACCCTCCCCCCGTGCCCGCAACAGATGCGGTCTCGTCGATCGCCGCGGCGGCGGCACCGCTCAAGCCCAAGCTGCGCGGCTGGCTGCACGCCGGCATGTTCCCCGCCGCCCTGCTCTCCGGCGTCGTCCTCACCGCGCTCGCCGACAGCACCCGCGGCCGGATCGCCTGCGCGATCTACACCCTCAGCGCCTGCCTGCTGTTCGGCGTCAGCGCGCTCTACCACCGCGGCAACTGGGGCCCACGCGCCGACGGAGTGCTGCGCCGCCTCGATCACGCCAACATCTTCCTGATCATCGCGGGCACCTACACGCCACTGACCATGCTGCTCGTGCCGGGCAGCCGCGGACAGGCACTGCTGTGGGCGGTGTGGGCCGCCGCCCTGGCCGGCATCGCGTTCCGGGTCTTCTGGGTCGGCGCGCCCCGCTGGCTCTACACCCCCTGCTACATAGCGATGGGCTGGGCCGCCGTCTTCTTCCTCCCCGACTTCCTGCACACCGGCGGCGTCGCCGTCCTCGTCCTGGTGATCGTCGGCGGCCTCCTCTACAGCGCGGGCGGCGTGATCTACGGCATCAAGCGCCCCAACCCCTCACCCCGGTGGTTCGGCTTCCACGAGGTCTTCCACTCCTTCACCCTCGCGGCGTTCGTGGTGCATTACGTGGGCATCTCCTTGGTGGCTTATTCGCACGTCTGAGGCGTGTGCGGATGTGGAGTATGTACGCGGCAGGCGTGCGGAGTTGGTCCGCGGAGCCCGGGCACGTGACGTGAGACGTACGTGCCTGGGCGCTGCGGGGGCGCGGGCGTACACCGGCCCCGCGCTGCCTGGATGCGTCGCTCGGCATGGGACTGGAGACGCAGGGGCCCGTTCGCCCGTGGATACGGGGTGAACTGCACCTCGTAGACCCCGCGGACGCGGGAATGGTCCCTACCTCAGCGCTCCGGTCGGCACCGCGATGCCATCGCCGCGCCGGGAGGAGCAATCTGTGCGGCTCCAGACCGAGCACCCCGGCGAGACAACTATCGGCCAGCTCGGCCCAACTAAATGAAAACGGGCCAGGACGCGGATAAACTCGCAGGTCACGAAGCGTCGGCCCCGCGGGTGCGGGGGTGGTCCCATATGCGCTTCTTGCCCTGTGGCAGCACGGTGGTCGGCCCCGCGGGTGCGGGGGTGGTCCCGTGTTGGCGGCGCCCTTGGCCAGCTCGGCGGTGTCGGCCCCGCGGGTTCGGGGGTGGTTCGTCGTAGTCCACGCCGATTTCGGCGAACGCGGGGTCGGCCCCGCGACCGCGGGGATATCCCAACCAGCAACCGCGCCAAGACCGATGCGCCGCCCCGCCCCTCAAGGGCAAGCCACGCCGGCACCCTCCGTCATGACGCGCCCATGGCCCCCAGCACACCCCATGGCCGAGAATGATGTGCATGGTCTCTGCACGTACCTCCGCCGCAGCGTCGGCCGGCAGGCCGGTGATCGGGCTGCGGGAGCGGAAGAAGATTCAGACTCGGCAGGCGATCCGGCGGGCCGCCTACCGGCTCTTCGACGAGCAGGGGTACGACGCCACGCCCGTCGACCAGATCGCCGAGGCCGCCGATGTCTCGCCCAGCACCGTCTTCCGCTACTTCCCCACCAAGGAAGACATCGTGCTCAGGGACGCCTACGGCACCGTGCTGGAGGCCGCGATCCGGAGCCGCCCGGTCGGCGAACCGGTGGCCGAGACCCTGCGGCAGGTGACCCTCGCGGCGTTGCGCGCCCTGGGCGCCGGGGACCGCGGTGAGCTGGTGCGGCGTGCGCGGCTGATCCGCGACGTTCCCGCGGTGCGCGGTCGTACGGCGGAAACCCTCGCGCGGGACACGGAGTTGATCAGCACGGTCCTGGCCGAGCGGGCCGGGCGTCCGGCCGGTGACCTGGAGGTGCGGGTGATCAGCACGGCGATTCTGGCGGCCCTCCAGGAGACCCTGTTGCGCTGGGCGGAGGAATGCGGGACACCGGGGTCGGCGGGGAGCCGGGCGACGGACGGCGGGCCCGCCGAGCTGGAGGCGATGGTTCACCGCACGATGGACCTGCTGACGCGGGGGCTGACGCTTTCATCGGGCTGAGCGGCGCCCAGATGCCCGGATGCCCGGCCGCCCGGATGCCCGGATGCCCGGATGCCCGGATGCCCGCGGGCAGCACTTCCCGGAGCAGTAGCGCCGTCCCCCTCAGCGGTGGCACCGTCCCCTGGAACGCCCGGTTCCTGCGCGGACGGTTCGGGGAGACGGGGGTCTTGGACGGCCGGTTCTTGCGCTCACGCCTCGCCGAGGCGGGCCGCGAGGCGGGCCCGGAGTTGGGAGAGCCGCGCTATCCGGTCGTCGAGGTCGGCCAGCCTGCGCCGGGCCACCGTCTCCGCCGCGCCACACCGCTGTGCACCGGGATCCCGGGGTATCAGCTCCGGCAGCCCGCTCGGCGGCAGGGTGTGCAGCAGGTGCGCGAACGCCCGCACGTCACCGACCGTCAGCCCCGCCTCCCGGAGATCGCGCACCGCCCGCAGGCGGCGGACGTCCTCGGCGTCGTACTCGCGGTGCCCGGCCGGCGTCCGCCGGGCCGTCAGCAGCCCCTGCTGCTCGTAGTAGCGCAGCGCACGGGGCGTCATCCCGGCAGCCGCCGCCGCGTCCCCGATCCGCATCCGCCCCTCTTCGGTACGCATGTCAGCAGGCGGCTTCCCGGCCGAAGTCGGCGTCACCCAGGGCGCGTTCGATGCCTGCCGCGCAGTGCAGGACGTACGGATCCGCGCCGAACGGGCCGACGATCTGGAGCCCGAGCGGCAGTCCGCCCGCGGAGCGGCCCGCGGGGAGGGCGACCGATGGCAGTCCCGCGTTGCTCCACGGCAAGCACATGATCGACGAGCCGGTGGTGCCGAGGCCGAGCGGCGCCGCGCCGGTGGCGGCCGGGGCGATCCACAGGTCGATGCCGACTTCCGTGCCCGCCGCGGCGAGCCGGTCGCGGAACGCGGCGCGCCGCACCCGGGCCGCTTCGTAGTCGGAGTCCCCGATCGAGCGGCCCTCCCTGATCGCCTCGGCGGTCTGCTCCCGGTAGAGATCACCGAAGCGTTCGAACCAGTCGGCGTGCGCGCGGGCCACCTCGTAGCGGTTCATGGTGAACAACTGCGTGGCGACGTCGGCGAAGTCGTCCATCAGCGGCACCTCGCGGACGGTGTAGCCGGCCGCCCTGAGCAGCGCCCGCTGGTCGTTGAGTGCGGCCAGCGCCTCGTCGTCGGCGCGCCGCAGGTACGGGCCGACGGGCACGCCCAGCACCGGGAGCCGCGCCTCGGTACCCGTCCCGTCCTGCGGGGCCACGGGCCAGCCGTCGCAGAGCACCGACGCGGCGAGCGTGACACCCGCGACGTCCGACGCGAAGCACCCCAGGGTGTCGAAGCTGACGGCGTTGGGGATCACCCCGGCGATGGGGATCCGGCCGAGGGTCGGTTTGAAGCCGACCACCCCGCAGTACGCGGCGGGCCTGATCATCGAGCCGACCGTCTGCGTCCCGATCGCCAGCGGCACCATTCCGGCGGCGATGGCCGCGGCCGATCCGCTGCTCGAACCGCCCGGTGTGTGGGCCACGTTGTGCGGATTGCGGGTCGGCCCCGGCGCGGTGACGGCGAACTCCGCCGTCACCGTCTTCCCGGCGATCACCGCCCCGGCGGCGCACAGCCGGTCGACGACCGCAGCCTGCGTCCCGGCGAGCACTCCCGGTGGCAGCGCCGACCCCGCGCGCGTCGGCAGCCCGTCCACCCGCACGATGTCCTTGACGCCGACCGGCACGCCGTACAGCGCGGGCTTGGCGGGCCGGTTGCCCAGGTCCGGCGCGCCGACCGTCGCGCTGTCCCACGCCTCGGCCGTGCGGCGCGCCGCCTCCAGGAGCCGGGTGCGCCGCTCCGGTTCGGGGACGAAGGCCCGTACGTGCGGGTCGACGGCGTCGATCCGGTCGCAGGCGCGGCGGGCAGCGTCCACGGGATCGTCCGCACCGGACCGCAGGGCAGCGGCCTCTTGGACGAGCGATCTGTGCCGGAGGAAGCTCTTCACCCGTGCAGGCTACAACCGGCCGCCGCGGACCCGGCCGGTTATCCACAGCCCCCGGCCGACGTGCTTCCCGACGGTTCCGCCGCCGGCTTCAGCGGACACGTAACCGGCCGGTCCGACACTCGCCTTCGGGTTCCCGCACGGCCGTCCGCCTCCCCCCCTTTCCGCTCACAACTCCACGATGACCGCGCCCATATGACGTCCTTCGGTCAGCTCGCGCAGCGCGGCCGGGGCCTGCTCGATGCCGTGCAGCCTGGCGTGCGGGAAGGTGAAGGTGCCGTCGCGCAGCCCGGCTCCGAAGCGGGTGTGCCACTCGGGGATCAGGTCCAGGTGGTCGTAGAGGGCGACGCCGCGCAGGGTGATGCTGCGGGCGAGCAGCGACAGGGTGTCGATCTCGGTGGTGGCCGGCACGTCGGTGGACATCTGGCTGGCCAGCGCGCCGACGATCGCCAGGCGGGCGCCCCGGTTGGCGAGCGTGATGGCGGCCTGGAGCTGCTCGCCGCCCACGTTGTCGAAGAGCGCGTCGATGCCCTCAGGGGCGGCGCGGCGCAGCTGCTCCTCCACGGGGCCTGCGCCGCGGATGACCACCGCGTCGTAGCCCAGCTCGTCGATGAGCCGGTCGGCCTTCTGCTGCGATCCGGTGCTGCCGATGACCCTCTTCGCGCCCTGCTGCCGGGCGATCTGACCGGCCAGGGTGCCGACGCCGCCGGCCGCCCCGGTGATGAACACGGTGTCGCCGGGCTTCACTTCGGCGCCGCGGACGATGCCCATCCAGGCGGTGGGGCCCTGCGAGAGGTAACCGGCCGGGTCAGGCAGCAGCCCGGGGGTGATCTTGCGGACGGCCGAGGCGTCGACCAGGGCGTACTCGCGCCAGCCGAGGTGGTGTTCGACCTGGTCACCAGGGGTGAGGTCGGTTCCGGGTGCCGCGACGACCTCGCCGATGGCCGGCCCGTTCAGCGGCTCGCCGATGCCGAACGACGGCATCGGCACCGAGGTGGACTCGTCCATGAGGGTGCGCATCACGGCGGCGACCCCCATGAGGGTGTTGCGTACGAGGACCTGCCCCGGGGCGGGCTCGGGCACCGGCAACTCGACGATCTCGAACAGCTCGTCGGTGACCGGGCCCTCGGGGCGGGCGGCCAGGCGGACTTCGCGGTAGGTGCGGTTCGTCATGGGGAGAGGCTAGAACTTGACGCGCGCGTCAAGGTCAATCCCGTCTCTGGGCCTAGGGCTTGAGCGTCCCTGGGCCTAGGACTTGCGAGGGAGGCGCCACCGGGAGGCGCCACCGGGGAGCGCGACGGCACTCCCCCGTGACCCCTGCCCCCGGATTCCGCTCAGCTCCGGAGCCGGGCGGCCAGTTCCTCCGGGTCCGTGGTCGGCCGCTCGCAGGTGAAGTGGCGGCACACGTAGGCGGCCGGTTCGCCGTCGACCAGGGGGCGGTCCTGGAGCAGCGGCACCTCGCCGGCGTCGTCCGACCCCGGTGCGCCGAGCGCGACGACCGCGCCCGGTGCGGTGCCGAGCAGCGCGGCACGGTGCAGCGCCGCGGTGGCCGGGTCGCCCTGCGGCCCGACGACGGCGACCTCGCGCGGCCCGTCCAGCGCGGCTTCGGCGACGGCGAGTCCCCAGCCGATGAACCGGGGCGCCCGGCCGCCCAGCGCCGTCACGATGGCGAGGGCCCGCTCCGCGGCGTCCCGGTGCAGTGCGCTGCCGGTGAGCGCCCCGTAGGAGAGCAGGGCGCCGGCTGCGGCCGTCCAGCCGGAGGGTGTGGCGTTGTCGGTCGGGTCCTGCGGGCGGCGGATCAGCGCCTCGGCGTCGGACGCGGTGTCGTAGAGCGTGCCGTCGGCGGCGCTGAACTGGACCAGCACGGTGTCCAGGAAGAACCCGGCGAACTCCACCCAGACACCCTCGCCGGTGACGGATGCGAGGGTCAGGAAGCCCTCGGCGACGTTCGCGTAGTCCTCCAGGACACCGGAGTTGTTGCCCGGCACGCCGTCCCTGGAGGTGCGGTGCAGCCGGGCCTGCCAGTCCATGTGGACGCGCACCAGGAGGTCGGCGGCGTCGGTGGCGGCCTGGACGAGATCGGGGCGGTCGAAGTAGGCGCCGGTCTCGGCGAGCGCGGCGATGGCCAGGCCGTTCCAGGAAGCGACGATCTTGTCGTCCCGCCCCGGGCGCGGTCGCTCGGCGCGCGCCGCGAGCAGCCGCTCGGTGACCGAACGCAGCCGTTCGGCGTCGACCGGGCCGCCGGTGTCCGGGAGTTGGAGTACCGAGGCGCCCTCCTCGAAGGTGCCTTCCTCGGTGACGCCGAAGTGGACCGCGGCGAACTGCGCGTCCTCCTCGCCGAGCGCCTCCCGCAGCTGCCCGGGGGTCCACGCGTAATACGCGCCCTCGGCGTGCCGCCCCGTCCCGTCGTCGCTGTCCGCGTCCAGCGCGGAGGCGAAACCGCCTTGTTCGGTGCGGAGTTCACGGACCATGAAGTCGGCCGTGCCGAGCGCGATGCGGCGCGCCGACTCGGACCCCGTGGTCCGCCAGAGATGTGCGTACGTCCGGCACAGCAGGGCGTTGTCGTAGAGCATCTTCTCGAAGTGCGGCACGGTCCACGACGCGTCCACGGAGTAGCGCGCGAACCCGCCGCCGAGCTGGTCGTAGATGCCGCCGCGGGCCATCGCCTCGCAGGTCGCCTGAACCATTTCCAGGGCGCCTTGGGATCCGGTGCGCGCATGGTGGCGGAGCAGGAACTCCAGCACCATGGGCGGCGGGAACTTCGGTGCACCGGCGAATCCGCCGTGCACCGCGTCGAATTCCCGGGTCAGGCCCATCAGCGCGCCATGCAGGTCCTCCGGGCGCGGCGGACGCTGCTCGGCGGACTTCAGGGCCCCGGTGAGGGAGCGGCCCGCGAGGTCGGCGACGATCCGGCCGGCCACCTCGCCGACCTCGTCACGACGGTCGGCCCAGGCGCTCCGCACCCCTTCCAGGACCTGCCCGAAGGACGGCATGCCGTGGCGCGGCGCAGGCGGGAAGTACGTACCGAAGTAGAACGGTTCGGCGTCCGGCGTCAGGAAGACCGTCATCGGCCAGCCGCCCTGCCCGGTGGCCGCCTGTACGGCCTCCATGTAGACGGCGTCGATGTCCGGGCGCTCCTCGCGGTCGACCTTCACAGCCACGAAATGCTCGTTGAGCAGCGCGGCGGTGGCGGGGTCATCGAAGCTTTCGTGGGCCATCACGTGGCACCAGTGGCACGCTGAGTAGCCAACCGATAGCAGAACGGGTACATTGCGCCGCCGCGCTTCCTCGAAAGCCTCCGGCGTCCAGGGCCACCAATCGACGGGGTTGTCGGCATGCTGAAGCAGATAAGGCGAGGTCACACCAGCCAACCGGTTCATGCGCCCCAGCCTCTCACAACGCCCACCCCACCCGGCGAAGCCCGCACGGCTCCGCCTTGCCTGCGGAACCGCACTCGCGCGCCCCCATGAGACAGACGAGAACTTCGCCGTCGTAACAACTCACTTGGGACCAAAATACTGTTGAGGCTGCTCGCTGGTCGGCCCTGAAGCGTCATACGGGTGAGCCGCGCAGGTAGGCGGTGCGCCTCGGGCGAGAGGGATGCGGTGACCGCCTGGGGTGGCAGTGAAGGGGCGGCGATGCATACACAGATCAGCGCGGAGCAGTACGGAAGCTGGTCCGAGGGGCAGTGCGCCGGCATTGAGGTCGTGGACGGGGCGGTCGTCGCGAGCCCGAGCACCTCCAAGCGTCACAACCGGCTGGCCCGAATCCCGGCCAACGCCCTGGACGCCGCCGCAGGCCCGGACTGGCATGTCGACACGGACTTCGACGTCCGTCTGCAAGACGTTCCGCTCGCCAGCCGTCATCCGGATGTCGTCGTCTACCGGGCGGAGACCATCGGTCTCACGCCCCCGCCCCGAACATGCACTCCTCACCGTCGAGGTCGTGTCGCGCGGTGGCCGTCCCGGAGCCGGCCGTGCCCAGGACTGTGGCGTGTCGGCACCTGGGGCGAGGGGCCGGATGGGAAGTCCGATGCGGATGTGAAGGAGACAATGGTGGGGCCCCGGAAGGGGTAGGCCAGCCGGCGCGGCTCGGTGTGTGGCCAGAAGCATCTGGTCGACACCGGCGGCATCTGTGGTGGCGTCCGTGCAGGTCATCCGTAGATACCAGGGGCCCCTCTCCACCTGGGACTGCCACACCACCGAGCGGGAATCCGGCTCTGTCGAGACCGATGTGTCGGCCGTTTGCCGCATTCGCTCCAAGAGCGTCTCGTTCCACCACCGCAGCAACGTTCCGCGGACTGAGCCCCACGGGGCGGAAGGTTCGCGGGACGGCAATGCGTGTGAAGACACCGGCGCACCGTGTCCACGAACTGGAGTCACGGAGCACGTTGCGCCACGGGGCACTGGCGCCCGCGGCGCGTACAGATTCCTCATAAACACCAGTCGTACGCGGCTCACCTTGGGGACCACTCAGCAGCGGAGAGAACCTACGTGCGCAGCTCGGGGTCACCCCCGCAGGCGCGAGGGCCACAGGTGCTGACCTGGTTCCTTATCCGCGTCGAGCCATGAGCTGGGCGGCGACTGGAACGAGCGAGTCCCATTCCACTCCCGCTCACGTACGACACCAACAATGAGCAAGGGCCTCACCTTCCACATCCACGCCCCGCCCGGTACCTCACCGACCATGAGGGCCTCACCCTCAAGATGATGCGCCTCCGTCAGCGGCTCCTTCCGTGTGCCGGCTCATGTCCGCCGCAATTGCGCCCAGGCGCCCCAGCGCCCCAGGAGCAAGTGGTGGGAGCAGAGGGATCGTGTAAGTCCACGCGTCGGATCTCAATAGCCTCAGCGCGATGTGTCGAGCCGTCGCCTCGGCAGGGGGACTGCCATCGCCGGACGTCCGGGCGAGTGCCAGGCAGGTCCGGATCACCCGATCGTCGGCAAGGCTGTCCGTGGCCAAAGCCACCTGGGTGCCCGCCAGGTGTGCAGCGGCGGTGCGGAGCGTCGTCGATCGGACGTCCGGCGTCCTGGCCTCGTCAGCGTGGCGCCACACAGCGGCGGTATCGCCATCCACCGCGGCCAGCAAGGCCAGTTCCGCGGAAGGCTCCTGTCCCGGCTGGAGGGGGCGTCGCCATCTGTCGGTCGAGCTTGCGACGACGTAGGTGTCTTCGTCTGGAAGGCAGCCGAGCCGTGCCAGCAGGGTGAGGACGGGCATCGACTCTGTCGGCCACAGCATGGAGGGGGCGGCCACGCACAGCGCGGCACGGTGGAGTGCGTCGCTCAGTCGCGGGGCGGGGTGCCGGACGTCCGGGAAGGCGAGAAGTAGCGCCGCCAGTTCGGGGAGAGGGGTCCGTGGGCTGCCTTGCCTCCCGGCCTCGATCCGCTGTGCCAGGCTCTCCACCAGAGGTCCTGCGACGCGTGCCGCTCCCTCGGGACAGTGTCGTACGAGCCCGGCGGCGACAGCCGTCAGCGCCTGCCGCCTCTGCGCAGCGTTACCTCCCGTTGCCATCGCTGAAGCTGCGGGCTCGTCCCCGGTGTGGGCGAGTGCCTGGGCCACGACGTTCGCCAGCTCGGGGGCGGCGCCGTCGGGCACCAGGCGTGCCGCCGCTTGGGCGTAGCAGGTGCCCAAGTCGTCGTTGCCAGCGAGGGAGCAGCCGAGGGAGAGGGCCGCCAGGTGCCGCGCGCGGTCACATGTGTCGGGCATGTTCTGCGCGAGCGCTTCGGCCTCGTCCGACTCGCCTGCCGCGCCCATGGCCTGGCAGAGGTCTGCCGTCCAGTCTCTCGGGAGGGGTGGGTTGTTCGCGGGCATCGAGGACTGTGCGGCAGGACAGTCCCGCAGGGCCGTCTCCAGCAGTTCTCGGCTGCGCAGGAGGTTACCTGCACCCAACTGGTCATCCGCCTCCAGGAGTAGGGGGAAGTGAGAGTGATCGGGGTGCGGGCCGTCGCCGGGGGGAGGCAGGCCGACCGACCTCCGGTGCGTGTCCGAGCGCCGGGGCATGGGTTTGTTCCTGGCCGGGGGCGGCCTCCGCGCACCTTCGGGCTCCGCCTGTGTCGTCTGCACCGCTTGTACTGCCTGTGCCTTTATGCGCCCTGTGCGCGTCGACCTAGGAGAGTCGCGCTCCTCTTCCCAAGCCACGCGCTCCTCTTTCCTGACCTTGCGCTCGGCGTCCTTAGCCCTGCGCTCCGCCCTCCTCTTCTCGTCGGCAGCAGCCGCCGCTTCGCTGTCCCGTCGTGCCCTGTCGTCCTTGGCTGCTTCGAGGACCCGCTGCGCCCGTTCCAACAGGGGATCCCCGAGCACCCCGATGCGCAGTTCTTCCGGCAGGGGCTCCATAAGGCGTCTGATGCCGTCGAGGCCGTCCCTCATGACGCCCGCGTCGGCCACCGCCTTGGTAAGGCGCTCCAGCGTCCCGGCCAGTTCGCGGCGGAGGTGGGCCCTATCGTCTTCGGACAAGGAATCGGAAAGGGAAACGGGATCCCTCAGCGCCTCAATCGCCTTGCGCATCCGGACCAGGGCCTTCCGCATCAGTTCGGCGGCCGGGCGAGGCCGCTTGGCGGGGAGATCGATGAGCGCCGATGCTGCGGTGGCCAGGACGTCGACCGCTCCCAGCCCATCCGCGTCGCCGAGTTCCTCGCAGAAGGCCTCGATACGATCACCGGCGTACGGGCCGAGGAAAGGCGCGGCCCGCGCCAACGCACCCCAGAGATCTACCGCCGCGGTCCGGGCACGCATGCCACCCGCACTGAGCGTCTCCGCCCGGTCGTGCAACACCGCTACAGCATCCAGATCTTGCGCCAAATCCAGCATCCCTGCCGCCTCGATGAGCACTTCCGTCCCGGCCGTCGGGTCCTGGAGCACCGCGCGGAGCAGCAGTCGGGCTCCGTGAGGAGCGTTCAGCGCCGCGAGCGTGCGGGCGGCGCCGAGGAGCCGTGCGTGCGACTCGGGGTCTCGGAAGGTGCCGGGAAAGCCCTGGTGGGCGCGGTCACGGGCCAGCCACTCGACTGCCTCCCGTACGACGGCGACGGCGTCCAGGTCGGCCCGTCCCGTGTAGGACTGCCCCGCGTACACCATTTCCACTGCCACGTCCGCCAGGTGTACGGCCCTGGCGACGGCCGTGGGTGCGGAGCGGGCAAGACCGCGTGCGCGCTCCGCGTCCCCCAGCCTGACGAAGAGGGAGGCAGCCCCGTCAGGTACTTCGCATGTGTCCTGGCGCAGCAGAAACCGCGCGGCGCAGAGCGGTACGAGAGTCGCCAGACCGCCACCGACGGACGTGGCGTCCGCCGCTCCGCTGATCTCCGCCTCGAAGGCTTCCAGTTGAGCGAACGCGGCGTCCGGCCCGGCCGTGCGGGCGAGTCGACGCAGCCGGAGCATATCGAGGACGTACGCGGTGCGTTCGGCGGTGTCGGTCAGCAGACGGAGCTGATGCGCCAAGGGGTATGGGGGCGTACCGTCCGGCCAGCCGGCCGCGCGCCATCTCCGTGACCAGGCCAGCAGTTCATGGGTGTGCCGCAGGACCCCTGCCTCCCCCAAGTCCTCGCGAACCGCGCGGACGAGACGGAGGTCGGCCAGGGCATACGTCCGGGACACCGGATCGTCGGTCACGAGGGCGCGCCCCGCCGGTACCTGCGCCAAGCGGTCGAGGTGCTCTGCGGGGATCCCGGTCAGCTCCGCCAAGTCCGTCGTACGCAGGCCGCCGCCCGCCACGGCCAGCAATCCCGCGACCGATTCGCCCAGCGCGGTGGTGTCCGGCGGTGGCTGTCGGATCAGCGGTACCCCTGCGACAGGTACGAGGGTCCGCAGGTATCGGCTCTGACGCAGTGGGTGCCGTACTGGGGGAACGTCGGCGGGGAGGCGGACGCAGCGCCGGAGGGAGACAATGACGCGCATGCCGGGTGGCGGACGGGAGGGCAGGAGAGCGGCGATGCTTCCGCGCACGGGCCTCTGTCCGGTTCCGGCCGATCCCTTGGACTTGGTGGCATCGGCTCCGGACTTGGCCTCTGACCCGGTCCCGGGGAAGGCCTCAGCCCCAGACTCCGGCGTCCCGCTCTCGACTGCGAGGCCCGACCAGGCCACGTCGTCATCAAGTCCATCGACCACGAGCAGGAGCTTCCGTCCGTGGCGTGCGCTCTTCGCGGCGGCTTCGGCGAAGAGAGCCTTCCACTCCCGGGCGGTGCTCGGGGCGGGGCTCCCGGACCTGCCGAGGAATTCGTCGATCTGGTCGACGATTTCCTCCTCGAACCCGGCGCGCGTGTCCGTGCTGTGGGCCGCGGAGACGAAGAAGGTCAAGATGTCGGTGTCGGCCGGGGGTTGCCGACAGACGTAGTCGGCGAGCAGCGCGGTCTTGCCCACGGGAGCGTCGGCGTGCCAGCACAGATACGACGGCGCCTCAGCGCGGGAATCCCGGACGAACGAGTTCATCTCCGTACGCTCGTCCGTTCGCCCCCGGACCTCGACCGCAGAGGTGTCGGGGGCCGAACGATGCAGCCGGACGAAGCGGAGGCCCGGGTTCGCACGCCGCCGGTTCGCGAGGATCTGCCGTTCCTGCGCGTTCCTTGCTTCGCCCTGAGCCGCACGCAGGGCGGCTTCCCACTCGACGTCCGAGTACGTCGAGGAACCGGAAGCGTGCTGCAACTTCCCTACTACGGACCAGAAGTCACGCGCTCGCGTCGGCGAGGGGACCGTCCTTCCCCCAACCCAGTCCCTCAGCGTCGAGGAAGCGATCTCCAACTCCTCAACCACTTCTTCGGGGCGCATCCGCCCTGCGGCTTCCCACGCCCCCTTCAGCATGTCGCGCAGCCTGTCACGCGCGCGCCTCGACGAAGCCGCCATCGCCCCACTCCCGTTGCTTGCTCACTACCCGAAAACTCGGCCGTCCTCGTATGAGTTCAGTAGGTCCTACCTGCGGAAATCGTGGCGCGGTAGTCAGCACAACTGTCCGTCGCCCAACACCGTCGCGAGTCTGAAGCCATCACCACAGCAGCCGAACCCGGATCCCGACAAAAGGATGTCCCGTGTCCCAGCTCCCCCAACTGCTCTATTACACCGCGGCTTTGAGCGGATGCGTCGGCCTTCTCTACAGGGGCGTCCTGTTCGTCGTGGCTCTCGTCTCCGTCCTCGCCTCCACACCGGAGCGACGCAAGGACGCGCGGACGACGCTCAGCATCCTCGTACGCCGGCGGTCGCGTTGAGGGGTATGCATCCAATACCGTGCGAGCCGGCCGCACCCTCGCTTCCAGCGAGCCCTGCTCAAGCGAATCGACTGCATAATCTTTTGCCGGAACTCGGGTGCTTGAAGTGCTCTTATCGCGCAGAAAATTCATCATGGGCCTCGGCGTGGCTTGAAGTTGCCTGCTCAGCAAGGGACTTGGTGTACAACTTCGCCTGTGCTGCTACCTGCCCAAGCCGTGCCGGCGCCTGCCGCTCTGCACCCACGGAGTGGGAGGTCTCGACACGGAAGGAGCGACATGGGCAAAGCAGCACGTGGATGGCTGGGGCGCCACGGAGAGGATCTGATCCTCATGGTGGTAGCTGCAGTGGTGGCCAAGGCGGTCGATTACCTCTGGTAGACGGCCGTTCTCGACGCAAGGACGGCGTCGAGAACGGCCTGCCCCAGCAGTGGGTGGTTCCCGTTCCGAGCGCACGGGACGGGAACCACTCACACCTCGCCGGTCTACCGGTGGGGTGCTGCCGGGGTTGCCGAGACATCGGCAACCCCTCAGTTTAAACCCTGGCCCGCTGTTATCCGGTCGGCTAGTTCAGATGCCTGCGCGAACGGGGAGCGTCGAGGCCAAGAAAGCGCATTCCCGCTGGCAGCGGGAATGGCCCGTCGGGAGCCTGAAGGGCTCTGGTTGGGCTTTTCCCCGCGTGGGCGGGGGCGTCCCGCACTCCTACTTCCGCGGAGCGCTCGGAGCACGGCGAGAAACGGAGAACACGTCCTTGCTGCCACCCCCGCCTGCTAGTTTCCTGGCTGTTGATCCAGAAGGTGGTGACACGAATTGCACGAGGCTCGACCGCTGAATCCTGCCGGGCAGCGACCCAGCTGGGATCCTCGCTTCAAACCCTGTATCCCCACCGTCACCACCGTCGGTGCGACCGCACACCACTCCCTGTGTGGACTCTTCGCCCAAGCCGATGACCTGGCCGCCCTCGACTGCGCCTCACCGGGCGAGACCGTCGCCGTCATCGAGTACCTACTGGCCATCTGCTTCGCCTCCAGCACCTGTCCGTCCTCTGACGAGGAATGGCGCGCCTGGATCCTCGACCGAAGGAACCTCGCGCCAGCCGCCAAATGGCTGGCGGATCAACCGGCAGACTCCTGGGACCTGTTCCACCCCACAGAGCCCTTGGCACAGAACTCCGAACTGGCGGCGGACCTTCGCGAGAGCGGCACCGGAACAGCCCAGCTGGTCCTCGAACACGCCGGTGACTACAACCAGCACTTCGACCACCATCATCTCGAACTCGATAATCCGCTCCCGGCGGCGGACGCGTTCCGCGCCACTCTCACGCAGCACGTCTACGGCCCTTACGGGCGGGCCCGTATGTCCGGACGACGGCTCGGTGCCAAGGTCACCAATCTCACAGCGGGTCGGCTGACGGGACGGATCCGGGTCGTCGCCCTGGGGGAGACGCTCGGCGAGACTCTGCGCCTGAACCTCTATCCGCCCGACGGGCCGGGGGAGCCGCTCAACACCTCCTGGACCACGGCCGGCTTCGAGCGGCGCACGTTCGAGGAGAAGGCGAAGCCCCGGGCGCCGCGAAGCTCCGCGGACCTGCACAGCTCCCTGGGGCGTTCCGTGCTGCTGCGTCCGGCGCGCGGGCCGCACGGGCAGGTCATGGTCGACCGGGTCCTGATCGGAGCCGGCGAGGTACTGGATCTGGACCCGACGCGTCATCTTCAGGATGCCGTATACAGCA
The DNA here is from genome assembly GCF_044460025.1 of Streptomyces sp. NPDC050161. Taxonomy (NCBI): domain Bacteria; kingdom Bacillati; phylum Actinomycetota; class Actinomycetes; order Kitasatosporales; family Streptomycetaceae; genus Streptomyces; species Streptomyces sp. NPDC050161. The sequence continues at coordinate 32,256 of NZ_JBITJM010000001.1, read as the reverse complement.
AGACGACGAACGGCATATCGAAGCCGCTGTGGCCCTCCCCCAGCAGGGCCCTCTGGCAACAGGCCCACGCCCTCTACAGCGCCGTCAAGGACGACCGGACCGGGACGTACGCGCGACTGCGGTCCCTGCTCCCGTACAAGCGAACGAGGCCGGGCGCCCCGTACCAGCTCTGGGCTGTCGGGCTACTGACCAACAAGACGCTTCCCGTCATCTGGACACACGGCGCCTACCCCTACGCCCCGGGCATGGCCGCGCACCTCTACCGGGCGTCCAGCCGGGGCTCGGACATCGCCGAACACATAGCGCGGACCCTGAAGTACGCGGCGATCGTCGCCGCAGAGACCGCGTTCCCGGCCATGCGAGCCGCGGACGAGGCCGGTCAGGTGGCGCGGCTCGACGCCCGGTATGCCTTCTGGCCCTCGGCCGAGCACCCCTTCCACGAATTGCTGGACGAGGTGATCGACCGGGGGTTTGAGGATGACGACGACCCGGTGTCCGCACCATTGGTCGCCTACGCACTGGAGTTGATGAACACGGCTCGCACCCAGTTGCTCCAGCGCCTGGACGCCCTGCCGCCCAGCGACCTCAATCACCGTGCGCGGGCCCGGGGCGTGCAGCTCTTCGAGGCGGCCATGTCCGGTGAGCAGGCCCCGGCCGAACTCCGAGGGGAGACCGCACTTGACTGAGCAGAGTCCGCCGGCCGGGATGGGGATGGAGCAGCCCCGGTTCCCGCACGACAGCACGGCGCTCACCGCCTGGCTCACCGCTCTCGTCCGCAACCGCGAGTACGGGACTCTCGCCGAGCTCCGCCGGGCCCGGGTCCGTACCAACGCGCACATCCGCGCGGGCTGGTACGGGGGCGACGACCACCGCGACCTTTTCGAGCAGATGGCATTCCTGTTCGCGATCTACCATCAGGGGCGCCCCACACCCTTGTATGGCCATGGCAGCCTCGGCGCCGCGGCCCGCAGGATCGGGGACGGGACCGGGCGCGGGCCGGACAATCCCGGTGCCCAGCGGCTCCTGGACCGTGTCGTCGCCAGTCGGCGCATCCCCTGGCGCCACCTCCAGCACGCGGTCACTCGGCTCCGGTCCTGCGAACAGCCGCCACCGTCCTGGATCGGCCTGACCGAGGACCTCATCAAGTGGAACGACCGCCAGGCGCGCGTCGCTTACCAGTGGTCGGTCGAGTTCCACACCCCGCCGGGGGCGGCAGGGAAGCACCGAACGAACCGATGACGCGATTGACGCCTCCACCAACGATTCGACCGACGACGCGGAAGGACACCACCTCGTGACCGAATCACCTCGGAGCCAGTTCCTCTCCTTACATCTCATCGAGACCCTGGCTGCGGTCCTTCCGGTACGCGACGAGAACGCGCAGCCGAAAACCCTGGTATTCGGCGGCGTGGAGCGCCACATGATCACGAGCCAGGCCCGCAGGCGTGCCGAGCGGGTCCACGTCCGTAACCGGGCCAACGCCGGCCGTGGGGCGCTCAGGGGACGGAGCATGGGCGTCCGCACCCGGGAGTGGGCGCTCCTGGCCGGACGTGAACTTGAGTCCGCTCATGGCTGGGGCAGGGACAGGGCTCTGGTCACGGCCCGGGCGGTGATGGAGGGAAGTGGTCTCAAATTCGGCGACCCGAAGAAGAAGACCGTGGCCAATCTGACCAAGGTGCTCATCTTCGCGCCGTCCGACGCCGGGGCAAGGATCGCGCGCCACATCGCCGGTCGGGCGGCGGAGGTCGAGGAGTGGCGCGACACGTATCTCAAAGCTCAGGCTCAGGCCGAGGCGACGAAGAAGGCGCGTCGCGGAGCCAAGAAGAAGGCCGCGACACCACCGGAGGCGGAGGAAGAGGCCACGACGGAAGCCGCCGCGGCCGTCGCCCTTCCCCCGCTGCCCAAGGCCACACGCGATGCCGTTCTGCTGGCCCTCGCTCCTCGCGACGCCGTGGACATCGCTCTTTACGGTCGTTTCCTCGCCGAGATTCCCGACTCGCCGAACGTCGACGGCGCCGTCCAGACGGGGCACGCCTTCACCGTGCACGAGTCGGAGCAAATCGAGGACTTCTACGCAGCAGCCGATGACGCGAAGCTCGATCGCAAACGCAACGCTCTCGACTTTCTCGACGCCGCGGACGACGCGGGCGCAGGCATGACCGGATACCAGTCACTGATCTCCGGCACCTTCTACCGGCACGCGGTTCTCGACCGCACACAGCTACGCACCAATCTACGGGTGGCTGGAATGGACGAAGCCGAGGCCGAACAGGCCGCGTCCGAGGCCGAGAAGGAGTTCGTGAACTCCTTCGTGGAGGCATTTCCGGAAGCGAAGAAGAACTCCACCGCGTCCACCGGATCACTCCCGGCGCTCGTCCTCGCCTTCGAAGGGGAACGCCCCTACAACTACGCGTCCGCCTTCCAGAAGCCGGTAGATGAGGGGCCCTTGTCGACCGGCAGGGAAGGACCGGCGGGCCCCGCCGCCGTACGCAGGCTGCTGCGCCACCACGCCTTCGTCAGCCGCCGTCGCGACGATCTACGTACCGCACGGGTGCTCACGTACGACCCCGAGATCGACCTGCTCCTGGGCGAGCTGGGACTGCCGGAGTCGCTGTCCGTGGTGGAGCGAGCCGAGGACCTCACCCCGTGAGCGGCGCGAACAACTCGCGCGTCCTGCTCGTCCGGCTGGCCGGACCTCTGCAGTCCTGGGGTATCACCGGCAGGTTCGCCCGTCGCGACACTCACAGCCGTCCCACGAAGTCGGGCGTGATCGGCCTGTGCGCCGCCGCTCTTGGGCTGCCGCGGGAAGAACCCCTCGGGGAACTCGCCGAGGTGCTCTTCGGGGTGCGGGCCGACCGGCCCGGCACCCCGCTTCGCGACTACCACACGGTCGGCGGTGGAACGTATCCGCTGCGCCCGCGTGACCTCATCACCGACCACCAGCGAGCTGCCAAAGTGACGACGGACCCGTTGTCGGTCCCATCGTTGGACGCCTCGGAGCCCGGTCCGTTCGGCCGCGGGGAGCTGGAAGCCTGGTACGGCTCGCCAAAGTACGTCACCGCCGACCCGACGTCAGGAACCCTCGTCTCCGGAGAGGTTCGCCGCCATAGCCTGATCACAGAGCGCTGGTACCTCGCCGACGCCGCCTTTCTCGTCGGTCTGGAACACCCGGACACAGCCCTCCTGGAACGTATCGCCCACGCTCTGGAACACCCGAAGCGTCTGCTCTGGCTCGGCCGCAAGGCCTGTCCGCCATCGGGGGACCTCGCCGTCGGCATCGTTCCGGGCTCCCTCCGGGAAGCGTTCGAGACACACGCCCTGCTTCCCGACGCCGTCGGCTACGAAGGTGAGCCGCCGGCTGCCGTGACGCGCGTACGCCCATGGGCCTGGATCGAGAGCCCGCGACCGCTCCCCGGTGTCGGCCCCCTGTCCGACCAGCCTGTGCACTTCGGGGCGGACGGGGGCACCCACGGCCTCCGCTGGGAGACCCGCCGTCGCATCACCATCGCCGCACACGCCCGTGGATGGGACATCATCCTGTGAACACGACCGCCGCCGAGTCGAATGCGCCGTCAGGTGCGGGTGGGACCGCCAGGTTCGTCGCCGCGCAGACCCTGCTGACCCTGGATGCCCGGCATCCGTTCGCCGGTAAATCACTCATCGACGCACAGGACATGCACCGGACCGTCATGAGCGGCTTCCCTGGCTGGCTGGACGACGGCAGCCCGGACCCGCGTGCCCAGATGGGCATCCTGTCAACCTGGACCATCGACCTCCGTCAGGCACGGCTCAACCTGGTGGTCCAGTCGTCACTCCCCGCTGACTGGAGCGGCATCCCCCGTGCGGCCCTGGCCGAAAAGCCGGAGCCCCTCACCGTCGACCGCACCTTCCGCGTCGGCGACCAGGTCGCCTTCCGCACAGTCATCAATCCGGTCCACAGCATTCCGCCTCCACCAGGCTCTCCGCCGAAGACCCGAGGTACCCGCGTCCCCCACACACGCCCTGAACACGTGAAGGGGTGGTTCGCGCGCCGCCTCCAACCGCCCGGTGAACCCGCGATCGCCCCGGACGGTGTCACTCGCATCGGAGCGGACGCCGACACCGACCGGATCGCCGTGCGCATGCTCCCGCGCGTCTCCAGCCCAGCACCGCACAAGAGCCTGCGCATCGCCCGCGCAGAAATCAAGGGCACCCTCACGGTCACCGACCCCAAAGCATTCGTCGCGGCCCTCACCCAGGGCATCGGCCACGCGCGTGCGTACAGCTGCGGGCTGATCCTCGTACGCTGAACCACTCAACCGCTGACCGGGGGCAGACTTCTGGACGTGGCAGCCGAGCACCAACGGATGCGGGGCATCGTGCGGACCTCGGGACCGCCCCCTCGCATATGCGCGGGAACCACACAGGTCGTCGCGGCCATCGACCTCACCACCGTGGGCGGCGGCTGCGCTGGACGGAGCTGGCCCGGCGGGTCGGCGGTCCGGTACCCGCAGCTCGCACCGACGCCCGTCCGCTGGGAACGCTCCTCAACAGCCGCAGGGACGCACTGGCCGGAGTGACAGTCGCTCCACTGGTCAACTACCTCGCGGATGGCGAAAGCCGCCCCCGCCCCAGCCAGATTGGTACCGCCCGCATGAAGTCCATCGACCACACCCACGCGGTACCACTCCTCCCGCGAAATATCTGCCCGTCTCGCGGACGCCTCCTCTAGCGCTCGGCGCCGGCGGGAGAGCTCTCCAGGTACGAGCAGATCTGGACGTAGTGTTCGGGAGCCCGTTCGGGAGAGGCCGCTAGCTGGTCGGCGACCCAAGCGTTTATCTCTCCGCCTATCCGGTCTCCTTTTATAGTCAGAACAGCACTCCTTGTTAACGCTCCAGGTCAGGACTACCTGGTTGCGTTCACCTACTGACAGCAGTCACACGAGCTGTATCCGACGCTGAGCAGCACCGGCACATCGCGCCGCCGTGCCTCGTCGAACGCTTCGGCGGACCACGGCCACCAATCGACCGGGTTGTCGGCGTGCTGGAGCAGGTACGGGGACGTCTCATGGGCCAGGCGGTTCGGCATGTGCCCATCCTCTCCCAACCGGGTGCCCGGAACGCGGAGCGGGCGGTTGCGGGGAGTTATCCACAGCCCTGCCGGAATTCTTGCGGAAGCGGAAGACTGTGCGGACGACGCGATCACCGGCCGGCCCGCCCGCAGCGGCAGGACCGGCCGGGGCCGCAACGCAACGACCGATCGACGCGAGGACCGAACGAACCGAGAACCGCACGTGCGGGAACTGCTGGAGGGGGATGGGCATGCCGGGCTCACTGGCTGAGTGGCGCGAAGGCCACCGGGCGCAGGCGGACGAACTGCTGGCGCGGACCGTCGAGGAAGAGGTGCGCCGCTCCGGCGGCCAACTCGACGGGGGCGCGCTGCTGGGGAGGGCGAGAGCCGCTTGGGACGAGATGGCGGGCGCCGCGTCCGAGGAGTACGCCGCCTACGTCGGCGCCCTGGACGACGCGGCTGCCGGGCGGCGTCCCCTGGCGGCGCGGCTGTCCCGCAAGGAGCTGGGCACCCCCGCGGTGGTGACGGCGGTGGCGGCGCTGGCCGCCTTCGGCGCGGACGTCGCGTACGGCACGGGCGTGGGCGCCGCCTTCGGGGCCGGGGCCGCGGTGGTGGTGGCCGGCGCGGTGAGCACGGTGGTGAAGCTGACGGCCGGGCACTGGCCGGCCGCGTACCGCCGGGCGGGGGTGCGGGGCCGGCCGGGTGGCCCGGAGCAGTTGCGGCTCCAGTGGCTGACGGCGCTGGAGGTCCGCGGCATCCGGCCGTTCCTGGACCGGCAGCGGATGCCGACGGCCGCCACGGCCGGGGCCGGGCCCGCCGCGGCGAAGACGTCCCTGGTGCCGCAGCTGCGTCGCACCAACCGGAGCGCGGCGGCGCGGCAGCGGTCCGTCCTGGAACAGTCCTTCTCCCAACTGCCTCGGGAGGACGGCATCTTCGCCGGCCGCCGGGCCGAACTGACGCAGATCACGCAGTGGGTGCAGGCGGCCCGCGCGAGCACGGAGACCAAGCCGACGGTGGTGGTGCTGCACGGCGAGGCGGGTTCGGGCCGGACGGCGCTCGCCGTGCGGGCCGCGCATCAGCTGCGCGACCAGTTCCGCGGCGCCTGTGTGGTGGACGTGCACGGCGACACCCCTGGCGAGACACCGCTGCCCACCCGGGACGCGCTGCTGCATCTGCTCAACCGCCTGGGCGCGCCGCGCGAGCAACTGCTGTTCCGGGAAAGGGCCTCGCCGGACCAGCAGCTCAAGCGGCTGACCGAGCTGTACCACCAGCATCTGACGGGACTGCCGGTGGCGGTGCTGCTGGACGACGTGTCGGACCCTGAGCAGGTGCGGCCCCTGGTGCCCGACCGTTCCGACAGCCTGGTGCTGATCACCTCACGCGAGCCGCTCCCGCTGCCGTCCGACCTGCGGGCGTGGGTGCACCACCTGCCCGTCGGGGCGCTGGAGGCCGCGGGCACCGAGGAGTTGCTGCGTGCGTCGGCAGGGCGGACCGGTGGCGCGGCGGCGGGCGGGCCCTACGACGCGCGGGCGATCGACGAGATCTCCGTGCTGTGCGGCGGGCTGCCCCTGGCGCTGCGGGCCGCCGGTTCGTCTCTTGGCAGGCGCACTCCCGCGGGGCTGGCCACCGATCTCGCCGAATACGGCGCGCTGCCCCCGGTGGAGCGGGCCCTGTGGCTGCGCTACTCCGACCAGCAGGCCCCGGCCAGGCGGCTGTTGCGGCGGCTGGCCCTGGTGGGCCGGGCGAGCCTGGGGGCGGCGGCTGCGGCGGCGCTGCTGGGGGTCGAGAACCCGGAGGCGGAACGGCAGTTGGCGACGCTGGCAGCTGCGGGCCTCGTCGAGCACGTGCGCGGAGCGCGCTACCGGCTGCACGGTCTGGTGCACCGCTTCGCGCACGCCAGGCTGATGGACGAGGAGGAGTCCGGCGAGCGCAGCGCGGCCCAGGAGCGGCTGATCCGCGCCTATGCCGAGCTGGCCGACTCGGTGATCCGGCTCGTCGACGGCCGTACGTCGACCCGCGCCGACCGCTTCGGTTCGCACGGCTTCACGTCGCTGGACGCGGCCCTCCAGTGGCTCGACGACGAGACCAGCTTCATCACCGCGGCGCTGCGGCACGCCGATCAAGGCGTCGATCAGGCGACCGTCTCCCACCTCCTGGGCGCGCTGGCCGACTACTGCCTGCTGCGCGGCGACCTCTACCGGCTCGGCGAGCTGAGCGAGCTGACCCGGGCGGTCGGCCAGGGCCTGCTGGTGCGGTCGGTCCAGTGGCGTACCGGCGTCGCCGCCCGGCAGCTCGGCGAGCTGGACAAGGCGCGTACGACCCTGTCGTCGGTGGTCGATCTGTACTTCCAGGCGCAGCATCCGGCGGGCGCCGCCCGTGCGCTGCGCGATCTGGGCATCACCCTCCAGCAGCAGGGCAACCTCACCGATGCGGCGGCGAAGCTGCGGGAGGCCCTGGACCTGCAGGCGACCCCGGACCTGCACGGCGACCGGGCGTGGACGTTGCACGCGCTGGCCGCGGTGGAGCGGGACCGCGCGCGGCCGGCGGCGGCCCTTGACCTGCTGCGGGAGTCCCTGGAGCTGCACGAGGAGAGCGAGAGCGTGCACGGCCAGGCGTGGGCGCACTTCCAGCTGGGCCAGGTCCATCTGCGGCTGGGTGATGTGGCGCACGCCGAGGTGTCACTGCAGTCCGCGCTGGACCTGTACGGCCGCACGCACGACGAGCGTGGTGAGGCATGGGCGATAACGCAGTTGGCGCGGGCCAGGCTGGCGGACGGCGACACCGGCCCCGGCATCGACCAGCTGCGTCAGGCGCTGCCACTGCACCGCGGCAACGAGGACGTACGCGGTGAGGCGTGGACGATGTACTACCTCGGCCAGGGCCTGGAGGAGTCCGGCGAGCACGACGCGGCACTGCGGCAGCTGGAGCGTTCACGGAACATGTTCAGCCGCATGCAGGACGGCTACGGCCTGGCGTGTGCGCGGCATCACGCGGGCCGGGTGACGCGTGAGCTGCGGGCGCAGCAGACCGGCTCGCTGCGCAACAGCGGCTTCGCCCGGCAGTTGTTGCAGGACGCCAGGAAGGACTTCCAGCGGATCGGGGTGCCGCACGGCGAGGCGTGGTCCTGCCTGGAGTTGGTGATCATCGACGCGGGCAACGGCCGGAGCGTGCAGGCGCTGGAGCTGGCCGACGAGGCGGCGCGGATATTCGACGGCTACGGCGACCTGCGCGGCGCGGACTGGGCGCGTTTTCTGCGGTGCACGCTGCTGCCGTTCGCGTCGCCCGGTGGTTCGGTGATCGGTACGGCGGTGGCGCGGGAGGAGTTGGCGCAGCTCGTACGGGACGGGCACGGCGCCCGCGATCCGAAGCTGGCGGACTGCGCGGAGGCGTTCGGGCTGCTGCTGGAGCGCGGGGTGGAGCCGGAAACGGGGTGGCGGGCATGGCGGCTCGGGCTCGTGCCGAACCGCCATGCGCGCGAGGTCATGGGAGTGACCGTCGCGCCGCCTGTCGCCGAGCAGTGATGCCGCGTCCGGGCCGTCGGCGCTCCGCCGCCGGTCCGGACCGCCGGATCAGCTGGTCTTCGGCTTCGCCGTCTGCGCCGCCTTCGGAGCGGCGGGTGCGGTGCTGCCCGCCTCGCCGTCCTTGGACGACTCCTCGAAGTCCACCTTCTTCATGTGCCGGTTCATGGACTTCATCAGCAGCCACACGGCGCCGCCGATGACCGCGAAGACGATGAAGCCGAGGACGCCGGGGGTCACTTTGTCCTTGTCGAAACTGTCGGCAAGGGTGACGAAGTGCGTCAGGGCGAGGGTGCTTGTCGCGCTCATCATGGGGTCAATTGTTGCGGATGCCTGCGAAGAGGTCGTCCTCGGGGAGGGATGTGTCGACGAGCGACTTGGCGAGCTCGTATTCCTCCGTCGGCCAGACCTCCTGCTGGATGTCCATCGGCACCCGGAACCACCCGCCGTCGGGGTCGATCTGGGTGGCGTGCGCGATCAGCGCCTTGTCGCGGATCTCGAAGAAGTCGGCGCACGGAACGTAGGTGGTCAGGGTGCGCTCGCGCTGCTCGAACTGCTTCCAGCGCTCCAGCCACTCGCCGTACGGCGACTCCATGCCGCGCGCGAGCAGCGATTCGTGCAGCGCCACGGTGCGCGGGCGGTTGAAGCCCTGGTTGTAGTAGAGCTTCTGGGGCTGCCAGGGCTCGCCGGCCTCCGGGTACCTGTCCGGGTCGCCCGCCGCTTCGAAGGCCACCATCGTGATCTTGTGGGTCATGATGTGGTCGGGGTGCGGGTAGCCGCCGTTCTCGTCGTAGGTCGTGATGACCTGCGGCTTGAACTCCCGGATCAGCTTCACCAGCGGCTCGGCCGCCGCTTCGACGTCCTGGAGGGCGAAGCAGCCGTCGGGCAGCGGCGGCAGCGGGTCGCCCTCGGGCAGACCGGAGTCGACGAAGCCGAGCCACTCCTGCTTGACGCCCAGGATCTCCCGGGCCTCGTCCATCTCCTTCTTGCGCACCTCGTGGATGTGCTCCTCGATGTACGGATCGCCCTGGAGTTTGGGGTTGAGGATGGAACCTCGCTCACCGCCTGTGCAGGTGGCGACCAGCACGTCCACCCCCTCGGACACGTACTTGGCCATGGTGGCCGCACCCTTGCTCGACTCGTCGTCGGGGTGGGCGTGGACCGCCATCAATCGCAGCTGCTCAGTCAAGACTCGATCCTCAGTGAAAGGCTGGAGAAGATGCCTCCTATAGTGACCGAAGCGAGGGGGCCATGTATTCCCTGGGCGAGGAAGCCCACGAGGCCGGTGTTCCCGGCCCCCCGTAGCAGGAGGACAGAAGATGACCGCGGTGCGCGACGGGCTCCCTGACGGACGCTACGGCCGGACCGCGGACCAGCGCTCCGACCGCAAGCTCAAGATCATCGGTGCGGTCTTCGGTGCCGTACTGCTCGGCGTGATCGTCTGGTGCGGTGCCTCGTACATCGCGGGGCAGGACCTCAGCGGCCGGGTGATCACCTGGGACGCGGTGTCCGACAGCGCGGTCAAGGTGCATCTGGAAGTCGTCAAGGACGCGGACGCGAAGGGCGTGTGCACACTGCGGTCGCAGTCCGAGGACGGCGCCGAGGTGGGCCGCAAGGACGTCACCGTCGACCAGCGCGGCAGCCAGGTGGACACCGAGGTCACGGTGCGGACGACGGCCCGTGCCACCAATGCCGTCCTGGTCGGCTGTACGGCCTCCGGCGGCAACTGACTCCGGCCCCGCGGCGCCCCGTTTTCCCGGCCGCAGGAGGGCACCGCTCACTGCGGATCACTGGCTGACCGGCCCTGACCAGCGGTGACGCTTTCCCGCGCGTTCCTTGCCGATTTCCCCTTCCCCGTTTTGTGCCGGAATTGTTAGGCTCGTGGTTTCGCCCACCCGTGAAGGCGCAATCCTTCCTGGTAGGGCGTTTGATGTATTCCCCAGTACGTACCGACGAGGAGCACCCGTGACCCAGACCAGCGAAAGCGTCACCTGGCTGACCCAGGAGGCGTACGACCAGCTCAAGGCCGAGCTGGAGTACCTGTCTGGTCCCGCACGCACCGAGATCACCGAAAAGATCGCGGCGGCCCGCGAGGAAGGTGACCTGAAGGAGAACGCCGGGTACCACGCGGCCAAGGAGGAGCAGGGCAAGCAGGAGCTTCGCGTGCGCCAGCTCACCCAGCTGCTGCAGACCGCGAAGGTCGGCGAGGCCCCCGCCGCCACCGGCGTCGTCGCTCCCGGCATGGTCGTCACCATCGCGTTCGACGGAGACCCGGACGACACCCTCCAGTTCCTGCTGGCCTCGCGGGAGTACGCGAGCTCGGACATCGAGACCTACTCCCCGCAGTCGCCGCTGGGTGAGGGCGTGAACGGCAAGAAGGTCGGCGCCGACGCGGAGTACGAGCTTCCCAACGGCAAGAAGGCGAGCGTACGGATCCTCGACGCCACCCCCTACTCGGGCTGAGCCTCGCCCCTCGCAGCGCCTGACAGCGGCCCGGAGCAGCACGCTCCGGGCCGCTGTCGTGCGTCCGTACCCGCCCGTCCGGGGCCGGGGCGTATCAGGCCGTCGCCGACCGGTACTTGCGGACCGCCAGGGTCCGGAAGAGGGCGATGATCACCACGGACCAGAGGAGCGACGCCCATACCGGGTGCTCCATCGGCCAGGCCCCGGTCACCGATACCGGGCGCCCGGCGATGCTGTTGCCGAAGAGGTCCCTGGCCGCCTGGACCGTGGCGCTGAAGGGGTTCCATTCGGCGATGTACTGGAGGAACGTCGGCATGCCGTTGACCGGCACGAAGGCGTTGGAGATGAACGTCAGCGGGAAGAGCCAGATCAGCCCGCCCGAGGTGGCCGCCTCCGGCGTCCGCACGGTGAGGCCGATCAGCGCGCCTATCCAGGAGAAGGCGTAGCCGAGCAGGAGCAGCAGGGCGAATCCGACGAGCACCTTGCCGAGGTTCTCGTGGACGCGCCAGCCGATGATCAGCGCGACGACGGCCAGCACGACCAGCGTCAGCGCGGTCTGCACCAGGTCGGCGAGGGTGCGGCCGGTGAGCACCGCGCCACGGGACATCGGCAGCGAGCGGAACCGGTCGATCAGGCCCTTGTGCATGTCGTCGGCGATGCCGGTGCCGGCGCCCGCCGTGGCGAAGGTGACGGTCTGCGCGAAGATGCCGGCCATCAGGAACTCGCGGTACGCCTGGGCGTTGCCCGGTGCGGCGCCCGGGATGTTGATCGAGCCGCCGAAGACGTACGTGAAGAGCACCACGAACATGATCGGCTGGATCAAGCCGAAAATAACCACCTCGGGTATCCGCAACATGCGAATCAAGTTGCGTTTGGCCACCACGAGGGAGTCGCGTACGGAGCGGCCGATGCCGCCGCGGGGCTGCGGGGTCCGGACCGGAGCCGCTTCGGTCACCGCGCTCATTTCACGGCCTCCTTCGTGGGCTCAGGGGTGGCGTCCGCCCCGTCCTTCGGCGTTCTCTTCCGCCGCTTGGCGTCCTTCCGCCCGCCGCCGGGGCCGCCGTCCGTGGCGTCCCCACCCCCGGCGCTCCCCTCCGCGTCGGTCTCCGCGGCATGCCCGGTGAGCGAGATGAACACGTCGTCCAGGGTCGGCCTGCGCAGCCCGATGTCGTCGATCTCGACGTCGCGGGTGTCCAGTTCGCGGATGACCTCGGCGAGGAGTTTGGCGCCGCCGGTCACCGGGACCGTCAGTTTGCGGGTGTGCGTCTCGATCGTGCCCTCGCCCGTGCCGAAGCGCCGCAGCACCTCGTCGGCGATCCGGATCTGGCCGGGGGTGTGCACCACCACTTCGACGCGTTCGCCGCCGGTGCGGGCCTTGAGCTGGTCGGACGTGCCGCGGGCGATGACCCTGCCGTGGTCGATCACGCAGATGTCGTGCGCCAGCCGGTCGGCCTCCTCCAGGTACTGGGTGGTGAGCAGCAGCGTCGTGCCGCCCGCGACCAACTCCTGGATGACGTCCCACAGTTGCTGGCGGTTGCGGGGGTCGAGGCCGGTGGTCGGCTCGTCCATGAACATCACGGGCGGGCTGACGACCAGCGCGGCTGCGAGGTCTAGGCGGCGGCGCATGCCACCGGAGTAGGTCTTGGCGGTGCGGTCCGCGGCGTCGGCGAGGTGGAAGCGCTCCAGCAGTTCGACGGCCCGCCGCTTCGCGTCCCGCGAGCTCATCTGGTAGAGCTGGCCGACCATCACGAGGTTCTCGCGGCCCGTCAAGTACTCGTCAACGGCGGCGAATTGGCCGGACAGGCCGATGGACCTGCGCACCCGGTCGGGGTGGCGCAGCACATCGATCCCGGCGACCGTCGCGCTGCCGCTGTCGGGGCTGAGCAGGGTGGTCAGTACGCGTACGGCAGTGGTCTTGCCCGCGCCGTTCGGCCCGAGCAGGCCGAGGACGCTCCCTTCGGGGACGTCGAGATCGACGCCGTCCAGTGCCCTCACGTCGCCGAAGGTCTTGACCAGCCCTTCGGCATATATGGCGCCTGGCATGCGGGTACCCCCATGGCTTGGGTGAGTTCCAGGTCGAATCCTACGGTTGGCGGCTCGCGCCCGCTCTGCGGACGCAGCTCCGCAACGGGCCGCCGCAACACCTCAACACTCACGACATCACCGCGCAACAACGTTTCGCGGCCCGGGACTTGACTGTACCCCGGACGCGACACAAACGCGATACATCGCGAAGAGATTCACCTGTTCCTACGCCATGACCCGGTACCCGGCGGCCCGCAGCGCCGTGCTCAGCTCCGCGCAGTGCTCCGGCCCGGTGGTCTCCAGATGCAGCTCCACCTCGGCCTCCGTCAGACCGAGCCGCGGGTCGGTACGGACGTGGATCACGTCCAGGACGTTGGCGTCGACATCCGACAGCACGCCGAGCAGCGTCGCCAGCGCCCCCGGCCGGTCCGTCAGCCGCAGCCGCAGCGACAGGTAGCGCCCGGCCGCCGCCATGCCGTGCCGCAGGATCCGCTGCATCAACAGCGGGTCGACGTTCCCGCCGGACAGCACGGCGACCACCGGCCCCTCGAACGTCTCGGGCTCCGAGAGCAGCGCCGCCACCGGGCTCGCCCCGGCCGGCTCCACCACCATCTTCGCCCGCTCCAGGCACAGCAGCAGCGCGCTGGACAGTGCGTCCTCGGAGACCGTGCGGACCTCGTCCACCAGGGCTTCGACGATCCGGAACGGCACCTCGCCCGGCCGCCCGACCTTGATGCCGTCCGCCATCGTCGACAGCCCGCCGACCGCGACGGGGTGCCCGGCCGCCAGCGACGGCGGGTAGCAGGCAGCGCCCGCCGCCTGCACGCCGATGACCTTCACGTCCGGCCGCAGCGCCTTGACCGCGACCGCCACCCCGGCCGCCAGACCGCCGCCGACCCCCACGACGATGGTCCGCACCTCGGGGCACTGCTCCAGGATCTCCAGGCCGACAGTGCCCTGACCTGCGATGATGTCCCGGTGGTCGAAGGGGTGGATGAAGACGGCGCCGGTCTCGCGCGCGTGCTCCTGGGCGGCGGCCAGCGTCTCGTCCACCACTTGGCCGTGCAGCCGCACCTCGGCGCCGTAGTCACGGGTCGCGGCGACCTTCGGCAGCGGGGCGTCGACCGGCATGAAGACCGTCGAACGCACCCCGAGCAGGGACGCGGCCAGCGCCACCCCCTGCGCGTGATTGCCCGCGCTCGCCGCCACGACACCGGCCGCGCGTTCCTCCTCCGACAGACCGGCGATGCGCACATACGCGCCACGGATCTTGAAGGACCCGGTGCGCTGGAGGTTCTCGCACTTCAGGTGCACCGGGGCGCCGACCAGCCCGGACAGATGGCGGCTGCCCTCCATCGCCGTGGCCCGCGCGACGCCGGAGAGCATCTTGTGCGCCTCGTGCACGTCGTCGACCGTGAGCGCGGCGGCCCCGCAGGCCGCCCCGTCGGCAGCGGGCACGGGTGCGGCGGACGGGCGCGGCGGGTGATCTGCCATGCGGCCAGTCTCGCAGTTCCCCCCGCGGCGGGCGTTCCCGGCCGGGGCGGGCGGCGGAACGGCGGTCGGCGTCCGCCCGCGGCCACCGGAGCGCCGCGGAGGGCGCGGCAGGGGCAGCGATCCGGACGTGCGCCCGCGCCGGAGCGGGCGCGGAGACCGGCCCGGGACGCGCACCGTACGCAGGTGGGGCCGGTCGGGCGGGGTCGCGGGCCCACCTCCGGCCCGCGGCCGGAACGCGCAGCCCCGGTACGGGCCGGGCCCGAGCCGCGTACTCTGTCCCCCAATCCGTAAGCCCCCCATGAAGCGAGCTCCCGGCCATGCCCACCACTTCGGACATGACGACACACACCGACCCCGCCGTTCTCGACGCGCTGCAACACCAAGTGGCCGTCTTCGCCCGTCGTGCCGAACAGAGCCGGCTCGGCGGCGTGGGGCAGGCGCGCAACTCCATGGACCGCGCCGCCTACCTGCTGCTCAACCGCCTGGACCAGGAAGGTCCGATGGGTGTCAAGGCCCTGGCCGCGGGGATGGGCATCGACTCGTCGACGGTGACCCGCCAGGTCGCACCGCTGGTGGACTCCGGTCTCGTCAGCCGCGCCACCCACCCCGAGGACGGCCGGGCGGTGGTGCTCCAGCTGTCCGACCGCGGGCGCTCCCGCCTCGACGAGGTACGCAATTCGCGCCGTGCGCTGATGGAGCTGGTGACGGACGAGTGGACCGAGGAGGAGCGCGAGGCGTTCTGCACCCTGCTGACGCGCTTCAACGCCTCGCTCGCCACCGTCACCGCGTCACTGCCGGGGTCCGGCCCGGCGTCCTGACCCGGCCGAAGGCCCGGACCTGTGCCCCGCACCAGGGGGCGGGACGGGACGGCCGGTACCACCCCTCCCGTGGAGGGGTGGTCGGCTCAGCGGCTCAGCCGTCCCTGCCGGTCAGCCCAGTGCCTGGGTGAGGTCGGCGAGCAGGTCGTCGACGGACTCGATGCCGACGGAGAGCCGTACGAGGTCGGCGGGGACCTCCAGCGGAGAACCGGCCGTCGAGGCGTGCGTCATCCGTCCCGGGTGCTCGATCAGCGACTCGACGCCGCCGAGCGACTCACCGAGGGTGAACAGCTCCGCCCGGTTGCAGACGTCGACCGCCGCCTGCTCGCCGCCCGCGACGCGGAACGACACCATGCCGCCGAAGGCCCGCATCTGCTTGGCCGCGACCTCGTGTCCGGGGTGCTCGGCCAGACCCGGGTAGTAGACGTGGGTGACCTTCGGGTGCGCGGTCAGCAGCTCGGCGACCCGGGCGGCGTTGGCGCTGTGCCGGTCCATGCGGACGGCGAGGGTCTTGATGCCGCGCATCACGAGCCAGGCGTCGAACGGTCCGGCAATCGCGCCCATGGCGTTCTGGTGGTAGGCCAGTTCCTCGCCGAGCGCGTCGTCGTTGACGACGAGCGCACCGCCCACGACGTCGGAGTGACCGCCCATGTACTTGGTCGTGGAGTAGACGACGACGTCGGCACCGTGCGCCAGCGGCTGCTGGAGGTACGGGCTGGCGAAGGTGTTGTCGACGACGAGGCGGGCCCCGGCGTCCCTGGCGACACCGGCCAGCGCCGCGATGTCGCTGATGCCGAGCAGCGGGTTGCTGGGCGTCTCCACCCAGATCGCCTTCGTACGGGGCCGCAGCGCGGCGCGTACCGCCTGCGGGTCGGACGTGTCGGCCACCGACCACTCGACACCCCAGCGCTCGACGACCTTGGCGAACAGCCGGAAGGTGCCGCCGTAGGCGTCGTTGGGGATGACGACGTGGTCGCCGGGGGTCAGCAGGGTCCGCAGCAGGCAGTCCTCGGCGGCGAGTCCCGAGGCGAAGGCGAGGCCCCGCCGGCCGCCGTCGAGGGCGGCGAGGTTCTCCTCAAGGGCGGTACGGGTCGGGTTGGCACTGCGGCTGTATTCGTAGCCGCCGCGCAGCCCGCCGACACCGTCCTGCTTGTACGTGGACACCTGGTAGATGGGCGTCACCACCGCGCCGGTGCCCTCGTCGGGCTCCTGACCTGCGTGGATGGCGAGTGTCTCGAAGTGCTGGTGGCGCTGGTCGCGCTGATCGCTCATGCCTGCCGAGCCTAGTCGTCCGCCGGGGCGGAGATTCCCGGAACTTTCTGGTTCGCTGGAGAGTGGATACATACGAAGGCCGCTCCCCGGCCCCGCCCCTCCACCTCCGACCGGGACTCTCCACATGGACGCTCTGCTCGTGCTCATCGCCGCGACCGCGATCGGCGGTGTCGTCTTCCTGCCCTGGATGCGGCGCCGGCGGGCCGCGCAGCAGGCCCGGCAGGGCCTGGTGGTGGCATCCGACCCGATGGCGGGCTACGGCTTCGTACCGCTCGACGCGCTCGACGTCCGCCTGCCAGGACCCGACGAGGAACTCGACGACGCGCTCGCGGAGATCCGGCGCACCGGCGACTGGCGCCCGGCCGCCGCGCTGCTGAAGTCCACCGGGGACGACTGGGAGCGGCGCTGGCAGCGGGTCCAGACGCTGGCCGGATCGGCGGCCTTCGAGCCGGCCGCCGAGACGGCGGAGCAGGGGCGGTACGGCCCCGCGCTCACGAAGGGCGGGCAGCCGGCCGGTGTGCCGCGGGCCGGCGGCGTCTGGCTGCGGACCTGGCGTCTGGAGGCGCCCAAGGATCCCGGCGGCGCCCAGACCCACGCCCAGTTCCTCGTCCTCCAGGCGCTGCGCGACCCCGGCTCGCAGGACTTCCGGATGATCCTGGAGGAGGCCCGTACGGTCTGCGGCGAGGCGGCCCTGCTGGCCCCCGGCAGCCCGATCCCGTACATCGTCGAACTCGCCGTCGCCCGCGGTCTGCACAACCGGCCGGCCGACTACGAAGAGCTGTGGTCCAAGGTCGTCCAGCGCGCCCCGCAGCACATGGGCGCGCATCTCGCGGCGCTGCCGTACTGGTCGGAGAAGTGGCACGGCTCCCGCAAGGAGGCCGAGGCGTTCGCCGAGCGCGCGGCGTCCGGGGCCCCGGAGAAGAGCCTGCTCCCCGCCCTCCCCCTGTTCGCGGTCTACGAGCACATCCCCGAGGCCAACATGGTCCGCGGCCTCTACCAGAGCGCGGTGATCGAGCGGGCCATCGAGGGCGCGCACTTCGCGCTGCGCGAGGCGCCGGCCGACCACCCCATGGCACCGCACGTCCGCCACCTCCTCATCTGGTTCCTGGTACGCGCCGAGCGGTACGCCGAGGCCATGGAGCAGCTGCGCGAGGTGGACGGCCATGTCGGGGCCGTCCCGTGGTCCTACGGCCGCAACCCCGCGGGCGAGTACGCCGCCTACCGGGCGCTGGCCATCGCCGGCTGGGAGCGGATGGGCGGCACCTCGGCGGGCTTCACGCCCCCGGGGCACTGACCGGGCGGCCGTGGCCCTCGCCGGAATGCCGGCCGGGCCCCCGGCGTTGCACGGAGGGCCGCCCCCACGTGGCGGGCGGCCCGCTGTCGCGTCCGCCGCCACGTCCGCCGTCGCCGTCTCTCCCGGAGCCTGATCACGATGCTGTTCTCCCGCTTCAAGAACCACCTCCCCACCCCTGATGAGGCGCTCAAGGGCCGCCCCGAACGGGGCTTCAGCGTCCCCGAGCGGCACACCGTCCTCGGCAATCCGCTGCTCGGCCCGTACCCGGACGGCCTGGAGACCGCCGACTTCGGCCTGGGCTGCTTCTGGGGCGCCGAGCGGAAGTTCTGGCAGACCGAGGGGGTCTGGACGACGCTGACCGGCTATCAGGGCGGCCACACCCCCCACCCCACCTACGAAGAGGTGTGCAGCGGCCACACCGGACACACCGAGGCCGTGCGCGTCGTCTTCGACCCCGCCGTCGTGCCGTACACCGCTCTCCTGAAGCTGTTCTGGGAGTCCCACGACCCGACCCAGGGCTTCCGCCAGGGCAACGACGTCGGCACCCAGTACCGCTCCGCGATCTACACCCACTCCCCCGCCCAGCAGCAGGCCGCCGAAGCCTCCCGCGACGCCTACGCCGCCGTACTCCGGGCGGGCGGCTACGCCGACATCACCACCGAGATCCTCCCGGCCGAGCCCCGCCCCTTCTACCCGGCCGAGGGGTACCACCAGCAGTACCTCGACAAGAACCCGGCCGGGTACTGCGGGATCGGCGGGACGGGCATGAGCTGCCCGGTGGGTGTGGCTCCGGCCGGGGACTGACTTCGGCGGGAAGCAGCATTCACCTGCGTATCAGCGCCTTCACCACGTGTAAGTGAATGGTCCGAATAGCGGGCGTTCACGCCATACGCGCAGGGTGGCCCGCACACTCGTCAGGCTCACCAGACGTCTCAAGCAATGAACAGGCGACCATGAGTCCGACAAGCACCCGGTCACCCCAGGGCGCCCCGCAGGCCGTGCAGGAACACGAGGCAGTGCAGGACCGCGCGCCCGTGCTGTCGCACGGCCTCAAGCAGCGCCATCTGTCGATGATCGCGCTCGGCGGGGTCATCGGCGCGGGGCTCTTCGTGGGCTCCGGGGTCGGCATCGCCGCGGCCGGGCCGGCGATCATCCTGCTCTTCATGGGGACCGGCGCGCTGGTCATGCTGATCATGCGGATGCTCGGCGAGATGTCCGCGGCGCGGCCCTCCACCGGCTCGTTCTCGGTGCATGCCGAGGAGGAACTCGGCTCCTGGGCGAGCACCACATCGGGCTGGATGTACTGGCTGATGCTCTGCGCCGGTGTGGCCGCCGAGGCCACCGCGGCGGGCACGATCATGCACAACTGGGTGTCGTTCATCCCCGCCTACGGCTGGGTGGCGATCTTCATGGTGTTCTTCTGCGCCAGCAATCTGACCGCGGTCAAGAACTTCGGTGAGTTCGAGTTCTGGTTCTCCGCCATCAAGGTCACCATGATCGTCGCTTTTCTGGTGCTGGGCGTGCTCGGCATTCTCGGGGTGTTCGGCAACGCACCCGGCACCAGCCATCTCACCGGCCACGGCGGCTTCTTCCCGACCGGCGCCGCCGGACTCGCGGCCGGGCTGCTGACCACCATTTCCGGGTTCGCCGGTCTGGAGACCGTCACCATCGCGGCGGCGGAGTCGGACAACCCGAGCCGGAACGTCGCCCGTGCCGTCCGCACCGCGGTCTGGCGCATCGCCGTCTTCTACATCGGCTCCATGGCCGTGGTCGTCACCCTGGTGCCGTGGAACAACCCGAAGGTCGCCACGGACGGCCCGTACGTCACCGTGCTCGACCGGCTCGGCATCCCGGCAGCCGGCACGATCATGCAGATCGTGGTGCTGGTGGCGCTGCTCTCCGCGATGAACGCCAACATCTACGGCTCGTCGCGCATGGCGTACTCCCTGGTCAACCGGGGCCAGGGCCCGCGTTTCCTGGGCAAGGTCACCAGGGGCGTGCCGGCGGCGGCCGTGGTGGCGTCCTGCCTGTTCGGCTTCGCCGCCGTGATCGCCGGGATCATCTGGCCGACCACCGTGTTCGCCTGGCTGCTGAACATCGCCGGCTGCTCGGTGCTGGTCGTCTGGTCCATCGTCTGCCTCACCCAGCTGAAGATGCGCCGCCGTCTGGAGCGCGAGGCGCCCGAGCTGCTCTCGGTGCGGATGTGGGGCTTCCCCTACCTGACCTGGCTCGCGTTCGCCGCCATCCTCGGCGTCTTCGCCGTCATGGCCGCCGGCGCGGACGGCCGTCATCAGCTCGCCGGTACGGCCGTCGTGGTGGCGGCGCTGGCAGGCGCGGGCCATCTCAAGCAGCGCCGCGATCGGCGGGCGGGCGTCAGCGCCTCGTAGGCGGTACGGGGCCCTCGCTGCCGATTGCCGTTCCGCCACGCGCAGTTGTGACGGGCCGCGCCTGCGGCGGAAGGCCCCGCTCCGGGCGGGGCGGAAGGGCCCCGCTCCGGCGCCGCCAGCGCGCCGCCAGCGCGGCGTCAGCGGCACGTCAGAGGAACGTCAGGGCCGGACCCCAAGCTGTGAGCAGACCAGTCGTCCGCACCTGGCGTCGACAACCTCACCGGGGGAGCCCCTCATGCGTACCGCCATCCGCCGCCCTGCCGTTCTCGCCGCGACCGCCGTCGCCGCCCTCAGCCTGACGCTCACCGCCTGCGGTGGCGACGGTGACGGCGCGAAGGACGCGAAGGACAAGGCGAGCGCCGCGTCCGCCCCGGCGTCGAAGGACACCGGCGCCGACACCGAGCAGGGCTCGGACGCCGGGAAGAAGGACACCGCCGGTTCCGGAACCTCCGGCTCCGACTCGGCCGCTCCCGCCGAGCAGACCGCCGCCAAGAAGAAGGCCGCCGGCGCCACTCCGGCCTGCGCCGCCAAGGACGTGAAGATCACCGCGGCCAAGCAGGACGGCGTGCCCACCACACACATCACGCTGACCGCCAAGAACACCTCGGGCCACTCCTGCACGCTGCTCCAGTACCCGCTGATCGCGTTCGGCGACATCCACACCGCCAAGGACGTACCGGCCGTCGCCAAGAGCAAGCCGGGCACCCCCGTCGTGCTGAAGGCCGGCGCCCCCGCCTACGCGGCCGTGCGGATCAACAACGGCGGCGCCCACGAGGACAACCACGCCGTCACCTCCTTCAACGTGAACCTCTTCGCCGCCGACGGGCCCGCCGAGGGCAGCAAGGTCGTCACCGCGCCCAAGGGCGGCATCGCCGTCGACGACGCGGTCGCGAAGACCGGCTACTGGACGCCCGAACTGCGCAACGGCGCCGACGACTTCTGAGCCGCCGGGTCCGGACGGCACGGACCCCGGCACGCACACACTGAGGCCCCGACTCCGGTCGGGGCCTCTCGCGCATGGCCCGCGTCCCACCGCGCACCACCCGAAGGCCGCCCCGCCGCCCGTGTTATGGCTGGGTGCGGCGAAGGACACCGTGGAAGGGACGGACGGCATGGGTGAACGGGCGGCGGCGGACACGGGCGTACGGATCAGGCAGGCGCGCGAGGACGACTATCCGGCGCTGGTGGGCGCCGTGCAGGAGTGGTGGGGCGATTCGCGTACGCCCGCCGAGGCGCGGGAGTTGTCGCTGCTGCTGCCCCGGCTGTTCCTCCAGCACTTCGCGGGGACGAGCTGGGTGGCGGAGCCGGCGCGCGGCGGCGTCGCCGGGTTCCTGGTGGGCTTCCACTCCGCGGACCACGCCGACGAGGCGTACATCCATTTCGTGGGCGTACGGCCGGAGTTGAGAGGCACGGGCCTGGCCCGCAGGCTGTACGAGGGGTTCTTCGCGCAGGCGTCGGCGGCGGGGCGCGAGGTCGTACGGGCCATCACCTCACCCGCCAACACGGGGTCGATCGCCTTCCACCGCGCGATGGGCTTCGAGGTGGAGGGAGCGGCGTCCGGGAACGGGGCGGCCGTACGGGCCGACTACGACGGGCCGGGGCAGGACCGGGTGTGCTTCCGGAAGCGGTCGGCGGCAGCGGCGGGATAGCGGGCGGCCACCGCCGCGGCACACGGCCGCCCCGGGGCCGACCACCCTGCTCTCCGGCCTCCGTTCACCCCTCCTCGCGACCCGCCAACCGGGCGCGGTCCGCCGCCGCGGTGCCCTGGTGCCAGCCGTCGGCGTCGCGCACGCCGCGCAGGCGGACGGGGGCGGTGTCGGGGAACAGCGCGCCCGCGGCCTCGTCGACGGCCACTTCGCGGGCCGCGAGCACCGGGAGGAGGCCGGGGGCCGCGGTCTCGGCGGTGGCTTCGGCGGTGGCCGCCGCGGTGGCGGCCGACAGGCGGCTGCGGATGCGGTCGGCGTAGGCGACCAGGAAGGTCTGGCGGAAGTCGCGGGTGCGGCGGGACCGGCCGCTCGTGTGCTGCGCGTCGCCCGCCCGGTGCATCGCGCCGGTGGCCTGGAGCAGCAGCGAGGTGTAGAGCAACTCGGCGGCCTCCAGGTCGGTTTCGAAGCCGATGAGGGTGGAGAAGGCCACGTCGGACGACCAGACGGCCTGGCAGCGGTTGGCCGCGGCGACGGCGTCCAGGAGGAGCGCCTTGGCCTGTTCGTACGGGCCCTCGATGCCGATGCGGACCGCCGAGGGGCCGCCCGGCGCCCCGGCGGCCGTGCCGTCGGCCCCGGCCAGGAGTGCCGCGTCGATGCTGTGCCTGGCCATCAGCTCCTGCGCCTTCGCCGACAGCGCCTCGGCCTCCTCGGCGTAGTCGGTGGCCTCCGCCTTGGCCAGCAGCCCGCGGATCCGGCCGAGCGCACGGGACGCCCCGGGCCCTGCGGTCCGCTCCGCAGGGGCCGCGGCCATGGCGGGCAGCGGGGTGATCCGCGGCAGCCGCGCGAGGGCGCGCAGCGCGGCCAGGACGGCGCAGGCGGCCTCGAAGCGGGAGGTGCGGCGGCGGGCGGCCAGCGCGTCGAGGTAGCCGCCGTCGGACGGCCACCAGACCTCGGCGCCCAGCCGCCCCGCCTGCTCGGCCCAGCGCGGGTCGGCGGCGGAGCTGCGGGGCCGCCCCGCGCCGGTCCGTGCCTCGGCGGCGACGGCGTCCACGACCAGCGCGACGAGGCCGGGCTCCGCCGCGTCCCGCCGTACGATCCGCTCCAGGTCGGCGGGGAGCCAGCCGCCCGCCCTGCACTGCCGTACGGCGTCGGCCGCGGCGGCCACCAGCGCGGCGCCGACGGCCTCCCGGTCGGCCGCCGCCAGCATCGACGCGCCGGCCTCCACGGCGTCATCGGCCGCCGCGCCGTCCGGTGCGTACCTGACCCGGCCGAGCACGCTCCCGACCAGCTCCGCCGCATCCGACGGCGGCCGTCCGCCCCGCCCGTTCCTCGTACGCTCGCTCACCTTGCCACTCTACGAGTGCCGGGACGAGCCCGGCCGCCCGCGCTCACAGCCGCAGCTGGTGGACGCCGAGGCCGCCCTCCGGGCGGTAGCCGAGCGCCGCGTTCACCGCGCGCATCGGGGTGTTGTCGTCGGCGACGGTCGTCATGATCTCCCGTACGCCGGGGTGCGCCGCGCGCAGCACCTCCCGCATGCGGAGCTTGACGGCCCGGCCGATGCCACGGCCGCGGTGGGCGGGCAGGACGACGGTGTCGTACTGGAGGGCCCGTACGGATCGCGGTGTGGGCAGCACGAGTTCGGTGTAGGCGGCCACGCTGTCGTCGGCCGTGGCGAGCGCCGCCACGGTCAGCAGCACCCCGCCGCGGTCGATGACGACCTGGGCGGCGGCGCGGACCCGTGCGGCGTCCCAGGAGTCGGGCTGTGCGTCGAGGTCGCCGGTGGGCGCGTCGTCCATGGCCTGGTGCGCGCGGGCGTGCGTGTCGGCGTACGCGTCGGGGACCTGGCCGCTCCAGGCGAGGAAGCGGTAGCCGTCCGGGAGCGCCGGGCGGCCGTCCGCGGGCGCCCGCGTCACGTCCTGCACGTACGCGACCAACGGCAGGGCGCAGACGGCCCCTTGGGACCGCGCGAAGACCTCGCCCGGACCGCCCGCGTCGAGCTGCGCGCTCACCGACGTACGGGACTCGGCCGCGAGCAGGGCGTGTACCTCGGCCCACAGGGCGCCGCCGACCCCGGCCCCGCGGTGGCGGGGGTGGACGGTCAGGGCGTCGAGGAAGGCGGTGTGGGTGTTGTCCGCCGAGTCGAAGAGGCGGACCAGGGCGACCCCCGCGTATCCGCCGCCCGGCGCGGGCACGGCGAAGGCGGCGGCGCGGCTGTGCAGCGCGGGGACGCGCAACCGGCCCGCCTCGGCGGCCCGTTCGGGGGCGGGGAGGTCGGGCCGGTCGTGGGCGTGGGCGGCGGCGAGCACGGCGCACCAGGCGTCGACGCAGGCGTCGGACGCGGCGTCGATCCGGTGGGCGGGGCCGGCCGGTGCCCTGCGGGACGTGTCGTGGGACTGCACCATGCGGGGCACCGTACGCAGCGCGGACGCCCGGCGCGCCGTATTTTCGGCGGCACCGGGCGTCCGGGCTCAGGCTTTGCGGGGCGGCCGGGGCGCGGCCGGGCGGCAGACCCTAGTTGCCTGCGCCGCCCTTCAGGGCGCTGCCCGCGACCCACTGCTGCCAGCTCATGTTCCAGCCGTTGAGGCCGTTGTCCGGCTGGATGGTCTTGTCCGGGGAGTTGACCATGTGGACGATGTCGCCGGTGAGGGAGTGGTCGAAGAACCACGCGCCGTCCGTGGACGCGTCGCCCGCGCCCTTGGCGTCGGCCAGGCCGATGCAGCCGTGGCTGGTGTTGGAGCTGCCGAAGATGCCCTTGCCCCAGTAGTTGCCGTGGATGAACGTGCCGGACGTGGACAGGCGCATCGCGTGCGGGACGTCGGGGATGTCGTACTCGCCCTTGCCGTCGTTGTTCGTGAAGCCGACGGTGGAGCCGTCCATCCGGGTCTGCTTGTACTTCTCGGAGATGACCATCTTGCCGTTGTAGGTCGGGTGCTCCGCGCTGCCCGCCGAGATCGGGATGGTCTTGATCGTCTTGCCGTCGCGCACCACCGTCATCCGGTGGGTGTCCGCGTCGACGGTGCTGACCTGCGAGCGGCCGACGGTGAAGCTGACGGTCTTGTCCTGGATGCCCCGGACGCCGGATGACGCCTCGACGCCGTCGAGGTCCAGCTTCATCGTGACCTTGGAGTTCGCCTTCCAGTACTCCTGGGGGCGGAAGTCCAGGCGGGTGTCGTCGAACCAGTGGCCGACGACCTTCTGGTTGCTGCTGGAGGCGACCTCGATCGCCGACTCGACGTCCTTCTTGTTCTTCACGGGCTTGTCGAAGCGGAGCGAGACCGGCATGCCGACGCCGACGGTGGAGCCGTCCTCTGGTGTGAAGTTGCCGATGAAGCTGTTCGCCGGGGAGACGGTGGTGAAGGTGGAGTTCTCCACCGCCTTGCGTCCTTCGTCGTCCACCGCGTGCGCGGTGATCTTGTACTTCGTCGAGCGGTCGAGGTCCTTCGCGGGCTTCCAGGAGCTGCCGTCGGCGGCGAGCTTGCCCTCGACGGTCTTCTTGGACTCGACGTCGGTCATCGTGACGTCGGTGAGCTTGCCGCCGCTGACCGTGACCTTGGCGTCGTTGCTGATGCCCGCGGTGGCCGAGCCGTCCTTGGGCGTGATCTTGATCTTGGCCTGCGAGGCGTCCTTCGCGGCGGCCTCGTCCACCTGGTGGGAGGTGTCGTGCTTGGCGCTGCTGCCGCCGCCTGCGCCTCCGCCGCACGCCGAGAGCGTGACTACGCCCCCGAGCAACGCGGCAGCGGCTATGAAGCCCTTGCGGCGCTTGCTGTCCGTCATCACACGCTTCTCCATTGCTACCGATATACGTATTTCCCCGAGCCGCTGACCGGACGCAGGCTTCCCGGCCGACGTCCTATGAACGCATGTTCCGTTTCGCCCGTTCCACACCTGCACAAAGTGTGGGGAAGGCCACGCAATCGACCCCTGTGCGACGAAGCGGTCGCACAGGGGTCAACGAGGGCGGTCGCCGGGCCGCACAGAGCGGCTCCGGACGGTGTTCCGGACGGGTCGGGGACGGGTCAGACCTCCTCTTCGACGGCGACTTCGCCCGCGAGATCCCACTCCGCGGCGTCCCACTCGGCGTCCGGGTCGTAGTCGGTCATTTCCTCGCTGCTCCAGGAAGCCTGCGCGAGTGCGGTGCCGGGGACGGCGGTGACCAGGTCGAACGGATCGACCAGGTGCGCCAGCGCCTCGGCCGGATCGTCCCTGACCGTCTCCTCGGCCTGCTTGCGGCCCTCGTCGGGCAGCGAGGGATCGCCGGCGACCTGCTCGACCGCCGCCGCGGTCAGCAGGCCGGAGTCCGTGACCTCCATGACCAGTTCGACGTGAAGACGTACAAACCGTGATGTCTCACCATTGCTCATGGGACGGAGGGTAAACACGTCCAGGGCCCGACTTCCCCGCGACCCGCGGCGGTCACTAACATCTGCGGTCAGCGGCCAATTCGCCGGACCCACAAGGGGGATTGTTTCTGTGACCGCACGACGACCACTGCTGACCGCTGCCGCCGCGGGGTCGGTGTTGATCGCCTTGTGGTTCGTACCGTCCGCCAACGCGATCGTGGAGGCTCCCGGAGGGGCCGCGGCCGACGCGCGGGCCTCATCGGTCGCCGGTACGGCGCCGGAGGACGAGGGCGGGCAGAACAACCCCACCACCATGTCGGGCGGCGTGCCGCAGAGCGGTACCGGCGCGCGGCCGGACGGCGCGACCTCGCACTCCCTCGCCGCAACCGGCAGCCCGGACACCACGCCCTACGTCATCGGCGGCGCCGCCTGCCTCGCCCTCGGGGCGGGCCTGGTCAGCTACTCCGTGCGCCGCACCCGGGACGACACGGTCTGACGCGGCGAACCGGGCCCCGCGTACGCGAAGCGGCGGCCCGCCACCGGGACGGACCGCCGCTCTCCTCACTCACCAGGCAGGCCGCCTCCCTCCGGGGCGGCCGTCCCGTCAGGCCAGTTCGCCGGTCACCGACTCCACGGCCGCGATCAGCTTCCCCGAGCGCACGAACCCGTACGCGGCCTCCAGGTCGGGCGCCAGGAAACGGTCACCGCCCGGCCCCTGTATGCCGGCCTCGCGCGCCGCGTCCACCACCGCGCGGGTGGCGGGCGCCGGTGTCAGCCCCTCGCGCATCTCCACCGCGCGGGTCGCCGCGTACAGCTCGACGGCGATGATCCGGGCCAGGTTGTCGACGGCGGTGCGCAGCTTGCGGGCGGCGGACCAGCCCATGGAGACGTGGTCCTCCTGCATCGCCGACGACGGGATGGAGTCGACCGACGCGGGCGCCGCCAGCCGCTTCATCTCGCTGACCAGGGCGGCCTGCGTGTACTGGGCGATCATCAGGCCCGAGTCGACACCCGGGTCGCCGGCCAGGAAGGCGGGCAGGCCGTGCGAGCGGTTCTTGTCCAGCAGGCGGTCGGTGCGGCGCTCGGCGATGGAGCCGAGGTCGGCGGCGGCGACGGCGAGGAAGTCCAGGACGTAGGCGACCGGCGCGCCGTGGAAGTTGCCGTTCGACTCGACCCGGCCGTCCGGCAGCACCACGGGGTTGTCGACGGCGGCGGCCAGCTCGCGGTCGGCGACCCGGCAGGCGTGGTCGAGGGTGTCCCGGCCGGCGCCCGCGACCTGCGGGGCGCAGCGGACCGAGTACGCGTCCTGGACGCGCGGCGCGTCGTCCTGGTGGTGCCCCGTGAAGCCCGAACCGGCAAGCACCTTGAGCATGTTGGCGGCCGACGCGGCCTGCCCGGGGTGCGGGCGGATGGCGTGCAGCTCGGGCGCGAGGACCTTGTCCGTGCCGAGCAGCGCCTCCAGGGAGAGGGCCGCGGTGATGTCGGCAGAGGTGAACAGGCGGGCGAGGTCGGCGCAGGCCATCACGAGCATGCCGAGCATGCCGTCGGTGCCGTTGAGGAGCGCCAGACCCTCCTTCTCGCGCAGTTCGACGGGGGCGATGCCGTGCGCGGCGAGGAGTTCGGCGGCGGGCCGCACGGCGCCGTCGGGGCCCTCGGCGTCCCCCTCGCCCATCAGCGTCAGCGCGCAGTGCGAGAGCGGCGCGAGGTCGCCGGAGCAGCCGAGCGAGCCGTATTCGTGGACGACGGGGGTGATGCCGGCGTTGAGCAGCGCGGCCATGGTCTCGACGACCAGGGGGCGTACGCCGGTGTGTCCGGAGGCGAGTGTCTTCAGGCGCAGGAACATCAGGGCGCGGACGACCTCGCGCTCCACCCGCGGGCCCATCCCCGCGGCGTGGGAGCGGACGATGTTGCGCTGGAGCTGGGCGCGGAGTTCGGGGCTGATGTGGCGGACGGCGAGGGCACCGAAGCCGGTGGAGACGCCGTAGACCGGGTCGGGCTTGGCGGCGAGGTCGTCGATGAAGGCGCGGCTGGCGGCGACGGCCGCGAGGGTGTCGTCGGACAGCTCGATCCGGGCGGCGCCGCGGGCCACCGCGATGACGTCCTGCGCGGTCGTGCCGGACGTCCCGAGCACCACAGTGTGCATATCCATATTCAGGCACCCTAGAGTTTGAATCGCCGGATGTCACCACCGGATCGGCCAATCACTCCTTACCCGGCCGGTGACCTGCGAGGCCGCCCGCCGCAGCGGGCCGCCATCGACGTCAGCGCACGCCGCGTCGCATCCACCTCACCTCCGGAACCGCCGCCGCTCCGGGCCCGGACGCCGCTCCGGGGCGTCCGCGAGCCGCACGACCGGATCGTCCGCGCCGCCGTCCCGCCCGGCGACCACCGGTTTGTGGGCACGGGCCGCCTTCGCGCGGTACTGCGCGGCGTCCGCGAGCCGGAAGAGCCGGCGGGCACTGCACACCTGGCCGATCGGGTCGCCGGTCGACGCGACACCCACCGCGACCCCCTCACCCAGGTCCAACTCCCCCGCCCGCTCGCACAGTTCACCGGCCACCTCGACCACGTCGTCGGCGGCGGGGCCGACCGCGAGCAGACAGAACTCGTCGCCACCGAGGCGGGCGGCGAGGGTGCCGGGCAGCATCGCGCCGCACAGCGAGAGGACCGAGCCGAATCGTTCCAGCAGCCGGTCGCCGACCGCGTGGCCGCGGGAGTCGTTCACCTGCTTCAGCCCGTTCAGGTCGCACACGACCAGGCTGACCACGGCCGCATCCGCGCGGTGCAGCTCCAGCGCCTCGTCCAGCCGCATGTCGACGGCACGGCGGTTGGCGAGCCCGGTCAGCGCATCGGTGAAGGCGAGCCTGCGGGCCTCCGCCAGCCGTTCGGTCTGCGCGATCCCGGCAGCCGCCACGGCGGCGAGCACGGTCGCGAACTCCGCGTCCCCGCCGCCGAACACCGGCTCCCCGGCCCGGCGCGCGACGTACAGCTCGCCCCAGGCCCGCCCGTCCAGCACAATCGGCGCGACCACGCAGCAGCCACGGCCGCGGCGGTGCAGCGCAGCCGCCCGCCGGTGGTTGCACGGACCGGACGCCGCGGGCGCGGGCGACTCGCCCGCGGTCTCCACCCAGGCGTCGGGCGGGCCGCCGTCCGCCCACCGCTCGTGCAGGAAGCCGGCGATCTCCGGGAACTCGTGCACCGGATACGTCTCGTCGTCGGGGAACTCCTGCTCACCTTCGGCGAGTTCACCGACGTTGACCAGCACCCGCAGCTGCCCCAGGTCGCGCTCCCAGGCCGAGATCGCGGCGAAGGAGCCACCCAGGGCCAGCCGCACGCCCTGCGCCGCCGCATGGGCGGACTCCCGTGGTGTGTGCGCCGTCGCCATCGCCTGCGCCAGCTCCACCACGGCCCGCAGCCTCACATCGCCCTCAGCCGTCACCGGACCCTCGCATTCCGTCACCGTGAGCACGCCTTGCGCCCCAGCGTAGGAATGTTTCATCCTATTCGCCCCTTCCGTGCGCCTTCCATACCGGGGCGCACTCCTCAGCCAGGGGCACCTTCGGCGGCGGCGCGGGGGCGGGCCCGGCTCACTCGCCGGGCCAGTCCGGATCCCGCTTCTCGTTGAACGCCGCGACACCCTCGGCGCGGTCACCGGAGAACGCCACGCTGCGCCACGCCGCGTCCTCCACTTCGAGCCCGGCCCGCAGGTCGAGGCCGTGACCGAGCCGCAGCGCACGCTTCGCCGCCCGCAGCCCGACCGGCGAGTTACGGGCGATCCCGGCCGCCAGCGCCAGCGCCTCCGTACGGTCCCGGCCGTCCGCCACCAGCTGGTCGACGAGGCCGAGCCGCGCGGCCTCGTCGGCCGGCACCCGGCGGGCGGTGAACACCAGCTCGGCGGCGCGGGCCGCACCCACCCGGCGCGGCAGCAGCTGCGTACCGCCGCCGCCCGGGATCACCCCCACCGACACCTCGGGCAGGCCGACCACCGCACTGCCGTCGGCCACGATCAGGTCGCAGGCCAGCGCCAGCTCGAAGCCGCCGCCCAGCGCGAAGCCGTGCACCGCGGCGATGGTGGGCTGCGGCAGCTCCAGGACGCCCGTGTACGCGGCGCGGGTGTGCGGGCGCTGCCGCATCAGGTCCGCGTCCGTGAAGGAGTTCCGCTCCTTGAGGTCGGCGCCGACGCAGAACGCCCGCTCGTGGGTGGAGCTGAGCACGACCGCCCGCACGGAAGCGTCGGCGGCCAGTTCGGCGCAGGCCCGCGCCAGGCTGTCGGCCATCGCCGTGGACACCGCGTTCATCGCCTTGGGGCGGTCCATGACCAGTTCCGCCACGAAGCCGTGCCGGTCCACGCCGACCCATTCACCGAAGCGCTGCATACGTCCCTCCCTGTTAACGACCGTTGATTCGGTCCCGCGGCGATCATTCCAGGTGCGGCGGCGGGGCGACAGGGAGGTCGGGGCGATCGGGGCGATCGTGGTGTTCGGAGCGTTCGTGGTGTTCGTGGTGTTCGGAGCGTTCGTGGTGTTCGGGGGCGCTTCCTCAGTCGCGGCGGCTCAGCAGCCAGGGTTCGACGACGCCGAGGCCGCGCACGGGGCGCTGCCACATCGGCTGCAACGCGAAGCGGTACGTCGGCAGGGCCGGGACCATGCCGTCCGCCTCCGCCTGCGCCGCGGCCTTCTCCGCGGCAGCCGCTGCCGCCTCCGACACCGGTGCGTCGCCGGTGCGGCCCAGCTCCTTCGCGAACGCCTCGTCCACCAGCACCGTGTCCTTCGGCGCTATCGACGTCAGCCGGCTGGCGAGATTGACGGTCGTACCGAAGACGTCGCCCATGCGGGTCGTGACCGTGCCGAACGCGATGCCGACCCGCAGCTCGGGCATCGTCTCGTCGTTCGTCATCGTCTCGATCAGCCGCAGGCCGATCTCCGCGGCGGTGCCCGCGTCGTCGGCGGCGAAGAGCACTTCGTCGCCGAGGGTCTTGATGAGCCGGCCGCCGTGCGCGACCACCAGGTCGGAGCAGGTGGTCTCGAACGCCTCGACCAGTTCGCCCAGTTCCTCCTCCTCCAGGCGGCGGGTCAGGCGGGTGAAGCCCACCAGGTCGGCGAAGCCGACGGCCAGCCTGCGGTCGACCATCTCGTCGTCGTCCTGGGCCCGTACGACCCGGCCGGTCGCCGCGGCGAGCTGGCGCCGCCAGACGTAGACCAAGAACTCCTCCAGCTCGGGGAGGAGCAGCTCGACGAGCGGGTAGGTGATCTCCGTACGGGTCATCCCGGAGTCCTGTGGCTCGGTGAGGCCCTCCAGGAACGAGTCGATCTGCCAGTCGGCGAGCCGGGCGGTGGTCTGCCCGGTGGAACGCGCGACCTGCACGGCCATCGCCTCGCTCAGCAGCCCGGCCTCGACGAGTCCCGCGAGCCGCCGCAGGGCCAGGACGTCGGCCTCGGTCAGCGCCTTGACCTGACCGATGTCGGCGAATCCCATGGCGCGCCAGAACCGGGCCGCCAGGTCCATCGAGACGCCGGCGCTGCGGGCCGCCTGGAACGGTGTGTAGCGGCGGTCGGCGCCGAGGATCAGCGCCTCCAGCCGGATGGCGATGGTGTCGTCCGGGTCGGCGGACGCGTTCTCTGCGGGCGCGGTGCCGTCGGTGGCCGCGCCGTCGGCCGATCCGCCGGCGTCGTCGGCGCCCGAGTCGTCGGTGGTCACCGCCCGCTCCCTGTCCGATGCCTGCGCACTGCCCTTCCGATCACTGCTCGCCCGTGGTCCGCTCCCCGGCGGAACGCCTCAACGATACGGCAGGTGTGCTCTGGCTCACTCTCACCTGGGGCATTGTCGTGTGGGGTTGGTGGGTGGGGGTGGGTCGGAGGGGCCGCACCGGGTCGTCTCCTCGACGCATGTGCCCTCAGCTACCAGTCAAGAAGCTGCCGGTGTTGGCACCTGTCGCTGCGGGGCGACCCCG